>NZ_CM149661.1:787500-1441259 GCF_056173165.1 Pseudoalteromonas sp. QJM3NY_12
GAAAAGTTAGGGGATGACCTGTGGTTAGGAGTGAAAGGCTAATCAAACCGGGAGATAGCTGGTTCTCCCCGAAATCTATTTAGGTAGAGCCTCGGACGAATACTTACGGGGGTAGAGCACTGTTAAGGCTAGGGGGTCATCCCGACTTACCAACCCTTTGCAAACTCCGAATACCGTAAAGTAATATCCGGGAGACACACGGCGGGTGCTAACGTCCGTCGTGAAGAGGGAAACAACCCAGACCGCCAGCTAAGGTCCCAAAGTCATAGTTAAGTGGGAAACGATGTGGAAAGGCCCAGACAGCCAGGAGGTTGGCTTAGAAGCAGCCATCCTTTAAAGAAAGCGTAATAGCTCACTGGTCGAGTCGGTCTGCGCGGAAGATGTAACGGGGCTAAACTATGCACCGAAGCTGCGGATTCAGAATTTATTCTGAGTGGTAGGGGAGCGTTCTGTAAGCGGTTGAAGGTGTACCGGGAGGTATGCTGGACGTATCAGAAGTGCGAATGCTGACATGAGTAACGATAATGCGGGTGAAAAACCCGCACGCCGGAAGACCAAGGGTTCCTATCCCATGTTAATCAGGGTAGGGTAAGTCGACCCCTAAGGCGAGGCCGAAAGGCGTAGTCGATGGGAAACGGATTAATATTTCCGTACTTGGTATAATTGCGATGGGGGGACGGAGCAGGCTAAGCAAGCATGGCGATGGTAGTCCATGTGAAAGTGTGTAGGCTAGCGACTTAGGTAAATCCGGGTTGCTGTTAGGCTGAGACACGAGACGAGTCACTACGGTGATGAAGTTGCTGATGCCATACTTCCAGGAAAAGCCTCTAAGCTTCAGATTATACCGAATCGTACCCCAAACCGACACAGGTGGTCAGGTAGAGAATACTAAGGCGCTTGAGAGAACTCGGGTGAAGGAACTAGGCAAAATCGTACCGTAACTTCGGGAGAAGGTACGCTCCGATTGGTGATGAGACTTGCTCTCTAAGCTGATTGGAGCCGCAGTGACCAGGTGGCTGGGACTGTTTATTAAAAACACAGCACTGTGCAAAATCGCAAGATGACGTATACGGTGTGACACCTGCCCGGTGCCGGAAGGTTAATTGATGGGGTTATCTTCGGAGAAGCTCTTGATCGAAGCCCCGGTAAACGGCGGCCGTAACTATAACGGTCCTAAGGTAGCGAAATTCCTTGTCGGGTAAGTTCCGACCTGCACGAATGGTGTAACCATGGCCACGCTGTCTCCACCCGAGACTCAGTGAAATTGAAATCGCAGTGAAGATGCTGTGTACCCGCGGCTAGACGGAAAGACCCCGTGAACCTTTACTACAGCTTGGCACTGAACATTGAACCTACATGTGTAGGATAGGTGGGAGACTTTGAAGCAGAGACGCTAGTTTTTGTGGAGTCGTCCTTGAAATACCACCCTTGTAGTTTTGATGTTCTAACGTTGGCCCCTGAATCGGGGTTACGGACAGTGCCTGGTGGGTAGTTTGACTGGGGCGGTCTCCTCCCAAAGAGTAACGGAGGAGCACGAAGGTTGGCTAAGTACGGTCGGACATCGTACGGTTAGTGTAATGGTAGAAGCCAGCTTAACTGCGAGACAGACACGTCGAGCAGGTACGAAAGTAGGTCATAGTGATCCGGTGGTTCTGAATGGAAGGGCCATCGCTCAACGGATAAAAGGTACTCCGGGGATAACAGGCTGATACCGCCCAAGAGTTCATATCGACGGCGGTGTTTGGCACCTCGATGTCGGCTCATCACATCCTGGGGCTGAAGTCGGTCCCAAGGGTATGGCTGTTCGCCATTTAAAGTGGTACGCGAGCTGGGTTTAGAACGTCGTGAGACAGTTCGGTCCCTATCTGCCGTGGGCGTTTGAGAATTGAGAGGGGTTGCTCCTAGTACGAGAGGACCGGAGTGAACGAACCGCTGGTGTTCGGGTTGTCATGCCAATGGCATTGCCCGGTAGCTACGTTCGGAACTGATAAGCGCTGAAAGCATCTAAGCGCGAAGCAGGCCTCGAGATGAGTTCTCACTAGACTTTTAAAGTCTCTGAAGGGCCGTTGAAGACTACAACGTTGATAGGCAAGATGTGGAAGTGGTGTGAGCCATTAAGCTAACTTGTACTAATTACCCGTGAGGCTTAACCATACAACGCCAAACGCGTTTTATGTGATAGTGAAACAAGCGAAGAAGTTAATAGACTAAAGTAGATACTTGAAGACTTTATTATCAGAAATTCCAAATTTTAGTTAGTACGTAGCGATACGGACTGACAACCAAATTTGCTTGGTGACAATAGCGTTTTGGACCCACCTGACCCCATGCCGAACTCAGTAGTGAAACGAAACAGCGCCGATGATAGTGTAGCATTTGCTATGTGAAAGTAGGTCATTACCAGGCTCCAAATTTAGTCGAAAGACTTTAAATTTAAAAATTAATAATAAGAAAATTGAAAAGAATTTTCTTGGTGACAATAGCGTTTTGGACCCACCTGACCCCATGCCGAACTCAGTAGTGAAACGAAACAGCGCCGATGATAGTGTAGCATTTGTTATGTGAAAGTAGGACATTACCAGGATCCAAATAAAGAAACCCGTTACAGCAATGTAACGGGTTTTTTGCTGTTTGGGGTTTAGTAAATATCTAAGAGCCCATGCCAAACTCAGTAGCCAAACAAAACAGCTCGAAGGCGAGCCCCGCACAAGGCCGCCCCGACACAATGATAGCATCGCATTTGCTATGTGACTTTTTACCGCTGTGGGCACTACGATATTCTACTGCGCTGTGGCTACGAAGTAGCCCACCGACTCTAATTAAAGGCATCAGATTAAAGTAAAAAAAGTAGGAACTTAAAGCCCTTACTATGGTTTGCTTATGCTGTAATAGTTTCGAAGTTTGTAGTGAAATATTTTCATTGATATCAGCGAATCCCCTATTTGCTCAACATTACCATGCGGTTATGGATCTGACGTGTTAAAATTTGGTTTTAGATTTCGTATTATTGAGGTGTCGATTGCCAACGAGTGATTATCAACGAGTGTTAAATGAGATAACTCAAGAGGTTAAGCCTTTACTAACGCAGGGTAAAGTTGCCGATTATATACCGGCATTGGCAGAGGTTTCTCCTGAGCAGTTCTCTATTGCTATTTATACTACGGACGGAGAAATTTTCTGCGCCGGTGATTGTGAGCAACGTTTCACAATTCAATCTGTATCTAAAGTAATGACTCTGACATTAGCGTTGCAACGCTATGGCGATGAATTATGGAATAGAGTTGGCAAAGAGCCTTCTGGTACGGCGTTTAACTCTCTGACACAGCTTGAGTTTGAAAAAGGGATTCCACGTAACCCATTTATTAATGCGGGAGCGATTGTTACCTGTGATGCTCTGTATAGTCGTTTATCTGCACCTATGCACTCTATGCTTGAAACATTTCGCGATTTATCAGGTAATCGCAGTATTATAATTGACAAGCAAGTGGCTAACTCAGAATATGAGTTTAGGCATAGAAATGCGGCAATGGCACATTTAATGAAATCATTCGGTAACTTTGAGAATGAAGTAGATGATGTCCTTTGGTCGTATTTTAATTTTTGTGCCATAGAACTTAATTGTATTGAACTTGCCAAGGCGTACAATTTTTTAGCCAATAAAGGGATAGATTACAGCTCAAAAAAACGAGTACTTTCTAGTCGTCAAAACAAGCAACTAAATTCGTTGTTGTTTACCAGTGGGTTATATGACGCAGCAGGTGATTTTGGTTATCGTGTTGGCATGCCAGGTAAATCGGGTGTTTCTGGAACAATATTAGCGGTGTTGCCGAATAGATTTACAGTGGCAGTCTATTCACCTGGATTAAACTCTTTTGGTAACTCAGTGGCGGGAATAGCAGCATTAGAGCTGCTATCTAAAAAGCTTGATATATCGATATTTTAGCTTTGTTTAGCGTAATGGGATCTTATTGATCCCAATACACTTGTTCTAAACAATCTTCGCGCTCAGGCAAACCACGTGATAAGCGAGGCGAATGCTGTACAAGTACTTCAAAGCTAGCACGGTTAGCGTATTTACTAATTTGTGCGAGCGATGAGTAGGTAATAGCCTGTTGCTGATGCTTTGCTGAGTTCGCAACATTCAACTTATGATAAACATTCGCTGATAAGTCATGTAAAACAGCAGCTAAAGCGCAATCACCGGCACCATTGGTATTTTTAATCGAGTCAGGCCCGCCCATAAACGGCGCTGTATGGCTATATGCCTTTATAGGGTTTTCACAGTCAACTTTACGCATTGCACGTGAAAATTCATAACGATTAAAATCTGGTATGGCACCCGGTAATAATGGATACTCTGTTTCACGTTTGCAGCTGTCGTCAACAAAACCAGCCATAAATAAGCCTTTTTCACCGGCTGTACAAATAACTAAGTCAACCCAATCTAATGCTTTGTCAGCAGCAAGAAGTGGATCTTCATATCCAGTAATTGCTTGGCCTTCTTCTTCGTTCATAGCAAGTATATCAACATGCTTTTCTACAAAGTTAGCCCACCATGTCGGGTCCTGCTCGATAAGAAACTTAGTCCCCAGTGTTAATACCACGGGTACATTTGCATCGTTAGCATACTTGATTGCTTGCATAGTCGCTTCGGTCATGGTTTCATCACCTTGAGTACGCATTAAATAAGCACTGATGACTAATGCTGATGAGCCTTCTATTAGCTCTTTATCAATTGACTCTGGCTTTAGGTAATTCATCAGGCCAGCACTAATAGCAAACGTGCGCTCACCTGTTTCATCAATCAAGGTAAAGCAACGGCCAATAGGACCATCGACTGGTTGTAAGTAGTCTAAATCTACACGACTTGAGTTATTACATAAAAATCGATATGCATAACTGCCTATTTTTATATTTTCGCTCATTACGCCTAATAGTACCGAACGATCATCAGCAAGTACGGAATAGTTGTGCATCGTGTTGCCAACGGTCCCTCCTGCGAATTCGTAATCGACCATATCGTTTAGTTTTAAGCGATCGTATAAAGCATTAGTGATGTCATTATCTATAACTTGCGACATCCCTCGGCGCAATTGAAATTCATCGAGAAAAGCTTGGTCAACCTTAGCTTCTATATCAACAACGATTTGATCGATCCCCGTAATATAGCTGCGGTGTAATCGTTCTGTGGCGTTAAGTTGATTGGTCAGTGGATCTTTGGCTTCCACTGGAAAATAATGTTTATGCCTGCGGCGTCCAGGAAATTTCATTTGCTACCCGTGTTGTGAGCTAAATAAAAAAAGCGAGAGATTATAGCGTAAATCTCGCCTTATGGGCCATGGTAAACCACTTAAATTTGTTTTATTTTTGCAATAAAGTGATCAATAGCGCATTTTATTACGCTAAGTTGGTATAATTACGGCATAAAAAATAGTTAAGTAATAATCATGACAGAGCCATTTGACGACCAATATTGGATGGAACAAGCCCTTGTGTATGCAAAACAAGCAGAGCAATTCGATGAGATACCTGTAGGCGCCATTATTGTCAAAAATAATCAGCTTATAAGCGCGGGTTATAATCGCTCAATTACCGATAATGATCCGTCGGCTCATGCTGAGATGATAGCGGTAAGAGAAGCCGGCAAAGTGCTTAATAACTATCGCTTAATTGATTGCACTTTGTATGTTACGTTAGAGCCGTGCTCTATGTGTGCGGGTTTATTGGTGCACAGCCGAATTAAACGATTAGTATTTGGTGCTGCCGATGCTAAAACGGGTTCTGCTGGTTCAATTATGAACTTGTTGCAAGAACCTCGTTTAAACCATCAGGTAGAAATAACGGGTGGGGTTTTAGATACACAATGTGCAGAGACTATTTCTAGTTTTTTTAAGCGTCGCCGAGCACAAATAAAAGCAGCAAAGCTAGCCGCTCGCAACCTTAACAGCGATTAGTCTTCAGCCGCTATTAGAGCATCTAACTCAGCCATTTGCTGCATAGCGAACATGCGGCGACGCCAGATAACCTTTTTATGCAAATTTCTTAACATCACTCGACGACGAGTCGCAGTTGAGTGCTTTATACAACGTTTAAGTTGATGTGTACGTCTACGTTTAAGCATTACTTATCCTTATGTGCTTGGTGATGACACAGATTTTAATACAATTGAGCCAGATTATTGAATAATTGATTGCAAGTAAACAACTATTTGCTTTTCTAACATGTAGCTAATATAGCGCGAAATTTTCATAGCGCTTTTATTTTTCTTTTTCTACGCCATCACTAATACGTTGATTTGCATCACCTGGTTTAATGCTTTTATCTTTTGTTTCTTTTTCTTTTTCTGTTTCGGAAGTTGGCGGTGTAGTTGCCATTGCATTATTTTCATCAAGCCAAACTAGCGCATCGTAATAGCGACGAATATTGTCAACGTAAGTCACTGCAACATCACCGCGAGCATAGCCATAGCGGGTATTACGGTAGTGACGTTTTTTTACTAGTAATGGTAAGCGCTTTTTAACATCAGCCCATTTATCAGGACTAGCTCCTTGTTGTTCGGTAATTATGCGGGCATCATTGACGTGCCCCCAACCAACATTATAAGCGGCAAGTGCAAGCCAAGTACGATCAGGCTGCGGGATTCTATCAGGTATACGCTTGATTAATTTAGCTAAGTATTGAGCACCGCCACGTATGTTTTGTTCTGGCTCCAAGCGATTAGTAACACCGACTTGTTTTGCTGTGCGCCTTGTTAGCATCATAATACCGCGTACACCCGTTGGTGATTTAGCTCGTGGGTTCCACATCGACTCTTGATAACTCAATGCAGCAAGTAAGCGCCAATCAAGGCTACCCGCATATTGCATAAACCAAGGTTGATATTTAGGCAGTGTTTCTTTTATTGCATCTATGTAGGCTAAGGTATTAACGTAATTAAACTGACGTACATGGCCAAAATACTTCTCTTCAAGCACATAAAGTTGATTGTTTTGTTTTGCTTCACCGAAAAAAGGAACTAGCAATGCGTATAAAGAATCATCATTCGACTTTTTGAGTATCCATGCAATTGAATCATTACGCGTAACTGAAAAGCCAATACTCAAGTTAGGATGATAGCGCCTAAACAACGCTAATGTATGAGAATCTGCCAAGGTGTAATCTATTTCACCATCAATAACGGCTTGTAATAACTCTTCTTCATCAAACTCTTCGGTTTCATTCCAAGTTAAATCTGGGTTGTTTTGTTGTATTTCTTCTAATGTGAGCGAGTGACTACTTTTAGCAATAACGGTGAAGTTACCAGTTAAATCATCAAAATCTCTAGGGCGTTCACGGCCTTGTTTAAATACTAATTTTTGACTAATTGTTCTGTAAGTTGGGCCATAGCGGTAACGTTTGGCGCGCGCCTTGTTAAAAGTAAGTCCAGAGGCAATTAAATCGAGATCGCCACTATCTAAGCGCGCAAACATATCGGATAAATTAAAAAAGGGCACAATTTCAAGCTCTACCCCAAGGTAATCGGCGAATGCTTGAGACAGTTCAAATTCAAACCCTTGTTCACCTTGAACAGCTTGATAGTAATTACTTGCGCTGGCGAGTGTACCCACACGAATTTTATTTTCTGATTTAATTTGGGCAAGCTGTGTTGACTGCTCTTGTGTATTACAGGCACACAAAAGGATGACTAACGTAATAATTGTTATTAGCTTTATCTTCAACATATTCGCCTCTTTAGCATCGTATCTCCTGTTATAACAAAACTTACTGATTACGTCACTTACCGTTTAATCGCAGTAAGTAAAAAATAGGTGTAAACAAAAAGAAAAAGTTAATTTAATGAAAAGCGCATTTTTGAGTTAAATCTGGGAGTAATTTGGACTATAATACGCGCCTAAAATATCGTTCAATCCCTAACCCCGGGTGAAATTACTTATGTTGATCCTTCGTGGTGCACCAGCACTTTCAGAGTTCAGAGTTAATAAAATTTTAGCGCGTTGCCAACAATCGCAACTTCCTGTCACCAATGTATATGCCGAATACGCTCACTTTGCCGATTTAACATCGCCATTAAACAATGATGAGCAAACCAAACTTGAAAAGTTATTAACCTATGGACCAACAATTGCTGAGCATACGCCAGCGGGTCAGTTGGTATTAGTAACGCCTCGACCTGGTACTATTTCGCCATGGGCTTCAAAAGCGACTGATATCGCTCATAACTGTGGGCTTAAACAAGTTCACAGGGTTGAACGTGGTATTGCTTACTATGTTGAAGGTGATTTAAGTACAGAGCAGCTTACACACGTTATTGCGCTTCTTCATGACCGTATGACTGAAGCTACTCATAGTAAATTAGAAGATGCAGCGCAGTTATTTCGCAGTGATGCACCTCGCCAAATGTCATCAGTTGATATTTTAGGTGGCGGCCGCGAAGCATTAGCCGTAGCCAATATAGAGCAAGGGTTTGCACTTGCTGATGATGAAATTGACTACTTAGTGGAAAACTTCATCAAGTTAGGGCGCAATCCTAACGACATCGAATTATTCATGTTTGCACAAGCAAACTCAGAGCATTGTCGTCATAAAATATTTAATGCTGATTGGACTATCGATGGTATTGAACAGCCAAAGTCGCTGTTTAAAATGATTAAAAATACCTTTGAGCATAACCCTGAAAATGTACTGTCTGCTTATAAAGATAACGCAGCCGTAATGAAAGGCTCAAAGGCGGGTCGCTTCTTCCCGAATGCGCAAGGTGAATATGCGTATCATCAAGAAGACATTGAAATATTAATGAAGGTTGAAACCCATAACCACCCAACGGCAATTGCGCCCTTTTCTGGTGCGGCAACAGGGTCGGGCGGTGAGATTCGCGATGAAGGTGCAACTGGCCGTGGTTCAAAACCAAAAGCCGGCTTAGTGGGCTTTACTGTATCTAACTTACGTATTCCTGGTTTTGAACAACCTTGGGAAAGTGATTTTGGTAAGCCAGGGCGCATAGTGAATGCCCTTGATATTATGACTGAAGGCCCATTAGGTGGTGCTGCGTTTAATAATGAGTTTGGTCGTCCTAATCTTTTAGGTTATTTCCGTACATACGAAGAAAAAGTAACGAGTCATAATGGTGAAGAGGTACGTGGTTACCACAAGCCAATTATGCTTGCCGGTGGTTTAGGTAATATTCGTGCTGATCATGTTCAAAAAGGCGATATTCCAGTAGGCGCAAAACTGATTGCGCTTGGCGGCCCTGCAATGAACATTGGTTTAGGCGGTGGTGCTGCATCTAGCATGGCATCGGGTCAATCAAACGAAGATTTAGATTTTGCTTCTGTTCAACGTGAAAACCCAGAAATGGAACGTCGTTGTCAAGAAGTGATCGACAAATGTTGGCAGCTAGGTGATGCAAACCCTATTGCGTTTATACACGATGTGGGCGCCGGTGGTTTATCAAATGCATTCCCTGAGCTTGTAGATGATGGTGGCCGTGGTGGTAAATTCCAGCTGCGCGATATCCCTAATGATGAGCCGGGCATGGCACCACACGAAATTTGGTGTAATGAATCGCAAGAGCGCTATGTACTTGCTGTGGGCGTTGAAGATTTTGCACGCTTTGAAGCAATTTGTAAGCGTGAGCGCGCACAATATGCAGTTATTGGTGAAGCGACAGAAGAGCGTCATTTAACGGTTGCCGATAGTCATTTTGATAACAGCCCTGTAGATTTACCACTGGATGTATTACTAGGTAAAGCACCTAAAATGCATCGTGATGTTACGTCGCAACAAGTAGTAGGCACTGCACTTGATATGGATGCTATTAATCCTGCGGATGCAGCGCAGCGTTTATTACGTTTACCAACCATTGCAGAAAAAACCTTCCTGATTACTATTGGCGATCGCTCTGTAACTGGTTTAGTAGCGCGCGATCAAATGGTAGGCCCATGGCAAGTGCCTGTGGCTAACTGTGCAGTTACCGCAGCAACGTACGATACCTACCACGGTGAAGCTATGTCACTAGGTGAACGTACTCCAGCTGCATTACTTAATTATGGCGCCTCAGCACGTTTGGCTGTGGCCGAGTCTCTTACAAATATTGCTGGTGCTAATATTGGTGGCTTAGAAAACATTAAGTTATCTGCAAACTGGATGGCGGCTGCGGGTCACCCTGGCGAAGACGCAGGTCTATATGAAGCGGTAAAAGCCGTAGGTGAAGAGTTATGTCCAGCACTTGGGTTAACAATCCCAGTAGGTAAAGATTCTATGTCAATGAAAACGACATGGAAAAATGAAGATGATACAACTGAGCAATCAGTAACATCACCTTTATCACTGATTATTACAGCGTTTGGCCGCGTTGATGATGTGCGTAAAACCGTCACTCCACAGCTGCGCACTGATAAAGGTGAGACATCGCTTATATTAGTTGATTTAGGTGCGGGTAAAAACCGTATGGGCGCATCAAGCCTTGCACAAGTTTATAAGCAGCTTGGTGATGTTACTCCTGATGTAGACAGCCCTGAGTTATTAAAAGGCTTTTACAATGCTATGCAGGCGCTAGTGGCTGATAGTAAGCTACTTGCGTATCACGACCGTTCAGACGGTGGCTTGTTTACTACTATCGCTGAAATGGCGTTTACCGGACACACCGGTGTAACCGTAGATTTAGCGACTTTGACTGGCTCGGATATTGAAGCGCTTTATAACGAAGAGTTAGGTGCTGTAATTCAAGTAGCAAACAGTGATTTAGATGCTGTAAATGCTGTATTTGAGCAGCATGGTGTTGCCGCAATTAGCCATGTGATTGGCTCGCTTAATAATGACGATAACATTGTATTTAATCGTGGTGAGCAAACAGTACTTAATCATACGCGTACTGAGCTTCGTACAATTTGGGCCGAAACAACCTACCAGATGCAAGCGCGTCGTGATAACCCTGAGTGTGCTAAGCAAGAATTTGACGCTAAATTTGATGCAAAAGACCCAGGCTTAAACGTTAAACTTAACTTTGACTTAAACGAAGATATAGCTGCACCGTACATTGCGACAGGTGCTAAGCCACAAATGGCTATTTTACGTGAGCAAGGCGTTAACTCGCACCTAGAAATGGCTGCTGCGTTTAACCGTGCTGGTTTTGCTGCGGTAGATGTTCACATGAGTGATATTTTAGAAGGTCGTTTAACGCTTGAACAGTTTAAAGGTTTAGTGGCGTGTGGTGGCTTCTCTTACGGTGACGTATTAGGCGCTGGTGAAGGCTGGGCTAAGTCAATATTGTTTAACGATATGGCACGCGATCAGTTCCAAAGCTTCTTCCATCGTGAAGATACCTTTAGCTTAGGTGTATGTAACGGTTGTCAGATGCTATCAACATTAAAAGAGTTGATTCCAGGTACTGAACATTGGCCGCGCTTTGTAACTAATAAGTCAGAGCGTTTTGAAGCACGCTTTAGTCTGGTTGAAATTCAAGAAAACCCATCGGTGTTCTTTAATGGTATGGCAGGTTCACGTATGCCAATTGCAGTTTCACATGGTGAAGGTCATGCAGAATTTGCAAATGAAGCGGCAACAAAGGCTGCACTTGCAAGCGGCACCGTAGCGGTTAAGTTTGTTGATAACTACGGTAACCCAACAACACAGTACCCAGCAAACCCGAATGGTTCACCTGAGGGGATCACCGGTATTACATCAACAGATGGTCGTGCAACTGTAATGATGCCACACCCTGAACGTGTATTCCGTGCGGTTGCTAACTCTTGGCACCCAGATGAGTGGGCTGAGGATAGCCCATGGATGCGTATGTTTAGAAATGCGCGTAAAAATGTAGGTTAATATACACGCTAGATTCATGATCTAGATGTAAGATAAAAAGGCTGCCTTGTGCAGCCTTTTTTGTTTAGACTGTTCAAGGTTCAAGGTTCAAGGTTCAAGGTTCAAGGTTCAAGGTTCAAGGTTCAAGGTTCAAGGTTCAAATTAAGGATAGTATGATCAAACGCATCGCATGGGGAATCGTGTTTTTATTTCTGAGTGTTCTAACACTGGGTTATGTATTTCGTATGCCTATAACTCAATGGGCTATAGCGCCATCTTTGAGCCAATCTGGCGTTGAACTACATTGTTTAGATTGGTCACTAAATGCAAATATTAGCTTAAACGTAAACCGGTTATGTTTGACTTACCAAGGCCATCAAATTGAGCTTGGTAGCATTGTGGCTGATACAAAAAAAATAACTGTTGGCCGCGCTAATCTTCGTTTAAATGATAGCGAGAGTGTCTCAGCAAGTAATAATTCCTTCAAAAAGCTGGCACTTAGTTTACCCAAAGAGCGGCCGAAAATTGATATCAAAAGATTGTTAATTACCCACCCACAACTTCATAATGAACTGGTAGTTAGCATTGGTGAAGAGAAGCTAAATACATTTGTGATTTCAGGTGATGCAATCGCAGAGGTAACAGTCAGTAATCATAAAATTACTGGTCACTTTAAGTTAGCTGATGGATTACTAACAAAGATAAAGCCGATACCCGCGCTTTCATTAAACAGTGGGCATGAGTTCACCTTTGATGGGTTATCCGTTGATATAAAATCAAATATAGATGCTGAGTTTACACAGCAATTTAGTAAATGCCCAGTAACGCTAAAGGCTTTTGGTGATATGAATATTTACTATCACTTTAACGATAAAAAAGCCTTGTTAAATACACAGCAATTAACCAGCTTGGTAACGTTTGATAGTGATTGTTTGACGCTTATAAGCAATCAATCACAGCGTGAATTTGTAGCCAAGCAGCTGCCGTTAAAATGGCAATTGATGCTTAGTGATACGGTAAAGTTTGAAAACGGACAACTTGTTATACCGTCAATGCTATTAAACACTAAAAATAGTGAAACGAAGCTGAGCCTGAAAAACCTAGCAATTAACATTCAGCAGCCGTTAGAGTATGCCAAAGGCAATATTAAATTATTGTTTATCAGTGAAGACGTTGAGCATATAGAAATAGATGCAGCTTTAAATAACTTGGCTGTGAATGGCAACTACCAATTAAAAGTTGATGAGCTGCCTGGTTTTTTACCCGCATCAGCTAAAAAGGTAGCAAGCACAGGTCAATTTAAAATAGCGGATGTTTTACAACATAAAAAAAATGCGAAAATAACCAGCGAGATTGCTTTTGCTGAGCTTAGTTTTGATAAATTAACAGTAAAGGGCTACAAGGCACAGTTTACGACTGAGCTTGACGATAAAAAAAATATCAATGCAAGCTTGGATAGCCAATTACGCTCAGTGGCTTATGAGCAATACCAAGTGCGTGGTGTAAATAATCAATTATCAGCATCTTCTAGTTTGGCTGTTGGCGAATTATTTGCCGATTTAAACAGTGAAACTAAACTTACCCAACTTAACAGTGATCTTTTAAACCTAAGTAATATTCGCATAAGCTCTAAAGGCCTGCAAAGTCGGGCGCTTCAAGCCTCACATCATGTATTTATTGATGGTATTGAGTTGGTAGCCAGTCACCACATATCTGCTGTGGAACATCCATTTGAGATAACAGTTGCAGATCAAGCTGTGACTAAACTTAACCCTGTTTTACAGCAGTTTGAACCATTAGCCACGCTGACCGACGGTAGCTTTAATGGGGTTGTTCGCGGAGATGTTAATTTACAGCAGGCTGAGTTTGCATTTCAAGTAGAACAGGTAAGTGGCTTATACAACGATTATTTAGCTACGCATTTTAGCAGTCGCTTAACGGGTTCTTATGATTCAGGGCAGCTTAATGTGGCTCCTACTACATTTGAATTAAATGAGTTACGAGCAGGTGCTATTGTGTGTAACATTGTCGGTAATTTTAGTGTTGAGAACTCTATTGCTCGCGCTGAAGAAATAACTGCTGATGTACTGGGTGGTCGTTTTGCTTTGGATAGCTACAAAGTGACGGAAAAAGCGCAGCAGTCTTTGGTCACATTTGAAAATATTGATGCGAGTAAACTTATTACCTTAGATGATAAATCAGGCATTACACTAACTGGTCGAGTGAATGGCCGCTTACCCGTTTACTTTGATCAACAAGGTATTTCGGTAAAATCCGGTGAAGTATCTAACCAAGGAACAGGTAAACTAGTTATTACTGACAATGCAGCTTTTGATGCAGTTAAAGCTCAGCAACAAGAACTGGACCCGATTTTAAGCTTGTTGGAAGATTTAGACATTCAGAGCTTAAACAGTAGTGTTGACTTAAAGCCTGACGGTTGGCTTTATTTAGGTGTAAACTTAAAGGGATACAATAAGGAACAGGCGCAGCAAGTTAACTTTAACTACAACCATGAAGAAAATGTTTTTACACTCTTAAGAGCATTGCGCTTAAGTGATGAAATTACTCAAAAAGTTGAACAAGAGTATTCAACAAAAGGAACTAAAAATGACTAAATGGCTGATAATACTTACAGCACTGGGGTTGCTTAGTGCATGTACGCACCGCGTTGAAGTGGCAGCGAAAGAGCCTATCACCATTAATTTAAATGTGAAGGTTGATCATGAAATTCGCGTAAAAGTTGATAAAGAGCTAGATGACTTATTTAGCGATGACAGTGAGTTATTCTAAGGAGCAATTATGAGTTTATTAAAAAATAAAAAGTTAAACGTGATCACACTTTTAAGTGCCGCTTTATTGTCATTTTCTGCTTGGGCAATTAGTTTAGATGATGCTAAAAACCAAGGGCTTGTGGGTGAAGATAGCTCAGGTTATTTAGGTTTGGTTGTACAAAATGCAGAGGCTAAAGCGGTTGTTGATGAAATTAACGCAAAGCGCAAAGCACAATATTTAAAACTTGCGAAAAAGAACAACCTGTCACTTGCTCAAGTAGAAGCACTAGCGGCGGCAAAAACCATTGAAAAAACCCAAGCAGGGCATTTTGTTGAAGTTAATGGTGAGTGGGTTAAAAAATAACTCTGCGCATTATTAAAAACCAAAAACCGAGCTTATGCGCTCGGTTTTTTGCAATTTTCAAGTAGCTGCTGCCAAAAGTGAATGCCTTTACGGCGAGCTAAGTTGATATTGTGTTCAGGAATTGACTCCGGCTCGTTGTATTCATCTAGTGCCGCGCTCATACTTGCCTCACGTATTAAGTGTAAAGTAGGAAAAGGCGAGCGATTAGTATAATTTGCAGCGTCATCTTCATCACTATCAGCAAAAACATAGTCAGGATGAAAGTTTGCAATTTGGTACTTCCCCTCAAAACCTTGTGCAACTAATAGCGCATTGGCTAAATCAACAAGGTCTAAAAAATCTTCAAAATCAGTAAAGCCATTATCAAGTATTAATAAAGTTGTTTCACGCTGAGGATCACGGTCAAGCTGGGTACATTGTTCAAGCATATCCATAACAGCATCATCAATTTTTGAGGCGTTACTGATGGTGTAGTGAATACAGTTATTTTCAACTTCTTTACGGGCAAATGGACAAAAATTGTATTTTACAATCACAGCGCTTACCCATTCACGGGTTTGAGATATAGCTAAGTTGGTCACGGTTTTGGCTCTAAATAAGGAGTTATAATAGCAAGCGTTTTGGCAATAGCGCCTTGGTTTTTAGCGACGCACTGAGCTGCTTTACTGCCAAGAATATCACACGCTTTAGTGTTTTTAATCAAGCGAAGCAATGCAAGCACCAGTTCGTCAGTATTTTCAACCACATGGGCGCCTTTGAGTTTAATAAGTTCAGGGTAAACATGGTCAAAGTTGTAGGTATGAGGGCCGGTAAGTACACCCACTGCAAAAGCTGCCGACTCTAATGGATTATGGCCACCACGGCGAATTAAACTGCCACCGATAAAACTAATATCAGCGGCACCATATAGATATTGTAATTCACCTAATGTGTCGGCTAACACAACTTGTTCATTATTATATTTTTTTTGACTGCGGCGACTAAAGCTAAGATTCGAGTGAGTCAGTAGCTCTGCAACTTTATCAAATTGTTCGGGATGACGTGGCGCAATGATTAGCAAAGCGTCAGGGTGTGTTTCCAGTAGTTGCTGGTGGGCTGCTAAAATAAACTCATGCTCTATAGGGTGTGTAGAACCTGCGACCCATATAAAGCGTTCTGCTTTTTTATAATCTTGCTTTAAAGAGGCGACTTTATTGAGTTGCGCAGTGGTTGGGGTAATATCAAATTTTATTGATCCCGTTACATGGCTTTTTTCAGCGGGTAGTCCTAATTCAATAAAGCGATTTGCATCGGTTTTGTCATGACTTGCAAGTGCGGTAATTGATTGCATGATACTGCGAGTTAGCTGGGCCACTTTTTCGTAGCCTTGCTGAGACTTTTCAGATAGACGCGCGTTAACAACCAATACAGGTATATTTTGTCTGTGTGCATTAGCCATTAAGTTCGGCCATAGTTCAGTTTCTAAAATACAGAGTAATTGCGGTTTTACTCGTTTTAAAAAGCGAGTGGTGGCCATAGGAAAATCAATTGGTAAATAACTAACAGCAACGCTGTTTTTAAATTGTGCGGTAACTTGCTCTCGTCCTGTTGGAGTATTGCAGGTAATTAAAATATTTAACTGCGGTTGTTCATGTTGTAGGGCTTTAATTAAAGGAGTGGCAGCTAACACCTCGCCAACAGAAGCACAATGAAATACAACCGGTTTGTTGTTATTTGAAAATAAAGCGCGGCTTATGAAGCCAAAACGTTCCTTAAAATAAGCGCGATATCCTGCGTTTTTTTTACCTCTTAATACATATAAGTAAAATACGATCAGCGGGCTAATAATAATTAATGCGAGTGAATAAAAAAGGCGTGCCATACTGTGCTTTATGTAAATGAAAGTGACGCTAGTTTAACGTGAAATCGTTTTTATCTAAATACACCAATATAAAATAGCTACTTGAAAAAGGTAACAACGCAAAAACCCTTCTTTATCTGAATAATAACTTTCTGCCCGTGCTTTAATTTAGTTATATAGAGGTGATTTGGCTATAAAATTATGGAATAATGATATTAATTTTTCCTGCCATTTCAGTTCCAAGAGGAATATCTCATGTCAATTATAGATTCAGTGGCAACTAGCTACCTAGAAAGTTTAAATCGTCACCAAGTATTGTTCGAAACCATGGAGGCGTATCATCAAGAGGTAATGCAGTTGTTAGAAGCATGTCATAGTGCTTTACAGGCTGGTGGTAAGGTTGTTTGGTTTGGTAATGGCGGCAGTGCGGCTGATGCTCAGCATTTGGCTGCAGAGTTTGTGGTACGTTATAAGTTAGAGCGAGGACCGCTAGCGTCTATTGCTCTAACCACAGACACCTCTATTTTAACAGCGCACAGTAATGACTATCATTTTGATACGGTATTTGAACGCCAAGTACAGGCGCTATGTAAACCTGAAGATATTGTAATTGGCTTAACTACATCGGGCACCAGTAATAATATTAATTTAGCGTTAGAAGCCGCTAATGAAGTAGGGGCGTTTACTGTTGCATTTACAGGTCGCGATGGGGGGAAAGTAAAAGATATCGCCAAGTTACCTATTATTATTAAAAATGATGAAACAGCCCGTATTCAAGAAGCTCACATGTTTATCGGCCATTGGTTGTGTGAAGCCATGGATATGGTTGTTGCGGAGCAGCAATAATGGATTTATCGCTATTAAAAAACTTATCAGCAGCACGTATTCTAGTGGTTGGCGATGTTATGCTCGACCGCTACTGGTATGGTGATTCTGGCCGTATTTCGCCAGAGGCACCAGTACCCGTTGTAAAAGTTAGTAAATTTGAAGACAAAGCCGGTGGTGCTGCCAATGTGGCTAAAAATATAGCCCGTCTAGATGGCAAAGTAGGTTTACTCGGCCTAATTGGCGAGGATGAAAGCGGACAAATTTTAGAAAACATTCTAGAAGGTGAAAAAATAAATTCACAGCTTGTGAGTGTATGTGATTTGCCCACTATTTCTAAAATGCGGGTGATCAGTCGTCATCAGCAAGTTGTGCGTTTAGATTTAGAAGAGGCTTTTAATGAGTCTCATAGCCAGTTGTTATTAAATCGATTAGAGCTGGTGCTTGATAATTACGACTTTATTGTATTTTCTGATTACAACAAGGGCTCACTCGCGCTAATCCAAAAAATGATTTCGGTTGCTAAAGATGCAGGTAAAACCGTGCTTGTTGACCCTAAATCATCTGATTTAGAGTTGTACCGTGGAGCTGATTACATAACCCCTAATTTAAATGAGTTTAAATTAGCGGGTGGTCAGGTTGGTTCAGAAGAGTTGCTTGCTAGCAGCGCGCGTACCCTGATTAGTGATGCGGGTATTAACGCCATGCTACTAACACGCTCAGAACAAGGTATGTCGCTAATTGATGCAACGCAAAAGCATGACTTTGCAGCGCAACAACTCGAAGTAAGTGATGTAACCGGTGCGGGCGATACTGTTATTGCTACATTAGCTGTAATGCTAGGTGCGGGTATGACCGCCAAAGATGCAGTCGAAATTGCAAACTTAGCTGCCGGTATTGCAGTAAGTAAATTGGGAGCGGCGACCGTTTCTCCTGAAGAGTTGAGTCGCAAGTTAGGCCAATACTTACAAGCCACAGGCGAGCATTATCAAACCCCATTTGATGATGTATTACAGCATATTGAATTTGCTAAGCAAAATGGAGAAACCATTGTATTTACTAATGGCTGTTTTGATATTTTGCATGCAGGCCATGTGCGCTATTTAGCGCAAGCTAAAGCGCGTGGTGATAGATTAGTGGTTGGTTTAAATAACGATGAATCCATTACCCGTTTAAAAGGCCCTGAGCGCCCAATTAATCCATTAGATGAGCGTGCTATGGTTTTAAGTGCACTAGCCTCAGTTGATTGGGTTATTCCGTTTGGCAGTGAGGATGAAAATGACACACCGGCAAAGCTAATTGAGCAAATTAGCCCAGATATTCTTGTTAAAGGTGGTGATTACACCGTTGAGCAAATTGCTGGTGCCGAGCATGTGTTGCGTCATGGCGGAAAAGTAGAAGTGCTTGAGTTTTTAGATGGTTGCTCTACATCAAAAGTGATTAGCAAAATTAAAAGCTAGCTAGTTAGTGAAATAAAAAAGGGGATAAACTTTGGTTTATCCCCTTTTTTAATGCTTGCAAAACTAAAAGTTATATTCGAACTTTGCAAATGCAGACGTATCGTTTTCTGCTCCATCGTTATTAGAGGCAAGTCCGCCAAGGGTCAAGCGCCCCCCCATGGCAAGCATTCTGTAACGTACTTCAAGCTGTTTAGAGCTAAATGCTGTTTTGGTAATCGAGTTACCTAAGTCTGGGTTATTTGGGTAACGGTCACGGTTGTCGCTGTTGTAGTCTATATCACGTAATTTTACTTGCCAGTCAGTTCCGCTTGAGAGTTGCCCAAGTACGGTTAACACTAGCGATTGCGCATCATTATCATAGGTAGAGCCGATAGGGCGACCATGGTAACGATACCCTGAATTATAAATACTGTGCTCATAGAAGCAGTTTTCAGTTGCTGATGTGGCAGAACACGCTACGCCGGTATCAGTGTATTCTAGGTTAAATAAAATATTCTGATTATAAATACGAGTCGTGGTTTGTATTCCACCAAGATAGCCTCTGTCTACTGGCTTAATGCCGCCACTGGTATCTTCACCAATCGTGCTTGCATATACCGCATAAGGTTGATTAAACAAAGTGTCAGACCAACGAATATCAAAGCCCGCGAGTTGATTACCCAAGCGAGTTATAAGCTCACCATCACAATCATTGGTACCATCAACACATTCACCTCCGCCGGTTATTAAATCAAAAAAATCGCCTGCTGAACTGGGTTGTCCCTTGCCAGCCCATTGTGCTGACCAACTAAAGCCAATTTCTAATTGTTGAATTGGACGAAGATTTAAACGAGTACTCCATAATAATGCATCAGGTACAACTCGGGTTGACTCAAGCTTAGCCATTTGTGCTGTAAAGCTCCACTGACCAATCCAGCTAAGCCAGGGCGTTTCGAACGCGCTACTTTGTTCTCTACTGAGGCTTATTGCGGGAAGTGGCTTTGAATTACCAGACATAATTAAGCTGTTATCAACACCTGGGCCCCAAAATTGCTCAACGGCACCTGCTCTTACAATCCAATTACCCATACGATAAGCTAAATAGCTGTCATCTAAAGAGGTATCATTACAGTCTGTTAGCACTTGCTCATTTTTGGCTATATCGTCAGTTGTTTTGCCATTGACTAAACAGTTTTTGCCATCACTACGATGATTAAGCGCAACTTTAGCCGCAAAGTTATGTCCTAGATAAGCATAAGCTACTGTTAATTCAGACTCTTGTGTATTTGTTGCCCCAAAGCTAGTAACGGCTAATGGATCTGAGTTGGCGGAAGCTGAAAGTTGTACACTATGAGAACCACTATTTTCTGACTTATAACGATGTTTCACACGCAATAACGCATCCTGCAGGCGAGGAGGTAATTGTTCTAACGTCGTATTATTTACATCATTAATAAAGCTTTTCCACATTAATGGATACGTTGTTACTGGCGCTAAAATAATGCCAGCATCGGCAAGCTGTTGTATATCTGCTCTAAGACCATAGTCATCAGGCTTTACCCAGGGTTCAGCATTCACGGTTGTGGTTACGGCACAAAAAAGCGAAGAGAGTATAAAAATTTTGTTTCGCAAAGCTCAGATCCTTGTGATTTAAATTGCGGCTAAGTCTAGCAATCTACGCCCTTTATTGCAGTAATTAAATCAACTCATTAAACAAAGATAAGCTAAAAAAATATTACTCTGGAACAGATTAAAACACCGCAGCTCTATCGTAAAAAAGATGGCGTTGATATACTCGCTGCAAAGGAAAAGCAGAGATAGTAATGAGCAACAAACGACTTTTATTTATTCCCGTGTCATCGCCAGAAGGTATTGGTGAATATATGCGCTCATTACAGCTAGCTCATACCCTTACCTCAGAGTACGACAAGCAGTTAGATATTCATTTCATTTTAAATAAGCACACGGCTTACGCTAAAAGTTGCCCGTTTCCTACTTTATTGTTAAATCAATCGGCAACAAAAGAAAACACACGTGTATGTCAGTTTATTGAGCAATACAAACCAGATGTGGTGCTGTTTGATTGCGCAGGGCGAGCAGAACAAATGAAGGCCGCGAGAAGTGTGGGTGCTATAGTGGTTTTTATTTCTCAGCATACAAAAAAACGGGCAAAGGGCTTAAAGCTCAATAGAGCGGGTCTTATCGATACTCATTGGGTGGTTCAGCCTGATTACTGTATCGACCCTCTTTCATGGTATGAAAAACTAAAGCTCAATATGCTGCCGTTGGCATACCCTAAAAATGTAGGACCATTTACCGTTTTTGCTTCCAAGCAACAAAAAAGTGATGTACTGACACGTTATAACTTACAAGAAAAAGAATTTCTTATCGTAAATGCAGGATCCGGTGGGCATACCCTTAATGGGCAAAGCTGTGCTGATATCTATTATAAAGCAGCACTGATTATTGCGAAAAAAACGGGTTTAAAAGGGGTTGTGGTGTTTGGTCCTAACTATACGAGCCCATTACCAGATACCGATGAGATTACTTGTTTAGCAAGTCTTCAGGGGGAAGAGTTTTTAGCATTACTAAGTCAGGCAAAGGTGGCATTATTAAGCGCGGGTGATACTTTACTCCAAGCTATTGCCTTGCAAACCCCCACTATTGCGTGTGCTATTTCAAAAGATCAAGGTGAGCGCCTCACTCGTTGTACTCGCACAGAAGTGGTTTACCAGGCACAGCTTGATATTGTTGATATAAGTGAAAAAGTGCAAACGTTACTTACAGAGTCTCGTTATAAATATATTATTGATAAGTATTCTACTTTAGAAACAATCCACAGTTTTGATATTATTACACAAGGTTTGAAAAACATGTTGTTTGATAATACTTATTAGTTATCAAAAGTGTAGTTTTCAGGTTGTTGATTTAGCTAGTTTTTTGGAATTCGAGCTCTTGGTTGTATTGGTTGCCTAATGTTTGCCAATCGTTTTGCTGCCAATGAAAGTTGCTATTGCGGCTTTGCTCTTTTAAAAAGGAGCGCTGTAAGCGAGACATGTTGCTTTGTTGCCATTTTTTATTGGGCAACTTTATTTCGCCACGGTCAAAGTCGATAATGTAAACATCACCAGAGTCATCAAATAAAATATTATTAATATTTAAATCAGCGTGATACACCCCTTTACTATGAAATTGGGCAATAGTTTGCGCTATTTTTTTTACCTCAGCTTCACTCAATGTGCGTTCAATTAGTATATCTAATATACTTTTAGCGCCGCTTACCGCTTCAGTAATAATATCACCTCGGTAAATAAAGCCATGTCGGCTCACTTTAGCTGCAATAGGCTTTGGTACATTTAAGCCTAACTCTATTAATCGAGTCATTAAGCTAAATTCTTGATAAACACGCGTATGCTCAAGTCCGAAGTATAAATATTGATCGCTGAGTAGTTTTCCTATTAGGCCGCCACGCCAATAATGGCGCAACACAGCCGTTAAATCTGCGTGTTTAAAAAACCAAGCAGTTGCACGCCCCTTTTTAGCGCCGACAATTTTTTGCTGTTGTTGCCAGAAATTGGGCTCAAACCAATCTAACTCTATTTCGGTGCTATATTGAGGATGGCTTAAAATGACATGGTTATTTTTGACGTGTTGATTAAACATAGCTCATAGGATTCGCTTAAATATGTGCACATATTAACGTGTTTTCAGGCTAAGGATAAGTACTTGCAATGACGCGATTATAATTTAAGATCGGGTTTTATTATTTTACCTCCAAGGAAACGTGTGACTTCAGCGCCTACTTACACATCTATTTGTATTTTACGTCTTTCTGCCATTGGTGATGTATGCCATGCAGTGAGTGCAGTACAAGCAATTCAAAAAGCGCATCCAAATGCTAAAATTACATGGGTGATAGGGAAGGTCGAGGCGATGCTGTTAGCAGATTTGCCTGGCGTTGAGCTTGTTGTATTTGATAAAAAACAAGGAAAAACGGCACTGAAACAGTTAAAGCAAACCTTCAAAGGGCAGTGTTTTGACGTACTACTTAATATGCAAGTGGCTTTAAGAGCTGGTTTTGTCGCTCGCTGTATTCCTGCCAAAGTTAAAATTGGTTTTGACTGGGCTCGTTCAAAAGAGCTGCATAGTTTATTTATTAATAAACGCATTAAAGCCCAATCTCAGGCGCATGTTTTAGAGGGATTTAAAGGCTTTGCTCAAACAATTGGTGTTGATGATTATGTCCCTGTTTGGAATATGCCCTATACCGACAAAGATCAAGCTAAAGCTGATGAGCTGTTAGGTGACGACTATTTATCAAATAAGTTATTTGTTATTTCGCCAGCGGCAAGTAAAGCACAGCGTAACTGGTTAGCCGAACGCTATGCCGTGCTTGCTGATTATGCCAATGCGCAAGGTTTTAAAGTAGTGCTAACCGGTGGGCCTACTGAACTTGAAATTAATTTAGCAAATAGCATCATTAAATACAGTGATTCACCCATTCTGAACTTGGTGGGTAAAACAAAACTCAAAGAATTATTGTGCGTACTTAAGCGTGCGGGTTTAGTACTTGCGCCCGATACAGGCCCAGCCCATATGGCGGTGACTGTTGGCACGCCTGTTATTGGTCTATATGCGCATTCAAACCCAGCGCGAACGGGGCCTTATTTATACCAAGATTACGTGGTTGAGGTTTATCACCAAAACTTATTAAAGCAAACAGGTAAAACCGCCGAGCAATTGCCTTGGGGTACTCGGGTTAAAGGCGATGATTTAATGAGTCAAATAACCACGGATACAGTAAAAGAAATGTTTGACCATGTTGTTAATAAAGAGTCGTTATTATGAATGATAAACACATAAATAAGGCGCTTTTTTTAGACCGTGATGGTGTAGTAAATGTTGATCATGGCTATGTATTTAAAAGCGAAGAGTTTGAATTTATAGAGGGTGTGTTTTCAACGTGTAAAGCATTTTATGACGCGGGCTACAAAATAATTGTTGTAACGAACCAATCAGGGATTGGTCGAGGTTATTACTCAGAAGCCGATTTTTTTGCTCTTAACACATGGATGAAAGCGCAGTTTAGTCATCATCAAATTGAAATTACTGATGTTTATTTTTGTCCTCATCATCCTGAAAATGCATTACCAGCGTATTTAACAGATTGCGATTGCAGAAAGCCAGCGCCTGGTATGTTACTTCAAGGAATGAAAGATCATCATATCGACCCTGCACTGAGTGTGATGGTGGGGGACAAACGAGGTGATATGCAAGCTGCTATAAGCGCCAATATACGCACTAAAGTATTGGTACGTTCGGGGCAAACAGTTGATGAGCAAGCCGTAAAGTCTGCTGACTATGTTTGTGACTCAATCAAGGAACTTCCTGTTTTGCTTGCTGATCTCATTTAATATATATCTCATGCCTGTAAACTGGCAGCTTTTCCTGCCAATTAGCTAATTTGCGACGAATGACAAACAGTGCAATTTGGTGCTTAAACTTTTACAATACCCGCATTATAAATAGCAGCAACGCGTCTGCTGTTTAACCCGTTCAACCAAATGGAGATCACAGATGAGAGCATCTGCTTTTTTTAGCCAATTACAACAGCAAATCGAAGACGTTAAAGCTGAAGGTTTGTACAAAAATGAACGTGTTATCACTTCACAGCAGCAAGCTCAAATTGAAGTGGCATCAGGTGATAAAGTTATTAATTTTTGTGCTAACAACTACTTAGGTTTAGCTAACAGCCCAGAGCTAATTGCAGCTGCACAAAAAGGTTTAGATGACCATGGTTTCGGTGTGGCATCTGTGCGTTTCATTTGTGGCACACAAGATATTCATAAGACGCTTGAGAAAAAAATCAGTCAATTTTTAGAGACTGAGGACACCATTTTGTATTCATCATGTTTTGATGCGAATACAGGCTTGTTTGAAACTATTTTAGGTGCAAACGATGCGATTATTTCTGATTCATTAAACCATGCTTCTATTATTGATGGTGTTCGTTTATGTAAAGCAAAGCGTTTCCGTTATGCAAATAACGATATGGCAGATTTAGAAAAGCAATTAATTGCAGCCGATGAAGCCGGTGCTAAAACTAAACTAATTGCTACTGATGGCGTGTTCTCAATGGATGGCGTTATTTGTAATTTAGAAGCAGTGTGTGATTTAGCCGACAAATACGACGCACTCGTTATGGTTGATGACTCACATGCCGTTGGTTTTGTTGGCGAAAACGGTAAAGGTACACCTGAGTACTGTAATGTACTCGACCGTGTCGATATTATTACTGGCACCTTAGGTAAAGCGCTTGGTGGAGCTTCTGGTGGTTATACCTCAGGTAAAAAAGAAATTGTTGAGTGGCTTCGTCAGCGTTCTCGTCCTTACTTATTCTCAAATTCATTAGCGCCTTCAATTGTAACAGCGTCAATCAAAGTACTAGAAATGCTTGAAAATGGCGGTGAGCTTCGCGCTAAGCTATGGTCAAACGCTAAATACTTCCGCGAGCAAATGGAAACGGCAGGTTTTACCTGTGCAGGTAAAGATCATGCGATTATTCCAGTGATGCTAGGAGATGCCAAAGTAGCGTCACTTATGGCTGATAAGCTTTTGGCCGAAGGGATTTATGTAACTGGGTTCTCATTCCCTGTTGTACCAAAAGGTCAGGCGCGTATTCGTACCCAAATTTCTGCAGCGCACAGCAAGGAACAGCTTGATACAGCCATTGCAGCATTTACCCGTATTGGTAAAGAGATTGGTGTTATTTAATTTTCTTGTTAAATCGCGGTTATAGTCGCGATTTTTTAATTGAGTGTGGATTATGAAAGCATTATCAAAGTTAAAAGCAGAACCGGGCATTTGGATGACAGATGCGCCAAAGCCTGAAGTAGGCCATAACGATCTGTTAATTAAGATACGTAAAACGGCTATTTGTGGCACCGATGTTCACATTTATAAGTGGGATGAGTGGGCACAAAACACCATTCCTACGCCTATGGTGGTTGGCCACGAATATGTGGGTGAAGTAATTGACATGGGCCAAGAAGTTCGCGGTTTCGAAGTTGGCGACCGTGTATCAGGTGAAGGTCATATAACCTGTGGTCATTGTCGTAACTGTCGTGCTGGACGCGTTCATTTATGCCGAAATACAACCGGTGTGGGCGTTAACCGCGAAGGTGCATTTGCTGAGTACCTAGTGATCCCAGCATTTAATGCGTTTAAAATCCCAGATAATATTAGCGATGAACTGGCCTCTATTTTTGACCCGTTTGGTAATGCAGTACATACCGCTTTATCGTTTGATTTAGTGGGTGAAGATGTATTAATCACTGGTGCAGGCCCTATTGGTATTATGGCTGCAGCTGTAGCTAAACATGTAGGTGCACGTTATGTGGTTATCACCGACGTAAATGAATACCGCCTAGACTTAGCGCGTAAAATGGGCGCAACGCGTGCTGTAAACGTTGCAAATGAAAAGCTTGAAGATGTAGCTAAAGATCTAGGTATGACCGAAGGCTTTGATATTGGCTTAGAGATGTCAGGTGTTCCGAGTGCATTTAATGCCATGCTAAATAACATGAATCATGGCGGCAAAATTGCCATGTTAGGTATTCCACCTTCAGATATGGCGGTCGATTGGAATCAAGTAATTTTTAAAGGCTTAGTGATCAAAGGTATTTACGGTCGTGAGATGTTTGAAACTTGGTACAAAATGGCTAGCTTGATTCAATCAGGGCTTGATTTAAAACCAATCATTACTCATCAGTATTCAATTGATGACTTCCAAGCTGGCTTTGATATGATGATTTCAGGCCAATCGGGTAAAGTAATTCTTAACTGGGATTAATTATCCCCTTGTTAAGAGAATTAAAGGCGGCATTTGTCGCCTTTTTTGTAATTATAAGAGAGCACTATGGCATTTAAACATATATCAATCGCACAAACCCTCGAACTACTAGACAAAGAAGATGTGGTGATTGCTGATATTCGCGATCCTAATTCGTATCAGACAGGGCACATTCCTGGCTCTGAAGCGCTTTCAAATGCAAATATCGCCCAATTTATGATGGAAAAAGAGTTTGACCAGCCGATTATTATTGTTTGTTATCACGGCATGAGCTCACAGGGTGCAGCAAGTTACTTAGTAGAGCAAGGCTTTGAAGATGTTTACAGCATGGATGGCGGTTTTACTGCGTGGGAAGCCGCTTACAAGGATAAAGTAGCACGATGATAGAGCTAGGCAGTCTAACTAACCCCCGTGCTGCACAGGGCTTTATAGATTACCTAAAAAGCCAAGGGCTTTCAGGGCAAATTCGTACTGAGGATGGCCATACGCTTGTTATTAGTGTGGCACCTGAAGACTTTCATACAGTGCAGCCTTTATGGAACGAATTTGCTAAAAACCCTAATCATGAGCGTTACCAACAAGCATCATGGCAAGTAGGTACTACGCAGTCACCGCTAAAGTATCAAGGGCAGTCGCTTAATTTAGTCGCCCGCTTTAAAGCCTTAAGCTGGCTTAATCAAGGTGTTAGTATTCTCAGCATTGTTGTTTATGTTGCTTTTTTATTTGGTGCGTTTGAGCCTATTTATATGGCGTTGCAGTTCAATCCTGCATCACCACTTACCTGGTTAACACCTGCTATTGTGCATTTTAGCGCTATGCATATTGTGTTTAACTTAATCTGGTGGGTATCGCTGGGTGACAACATTGAAAAGCAATGTGGTAAGTCGAGTTTAATCGGGCTGTTTTTAGCTACCGCTTTAATAAGTAATTGGGCACAGTACTTAATGGTCGGTCCTAACTTTGGTGGGCTTAGCGGTGTTGTATATGGGTTATTAGGCTTTTGTTGGATTTACAGCGCGCTTAACCCTAAACAGCCTGCACTGGTTACAACCGCAATTGTTGGTTTTATGCTGGTATGGTTAGTACTTGGTTTTGCAGATGTATTATTTGTTGGAATGGCTAATTGGGCACACTTAGGTGGGCTTGTTAGCGGTATGGCTTTTGCCTATACCGCCCAGCTTTTTAAAACAAAAAGCGCCTAATGATATAAATATTTAGTAAATAACAGGTCTCGGATTATTTCTTGGCCTGTTTCTTCCTTAAGTAAGCTTTTTAGTTTTTCTGCGCTTTTAAGGCGAATTTGCTCACGCCCTGTTAAAGACTTTATTTTGTTTTCAGGCTCTTTTGATAATATCTCTACTAGCGCATCACGTAACAGCGGGGTGTGGTGTTCTACAATGGCAATATCGGATGTTTTATTTAGCATTAAATCAACTGTAACGCGAACGTAACCCATTTTTTTACTCGATGGGCCAATGTAATTGGTAATAATGTCTGGCTCAAACCCAAAATAACCCACAGTAGACTCAGCACGTGCTGATAAGCTAGTTAGGCTGACTAAAAGAATAAAAAGGCCTGTAAATACTGTTTTTTTCATTTCAAAAGCGTTTCCGTAAACTAATTACAAATAGTTTATACTTATTAGTAAATAAGATACAGCAAGATGCTGTTATTTGTTGTGTTTGTAAAAGTACTCTGGACTCAAGTTTGGGATAGGCAATAACGAGAGTCAAATGCTGGTTAGCTTTTTATGACACAAGATGTGCTTGGTATTGAGTAAATCGCGCTTTTTCAAATTCGTTGGCAATGTTATGATCTCTCAGATTTTTTTCAAGTAGAGTTATTGTGATTACTTTTCCTCTTTCTTTATCTGCTGATTGGCAGAGTACCGCTCAAGTCACTGGCTTATCTAACGCTGAGAAAGAGTGGTTATTTGAACCGCATTCTTTAACGGCTAAATTAAAAAGTCAGTCTCAGCGTTTTGCTGTAAAAGTGTTGAGTGAGCAAAAAGTAGACCTTTCGCAATCACAGCAAACGCTATTAAGTGAGCAGGTAAGTACAGTACTTAACCGTGAAGTGTTACTGTTGTGTGATGAACAACCGATTGTTTATGCTCAAAGTTGGTTGCCAATAACAAGTAACAATACAAACAATCAGCTGCACAATATGGGAGAACGCCCGTTAGGTGATGTAATCTTTCAAGATCCTGCGTTAAAGCGTACCGATATTGAAATTGCGCGCTTTGATGATAGCCACTCATTGCAATCACTGGTGAGCGAACTTAATTTACCGAATCGCTCTTTACTGGGCAGACGCAGCGTATTTTCTTTACATAACTATCAATTTTTGGTCTGTGAGGTTTTTTTACCAGGAGCTTACTTATACTCATGAAACTAGCCGCTTTGTCTGTTAATCATATTCCCTATTACATCCAGTTAATGCGAATTGATAAGCCCATAGGCACCTTATTGCTACTTTGGCCAACTTATTGGGCACTGTGGATAGCGAATGATGGCTTGCCTAGCTTAACAAATTTTATTGTGTTCACCCTTGGGGTAATAGTTATGCGTAGCGCAGGGTGCGTTATCAATGACTTTGCAGATAGAAAAATTGATGGCTCAGTAAAGCGTACTTGTCAGCGGCCGCTAGCGACCGGAGCGGTAAGTAGTGGCGAAGCCATTAGTTTGTTTTTATTACTCGTTGTCATCGCTTTTATATTAGTATTACTGCTTAATACCAATACTATTTTGTTATCGTTTGGTGCACTTGGATTAGCGTTTTGTTATCCCTTTATGAAACGTTACACACAACTTCCTCAAGTTGTATTGGGCGCGGCTTTTGGTTGGGCAATCCCTATGGCTTTTATGGCATCAATAAACTCTCTACCCGTGCAGGCATGGTTGCTATTTATTGCCAATATTTGCTGGACGGTGGCTTACGACACTATGTACGCAATGGTTGATAGAGACGATGATTTAAAAATAGGAGTAAAATCAACCGCTATTTTATTCGCCAGTTATGATCGCCATATTATAGCGCTACTTAACTTTAGCTTTTTTGCGCTGATGGTTTTAATTGGATTGATGAATCAAATAGGATTTAGTTTTTGGTTGGGATTAGCTATTGCAGCAATGTTACTTGTGTATCAACAGCGTTTGATTCATTTACGCCAGCGAGATAATTGCTTTAAAGCATTTTTAAATAACCATTACGTAGGACTGGCTATTTTTATTGGTTTATTATTTTCTTACCCCGTTTTTGCTTAACGGGGTGGGTCGATAATGCCACTAATTGACGCGTTTTTTCTGAACCAACCAGCAATCGAATAGCGGTTATCAACAGCAGGAAGTACTTCATGTACAAAGCGTTCGCTTTCAAATAATACCAAAGTGCCTGCCGTGGGTTTTATTACTATTTCTATGTCTTTACTTTTAGGCTTGTAAATAACTAGCTCTCCACCTTCCTCTGGAGAGTTCAAATATAATACGGTAGTAAAAACACGGTTTGAACGACCTTTAAATGCATCTACATGTTTTTTATAAAAATCACCTTGCGTATATTTTGCATAGTGACATTCATAATCAAACAAACCCATAAAGAAAGTTCGATTAAGCGTATTACGAACTGCTTCCATTACTTGCTGGTAGCCAAGTTGTGCATTTGAACTGCCATCAAACCAATAGGTTTTGTCTTTACGAACTGTATTATCAATTTGCAAGTTATTTAATCGACCAATACCAGCAAGGCTAAAGTGTGGATTTATTCTGTAGCAATCTGCCATTAAATCAAAGATTAGGTCACTATCAATGGCGTTTTCAATAATGGCATAACCATGCGTTTCAATCTGCTCTAGATAAATTCCAGAAGCTGTAAAGTTGTTCATTAACGCTAGTCATAATAGTAGGGAGCGTTAGTTTAATGCAAAAAAACTTTAAAGCTACAAATTTATCGCGTTCACCAAAGCGCATGGTGTAATGTTATGCTTTTGAGACTTTATTTATTAACGAGAGTAAGTGGTCAACATGCTCACCTGCTTCTATTTGTTGGCTGGTTTGCACAATAAGTTGCTCATGGCTAATATCGTTATTAGTTTTAAGTTGAATCAAATTTTGGTTTTCTGCCACAGAGCTGGTGTGTTCAATACCGGCAATCGCAAAATGGTCTGATTTTTCAAGTCCAGCCATGACCTGCTCAATACTGCCCACTTTAATAGTTGATACTTTATTTAATGAGTCTACTACTTCATTAAGCATTGATTGCACTTGTTTTGACTGTGAAAAACAACTGAACATTGGATAACTTTCGAGTTCTTTTTTACTAATATCGCTTTTATTTGCTAAAGGATGTTGTTTTGAACAAAATAAAATAAGCTGATCAGGTAATTGTATGTCGCTACCAATGCTATTGACTATTTGCGAGCATACACTAATGTCAATTTCGCCTTGAAGTAACTTTCTATGAAGCTCAGTTTTGTTTTGTAGCTGCATTTCGATTTTAACATGCGGGTATTGGCTTAAAAATTCACCGCAGGTAATTGGTACTATGCTGCTAGTTGTTGTGGTGTAACCAATAACCAGTTTTTTCTCTTCAGTGCCATTAATTGACTGAAAAGCACGATGTTTTATTTGTTCTAGCTCATTGAGGGTATTTTTTGCAAAGTCGAGGAAAAGTTCGCCTGCTTGAGTTAATTTAACCGAGCGAGTAGAGCGAGTAACAAGCTCATAGCCAAGCTCTGTTTCAAGAGTTTGAATACTTCGAGTTAACGCCGATGTGCTAATTTGAGTTTGTTCTGCAGCTTGCCTAAAATGACGAAGTAGGCCAAGCGCTACAAATTGTTCTAATTGTTCAAATCTCACTATATAGTCCTTTTTTATAGGTAAGCTAGGGGAATTACAGATTAAATACTGACTTTATATCCCTATAGTTCAGTTGAAGTAATGTTTTTAACCACCTCATTAGATTAACTTTCTTTTTGCCTTATTTAAAGAGAATAGTTGCTAAAAATTGTTATACCTTTGGGTAATGTTAAGTAACTGTTGGGTTTTATCATTAGCCTAATTTGTGCAATTTTATAACCGTTTTCTTAGAATTTCGGTTTGTTAATTACTGTTTTTGCTTTTAGGGTTGGGCTCAATAAAGTTTTTACTTACTCGGTTACTTAAAGGCTTACTTTCAATGTTTTGCAATTCAATTTCTATGGCATCACAAGAGATGTGAATTTCAAATAAGGAGGTGAGTAAAGACAAGCTTAAGCAACTTAAACTGACACCAAATAAAATAATGCCCGTGGTATTAAACTCTATAAATAATGCGAACATAGATAGCGTACATAATAAAAAAGCAGCCACTCCGTATACTTGCATGGTTCTTATTAATTTTATTCGCTTTCTAAGGTTGGTTATTTGCGCCACCACAACAGGACGAATAGATTCCCCTTCACGTGCATTCAGTTCTCGTATTAGTTGCGCTAGCACTAAAAATCGGTTTGTATAGGCAAGTAACAACAACGAGATTGCTGGAAAAAGTAAACCTGGAGTAGTTAGCGTCATAATGTGTCCTTAAATCATATTATTTGCTTTAGGTTACGCAGGCAAATTGTACACATAAAGTAAATGAGGTGGATATTGCAAAATATTAATAATAGCGATTCAAATATAACATCATTTGATTGGGTTACGCTTTATAACGCAGAAAATAGTTTAGAGGCCAATATTATAAAAGGATTGATTCTTAATGCGGGAATTGAGTGTCAAATTAAAGGTGAAATGCTGCAAGGTGCAATGGGCGAGATCCCGTTTGAGCAAACACAAGTAAGTGTGCAGGTTTATGCGATAAAAGAGCGCCATGCACGCGAAATATTGGTAAACTATCAGCAAGTAAAACAATCCGCTCCAGATTGGGTGTGCCCTAACTGTAATGAGCATAATGGATCAACATTTGATTTTTGTTGGTCATGTGGGACTTTAAAGAATGACAAAAGCGAATAATTTTCAGCGTATTAGAGAGTTAAATTACCTGCAAAAAGCGGTATTGGCCAGTGCGTTAATAGAGCGTATGTTGCCTAATTATGGACTGTTTAGTGAGGCTACCGGTTTTGGCGATGAGGTTATTTTACGTAATGCTTTAAATGTATGTTGGGAAAAGATACTGCTTCCTAAAAGTAAAATTGACTTAGAAAAGCAAGTCGAAAAAATTGAACCTAATGTACCTGAACTTGCTGATTTTGATATGTTTGGCACTTACCCTGCCATTGACGCTGCCACTTCATTATTGAGCTTAATGCATGGCCTTTTAGCACAAGACGAGCAAGAATTTGTTAATGTGAGTAAAATATCGCAGGCAACTGTGGCTCGCTTTATTGAGTATCAAATGACGGTTGAAGGGGATGTTGCTGATAATAAAGCAGTGCGTGAACACCCACTAATGCAATACGAAATAGAGGTATTAGGTGAACTAATTGATTTTGTAGAAGCTATGGGGCGTATTACTGCTGAAAATGTAAAAGCATTGAAAAAGCATGTCCTTGCTGATGGCCAAACTAACATTGGTTTAGCACTTTAAGTTATTTGTTTTAAACACCTTGTTAGGTGGCAGGAGAATTAACAATGCGAATTTTAGGCATTGAATCATCATGCGATGAAACTGGTATTGCTATTTATGATGATGAAAAAGGGCTACTGGCTCATCAATTATATAGCCAAGTAAAAGTACATGCTGATTACGGTGGTGTGGTACCTGAGCTTGCATCCCGCGATCATGTACGTAAAACATTGCCGCTTATTGATGCGGCATTTGCACAAGCTGGCTGTGGACCTGAAGATTTAGACGGTATTGCCTACACGGCAGGACCAGGTTTAGTAGGGGCTTTGTTAGTAGGTACCTCAATTGGTCGCTCTTTAGCGTATGGTTGGGATATTCCTGCGGTGGCAGTGCATCACATGGAAGGGCATTTATTAGCGCCAATGCTTGAGGAAAACGTTCCCGAATTTCCATTTATTGCTTTACTCGTATCTGGCGGTCATACCATGATGGTAAAGGTTGCGGGCATTGGCCAATACGAAGTATTGGGTGAGTCGGTAGATGACGCTGCAGGTGAAGCATTTGATAAAACTGCTAAATTACTTGGGCTTGATTACCCTGGAGGTCCTCGTTTAGCTAAAATGGCTGAGCAAGGCGTTGCCAAACGATTTGTTTTTCCACGCCCGATGACTGATAAGCCTGGTCTTGATTTTAGCTTTAGTGGCCTAAAAACCGCCGCTTCGATTGCTATTCGTGAAAATGATAGTGACGAGCAAACTAAAGCAGATATTGCCCATGCATTTCAAACAGCCGTTATAGATACTTTAGTGATTAAGTGTAAGCGTGCACTAAAGCAAACAGGTATTAAACGTTTAGTCATAGCTGGTGGTGTAAGTGCTAATACGCAACTACGTTTGCAACTAGAGCGTGTGATGCAAGGTATGAAGGGCGAAGTGTATTACCCACGCACTGAGTTTTGTACCGACAATGGCGCAATGATTGCTTATGCTGGTATGCAGCGTTTAAAAGCGGGACAGTTTGCTTCGCTTGATATGAAAACTAAACCGCGCTGGCCAATCGATAGCTTAGAAGCAATATAGTTAACCAGAACTTAAGTTAGTTATTACTTCTTGTCATCTGTAGGGGCTTGTTTAGTCCCTACTTTTGGTTCTTCACCCTTAAATAAACGCACAATATTAGTGCGATGCCTAATAATGATCAGTAGCGTAATAAAGGTCACGGGTAAGGTGTATAACGGCTTTATCCACCATGTATATAAAGGTGCTAGCGTCACAGCTACTAGCGCTGCAAGGGATGAGTAGCGGGTAATCGCGACAATAATCAGCCAAGTACCAATCAATAACCCACCTAAAGAGAGCCCTATCGGCAGTAACGAGCCAAATGCTGTTGCGACCGCTTTCCCCCCTTTAAAACTAAAAAATAATGGGTACATGTGCCCTAAACATGCTGCAACCGCAATTAAACCAAGCTCTAGCGGCTCAAGTTTTAAAAAGTAAGCGCCCCACACAGGGATAGTGCCCTTTAAAATATCAAATATTAAAACTAAGCATGCGGGGAGAGCGCCGCCTAAACGGTAAACATTGGTTGCTCCTGGGTTATTGGAGCCATTTGTGCGTGGATCGGGAAGTTTGAATAGCCGCGACACTAAAATGGCCGATGAAATCGAGCCGAGCAAATAGGCTAATACAAACATTAAAATGACTAACACGCGCTTCCTTATTTTTTAATCATTACTTTTAAGCTATTATTGGCGTCAAAATTTACGGGTTTCTTAAATTACTCGCAATTTTGTAATTATTCTATTGTAGAAGTAATTTTAGTATATTTAAACACTGATTAAAGTATATACAGTATTAATTTGATTGATACAATATGTAATTAACTCAGTGACTTGTTACAGTCATTTGGAGTATCAATGGACAAGGTATTTATATCACAATTGCATGTCGAAACGATTATCGGGGTGTATGATTTTGAAAAGAAAAGTAAACAAAGCCTATACTTTGATATTGAAATGCTAAGCGACATTAAGCCTGCAGCACAAAACGACGATATTAACTTAGCATTAGATTACGCTAAGGTAAGTGAGCGAGTTATCGAGCACAGTACGGCTAAACCAGTCGAACTTTTAGAAACGCTAGTGGAACAATTAGCGCAAATTATCTTAACCGAATTTAATACTCCTCAAGTAACGATAAGAGTTAGCAAGCCCGCTGCAGTTTCACAAGCGCAAACTGTGGGTGTAGAGATTACGCGCATCAAGGCTACGGCTTAAATGGCGCAGATATTTATTAGCCTTGGTTCAAACATTAACAAGGCAGAGCATATTCGGCGTGCTCTAGTGGCGTTAAATCAGCACTTTGAAAACACACATCACTCATCAGTATTTGAAAGTGAAGCTGTGGGTTTTGCCGGTAATAACTTTTATAACTCAGTACTTGCAGCCACCACTAACATGGTGCTTGTTGATGTTTGCGCGTTATTAAAACAAATTGAACGCGACAATGGTCGCCAAGCAAATGATAAAAAGTTTAGCCCACGTACACTGGATCTCGATTTACTCTTTTATGATGATGTAATTTGCGAGAGCCCAGCACAATTACCGCGTGACGAAATTACTAAAAATGCCTTTGTCTTGCAGCCTTTAGCTGAGGTGGCCCCTGATTTTTATCATCCGGTAGCAAAACAAACGATTGCCCAAATATGGAATGCATATAACAACCCTCAACAAAAACTATGGAAGGTGGAGTTTTCTAACCCATGAGTATTATAGAAATAATTGTTTTAGCCCTAATTCAGGGATTTACTGAGTTTTTACCTATATCGAGTTCGGCACACTTAATTTTACCATCACAAATTTTAGGCTGGGAGGATCAAGGGTTAGCGTTCGATGTTGCTGTTCACGTAGGCACTTTAATTGCGGTTGTTATTTATTTCCGTAAAGAAGTAGCCGATATACTCGGTGCTTGGTTTAAATCGTTTGGCGTGCAGGGCACAACAGATGATAGCAAACTAGGTTGGTGGATCATTTTAGGTACTGTGCCAGCAGCTATTTTAGGCTTGTTATTAAAAGATTTTGTTGAACTGTACTTACGCAGTGCATGGGTGATTGCGACCACAACAATCGTATTTGGTCTATTGCTTTGGTACGCAGATGCCAAAGGTAAGCAAATAAAAACAATCTATCAGCTAAACTGGAAAACGGCCCTCATTATTGGCTTTGCACAGGCCGTTGCAATGATCCCTGGCACTTCACGTTCAGGTATTACCATGACAGCGGGTTTAATGTTAGGTATGAACAAACAAAGTGCAGCGCGCTTTTCGTTTTTATTAGCTATTCCAATCATTTCAATGATGGGTCTTTATTATACTGCAGAGCTTGCCCTTGGCGATCATATCGTAGATTGGACGGCATTATTGTTAGGTGTAGTGCTGTCGTTTTTATCAGCTTATGCTTGTATTTTTATGTTTTTAAAAGTGATTGAGCGAATGGGAATGCTACCATTTGTTATTTATCGTTTATTATTAGGTGTCGGTTTAATATTCTTTTTAATGCTATAAGCTATTAATCTTCAGGAAAGCCTCCCACTTTGGGAGGCTTTTTTATTTGCGCCAAGGGTTAATGGTAACTTAAGCTAAATTTTGGCATTATAGCGCCATTAAATTTTGCCCTAGAGCAAACTCCGCGCAGGATGAAAGGATAGTAAATGCATATACATATTTTGGGTATTTGTGGCACATTTATGGGTGGTATTGCCGCTATAGCTAAATCATTGGGTCATCACGTTACTGGGTCGGATCAAAACGTTTACCCACCAATGAGTACCCAGTTACAAGAACTGGGTATTGAACTAACGCAGGGCTATGATGTATCTCAACTAGAGCCAGCTCCAGATATCGTTGTTATTGGTAATGCAATGAGCCGTGGTAATCCGTGTGTTGAATATGTACTCGATAAGAGCCTGCCTTATACTTCAGGGCCTGAGTGGCTAAAACATAACTTATTACAAGATTCATGGGTGCTGGCTGTGGCGGGAACTCATGGTAAAACAACCACCGCTAGTATGTTGGCGTGGATACTTGAATATGCGGGTTTAAAACCGGGCTTTTTAATTGGCGGAATTGTACAAAACTTTGGTCTTTCTGCGCGAGTTGGGCAAACGCCATTTTTTGTTATAGAAGCCGATGAGTACGACACGGCCTTTTTTGATAAACGCAGTAAGTTTGTTCATTATTTACCTCGAACACTTATTTTAAATAATCTTGAATTTGATCATGCTGATATTTTTGAAGATTTAAACGCAATTAAAAAACAATTTCACCATTTGATTCGTACACTACCGCAAAGCGGCAAAGTGCTGTGGCCAAAAAATGATGAAGCACTGAGCGATGTGATTACAAAAGGCTTGTGGAGCGAGAGCGAAACTCTAGGCGATGACTGGAATTATGAATTACTCAAAGCCGATGGTTCTCAATTTAATGTTTTACTAAATAAGCAGTTACAAGGCGTTGTTAGCTGGCAAGCGATTGGTGAGCATAACGTTAAAAATGCCATGATGGCTATTGCAGCAGCACGTCATGTGGGAATTGCAATAGAGCACAGTATTGAAGCTTTGAGTGAATTTATAAGCCCAAAAAGGCGAATGGAGCTTAAAGCAGATATTAATCATATTAAAGTGTATGACGATTTTGCCCATCACCCAACCGCGATTCAAACAACACTTGCGGGGCTGCGTGCTAAAGTGGGGGATGAAAAAATTATTGCGATTTTAGAGCCGCGCTCTAACACCATGAAAATGGGAGTGCATCAATTTACACTTCTCGATTCACTTCGCGATGCAGACGACGTGCTGTTATTTGAGCCTGAAAATTTAAACTGGTCACTTAAAGAGCAAGCTGACAAAGCGGGTATGCAATGCTTTGATTCTACAACCGCTATTATTGATACAGTACTTGAGAATATTGAGCCAAATCAACATGTTTTAATTATGAGTAATGGTGGTTTTAATGGTCTTCATCAGCAACTTGTTGATGGTTTGGCCGATAAATACAGCGGAGAATAATGTGCAATTTAAAGATACAATTACCTTAGCATTTAGTGGCGCATCAGGCGCACCATATGGATTAAGGCTGTTGGAAGTGTTACTTGAACAACAATTTCAAGTGTATGTGCTTATTTCAAGTGCCGCGCGTGTAGTTTTTGATACCGAGTCTAATATAAAGTTATCAGGGAATGAAGATAAAGCTACCGAGCAGTTAAGTGCATTATTTAACGCCAAGAGCGAACAATTAAAGGTATTTGGCAAAGATAACTGGTTCAGCCCTGTAGCTTCGGGCTCTGCAGCGCCGAAAAAAATGGTAGTATGTCCATGTAGCGCAGGATCTGTGTCTGCGATTGCAGTCGGCGCATCAGATAATTTATTAGAGCGCGCCGCCGATGTGGTGATAAAAGAGCGAGGTCAACTTATTTTAGTGCCACGCGAAACCCCGTTTAGCGAAATTCACTTAGAAAATATGCTTAAATTGTCGCGTTTAGGGGTCACTATCATGCCCGCTGCACCTGGTTTTTATCATCAACCACAAAGCATAGAAGACTTAGTTGATTTTATGGTGGCGCGAATTTTAGATCATTTAAATATTGAACATAATCTCACAAAGCGCTGGGGTTATGGTGAGGGTAAAAAATGAATAAGCAAAATATTGCTTTAAATATTGAAGGCCTTACCAAGGTTTACAAAAATGGGGTTGAGGCAGTAAAAGGCGTTGATTTACAAGTGCATGAAGGTGACTTTTTTGCACTGTTAGGTCCAAATGGAGCGGGTAAATCAACCACTATTGGGGTGATATCTTCTTTGGTAAATAAGACCAAAGGTAAAGTTGAAGTATTTGGTCATGATATTGATACCGACCTTGAAGCGGCGAAAGCCAACTTGGGCTTAGTGCCACAAGAGTTTAACTTCAGTCAGTTTGAAACCCTAAGCCAAATACTCGTTAATCAAGCAGGTTACTACGGTGTACCGCGCGGCGAAGCGCACAAACGTGCTGACAAGTACTTAGCACAACTTGGGCTACTTGAGAAAAAAGATAAGCAAGCGCGTACCCTTTCTGGTGGTATGAAGCGTCGTTTGATGATTGCACGCGCCTTAATGCATGAACCAAAGTTACTTATTTTAGACGAACCAACTGCGGGCGTTGATATAGAGCTGCGCCGCTCAATGTGGGAGTTTTTAAGACAAATCAACGAACAAGGCGTGACCATTATTTTAACCACTCACTACCTTGAAGAAGCCGAACTACTGTGTAAAAACATCGCTATAATTGATACCGGCCGTATAGTTGAAAACACCACCATAAAAGCCTTGTTGGCTAAATTAGACAAAGAAACCTTTGTATTGGATTTAAAACAGCCTACCAATCCGGTGACGCTTGAAGGGTATAATTTTACCATGACTGATGATCACACCATTGAAGTTGAGGTGGCTAAATCACAAGGGCTTAATGCTGTATTTAGCGCGTTAACCGAACAAGGTAATACTGTGCTAAGCATGCGTAATAAAGCAAATCGATTAGAAGAATTATTTGTAGGTTTATTAGAGCAAGGGCGGGGCGAATAGATGTTTAAATATGGCGTAGCCTTAAAAAGTATTTGGATTAAAGAGTGTATTCGCTTTTTGCGTATTTGGGTGCAAACCTTAGTGCCGCCAGCGATTACTATGAGCTTATATTTTGTTATTTTTGGGAACTTAATAGGCTCGCGTATTGGCGATATGGGCGGCTTTAGTTACATGGAGTTTATTGTTCCTGGCCTTATTATGATGTCAGTTATAACAAACTCTTACTCGAATGTGGCTTCGAGCTTTTACTCAACTAAGTTTCAAAAAAGTATTGAAGAGTTATTGGTTGCACCTGTGCCTAATTACATCATTGTGTTGGGTTATATGGGCGGAGGCATGACCCGAGGCATTATGGTGGGCTTTATTGTAACGTGCGTTTCTTTATTTTTTGTAGATATACAAATACATAATATTTTTGTGATTATGGCCACTGTTATTCTTACCTCGGCGGTGTTTGCCTTGGGCGGGTTAATCAACGCTATTTATGCAAACAGCTTTGATGACATAAGTATTATTCCGACCTTTATTTTAACGCCTCTAACTTATTTAGGCGGGGTGTTTTACTCAATCACTTTACTGCCTGATTTTTGGCAAATGGTATCGCAAATAAACCCGATCATTTATATGGTTAACGCATTCAGATACGGATTTTTAGGTGTTTCTGATGTTGATTTAACGGTTGCGATTGCGGTGTTGTTGGTGTTTATCAGCGTATTATTTACTTTAGCACTGACGCTAATTAAAAAAGGTGTGGGGCTAAGACACTGATGAGCGATGCAAATTCACGTAGTATTGTATCTAATCAAGCGGGACTTCATGAAAAGCTTGATGAAATAGTTAATAAACACTTACAAGCCGAGTTTAAAAAGCCAATTGCAGCGCATACTCAAACCGCATTTGATGAAGTTAATGCTAAGGTGCAAGCCTTTGATGGACCGCTTATTCTAGACTCCTGTTGTGGCGTTGGCGAAAGCACTGCTAATTTAGCGAAACGTCATCCTGATGCGTTAGTTGTGGGCATTGATAAGTCATCTCACCGACTTGATAAGCATGATGTTGAGTATAAACAAACTGAGAGTGGTCATTACATTTTAGTGCAAGCTGACTTAAATGATTTTTGGCGTTTAGCTGTCGCTGCTAATTGGCGGCCTACTCATCATTATTTGCTATACCCAAACCCGTGGCCTAAGTCTAAGCACATTCAGCGGCGCTGGCATGGGGCTGCTATCTTCCCCTTTATTGTTAAATTAGGTGGTTTGCTTGAAGTGCGCAGTAACTGGGATATCTATGTTAAAGAGTTTGCCAGAGCGCTTGAGTTAGCTGGGTATCCTTGTCAAACCGCGTTGTTTGAATCAGACGAAGCAATTACCCCTTTTGAGCGTAAGTACTGGGCCAGTGGTCAGCAAAGCCACCGACTAGCCATTAATCTTAATAACTAATTCATTGCTTTTTTAAAGTCAGTAACATGTGGCGTTGATTTGCCAAGGTAGCTACCTTGCATCAGCGTTACATTTAGCTGGCTGAGCAACTCTGCAACTGTATTACTTTCTACCGCTTCAATAACCAATTCAAGTTCAAGCTGCTGAGCTGTATCAGCGATATAGGTTATAAATAGCGACGTATTTGCATCATTTAACAGCTGCTTTGTGATTGCACCATCGAGTTTAATACCATCAACCTCCACTTTTAACGTATTGAGGGTATTAATAAACTCATTACCCCAGCAGTGCATCACCACCTTTGCTCCCTTACTTTTTACCATTGCGATAAATGACTTTATTTCGTAGTAATGTGAAATAACCTGCGACTCTAAAATTGAAATAGTGATATTTTCAGGATTAGGATAGCGATGAAGTTCATAGGCAATATGATCATAAATAGTGGGATCAGCAATGTTTTCAGCGCACACTGTTAGCTCCCAACAAATTGCCGATTTACGAAAACGTGAAACACATTGAGTAAATAGGGTATGGGTTAACATGCCATTCATACGCAGTCTATCTAGTGCATTTGCAAAGGTATCAGGGGTTAAAATCTCCCCTTGTGAAGTGACTATTCTCGGTGAGCAATCATACCTAATAACTTCATCGGTATGAGTATTTATAACCGGCTGGAAGTAAGGAACAACACGATGAGCATCAAATGCTTCACGAATTTCTTTTGCTATTTCAACATTATATAAATATAGAGATTTAGCGTCGTTAATTGCCTCACAGTAGTTAACTATGCTCTGATCGCCCTGCTTAGATTGCAGTAACGCAATATGAGCATTCTTAAGCAGTAATGACTTATTGCCTCTAGCTACACCAGCGTTAAGGGTAATATAAATAAAAGGCTGATTTAAAAACGGTATATTTTTATCATGTGACTGGATGATGCTATATAGCTCATCAAAGGGAGTTTCTTTATCAGTCAAAATAGCGAGTTTATTAGTTGCAATACGATAAATACGTGCGTGCAAACGGGCTTGCTGCTTAAAGTGAGTGAGCAGCTTTTTCATCACTTCATCGGCTGTTTTTGTGCCAAAAAAACGGCTGATATTATCAATTTCGTTCACTAAAATAATCGCAATTTGTAAATGATGTTCATTGCTTTTTTTTAGCCGTTTTTCTAAGGCAATATGATTTTCAAATCCGCTTGCATGGTCGCTCATTAATGAACGACGTACTCCATAGTAATAAAGAATATAAACTATTAATAAAATAATAATTACGCAGCAAAAATGAAACATAGATTGATATAAGTCTGTTTTTAACGCATTGCTAATTTTATCAACGCTAATATCTGCAGCTGTAATATAGGTTCTGCCATTTTTTGCCAGATGAGGAATATATACTGTTTTAGAATGGCCGCGATGCGCTGTTGAGGTTTCAAAAATAGGGGATGTTGATAAAAATGCAGCTATGTTGATGGGCGTGGCTTCGGGGTAAAGATCTAAAAACTGAGTAACTTTACCGTTATTTTGATCATCTTGAGTGTAACTAGAGGCAGTAAAATAAACATTCTCATCAATCAGTACCATTGAATATAAATAATCTATATTTAAATCATTGGCCAACGCCGAAAGCTGGTCAGCTTTATTTTGATAGCTTGAAAAGCTAATTTCTTGCGCTACTTTATCGTGATAATCACTACCTAAAATGTACTTTACGCTGGTGGCTGCATTTAATAAACGATTATCAATGCTGCGTATAACATCATTATTGATGGCAGTGTAGGTGTAGTAACTGTAAATTATTAAGCTGACTAAAAAAAAGACGGTACCGAGCGCCAACCGAGTTAATTTTAGATTTCCTTTTAGCATGTAACATCCTTATTTTTTGTTAGATTTATTATACTTAAAAATTATAAATGCCCAATATTTTAATTACCCTTTGTACTAAATATAAAAAATAGTGAAATGTTATCTATTTTGTATTGTCTTTTATGGCTTAAAACGAGACATTTTTGTCATATTGCAGTAAAGTTAGCGCAATTTTTTAGAAATGCCGTTGCTTAAAAACACCTTAAATTAGCGTGTTTTACAAACTAACAGGTGTTTTAGTCACACACTAGGTATGAAGATGGATCAAAAGCGTTGTGCCGTCGCCTCTAAAGAAAGCCTTAAACGGATATTTACCGTTCCAGAGGCCCCTGACTCAACTTTGAGCAAAATAGAGCTTGAAATTTCGAGTAATTTAGCAGGTTTCTTAAACGAAAATATCGCGGCAATTGAAAAACCATTACATGAAATAGAAAAAGATTTTCAATCGGCGGCTATCCCTGAAGAGCCAACGTTTGTGTCTTGCTATGCCCAAGATATTATGGAACAGCTGGTTGCTCATTCTGTACATACCGCAGCGCCAAGCTTTATTGGTCACATGACATCTGCTCTGCCACATTTTTTACTGCCGTTATCGAAATTAATGGTCGGGCTAAATCAAAACCTTGTAAAAATAGAAACCTCAAAAGCGTTTACCCCATTAGAGCGTCAAGTTTTAGGAATGATGCATCATTTAGCTTATGGACAAAATGATGGCTTTTATTCTAAATGGATGCACAGTGCAAAAACCTCTTTAGGAGCATTTTGCTCTGGTGGCACAGTAGCTAACATTACAGCACTTTGGATTGCTCGCAACCGTTTATTGAAAGCGGATGGCAACTTTAAAGGCATTGCTGCACAAGGTTTAGTGGCGGGAATGCTCCACTATGGTTACAAAGGACTGGCGGTTTTAATCTCTGAGCGAGGTCATTACTCATTAGGCAAATCGGTTGATTTATTAGGTATTGGCCGTGAGAATTTAATTGGTATTAAAACATCGGCTGATAATAAAGTTGATGTAGCTGCTATGCGAGAAAAAGCGCTAGAGCTTGAAGCGCAAGGCATTAAAGTGATGGCAATTATTGGTGTAGCCGGAACGACTGAAACTGGTAATATCGATCCACTTGAAGACATGGCTAATTTAGCACAAGAGATTAATTGCCACTTTCATGTTGATGCGGCGTGGGGCGGAGCTACTTTACTCTCTAATACCCATAGGCACCTTTTAAAAGGTATTGAGCATGCAGATTCAATCACCATTGATGCGCATAAACAAATGTATGTACCGATGGGAGCAGGTTTGGTGCTGTTTAAAGACCCTGCTGCAACTGATGCCATCGAACACCATGCTGAATATATTTTACGTAAAGGCTCTAAAGATTTAGGCAGCCATACCCTTGAGGGGAGCCGCCCTGGTATGGCGATGTTAGTGCATGCTTGCTTACGTGTTATTGGTCGTAAAGGCTATGAAATGCTTATCGATCGCAGTATTAAAAAAGCCCGTTACTTTGCTGATTTGATAAAAGCAGATGAAGACTTTGAATTAATATCAGAACCTGAGCTATGTTTGCTAACTTATCGTTATGTCCCTAAGCAAATTAAAAATGCGATAGCACAGGCCGACGCACAAACCCGTTTAGATATCTTTGCCGCGCTTAATCGTTTTACTGCAAGCATGCAAAAACGTCAACGTGAATCAGGTCGCTCGTTTGTATCGCGTACACGTTTAACGCCAGTTCAATATGATAACCAACCAACCGTGGTATTTAGAGTGGTGCTTGCGAATCCGCTTACATCAGGTGCAATATTAAAAGAGATATTAGAAGAGCAGAAAGAACTAGCTCAAACCGACCCTGTATTTAAAAAGTATTTACGAAAATATATGTAACTAACCTGAACTCTGGCTAAGAGATTTACTAACATATTGAATCAAAGATGATATTTATGTTTATTTTCTCTAGCCAGAGATTTTCAGTGAAAACAAGGCGAACTTACGCGTCAATAGCTAGCCTATTGCAAGTAAATTCAACGCAGTTAGCGCTAAAAATAGCTGCTTGAGATAGATTTATTACTCAGAGTTCAGGTTAAATATAAATGCTATAAAAAAGACGCTTAATAGCGTCTTTTTTGTTACTGATTAAAAGCAACTCGCCTTTATTAGGTTGCTGATAATTTGTTGCGAAGGCTTTATTTTTTCCATCGCTAAATATTCATCGGGCTGATGCGCTTGGTTAATTGAACCCGGTCCCATGACGATGGTTTCACAACCCAGTTGTTGTATAAATGGTGCCTCAGTACAGTAATTAACAGCCACCGCTTTTTGCCCTGCTATATTTTCGGCTAGTTTAACTAACGCGCTGTCTGTGCTTCCTGTAAATGCTGGAATTGGCTCATGTAAATCAATCACGCTGACCGAATTAGGGTATTGCTGATTTATATCGTAGGTTGCATCAAGCAGCAATGCTTGCAGCTCTTGTACACTTAAGCCAGGAAGAGGGCGCATATCAATGTGCATTTCACAGCAACCGCAAATTCGATTTGCATTATCGCCCCCATGAATATTACCTAAATTGAGCGTTGGGTGAGGAATTTCAAAGTGATTTATTGAATATTTATTCTTAAGTTGTTCTTTTAAGATTAGCAATTTTGTAATCACTTTATGCATCACTTCGATGGCGTTAAGACCCCGTTCGGGATCTGAGCTATGTCCTGAACGGCCGACAACTCTTATTGCTGTACTCATATGACCTTTATGAGTAAATACCGGAGTCATATCAGTAGGTTCACCAATAATACAGCGACTTGGCTTTAAATTTGGGTGCTTACAGATTTGTTGTGCGCCAGCCATAGTGGTTTCTTCGTCTGCGGTGGCTAATATTAAAATTGGTTGTGTTTGTTGCTTTTCATCAAGCTCACTAATAGCCTGCAGTACAAAAGCAAAAAAACCTTTCATATCAATGCTACCTAAGCCATATAGTTTATTATCTTGCTCAGTTAATTTAAATGGGTTGTGATTCCAACGACTATCATCAAATGGCACCGTATCAGTGTGACCTGCCAGCATTAAACCGCCGTCACCTTGACCGCGTTTTGCTAATAAGTTGTAGCGGCCTTTGTTGCCTTTTAATTCTATTATTTCACAGGTAAAACCTAAGCTTTGACACCATTGCGCTAGGAGTTCAATGACACCCTTATTACTCATGCATAAATGATCTTCAATGGCACTGATAGAGGGGGCAGCAATCAATTGCTGGTACATCGAAATAAATGACGGCAGAGACATAAAAAATTCCAAAATAAGTATTCATTTTAATTGCATAACAATATAAAAGTATTTATGATGAATATCAATTCACTTTTTAAGCATAAATATATTAAAGTTACGCCATGAAAATAATACGACGATAGTTATCACTCATAAATTTAATCTGTTTGGCTGGGTTAGACCCTAGTGTAAACAAACAACATGGAATGTGGTCACTAATTTTAGATAAAGAGTAAGTAATGAACGTAGTAATTATAGGTGCCAGCGGTTACAGCGGCGCAGAACTGGCTAGCTTAGTAGCAAAACATCCAACTCTTTCGCTAACTGGTTGTTATGTATCAGCGCAAAGTTTAGATAAACATAAGTTGCTTAGTGAGTTGTATCCTGAGCATTTAGGATTACTTGATTTACCTCTGCAGCCACTAAATGAACATGCACTTGCTGATATCACTCATTCAGCAGATTACGTTTGCCTGTGTACCGATCATAAAGTAAGTGTGGATTTAGCGCCTCAGTTTTTAGCGATGGGTAAAAAGGTATTTGACCTTTCTGGTGGCTATCGTCTTGCAAGCAATGATGATTACCTTACTTATTATGGCTTTGAACACCAACATCCAGAACTACTCAATCAAGCGGCATATGGTCTTGCTGAATGGAATAGTAAAGCCATTACTGATGCTCAGCTAATTGCTGTTGCTGGCTGCTATCCAACGGCTGCATTAAATGCATTAAAACCTCTTCAGCAAGCGTGTTTGTTGAGTGATGAAAAAATTATTATTAATGCGGTTTCTGGCGTAACGGGCGCAGGGCGTAAAGCCAGCCTAGGGACTCATTTTTGTGAGGTATCACTTGCACCCTATGGTTTGTTTAATCACCGTCATGGGCCTGAAATACAACAGCATCTAGGTCATGAGGTGTTATTTACTCCTCATTTAGGTAATTTTCCGCGCGGTATTTTAGAAACTATTTATGTGCAATTAAAGCCGGGTGTGACCAGTGAGCAAGTAGCTAAAGCTTATCAAGTATTGGTTGATGAGCCATTAATTCGTTTGCTTGGCAGCAAAATCCCTTCGATTAAAGGGGTGGCCAAACAACCTTATGTAGATATTGCGTGGCAGCAGCAAGGCTCACAGTTAATAGTAATGGCAGCAATTGACAACTTATTAAAAGGGGCAGCTGGTCAGGCTTTGCAATGTATTAATTTATCAATGGGGCTTCCCCACACTACAGGTCTAATAGGAGCGTTTAGATGAGCAGTAAAACGTGGGTTATTAAACTCGGTGGTGCAGTACTCAATACTGAAAATGCCGCTAAAGCATTATTTGAAATACTCAACGAGCAAGATGATGCTCAGTTTGTGATTGTGCATGGTGGTGGCTCATTAGTTGATAGCTGGTTAAAAGAGGCTGGTTTTGCCAGTGCTAAACACCAAGGTTTACGTATTAGCCCTAAAGAACAGATGCCTTATATTGTTGGAGCCCTTGCGGGTGCGGCAAATAAACAACTCATGGCGCAAGCAATTAGTGTTGGTCATAAGCCGGTGGGGTTAAGTTTATATGAAGCAGGGATCACCGCCTCGCAAAAATTAAAAGCATTGGGTCAAGTAGGTCAATGTCACAACAATGCTGATTCTATTATTGATGATTTACTCAGTGTTGGCCGGTTACCAATCATCAGCTCTATCGGCTTTGATGAACAGGGCTTGTTATACAACGTTAATGCAGATGAAGCAGCCGCCGCAATGGCAAATAATTTAAATGCAGAACTTATTTTTATGACGGACGTAGAGGCGGTACTTGATGCCAATAAGCAGCCTTTACATCAACTTGACACAAAACACATTGATACTTTAATTGCAGAGGGAGTAATTGTGGGCGGGATGGAGGTCAAAGTTAAGACCAGTCTTCACGCTGCCCAACATTTACGACGCGGTGTGTACATTTCCAGCTGGCAAAAGCCAGAAAACTTAACTGCTTTGCTGCAAGGCGAGCATGTCGGAACTAAAGTAACACCATAGGTTGAACATGTTTAAAGATTTTTTAACGGGTCTAGAATTAGACCAACAAGGCGCACTAAATTTATTAAAGTTAGCGCAAGATATTAAAGAAAGCCCGAGTAAATATAGCCAAGTATTAGCTGGTAAGTCAGTGGTTACTTTGTTTGAAAAGCAAAGTTTACGTACTCGCCTTTCATTTGATATTGGTATAAACCGTTTAGGGGGCCATGCGGTTTACCTTGACCAACAAAATGGTGCAATGGGCGCCCGCGAATCAATAAAAGATTTTGCCTTAAATATTTCGACTTGGGCAGACGGGATTGTTGCGCGGGTTAATCAGCACAGTACGTTAACGACACTCGGTGAGTATTCATCCGTTCCTGTGATTAACAGTTTGTGTGATTTATATCACCCATGCCAAGCATTAGCTGATTTTTTAACGCTACAAGAAGTACATGGTGATGTTAGCCAGTTAAAGCTTGCCTACCTAGGTGAGGGCAATAATGTAACGCACTCATTAATGCTATTAGCCGCTACTTTAGGAACAGACTTTGTCGCTGTAACACCAAAAGGCAGCTCACCTGATTCGCAAGTGCTTAAAAAAGCAGAGCAAATAGCAGCGATGAATGGCGCTTCTGTAATGGTAAGTGACAGGGTTGAGGCTGCAGTAGGCGCTAATGTTGTTTACGCCGATACCTGGGTATCTATGGGGGATACAACTCCTCTTGAGCAAGTAAAAGAAAAATACATGCCTTATCAATTAAACCAGGCATTGTTAGAAAAAACCGGTGCAACTACGGTATTACATTGCCAACCGGCACACCGTGAGTTTGAAATTACTTCTGAGGTAATGGATGGCCCTGCATCAAAAATTATACAGCAAGCAGAAAACCGCATGCATGCGCAAAATGCGCTATTAGTTACATTGTTAAATCCAAATTTTGTTAAGGAACACCTATGAGTTCAATTAAAAAAGTCGTTTTAGCCTATTCAGGTGGTCTTGATACATCGGCTATCGTGCCATGGTTAAAAGAGAACTACGGCTGTGAAGTTATTGCCTTTGTTGCCGATGTTGGCCAAGGCGCTGAAGAACTTGAAGGCGTAGAAGCGAAAGCTATAGCGTCTGGTGCATCTGAATGTTATGTGGTTGATTTAAAAGATGAGATGGTAAGCGATTATATTTACCCAACGCTTAAAACGGGTTCTATATACGAAGGAACTTATTTACTTGGTACCTCTATGGCGCGTCCAATTATTGCTAAAGCGCAAGTAGAAATTGCGCGTAAAGTAGGTGCCGATGCACTTTCTCACGGCTGTACAGGCAAAGGTAACGACCAAGTACGTTTTGAGTCATGTTTTGCCGCACTCGCACCTGATTTAAAAGTGATTGCGCCATGGCGTGAGTGGGATTTATCAAGCCGTGAATCATTGCTTGATTACCTAGCTGAACGTGACATTCCATGTTCTGCGTCAGCAACTAAAATTTACAGTCGTGATGCTAACGCATGGCATATTTCTCACGAAGGCGGTGAACTTGAAGACCCTTGGTGTGAACCAAGTGAGCAAGTATGGACCTGGACTAACTCACCAGAGCAAGCACCTGATAAAGCTGAACACGTCACTTTATCGGTTGTTGAAGGTGAAGTAGTTGCTGTAAATGGCGAAGAGCTTAAACCTTATGATTGTTTAGTTAAATTAAACGATATTGCATCACCTCATGGTGTGGGACGTGTCGATATTGTAGAAAACCGTTTAGTTGGCATGAAATCGCGTGGTTGTTATGAAACGCCAGGCGGTACTGTGATCATGGCGGCGCTTCAAGCAATAGACGAGTTAGTACTTGATAAAGCGAGCCGTAAATGGAAAGAAGTACTCGGTGGTGAATTTTCACACTTAGTCTACGACGGTCGTTGGTTTACGCCGCTAAAAGATTCTATTTTAGCCGGTGCAGAAGCGCTGTCTACACTAGCAACGGGCGAAGTGGTACTTAAGCTTTATAAAGGCCAAGTCACTGCGGTTCAGAAAAAATCACCTAACAGTTTATATAGCGAAGATTTTGCTACCTTTGGTGAAGACGATGTTTATGACCAATCGCACGCAGAAGGCTTTATTCGTTTATTCTCGCTATCAAGCAGAATTTCAGCACTAGCTAAAAAGTAACTTTTTATGCCCCTTGGAATTAAGGGGCTATTATCGGGTTTGGAGAGATTTCATGGCATTATGGGGCGGACGTTTTTCTACGGGTCCAGATGAAGCGTTTAAACAGTTTAACGATTCACTTCCCTTTGATTATCAATTAGCAGAGCAAGATATAATTGGCTCTGTTGCATGGGCTGGCGCACTAGAACAAGTGAATGTGTTATCTAGTGATGAGCACAAAAAGCTGGTATCGGCACTTTATGAGTTACTTGAAGAAGTAAAAGCAAATCCACACGCTGTTGCCACTTCAGGTGCAGAGGATATTCACTCGCATGTTGAAGCTGCACTAATTGAAAAAGTAGGTGATTTAGCTAAAAAGTTACACACAGGCCGAAGCCGTAACGACCAAGTTGCTACCGACTTTAGACTCTGGTGCCGCGATACCGCTGATCATATTTTAAAAGCGATTGCGCAACTTAAAGCAGAGTTTATTGGCTTAGCTGAACGTGAGCTTGGCACAATATTACCAGGTTATACCCACTTACAACGTGCACAACCGGTGTTATTTAGCCATTGGTGTATGGCTTATGTAGAAATGCTTGAGCGTGATGAAAGCCGACTAAAAGATGCCCAAGCACGAATGAATTATTGCCCACTCGGCAGTGGTGCACTTGCTGGCACTGCATACCCGATTGACCGCCACGCACTTGCACAAGAGCTAGGATTTACTGGTGCGACTAAAAATAGTTTAGATGGCGTATCTGATCGTGACTTTGTTGTTGAACTATTAAGCTGTGCGTCTATTTCTATGATTCACTTATCGCGGATGTCTGAAGACCTGATTTTTTATAACTCGGGAGAAGCTGGCTTTATTGAACTGGCCGATAGTGTGACCTCGGGTTCATCTTTAATGCCACAGAAAAAAAACCCAGATGCATTAGAGCTAATTCGTGGTAAAACTGGCCGGGTGTTTGGTGCGTTTAGCGCAATGATGATGACCTTAAAAGCACTGCCACTTGCTTACAATAAAGACATGCAAGAAGACAAAGAAGGCATTTTTGATGCCATGCCAACATGGCTTGCGTGTATTCATATGGCACAAGCGTGTATCAAAGGTATAAAAGTGAAAGCAGATAAAACCCTTGCAGCGGCAAAAGGTGGCCACGCGAATGCAACCGAACTTGCTGATTATTTAGTGGCTAAAGGAGTGCCGTTCAGAGAAGGGCATCATATTGTTGGGGTGTTGGTGCAATTAGCTATTAGTGAAGGTAAAACGTTAGAGGAGCTTTCACTAGAGCAGTATAAATCAGTAAATCCAGTGTTTGAAGGTGATGTGTATCCGGTACTTGAAATTGATGCCTGTATTAAGGCACGCCAAGCGCTTGGCGGTACATCATTAGAGCAAGTAAGCAAAGCGGTGAAAGACGCGAAAAAAAAACAGCAAATAACGGTTCGTGATGCCAACTTAGATGACGTAGAAGCAATTGCTAAACTCGTACAGCACTGGGCAACAGTAGGCGAAAATTTACCGCGAGCTAAAAGTGATATGGTGCACTCAATTAATGAGTTTGCCGTAACTGAGATAAACGGTCAGGTATCGGGTTGTGCTTCACTTTATATTTACGACACAGGATTAGCTGAAATACGTTCATTAGGCATTGATCCTAAAAGCGCAGTAACGGGGCAGGGACGAGAACTGGTTGAACACTTATTAGTGAAAGCCAAAAAATTGGCACTCAATCGTGTCATCGTTCTGACTCGTGTACCTGACTTTTTCGAAAATCAGCGGTTTAGTTTCTGTGATAAAGAGAGCCTACCTGAAAAAGTAATGAAAGATTGCGAGCTATGTTTACGCAAAGAAAACTGTGATGAAGTCGCAATGGAATATATGTTAAAGCTAAGTAATAGCATGGAGATCCCATGCAAAAACGTGGCTTGAGCAATCCCTAGGATAAAAAACGCACGGTGACCCCGATGCGTTTTTTTTTGAGTAAAATAAAATAATTTTTAAATTAACATACTATTAATTTAAAGTTGGCATATCGTTTGCTTTTATTGTTCTGAAGCGAGTTGTTGAGTCAATTAACCAACATAGATTAAACGCGACTGCAGTTATTTACTAACTGCTGCAGGTGGTGTGATTTAAATTTGCGCCAATAATAAAATTTAATACTCAAGAGGATTAATCACATGCAAATTTCAGCGAACAGCCAAGTACAAATGCAAGCATACAATAAAACGCAACAATTAAAGCCTGCAATGGAACAAACTGCTAGCCCTAAAACCCTACAATCTGATACAGTTAGTATATCTCAAGAGGCGATGGCTGCTGCTGGCGGTAGTGCTGATCTCCAGCGTGGTAATACGATTCTTTTACCTCGTCCAAAGTGATAGAAAGGTAGTAAATGTTTTTAGCTGAGTTTTTTGGTCTGTTTTCTTTGTCAGCCCTAGTGACATGGGGCTTTTTAATGGCGTTTTTTTTTAACCTCTTTGTCTACAGCTTAGATGTTAAGAGGAGAACGACTTTATTACTCAGCTCATTAGTTATGGTAGTATCCTATTCCGTGACTGATTACTTATTTACATGGATTTCCTATTACAATACTACTTATTTTGATTGGGCAATACATGATTTAATAACCATAATTTGCCTAATTTTCGTTTACAAATTAAGTAAAACTACGACTCCTTCATTATTATATTTACTAATAGGCCTTTCAATTAATTTGATGTTAGCTTTGCTAATGCATTTAGATATTTTTATTAATAAAAATATTGAACCTTGGTTTTTGTGGGATATATACACGTTTGGAGTGACATTTATAGACCTAGTAATGATTGTTGCTCTAATTGTAGACAAAGACTTCTTAGGATTACACAAACTCAAAAATAAAATAGTATCATTATTCCTAAGACCTAAAATTGCAAGGGACTGTAACTAAGTTGTACATCGATTACAGCATGGTTGATTACGTAAGTGCTTTCACTCAATGGGGTTTTTTAATGGCATTTTTATACTCACTTGTTTCGAGTATTAATAAGCCAGACAAGTCGGTAACATACTTAGCCGCTATTATGTTTTCCTCTTACTTTTGTAGTGATTTTTTTCCGATATTAGAAAATGTATACTTAGACTGGATCCTCTTCGATTATATAACCATTTCTATTATTCTCATTTTATTGAATTTCTGTCTAAAAGCTCCCCTCGCTAGCTATTATATTATTTCAGGCTTACTAATAAATAGTCTGCTAACATTTTTCATTTATTATGACTTATTTGTACGTAATAATATTGATGAATGGTGGCTTTGGAGTGTTTACTCTTTAGGAGTAAACTTTATTGATGTATTAATGATTATTTCTTTGGTAATAAATACAAGTATCTTAAAAAAACGACAGGTAAAAAAACAACTTAATTTAGCTATTCGAAATAATGTTTCAAATGAATGACTTCTTGCTCAACCCATATGTATCTCTTTATCTAGGTGCGTTTGTTCAATGGGGCTTTTTAATGGCTTTTTTATACTCATTAGTAACGAGTATAAATACATCAAAAAAAGAGGCTTTATGGCTATCGCTAATCATGTCAATTTCATACTCTTCAAGCTTGTTCATTGATATTCAAAATATTTCTTACACGCAACTATTACTTTTTGATTTAGTGACGATCTTGGCTATTTTAGTGGTAAGTAACTTCATAAATAAAAATACTATAACTTCTTATCTATTATTAGGACTGAGCATAAACTCACTGCTATTTTTTGGTATGCATTTAGATGTGCTAGTCTTTAATAACAGCACACCATGGTGGTTCTGGTCATTTTATTCTTTGGGAATTAATCTGATGGATTTTGTGATGATAGCTATTTTCTTTATTAATAAAGACTTTTTGGGTTTAGTGAGGTTTAAGAACTTTTTACTTCAAGCAAGAGCGAAGCTACCTAGCGCAACATAATGAAACGCTAGGCGTTGAGTTTAATGCTTGGTTTCCCCCAGCCTAGATTGCAGGGCTTTCATTACTATGCTATCAACAAACTCACTCACATCTCCGTTATGGCGCGCAACTTCTTTTACCAAGGTTGATGATATAAAGGTATTACGCTCAGCAGGTGTTAAAAATACACTTTCTAAATCAGGGTTTAAACGGCGGTTCATATTTGCGAGCTGAGATTCATAATCAAAATCAGAAACCGCTCTTATGCCTCTGATCAGTACATTTGCATTATGGTCGCGAGCGAGATCTGCTAGCAGCCCTGAAAAGCCAATCACTTTTACATTATCTAAATGGCTTAAAATTTCATTCGCTAAATCAACGCGTTCTTCTAAAGTAAAACACGGTTTTTTACTTGGGTTATGAGCAATAGCAACAATAACGGTATCAAACATCTTAGCCGCACGCTGAATTAAATCAGTGTGGCCGTTGGTAAGAGGGTCAAATGTGCCTGGGTAGATTGCGGTCACTTTCATAATATTTACTGTGTTATTATTTTTAGCCGTAGTGTAGCAGTGTTTAGTGTGCAAAGCAGCCTTGTAAGTAAATTGTGAAGAACTTCATGCCTTGATTGTTTTAACGCTGACTATTTGTTTATACTAGGGCCTGTTGACCTTTCAGGATTAAAATTTGTTCTAACTAGGGACGATTTAATCGTGGCGCGAGGTTTGTAACCTAGTGGGCTAAGTAAAAGCCGAGCAACAAAGAGTTAATCGTCCCTAGGACGAACCTTCAGGCAGCGCGTGTTTGGTATTTATGCTGCGTTATCGCCTATTTATGGGGAATAACCACACTACATAGGCTCTGCCTTGCCAAAATACCAAACACACTGCTGCAAATTCAACCTCGAAAGATAAACAGGCCCTAGTGGATTGTTTTAATGCAGCATCGTATTTTCGAAAATTGAGTAATGAGTATATGAATACCAAGGATAAAATAATTCAAACCAGTATTTCATTGTTTAATGAACATGGTGAAAGGGCAATATCAACTAATCATATTGCATCGAGTTTAGGCATGAGTCCGGGTAATCTGTACTACCACTTTAAAAATAAAGAAGACATTATTCGCCACATATTTGCACTTTATCGTGACCATTTAAGTACTCACTTTAAGCCAGTCAATAAAGGTGATGATGCTTTTGAACATCTCGGCCCTTACTTAGATTCGCTGTTTGAATTAATGTGGCGCTACCACTTTTTTTACGACAACCTCGGCGATATTCTCGCTCGCGATAGCCATTTAAAACAGGGTTACATTGATTTTCAGCAGGAGCTACTTGAGCAAGTGCGCAACATTATTTTGGCCTTGCGGGATAGTGAAATTATTGCCATTGATGAACAAGATGCAATCGAGCTTGCTCATACGCTAAAATTAACGGTTAGCTTTTGGACACCCTATATGAAAGCAAGAAGACTAAGTGGTGTGCTGGTTGAGCAAGATATATACCCTGGCATTGTAAAAGTACTGACTTTATTTAAGGCTTACAGTACAGAAAAAAGCGCAAATAAAATTAATCAGTTAAGAGACAAGTACACTCTTTTAGCAAATTCAGCTCCCCAGAATCCTTAAGCCTGTTGAGTTGGTTAGTTCCTAGGCGTTAAATTTTTTGCTATAATCCGCCGCGCCCAATACCTGGGTGCGCGAATTCCCGCAGTCTAAGAGTTAAACTATGCTTAAATTTATCGTCAAACTTCACCCTGAAATAGCCATTAAAAGCCGTTCAGTCCGTAAACGCTTTACCAAAGTGTTAGAAAATAACATTAAAATTGTATTGCGTCGTGTTGACGAAAAAGTACAAGTACGTAATAACTGGGATAATATTTCAGTTGTTACAAAACTAGATGATGCTCAAACTCGCCTTGATTTTATTGATAGCTTGCAGCGCATTCCTGGCATCGTACAGTTTATTGAAGTGACCGAAACAGACTTTAAAACCCTTGATGACATCTATCAAAAAACCATTGCGTTAGTTGGCCACACTATTATTGGTAAAACCTTTTGTGTACGTGCTAAGCGCATAGGTCAACATGATTTTACTTCAACTGAATTAGAGCGCTACGTTGGTGGCGGGCTTAATCAACATGTTGAAGGAGCCCGAGTAAAGCTAAGCCGCCCTGAGGTAACGATTCGTTTAGAAATTAAAGACGAAAAAGCCTACATAGTGACGCAAACCCATTTAGGAATGGCGGGCTTTCCACTGCCAACACAAGACGATGTATTATCGCTTATGTCTGGTGGATTTGATTCTGGCGTTGCCAGTTATCAGATGATCCGTAAAGGCGCTCGTACACACTTTTTATTCTTTAACTTAGGTGGCGCTGCCCATGAAATTGGGGTTAAGCAAGCGAGCTACTACCTATGGAAGCAATACAGCTCTACGCATAAAGTTAAGTTTATTACCGTTGATTTTGAACCGGTTGTTGCTGAAATTTTAGAAAACGTTGAGAACAGCCAAATGGGTGTTGTGCTTAAACGTATGATGATGCGAGCGGGTAGTGCTGTTGCTGAAAAACTAAATATTCAAGCTTTGGTAACGGGTGAAAGTATAGGTCAGGTGTCTAGCCAAACCTTAGCTAATTTAAGCGTGATTGACCGTGTAACCGAAACGCTGATTTTACGCCCACTTATCCAACATGATAAGCAAGAGATCATTAATATAGCGCGCCAAATAGGCACTGCAGAAATGGCAGAAACGATGCCTGAATACTGTGGTGTTATCTCTAAAAAGCCGACGGTTAAAGCTAAAATTGAAGTCATTAAAGCAGAAGAAGAGAAGTTTGATTTTGACGTATTAGATACCGTTATTGATAACGCCCGTGTTATGGATGTGCGCGATATCGATGTTGAAGCTAAGCAAGAGCTTAAAGAAGCTGAGTCAGTTACAGAGTTACCAGAGGGAGCGGTTGTTGTTGATATTCGCTCACCTGAGGAAGAAGATGCCGCTCCGCTTGAAATTGATGGTATTGAAGTTATTCATTTACCGTTTTTTCGTTTAGCTACTAAGTTTGGTGATTTACCTAAAGGTAAAGACTATTACTTATATTGCCAAAAAGGAGTAATGAGCCAGTTACAAGCGCTTATTCTTCACGAAGAAGGCTTTACCACTGTAAAAGTCTATCGTCGTTAATGGCTAAATATTTTAAAAGCGCGGATTTATTCCGCGCTTTTTTTTGCCAAAATTTTAGCAAGTAAAGCATCGTTATACGGAGTCGTAATATTATGTTGCTTGCCTTGTTCACTAATATAACCACAAATTGCCATGATCTCAGTTTGCCTATTATGCAAAACGTCTTGATGCATAGATGAGTAATTCTCTGCGGTTAAACTCATCACCTTATAGGCGCGCTCGAGGGCATCAATAAGCTTAATATTAAGTTTAAGCGCGGTCGCAATATGGCACGCTTCAGTTAATAAATTAATAATTGAGCTATTGAACTGTGGCGCACGCAACTGGCCGTTTTTTATATTGTACAGAGCGGTTAATGGATTTATAGCAATATTAACCAGTAGCTTTTCAAACCGCAGTTGCTCAATATTATTACTGACAATTAATTGCGGAATAGTGTGTAATTGCGCACTAAGCTGTTGAATATTTTGCATAGCTAGTTGATTACAGCCCCCTAATACACTTTGCCCGTTTCCCGTATGCTGCACAATATTAGGGTTTGATTTGAACCCAGCCATGCTGGTGGTTAAAAAGTACAACGACTGCTGCTTTGTTAACTGTGCATTTAATTGTTCAACATTACCCATGCCATTATGACTCAGTACAATATGGGTATTATTACCAAGATAAGGCTTTACTTGGGCATAGGCTTGTTGCACTGCAAACGCTTTAACAGTGAATAAAACAATTTCAAATTCAGGAGCTTGAGCTAATTGCTGTTGTGAGATGAAAGTGGCGTTAATTTTTTCAGACGCAGCGTTACTGTGGCTGTAAAAGCGAGTATTTACTGTGCCTTTTTTGGTAAGAACATAAACTGTGTGATATTTAGCTAAGAAATGACTAAATAACAAGCCTATAGCACCATCACCAACAACGAGTATGTTAGCCATAATGCTTCTTTTTACGCAGTGTTAATAGGGCTTTAGCTAAAAAGTAGCTCGCCGCACCAATAAAGTCGGCAACAAAATCGGCCAGTGATGCTTGTCTGTAAGGGAGGCTATCTTGCATAATTTCTATTGCGGCACCATAGCCGGCTAACAACAATATTTGTGCATATAACGGCAGTTTAAAGGCTTTATCCATTATAATGGCAAGTAAAAAGAAAATACCAAAATGCGCCACTTTATCTACATGCGGAAATAAGTTTGCAGCCCCTTTTACCTCTTTAGCAAATAAGAAGGTAAATGCGACAATACTAATTAAAAAAATAGCTTGGTAAACACGCCTCGTCACAAAAAATCCTAAAATCGTATAAAAAAGAAGCCTCAGTATATCAAACTAAATTAGTATCGCACCTGAACAAGATGCAGAAAAATGTAAAGATTTATCATTTTAACGTTATAATTGCCGCATAAAATTAAGATTAGCTAGTTAGGAGAACATCATGCCTTCATTTGATATTGTATCTGAAGTAGAAATGAACGAAGCACAAAACGCGGTTGATAACGCCAATCGTGAATTAGAAACACGATTTGATTTTAGAGGGGTCGATGCCTCAATTGAATTAAACGATAAAACAATTAAATTAAAAGCTGAAGCAGATGCTCAGGTTATGCAGTTGTTTGATATTTTAGCTGGAAAAGTTTCAAAGCGTGGAATGGATGTTGCGAGCCTAGAACTTCAAGAGATTTCTCGCGCAGGCAAAAATGTTTTTCGTAACGTTGCACTAAAGCAGGGTATCGAAAAAGATATGGCTAAAAAAGTTGTAAAAGCCATTAAAGATTCTAAAGTAAAAGTGCAAGCGGCTATTCAAGGCGAAGAAGTACGCGTAACGGGTAAAAAGCGTGATGACTTACAAGCTGCTATGCAAGTTGTACGCACTGCCGATTTAGGTCAGCCATTTCAGTTTAAAAACTTCCGCGATTAATTTATTGTTTCGAGCTAGGCACTATAGGCGCTTAGTTCAAAGCAACATGTATTTAGCCAAACACGCTATATTGTTTGGCTTTTTTATTTTTGAATCTATGATAATTACCGAACCCCGAACCCCGAACCCCGAACCCCGAACCCCGAACCCCGAACCCCGAACCCCGAACCCCGAACCCCGAACCCCGAACCCCGAACCCCGAACCCCGAACCCCGAACCCCGAACCCCAAAAATCAAATTGTAGATGTTTAGACGTCCGTTGACATTTTTAAGTAAACAGATAACAATAGCAGCCTATTTTCAAGGTGCTTGCTAAACACTTCAAAGGTGTGATTTTTTTAGTAGGATAATCGGGAAGTTGGTGCGTTTTCATTGATGAAGTCAATCCCAACACTGCCCCCGCAACGGTAAAGTTATGCTGTATTTTATTATGGTAACTGAGTCCGGAGACCGGCCTTGATGTAATCTTACTTACTAACATCTTTGCGGTGGGCAGAGATAGGGAACATCATGATGAATAAAACTGCATTGGGTGTGGCTATTTCGGCTGCGCTGTCTTTTTCTGCATCTGCAGAACAAACCATTGAAAGAATAACCGTTACTGCAAATAAATTTGAACAACCTATAAATGATGTATTAGCAAGTGTGGCAGTTATCGACCGCGCTGATATTGAAAAAGCGAATTACCGAGACTTACCTGCAATATTAAATACCATAGCTGGGGTTGATATTGTCCGTAACGGCGGTTTAGGTCAAAAGGCAGATATATTTGTTCGCGGCGCCAGTGCTAAATATACCTTAGTACTGGTTGATGGTGTGAGAGTGAGCGATGCAAGCTCAGGTAGTGTATCGCTGACGAATATTCCAGTTAATAGTATCGAGCGTGTTGAAGTTATTAAAGGTGCCAGAGCGGCTATTTATGGCTCAGACGCGGTAGCCGGAGTGATTAATATTATTACCCGTAAAGCCTCAAATAACTCGCTTTCGGCTACTTTAGGCAGCCATAGCTACAGTAATTATCAGCTTGCTGGCGGGCTTGCAAAAGAGGCGCTTAGCTTTAATTATAATCTAGGCTATGAAGAGACAGATGGTTTTGATGTTACTGGCAAAGACCCTGTGGCTGAATACACCAAAGATCACGATGATGATGGCTACAAAAATAAAAACATTGGCTTTAATTTAGCGTATGAACTGGCTGAACTAGGTGAGTTGAGCTTACAGTCTCAGTACAGTGAAGGTGAAGCGCAGTATGATAACGCATGGGGTAACGATGCCTACGATTTTGAAAACTATACCGCTAAGCTAGGCTGGAAAAAAGCCTCAGAAATATATACCCAAAGTACTTCATTGAGTGTATCGCAAGAAGAAAATACTCAAACTGGCACCGATGTTCAGCAAGTGTATAGCACAGAGCGTGTTGAGTTTGAATACCGAGGGCTTTATAGCCTAACGCAAGAGCTTGATTTATCAGGTGGTTTTAATTACTTGTCTGAGGATTTATCAAACTCGTCAGCAACGTCATCAGAAGAAAAACGCGATAACAACGCATTGTTTATAGGCGCGTTTTATAGTCATGAACAATGGTTAGCAAATGCGGTTATCAGAACCGATGATTATGACTTCCACGGCCGTGCAAATACTTACAGTACTGGGCTTGGATATAAAGCGAATCAGTATGTAACGGTACGTTTAAATCATGGCACCGCATTTAGGGCGCCGTCTTTAATTAATGCGTTTGTAACTAACAGCCCATACTACCTACCAAATAATAATATTAAGCCTGAGGAAGCCTTAAACAATGAGTTTGGTGTTACCCTAGAAACTCAATGGGGACGTTATGATATTGCTATTTTCGATAACCGTATCAATAATTTAATTAGTAATAATTATGATGCAGACTCAGGTAAATATATTGCAACTAACATAGATAAAGTATTTATGCAGGGGATAGAATTATCGGCTGAGTTTTCAGCGTTAGGCTTTGAACACTCTGTTAATGTTAGTTTTTTAGATGCTACAGATGAAAAGACGAATACAGATTTACCACGCAGGCCTTCAGAGTCGTTTAATTATCAACTCGCCAAATCATGGGGCGATTTTGATGCCAGTTTGGATATGCAGTATCGCTCATCGCGTCCATCAATTGCGTATTATGACTCGGAGCTCGCAGGCTATACAGTATTTAATTTAGCCGCTAATTACCAGTTGCTCGATAATTTGTCGTTAGCTGCTCGAATAGAAAATATCACCGATAAGGAGTATTTTACTGCAACAACAGGGTTTGCTGCCAGTGGTGAGCTATTAGGTTATAACAGCGCAGGAAGAACTTTCTTTGTGGGAGCAAATTATCAGTTTTAATTATCACTTTTAGTTGCCGAAAAACAAATAGCCCAGCAAATTGCTGGGCTAATTGCTGGGCTAACTGGTTAGAATTTTAAAGTCTTTTTACTCAGTTAAAAACTCGCTAAATTCGGTTTCAAACTTGTGCAATTTAGGTGCAATTAAAATACTACAGTAGCCTTGTTCTGGGTTTTCATTGTAGTAGTCTTGGTGAAAACTTTCAGCAGGGTAAAAAGTGGTTGCTGGGCTTACCTCGGTTACTATAGGTTCGCTAACATGAGTTTGCAGCTCTGCAATAACGGCCTGTGTTTGCAATTGTTGTTGCTGATCATGGTAATACACAACGCTGCGGTATTGAGTACCTATATCGTTACCTTGGCGATTTAACTGGGTGGCATCATGCAAGGTAAAAAACATTGCGAGTAAGGTTTCAAAGCTTATCACACTAGAATCAAATTCAACCTTAATCACTTCGGCATGCCCGCTATTGCCTGTGCAAATAGCTTTGTAGGTTGGGTTATCAGTATGTCCACCCGTGTAACCAGAACAAACACTGAGTACACCTTTAACACGCCTAAATGCCGCATCAATACACCAAAAACAGCCGCCGCCGAGTGTTGCTACCTGTGTGGTCGAACTCATAAGTACTTCCTCAATTATATGGTTATATGCACCAAAATAGCGCCGTAACAGCTAATTACGACGCTCAGAGTGACTTAGATCTCTTTAAGTGGTTTTTCAGCTGCTTGTTTATCTAGCTTTTGCTGTAAAAACTCTGGTGATTGTGTATTTCGCGCTAGTGCGTAATAGGCAGCTGGCACCACAAACAGAGTCAGTATGGTGGCAACCGTTACGCCGGTAAATACCACCACACCAATTACCATTCTACTTTCCGAGCCAGGCCCTGAGGCGAGTACCAAAGGTACTGCACTCATAACTGTGGTTAGGGAGGTCATTATAATAGGACGTAAACGCTGGGTAGCGGCTTGTAAAATAGCTTCACTAAATTCCAACCCTTTATCACGTAACTGATTGGTAAATTCAACAATCAGAATACCGTTTTTAGCGCTTAACCCGATAAGCATCACAATACCAATTTGGCTGTATATATTAAGTGTTAAGCCCATACTCCACAGGCCAAACATAGCGCCCATTAGCCCAAGTGGAACGGTGAGCATAATAACAAGCGGATGCATAAAGCTTTCAAACTGAGCAGCGAGCACTAAAAAGGTCACGGTCAATGCCAGCACAAACACATAGGTCATGGCTGAGGCACCTTCATAAAACAATTGTGACTCACCTTTGTAATCAATGGCGCCATCAATGTCATTTTCTTCTGCGGCAACATTGTTTAAAAAGTTTAGTGCTTGTTCTAGCGTATAGCCATCAGCTAAGTTGGCACTTAGAGTAATTGCACGCATACGGTTATAGCGATTTAAACGCGAGGCGGTGGCTTCTTCTTTCAAGCTTATAAGGCTGTCGAGTGGCACCAATTCATTGCTGCGAGATTTAAGGTAAATATTTGAAATATCAGTAGGGTTTGCAAAGTCTTCTTTAGTTCCCTTTAAAATTACATCGTACTCTTCACCGCGGTCAATAAAAGTGGTTACACGGCGTTGGCCAAGCATGGTTTCAAGTGTACGACCCACATCTGAGACTGATACGCCTAAATCAGCGGCTTTATTTTTATCAATACTGACTAAAAACTGTGGGAAGGTTTCTTTATAATCATGATCAAGGCGCACTAACCCAGGGTTTTTCTCTGCACGTTTAATAATTCTATCGCGCCAATCAGCTAGCTGAGCATAATCATTACCTTGTAAAACAAACTCTATCGGTCGCGATGAACCACCACCGCCAATACCACGGCGCATAATTGCAAAAGCACGTACATCGGTGACCTCTTGCATTTTACCGCTTATTTCATCCATGACTTCCCAGGTTGAGCGTTTGCGTTTATCCCAATCCGCCATACCAACAATGGCTACACCACCACTGCCACCCCAACCTGGAACTCGCACTAAAACTCGGCTTAGTTCGCCAGATTCAGAGTAAGGCATTAAGCGTTCTTCTATCTTTGCCATATTAGCGGCATTATTCTCATAGCTAGCCCCTTCAGGGCCATTCATAAGTACAAAAAAGGTACCACGGTCTTCTTTAGGGGTAAGTTCAGACGGTATTTGTAAAAATAATGAATAACTAACAAACCCAGCTAAAACTAAGCTCAGCATTAAGCCCCATTTGCGGGTCATGTTTGACGCTAAAGCGTTACGGTATCCATTTTCTAATTTAGTAAAAAAGCGATCCATTGCTTGACTAAATTTACTTTCTTTTTCAGAGGCCTTTAAAACCTTTGAACACAATGCCGGAGAGAGTGTTAATGCAGTAATACTGGAGAAGAACACGGCGGCACTTACTGCCATTGCAAATTCTGTAAATAGTGCGCCTATTCGTCCTTCCATAAACACCAATGGTACAAACACAGAGATCAGCACTAGGGTGGTGGCTATAATTGCAAAGCCTACCTCACGGGCGCCGCGATAAGCTGCCAATAAAGGCGGCTCCCCAAGTTCTATGCGGCGGTGAATATTCTCTAGCATTACAATGGCATCATCTACCACTAAACCTATTGCTAATACTAGTGCTAGTAGAGTTAATAAGTTAATTGAATAACCCATTGCTAATAAAAACATAAAACTACCGACTAAGGCGACCGGTACGGTGACCGCAGGAATAAGTGTGGCGCGAATATTACCTAAAAATATAAAGATAATAAGCACTACTAAGCCCATAGAAATTGCTAAAGTTTTATAAACCTCATTAATTGATTCTTTGATAAATACTGAAGAGTCGTAACTGTCTTCGATAGTGGTGCCTTCTGGTAGGTTACGCTTAATCTTTTCCAGTTCACTGCGGGCATTATCAACTACTGTAAGAGTATTTGCTTTGGCTTGTTTAACAATACCCATACCAATCATATTACGGCCATTTCCGCGAAATAAGCTTTCATCATCGGCGGCTTCTAATTTTACGTCAGCCACTTCGCCTAGACGTACTAAATAACCATCTTCGCCTCGCTTAATGACAAGGTTTTGAAAATCACGTTGGTTTTTATAGCTGCGTGCAGTGCGCACAGTAAAATCACGGTCTACCGATTCAATTTCACCCGCCGGAAGCTCTACATTTTCACTGCGTAGTGTTTGCTCTATATCACTAGAGGTAATGCCACGAGCTGCCATCGCTTGGCGGTTAAGCCATACTTTCATGGCATACTTTCGCTCTCCCCCAATACGCACATTTGATACACCATCAACAACGGCTAAACGGTCAACAATAAAACGCTGTGCATAATCAGAAAGTTGCAATGAATCCATGGTTTCACTGTTAAGTACAAACCACGCGATAGGGCTTTCGTCACTATTTGATTTTGATACTTCAGGAGGGCGTACTTGCTCTGGTAGGCTGTCTAATGCCCGTGCAACACGTTCTCGTACATCGTTAGAGGCATCGTCTATATCGCGGTTAATATTAAACTCAATGGTAATGTTTGAGCGGCCATTACGACTCGATGAGTTAATACTTTTAATACCCTCAATCCCCGAAATACGGTTCTCGATAACTTGGGTTATTTTTGTTTCAATAATTTCAGCAGATGCACCGGTATATTCAGTACTAATATTTACAATCGGTGTTTCAATATCTGGATACTCACGCAAAGGCAGCATACTAAAAGCAACTAAGCCAAAAGTGAGTAACAGTAAGTTAATAACAATCGCAAAAACGGGGCGTTTGACGCTAGTATCGGTAATTTTCACGTGTTACCCCTTAACGCTTACTTTGCTACCAGAGCGGATTTTGATTATTCCCTCGGTAACAATCTGCTGGCCGTTCTTTAACCCCTTGTCTATTGCAACCCAGCCATTGTTTCTACTTGCAACATGTACCTCTATGCGATTAGCTATGCCATCTTCAATTTGAAAAACATAATGTTTATCTTGCAGAGGAATAATTGCTTTTTCAGGCACCATTAGCGCTTGATTGCTGCTTAGCTCTAGTGCAGTTTTAAGTAGCATACCAGGGCGAAGTAAACCCGATTTATTAGCAAAACTGGCTGTTACTTCTACACTGCGAGTGATTGAATCAATACGTGAGCTTATATGGGTTACTTTACCGGTGAATGTTTGATCAGGGTAAGCATCGTTTTGAGTGCGAACAGTCATTCCGTTTTTCAGTTGAGCTAAATACTTTTCAGGCACTTTAAAATCAACTTTTATGATACTGATATCATCTAAGGTTGTAATTATCGTGCTGTTACTAATATAAGCGCCTACCGATATTTCGCGTTTACCCAGTAACCCAGAAAAAGGCGCGGTAATAGCCATTTCATTGAGTTTAGTTTTGGCACTTTCAAGTTGAGCTTCGCTGGCATCAACACGGGCTAGCTGTTCTTCAAGTAACGACTTGGCAGTCGCTTGTGAGCGAGAAAGTTCGGTAAGCCTAGCTAATTGGCGTTTTTCTTCTTGTAAATTAATGCTAAGTTCTTTTACTGCAAATTGTTCTTGTTGGTTTTGCAGTTGCACTAATTTTTGTCCTTTGCTGACCAAGTCGCCGTCTTCAAAGTAAATGCTGGTGACATAATCGTTTTGTGCGCTTTTAATGTAAATAGCCTGATTAGCACGGGCACTGCCAATGGCTTCAATCATAATGGCATTTTCTTGCGACTCGACAGTGTGCGCAGAGACTTGTGTTGTCATTGCCGAGTAATCAGCTTGCTCGCCCTGTGATGCGGGCAAATATATATAAACGCTAAAAATTATTAGTACCGAAATAATAAATGGAAATAGGGCTTTGCCGGATTGTTTAGAGTGCATTGTTTTCATACCTGAAAATAGATTATAAGTATTGTACGAAATCAGGACAAAAAAAGGCGGTTATGTATCTCATTAATTTGTGCGTTAGGCGTAAAAATAACTGATACTTAGTCATTGCGCATATTTAACAGTAATAATAGGAGTTAATTGATGAACTTCAAAACATCATGCAAACGCTGTTTAACACTGAGAAAGTTAGTATTGTGGGCTATTATTATGTTTATATTTTATATGGCGTTTTTTCAGTATGGCTAATATAAAAAAACACACACTTAAATACCGAGCGCAAGGCGCTAAAAATGGGATTGAAATACTGGTCGTAGGTAGCATTGGTTTAATCTTCATCATGCTATTTAATTTATTGCGTCCAGGTGAAATCAGTATTATTGAAATTTTTTTAGTAAGCTTATGTATTGCAGCAATTTTAATTGGATTTTTTAAAACACAAGAACCTTTTTATAGTATTATTTTAACTGAGCAGCAATTAACATATCAGCATAAGTACGGGCAATGGGATTTACACCAAGAAAATCTCCACCATTGCGGTATTCCTAAAGTTGATAACGGTATCGATCATCTTGAGCTTAACGCGATTGGTATTAAGTTAAATGATATAGATACATTTTTAGCTGCTTTAGCACCAAGAATTGCGGGTAAATTACTAATAGAACAGCGGCACTTATTTATGCAAGTTGTTCAAAAAAATTGCAAAAATGGGCATTGCCCATCAGAATGGTTAGTTGAAGATAATAAATTTAGGTCAAAAAAAGGAATTGACTATAATGGGCTTATAGCGATGTTTGCTAATAGGGCTAAGCATCTTCAGCTTTTAACAGGGTATGACTTACTGTTACCTGCCAGTGTAATAGAAAGTGATATTTGGGAATTTTGCGCAAATTTAAATAAATGGAAGCGTGATCCCTCTCAGTTTATCAAGTCGCGGTGTGAATAATAATATAAGCACTCACTGCGGGATTAGGAATAACTATGAGTCAAGACAGATCTTTTATTAAAAGTGGTCGAAACACCATAATTCACAAAGACAGAAAACTAGATTTAGTGATTGTTAATGGTGAGGAACATCCTCGAATTAAAGTAACAGCAAATGGCCTTGAACCATTTAAAGAAGAGCTGCCAAAAAACCGCCGTGATGCAAAAGAGCGCTACTTAGATATGGTTTATATTGCAAGTCCAGATGTATTTAGCGAGGAAAAACAGTTGTTGTTTATTCAATCCTTAGATGGCCGCGAATATAAAGTAGATTACAGTAAAGTTGGCACTAAGTTATTTGTTCGTATTCATCAAGATAGCTATTTATAATTTATAATGGCACTTTTTTTGCTTCACAGTCTTATTAGATAATTTTAAGACACAAAGGTGCTTAGTATGAGAGCAATTTCGTTAATACCACTTATGGCATGCTTGCTTTTGGCTGCATGTGGAGGGGGAGACGGTGCTGATAACAGTGATATTAAAACGTCAGTATTTGCAGGTGACGATCTCCAAGTTGTAGAAAAATCGGAGTTTACTATTTCTGCAAAAGGCTCTCCTGCAGATGGTACTTTTACTTGGCAGCGTGTAAGCGGTCCTATTATAGATGTGTTTCCGCTTGAAGGGGCTGAACAAACCATCACTGCACCGGATGTAAAATCTGATAGTGAATTGGTCTTAAGAGTAAGCTATCAAACGCCAGATGGTAGTTTAGTGAATGACGACTTGAGTGTTTTCATTTCCTCTAATAATCAGCTTCCTCTTGCTGTTGTTACTCAAGTTGCTCCTGCAAACTTACCCTCAGTTTATAAAGATACTGTAACCCTTAGTGGTTTAACTTCCACAGACCCCGATGAAAATGGCGAAATTAGTAGTTACTTGTGGCAATTATTATCTGGGCCTGATTTAACAATTGATAGCTATACCAATCCAACGCTTAGTTTTCCTCATCCATTATTAGAAAATAACACCAACTTAAAATGGCAACTCACCGTAACGGATGATGAGGGCGGGGTATCTGCATCACAATTTGATATGACTCTCAATAAAACAGCCCAAGTGATTATTGCAGATGCGGGTGTTGACCAAACTGTAGAAGAGTTCGATAAAGTTATTTTAGATGCGACGGCAAGCGAAGCGGCAACTCAGACTTACCAATGTAGGTGGCAACAACTTACCGGAAATACCGAAGCTCTTCTTGAACCGCAGTCATGTACTGCCAGCTTCTTTGCCTCTGATATTGATTTAAATGCAACCCTTAGCTTTGAAGTACAAGTTATGGACTTAAAAGGGCGCACCGACACAGATACCGTATTTATTGATGTAACACCTAAAGCGCTTGGGTTAATAAACGATACCGGAGTAGGTGAGTGTTATAATAATACTCAACGTATTAATTGTAATAATGATGAGTTCCCAGCTCAAGATGCTGATCTTGGGCGTGATAGTTTTGCCAATCGTTTAGGTAAAGTGGGTAAAGGGAATTTGGCTTTTGATTACACAAAACTTAATGAGTTTGCCGATGAGCTTCTTGATGATGCGTCGAACTTTAGCTGTATTCGCGATAATACTACCGGCCTTGTTTGGGAAGTGAAAAGTCCTTATTCCGGTGTGTTACCAAATACCTCACTGCGTGATGGACAAAACCGCTATATTTGGCAAGGGACTGTCAATAGTGGCGATGTAACGGGTAGTGCTAATACTACGTGCCCAAATAATACTGATTGTGGATTGCAAACCTATATAGATGAAGTTAACGCGCTTGATTTTTGTGGTGGCAGTAATTGGCGTTTACCCACTTATTCTGAGCTGTTAGGTTTAATCGACTACGGTAAACAAGGGCAAAATGTATTGATAGATACTGCATTTTTCCCTAATACACCATCGACTAATAGTGTAGGGCATTTACGCTACTGGACTTCACAGACCGCGGTTGATGGTGCCAGTTTATCTCAGGCTTACACTATCGATATGATGGATGGCAACGATTTAGCCTATCCAAAAGATAATACCGCTTACGTGCGCTTAGTTAGAAATCGTTAAGGTGATTATTATGAAATTAATTAAAGTCTCTATGTTATTAGCCTTGGGATTGAGCCAGTCACTTGCAGCGCAGCAGTGTTATGAAGAAGTTGCGACTAGCGATGATACCGACCGATTTGTGATTAATATTGATGGCACTGTGTCAGATACTAAAACAGGGCTGATGTGGCAACGCTGTAATTATGGCCAAGTTTATAATAGCGAAACAACTAGCTGCGATGGTGATACTCAGCCACTAAATTGGCAAGCTTCACTTAAAGGCGCAGTTAATGACAGCACAGCAGATTATAACGACTGGCAAGTACCAAGTATTAAAGAGTTAGCCAGTATAGTAGATCACCGTTGTACCGATCCAAGTATTAATGCGGATATTTTTTTAGCAACGCAGTCGCAAAATTATTGGTCTAACACCTCAGGTATTAGCAATATAAATTCGGCATGGGTTTATCAATTTTCCAGTGGTTTAAATAGCTTACATGCTAAAACAAGTAACGTATATTTACGCCTAGTACGCTATGAGAAGTAGTTAATTAATGTATTAGCGAATCTAAAAATGCGCTTTTATTTAGTTTAGCCTTTTTATTTACACTATTTTAATAATAAAGCCTGGTTGTAGTTGTCACCCAGGCTATTTTTTTGCCATTATAGGCCGTGAATTAACGACCAAGGACTATAAAGGTGTATTTAAGCTATTTTGGTTTACAAGAAAAGCCATTCTCAATTTCGCCTAACCCCCATTACTTATTTTTAAGTGAACGCCACAAAGAAGCATTAGCACACCTTACTTATGGGTTAGGTGAAGACGGTGGTTTTGTGCTGTTAACAGGTGAAGTGGGTACGGGTAAAACCACCATAACGCGTAGTATGTTAGAGCGACTGCCTGAAAATACCCAAGTAGCAATGATCCATAATCCTGCGTTATCAGAACTTGAACTGTTAGCCAGTATTTGCGATGAATTACAAATAACTTACGACGCCAAAAATGCAACCCTGAAAAGTTTAACGGATGTCATTAAAAAGCACCTTGAGTTTAATAATAAAGCGGGGGGGCATACTATTTTGATTATTGATGAAGCACAATTGCTTGCCCCTGGTGTGCTAGAACAACTTCGCTTATTAACCAATATTGAAACGGATCATAAAAAGTTATTACAAATAGTATTAGTAGGGCAGCCTGAGTTACAGGTACTTCTAAAGCGAAATGAGTTAAGGCAGCTGGCACAGCGTATTACTGCCAGATATCACTTGTTAGCACTAACACCAGGGCAAACCATTGCTTATATTCAACATCGGCTGCATATTGCAGGTTGTGACAAGAAAATATTTTCAATGGAAGCAATGCAAATGGTGCATCAGCTCACAGGCGGTGTGCCACGATTAATGAATCTGGTGTGTGAACGCGCATTAGTAGGGGCATTTTCGAAACAACAAGAAATTGTTGGCAGTGATATTGTTAAACAAGCGGCGAGTGAATCTTTACCTATCGACTTTATTGTTACAAATAATAAGGTGAGTAAAACAGGTTCGATTTGGCCTTATAGCGCTGCTGCGTTAATGCTTTTTGGTGCAGGAATTGGCCTGTCTTTTATTTTTTAGTTAGGTGATTCATGTCTTATTTATTAGATGCGTTAAAGCAGTCAAAGCACGATACCATGAGCGCTGAGCAATATGACTTGCAAGCGCAACAATTAAAACAACAACGCCAGTTGATGACCTATCGTCGAATTAGTTTTTTACTCGCAGGAAGTTTATTGGCAACGGGTATATTGGCCAGTGGCTTCTTTGTCGGCAAGTGGGCGCAACAAGAAAATGTAACCGTTAAAAATGAGCCTGTTCAAAATGACCTTAGTCAAAAAGAGTCAGGGGTTGTAGAAAAATCAACAACAAATGCAGAGGAAGTACAAAGAACGGTTGCTCAAACAGTAACAACTCCTCAAGCGCCCATTGTAACAGCTGCGCCTAACAATTCTGTGCCGCTGGCAGGGCAGTTGGTTTATGTACAAACCCCAACGGGTGTACAGCAAATGTTGCTGACGCCACAAGGACAATATTTACCTATGAGCGTTAATCAAGCGTCTCAAGGGCAAACGCAAAATTTCTCGACGCAGAATAACGCTTCATCTAGTTTTCAATCACCGAGCAGCCAACCGCAAAGTGTCCCAACTCAATCAGCGAAAAGAACACTTACTGCAGATGAGTTGAGTAAATATAAGGTGTTAGGTAAACCACTTAATCAAAATGTGCCTGCGCAGCCAGAGTCAAATGATGAACTTGATACGGTTCCCGACACACTGAAAAATGCGTTTGCGCAAGCCGTTAATAGCACAGAAACAACAGCCGACTATGAAGTAACTCAAGGCTCTCGCCTTTCATCACGAGTACAGCCTGTTGAGCTACTTCCTGATGGCTTACAAAGTATGTTACCAAGTATTAAGTATCAGGCGCACATTTATTCTTCAGCTGCGGATAAACGCTGGATAAAGATCAATGGCAGAGAGCTATATGAAGGGGAGTCTATTGGTGCGTTGAAGCTGTTAGAAATAGCGCCAGATCAGAGCGTACTTGATTTCGATGGTTATGAATTTAGCTTAAAAGCCTTGCAAGATTGGCCACAATAGTGGCCAATTAACTAAAGATAGAGTGCTTATAAAAGCCTTCTAAATCTATATTATATTCTTTGGGTTTTATTGCTGATTCAAGCGTGTCTTGCGTTCTTTTGTTTGATAAGTCAACGTCTTGAACTTCAGTGTAACGCCCATGTTTTGCATTAAAAAACGTTTTTACTACTGGCTTTAATGGTGTTGCAGGATTGCTTTGAGTAACGAGTCCCACCTTTTGGCTTGAGAGTTTTACCAGTGTGCCCACAGGGTGAATACCAATGCACTGAATAAACTTATTAAGTAGCACCCCATCAAAGCTATCTGGGCAGCCTTGCTTTAAAATTTTAAATGCTCTAATTGGCTCCATGCCTGCTTTATAAACCCGTTCAGCGGTTAATGCATCATAAACATCAACAATAGACGCCATACGAACGTACTGGCTTATTTCATCGCCTTGTTTGCCAAAGGGATAGCCTTTGCCATCTAAACGCTCGTGATGCATACCTGCAATATCTACGGCAATCCCCGTTAATCCTGCGTCTTCTAGTATCTCTTTACTAAAGAGCGCATGATTTTGCATCACTTTGAATTCTTCGTCCGTGTAACGACCTGGTTTGTTGAGAATAGCATCAGGGATTTTTATTTTTCCCATATCATGTAAAAGAGCGCCAGTGGCAAGTTCTTCAATAATTGCTTTTTCAATACCGAGATGTTTGGCAAAAATACTCATTAAAATAGACACATTTATCGAGTGCTCTAACAAATAGGCGTCTTTTTGGCGCATTTGTGTAATGCACGCTAGAGCATCTTGATTTCTAAATACGGAGTCAATAAACCCACTAGCCAGTTCTTTAAAAGGCGCAACATCAACAGTACGCCCAGACTCTATATCGCCAAAAGCTTTGGTTTGCAGGTTTTTTGCTTCATCGTAAAGCTTTTTAGCTTTACTCATTTCTTGCTCAGCACTGTGGGTAATTAACCAAGGATCGCGCTTTTTGATTTCGTGCTGAGTAGGTGAGGTTGCTTGTGTTTCAGGTGCTTCAGATTCGAGCATTTTATCAGGGTCGATTTCAACCTCTAAAATTCCTGATTTTATTAATTTATCAATTCCACTTTGAGTTTTAACCCAGCCTTGGTTTTTTATTCTAATGCTACCAGTTTGTTTAACAACTTTTTGTACAAACATACCAGGCTTTAGCTGTGAAGTAGGAATGATTTTCAAAGTGAACTCTAATTAACAGTTATTATTTTTTAAATTAACAAATAAATGCGTAGATAGGAATAAAAAAGGCATCAAATAGATGCCTTTATTTAGATTAATGCATTAATTGCTATTCATCATCTTCAACAAGGGTCATCAACGAGGTGTTACCGCCTGATGCCGTCGTGTCTATACTGATTGTTTTTTCAGTAATTAAGCGCTTAATTAGCGTGTCGTAATACTCAGAGCTGATCACTGGTAGTATTGCGCCTTTACGTTGTGCAAGCTGTTGGCTGAAGTAGCCTAAGCGAGAAGAACGTGCAGCAACTACCGCACCGGCTAGGTGAGGATGCGCCAATATCGCTTGTAATTGATTTGGTTTAGCTACTTGGAAAACACCTTCAGCAACGCCAGTCGCAATAAACTTATCTCTAAAAGCAACCGCTTCATCATAAAATATTTCAGATGCTACCGTTATTACCGTGTTACCAGCAGCAAGCGCGGTAATAATCGATAGTGCCCAAAAGTTAAATGAGGTGCTCTTATCTGCGTAACATACTACACAGCCGCGTGCTTCAAGGTGAAGAGTGTTTGACTCACCCGTTGGCCCCGGTAAGGTTGTATATTTGCGCATGTGCTTTTCTAAGCGGTTTAACTGAGCACGTGCATCGGCAAGCGTTAACGCTAAATCGTCTGCAAGATCATCAATAATTTCAACGGTTGCTACTTTCGCTAATAACTGACGCACCGCAGAAACACGATCATTCAGTGGTGTTGCACGCCAAATTTTTTCATCGCGCATAGAGTTAACCATTAGCTTTTCTACTTGCTCATTTGCGCCACTGTAGTGGTGTAAATCAAGCTCGTCTGGCGTTAGGTTAGTCATTTGTACGTTATCTGGTGATGCTTTTTCTTTAATTAAGCGTTGTAGGTAGTTTGGTCCACCGGCTTTAGGGCCAGTACCCGATAGTCCACGGCCACCAAATGGTTGCACGCCAACAATCGCACCAATCATATTACGGTTTACGTAAACATTACCTGCGCGCGACATTTTAGCTAGGTGTTCACAGCGCTCTTCAATACGAGAATGAATACCCATTGTTAAGCCGTAACCGGTGTTGTTAATTTGGTCGACAACACTATCAAGCTCACTCGCTTTAAAGCGGATCACATGTACACACGGGCCAAATACTTCACGTTTTAATACCGACAAGTCTTTGATTTCGTATAAACGTGGTGCAAAGAAAAATGCGCCATTTTCGCTGTTATCAGGAATTTTACACTCGTAGTGAAGTGTTGCATTACCTTTTAGGTATTCAACATGAGCATTAAGTGTTTTCAGCGCTTTTTCATCAATTACAGGGCCTACGTCTGTAGAGAGTAATGATGGGTCGCCAATATGTAACTCAGCAAGTGCGCCTTTGATCATATCGATAATGCCATCAGCAACATCTTCTTGAATAAAGAGCACGCGTAATGCCGAACAACGTTGACCGGCACTTTGGAAACCAGAACTGATAACATCATCAACAACTTGCTCAGGAAGCGCTGTTGAGTCAACAATCATACAGTTTTGACCGCCAGTTTCTGCAATTAAAGGTACTTGAATATCGTTACGTGCAGCTAATGTTTGCGAAATAAGCGTGCCCGTTTCAGTTGAACCTGTAAACATAACAGCTTGAATGCGCTCATCTGGCACAATGGTTTTACCTACTTCGCTACCGCGAGCAATCACAGGCTGTACAACGTGCTCAGGTAAACCAACAGAAAGCATTAATTCAATAGCGCGTAGGGCAATTAAGCTCGTCTGTTCTGCAGGTTTTGCAATTACAGTGTTACCCGTAACGATAGCAGCTGCAACTTGACCTAAGAAAATAGCGAGTGGGAAGTTCCATGGGCTAATACATAAAATCACACCACGAGCTTCAAAGCGCTCATCTTGAGCAAGCTCTTCAGCACGGGCAGCGTAGTAACGACAAAAATCAACCGCTTCGCGTACTTCATCAATACCATCTTGTGCCACTTTACCTGCTTCTTTGATACAGATAGCAACAAGTTCATCATGATGACGCTCTAAAATATCAGCAACGCGACGCAATAAATTAGCGCGCTCTTTTACTGGCGTTTGTGACCATGATTCAAAAGCGGTTTCAGCGTTGGCTAGCAACACTTTCATTTCATCGCTATTTTGTAATTTCACATGGCCAATAATTTCTTTATGGTTTGCTGGGTTTTTAACTGCCAGCGCGCCCTCTGGTACTTGGCTTTCTTCAATTAAGTGCTCTTCAAACCAAGTGTCTAAATTTTCTTTAAACGGGGTTATCACGTTAATATCAGTTAAATCCATACCCTTTGAGTTGGCACGTTCTTCACCGTATAAATCAATTGGCATTTTTATTTGCGTGTTGTACTTATTACGTAATCCTTGCAGTGTTTCAACAGGATCTGGTAATAATGCTTCAACCGGTTGAGTGGTATCTACAATAGCATTTACAAAAGATGAGTTAGCACCATTTTCTAGTAAACGACGAACAAGGTAAGCAAGTAGGTCTTCGTGCTGGCCTACTGGTGCGTATACACGACACTGGATTTTTTCTTCATTAACGATTTGGTCAAATAAAGATTCACCCATACCGTGCAGACGTTGGAATTCAAAACCTTGGTTATCACCTTTCGCTACTTCTAAAATAGTCGCTGCAGTATAGGCGTTGTGTGTTGCAAATTGCGGGTAAAGCACATCTCGTGCTTCAAGCATTTTAATCGCACATGCTTTGTATGACACATCTGTGGTTGCTTTACGGGTAAATACCGGGAAGAAGTCTAAACCATCTTGTTGCGTGGTTTTGATTTCGGTATCCCAGTATGCGCCTTTTACTAAACGCACCATCATTTTACGACCCACACGGGTTGCTAGGTCTGTTAGCCATTCAATAACAAAAATAGCGCGTTTTTGATACGCCTGAACCGCTAAACCAAAACCTTGCCAATCGCCAAGGTCGTCATCGCTAAATACCGCTTCAATAACATCGAGAGAAATATCCAAACGGTCTGCTTCTTCAGCATCAACAGTAAAACCGATGTCGTATTTTTTAGCGGCAAGAGCAAGTTCTTTTAGTTTTGGAACGATTTCTTCCATCACGCGCTCTTTATGAGTAAATTCATAACGCGGATGAATAGCCGATAACTTTACAGAAATACCTGGGCTTTTAATCGGGCCACGACCATTCGCCGCTTTACCGATAGCATGAATCGCATTCATGTAGCTGTCGAAATAACGCTTAGCGTCTTTCATTGTGCGAGCGCCTTCACCTAGCATATCGTATGAATATACATAGCCTTTTTGCTCTTTTTCAGCCGCGCGCTCAATTGCTTCGTTAATGGTACGACCCATTACGAATTGCTTACCCATTATCTTCATCGCAAAGTTCACAGACTTACGAATAACTGGCTCGCCTAAACGACCAATTGTTTTTTTAAGTATGCCAAACTGCTGCTCTTTCGTTTTGTCGTTATAGTTAACCATTTTACCGGTTACTAGTAATCCCCAAGACGAGGCATTAACGAATAAAGAATCACTACTACCTAAGTGAGAGCTCCAATCGCCATTTGCTAATTTATCACGTATTAATGTTTCTTGAGTTGCTTTATCTGGAACGCGAAGCAATGCTTCGGCTAAACACATTAATACCACACCTTCTTCACTCGATAGTGAAAATTCATTTAATAGCGCATCAACACCGCTTTGACCATCTTGGTCTTTACGAATGTTTAAAACTATTTGGCGAGCTCTTTCCCATGCACGGCTTCGTGCTTTAACACCGACTTCTGCAAGTGGTAAAATGTGATCAATAACCGCATTTTCATCAATACGGTAAAAGTCACGGATCTTCTGTCTGATCGGACAAGTCGTTGTTAAATCGCCATTGAATAACATAAGCAACCCTCAGGAGTGTTAAGACTTAGGATAATTGTTAATTACCGCTAAATGTTGTTGGTGTAAAGCGTGCATTCTAATTAAAATCCAGCAGAATATGCTGGTTAATTTCGCCGTTTTACGATAATTTACAGGGCATATTATTAACTTATCCATATAAAATACTGATATGACTAATCCGAATAGATTACGCCTGCTTGATCGTATCGATATATCAATTTTAGACGTTTTGCAGCGCAATGGTAGAATTTCAAATGTTAACCTCGCAAAGCAGGTGAATTTAAGCCCCAGTCCCTGTTTAGATAGGGTTAAACGTTTAGAGCAAGAGGGCTATATTGAAGGGTATTTCGCTAAGTTAAGTGAGGAAAAACTTAATCAAAGCTTAGTGGCCCATGTGCAGGTATCATTAGTTACCTCAAATACAGCCGTATTTAAAGTATTTCGTGAACACATTCTTAAAATTAAGCAGGTTGTTGAGTGTGATATGGTAGCGGGTGGTTATGACTATTTATTAAAAATTCGCGTTTCCAACATGGACGAATACAGAGAAGTATTAGGTGATTTGGTTGATATTCCGGGAGTGGGCACACACCACACTTACATGGTAATAGAAAAAATCAAACAAGACCCTGGGCTTCGTTTAGATATATAACGCAGGTATTTTTTAAAGATAAAATATAGCAGGCATAAAAAAAGCATCATATGATGCTTTTTTTATGCCTGCTATATTAAGTTAAGCTTATGCCCAACCTTCATAGCGTTTTCTTCGTGATAACACGATAGTTAAGATAATCCCTAAGAACAAACCTAAAAATGCAATGGCTCCACCGTAAGTAAGTAACTGGCGTTTTTCTTTAGCACTGGTTGCTTGTTTTAGTTGTTGTTCTTGAGAAAGCTCACCTTGTAACTGAGTAATTTGTGCTAATAGTTGCGCGTTTTGTTCGGTTAACTGTGTGTTTTGCTCTTGCAGCTCAGGTAACTCAACTTGCGCTTGGCGAAGTCTATTTTGCATAGTGCTTATTTCATTATTGAGGGCTTGGTATTGTTGTTTTAAACCCGCTGATTCACTAATGAATTTAGCTTCTACCCAGCCTTCACGATCTTTATCATCTTTAACTTTTATAAAGCCATTTTGTTCATCAGATAATAAAGTGAGTTGTGTACCTGCATCTATTGAACCAAGTAAGCGATAGTCTTTACTGGCACCTGAGCGCATGAAAGTATACAAATTATCGATTATATAAGCTGTTTTAGCATTAGTCGGCGACGTTGATTGAGCTTCCTCTGCTTGGCTCATAAACGGGGCGGCTGTTAAAAGCAGCCATAGTAAACAGTGTTTTAGCATTTATCTACCTTGTTAATCTAGCAGTGTCCGTTGTGAACGTGATTTTTATTTCGCATAAGTATATAGATAGTATGGATTTAATAGTTTAATAGCAAGACAGATATTGTAACCAGAGCATTTTGCTTGCGTGTTTATGACTAAAAAATTTGCAATATAGGGCTGCTTTGTTTATTTTGAGCACTTATTAATTTTAAGGGTAATCCGCAAGCCTAATGGATACTGAGATAGAACTGAAATTTTTGGTATCAGATGACGTCATTCCACTGATCCCCTCACTAATTACTCAATTTGCAAAAACAGTCACAAACAAACCTTCTAAAAGTTTGCAAAATGCTTATTATGATACACCAAGCAGAGAGTTAAGAGCACTCGATATTGGCTTTAGAACGCGTTGTACAGACGAGCGCTGTGAGCAAACAATTAAGCTAGCAGGAGAAGTGGTCGGGGGCTTACATCAGCGCCCAGAATACAATCTTCCAATAGAAACAAACCGACCAAATCTAATGGCGTTTGATTCATCAATTTGGCCTCACGGTATGCAAATTGATGCCATATCACAAAATCTATACCCTATTTTTAGTACTAATTTTATTCGCCGTAAGTGGTTAATAGAAACCTCAAATGGTGCCAAAATTGAAGTGGTATTAGATAAAGGTGAAATTGCTGCGTCAGGTAAGGTAGAAATCATCAGCGAGCTTGAAATCGAGCTGGTTGAAGGTAGTCGTGAGGAGCTATTTGCTTTTGCAGATATATTAGTGAGCCAAAACAGCATTCGTTTAGGGCTCTATTCAAAAGCAGCAAGAGGCTATCGCCTTGCGGATGAAACACCGCTACAACCAAGTAAATCAATCGGCTTTGTTAAACTTAATAAGCAAGTCACTCAAGAGCAAGCTCTTATTGAAGCTATGGGGTTTGGAATTCGCTTTGTGCAAAAACACGAGCAATGCTACTTCGATAAGCCGAGCTTAAAAACATTAAAGCGGGTAACCGATGGCATTAGTTTAATTAGACACAATTTTTGGTTGTTTGACGATATTGTTAGTAAAGAAAGTACCGATCACCTCAGAACAGAGCTAAAGTGGTTATTAAGTGAATTAGCATGGGTTGAAAATGCGATTCAGTTAAAAACTTATACCTCTAAGCGCCATGCTTTTTATAAAAAAATAAATAGTGCTCCTGCGTTAACGCAAGTTATAAACGATTTAAAAGAGTTACAGCCGAGCATTGACGATATTTTTTCGCTTTTTCATAGTGCCCGCTACAACCGTTTATTGCTGAGCTTAACAACGTGGCTGATAAATAAGCAGTGGCGTAAAGATTGGAGCCAAGCAGAGCTTCAAAATGCAGAGCAACCTATTTTAGATATTGCTCATCGCTTATTTGATAAAGATTGGAAAAACTTACACCGTTTACTCCCTAAAGAGCAAAGCTTAGCAGGTAATGATTACTTAAACTTTCGCACTCAATTAGAAAATAGCTTACTCAGTGGTAATTGTTTAGGCGCACTGTTTAATAAAGATGAGCGATTAGAATTTAGGCTCCCTTGGCTGGATATTTCTCATGGGATGTATGAGTTAAGCACGCTTGATTATTTAAAACAGCTGTGTGGCGGGCAAGAAGATGCTCAACTGGCAAAAATACAACTATGGTTAGAACAAAAATCTGACTTTTTAGTTAGTGCCATGGAGCAAAGTCGACACGCCTCATTTGATACAGAACCCTATTGGCTTTAATGGCTAAGCACTTTTGTAGCCGGATTTTGCTGCAAAAGTGCATGATTTTTTCACTTTTGTGTTTTGCTACCAATGTGTGTTCACAGCCATCTTGGCAACTTTACGAAAGTAAACAAGGGGTAAGTGTTTATTTTCAGCGTTTAACTGATGATACCTTGAAAATGAAAGCTGAAACGGTGGTTAACAATGTCACCGCAGAGGATTTAGTTGCTTTACTTAGTGATACCGATACAGCTCCTAGCTGGATAGAAAATATTACTAAGGTCACGTTACTCAAAAGTTTAAGCCCTTCAGAAAATCTTGTTTATAGTTATATTGACTCCCCGTGGCCTGTTAGCAATAGAGATGTGATTACTTATTCGTGCTATACAAGGGTGAGTTCGTTGCAAACGCAGCTTAGTATTCACGCGCGCCCAGATTTTTTACCTAAAACTAAAGGGGTAATAAGAATAAGCACCTTAGATGCAATGTGGCTGTTAACTCAGCAGGCGAAAAATTTGCACATTAGTTATCAGGTATATGCGTTACCAGGCGGTAAGATACCCACGTGGTTAAATAATCGGATCGCCCTAAAAAGCACCCTTAAGACGCTAATAAATCTTGCTGAAATACTCACTACTAAGCAGTACATAGCAAAGCCAACCGTTATTCGCACCGGTAATTGCACACATACCGAACCGCCGCAGTTATAAACAAAAAAGTGACCTAAGAGATCACTTTTTTAAGTGGATATAAGCTAATCAGTATTTAGCGGATTCATCGTCTTTGGGTAAAGACTGCATTATAAACTCGCGTAAATCGTTATTAGAGCTTTCTAAATCTGCATGACGTAGATACATCATGTGGCCACTGCGGTAGCCTTTAAAGCTTAATCTATCTTGCATTTTACCACTTGGATCTAATTGCCACATGGTGTACTTGGCATCAAAGTAATTGGTTGCACCGTCAAAATAGCCCGCCTGAACCATTACATTTAAATAAGGGTTTTGAGCCATGGCTAAGCGTAAATTTTCACCGGTATTATTTCCGCTTCTGTCCCATGGGTGAACGTTACCAAATAAGTTATATTTGATATCGGTTTTGTAATTAAGCTCTTCACGAAGATAGTAGTTAATTGCAGGAGTGAAAGAATGCAGCCATGATGTAAGCTCTGCCCAGTAATCTGGAGACTCACCGGCATCGCGTTTATCTATGCCTAAATAGCGCGAATCCAGTCGACCAACCATTTGTCCGCGTTCACGCAACAACTCTTTCCAAAAAAACTGTGTTGGAATATCTAAATTGTTTTGACTAACAAATGTTTCAGATAAACCCGCATATTCAGCCATTTTTTTAATAATACGACGTTTTTCGTCAGGCGCAATAAAGCCGCCTTTTGCAAGCGCAGGAATAAGCTCATTAACAGTAAACTGTTCAACTTCTGGTAATAGCTCGTCTAAATCTTTTGCTTGTAAATCGGCGTTTAATGCTTTGTGGTACCATGCAGTAGCTGCAAAGTAAGGTAGGCGGTTAGCTGCTTTTACTGGGCCGTCGCGTTTAATACCGATATCGGTAGGAGAAACGAGTACAACACCGTTAATGTACATCCACTGACTATTTTGCAGCTCATGCGCTAAACCCGATACACGAGTAGTACCATAGCTTTCACCAATTAAAAACTTTGGAGAGCGCCAACGTTCATTTCGAGATACAAAAGTATTAAGCCATTCTGCGAGGTACTTTATATCGGCATTAACGCCAAAAAATAGCTCTTTTTGTTTATCTTTGGGTAAAAGGTTACCGTCTTTATCTTCTACAACACGTGAATAACCTGTATTTACAGGATTTACATAAACGATATCCGCTACATCTAAAACCGAATAAGGGTTATCTTTTACACCATAAGGTTGAATTGGGTAGCCTTCGTCGTCAATTTTTAAAACACGAGGGCCGGTGTAAGCTAAATGCATCCAAACCGATGCTGAGCCTGGGCCACCATTAAATGAAATAAGTAATGGACGTTTTGTTCTGTCATCTACTTTATCGCGGGTGTAGTAAGTGTATTGAAGGGTTGCTATGGCATCTCCCTTGTTATCCCATACCGGTTGTGTGCCTGTAGCTACCGTATAAGAAAATCGTTCGTTATTTATTTTTGCTTTGTGCTGAGTAACTACTTTACTGTCGATATCAATACGGCGTTGATTATCGGCAAACGTTGCACTTGTAAATGTAAGTGCAATTGCGGCAATGGGTAAAAATAGACTTCGACTAAATTTCATAACTAACCCTTTTTATTTTATGTACTGCAGTTATAGCGATATTTGAGTAAAAAACAAAAGTATTGAGACTAGCTGCCGATAATAATCGTTGAGTTTATGTAATTAAGATTAATCTCAACATAGCAAACAGGCGAAATATACTTGATGTGTATGCCATACTGTAAGTTTAAGGCGATTAAAAAATTTAATTATTAATTAAGTTTTTTAAGTTATTGGTCACTTTAATTGTTTTTAAATGGATGCTTGAGAGTGATTTATTTTTAGGTTTATTACCATAAAGGGTGAACGTAAATGAAAGGGAGTTTATGCAACGGGTTTTAATTGTTGAAGATAATATAAGGGTAAAACAGGTACTCAAACATATTGCTGCTCATTACCTTGATGTGCGGGTTGATTTCGCTCAGTCACTTACTCAATGTAAAAAGTTACTAAATCAAACTAGTTATTCGCTCGCGTTAGTTGATTTATCTGTTGGTGGTCAAATCGATACTGATATAACTCGCTTTACACTGTCGCAAGGTATCCCTACGTTGGTGATGACAACGCAAACAGATGAGCATACACGTTTAAAAATGCTGGAATTAGGTATTATCGATTACGTCATTAAAGATAATCGCGACTCTTATCTTTACGCAATAAAATTTGTAGCACAGTTATTGCGTAACCAGGGGCGCAAAGCGCTGGTTGTAGATAATTCCTTATTGAGCAGTAGCTTGGTTAAGCAAATGCTTGAAAAACAATTGTTTGACGTTATTACTGTTGATAATAGTGCGCAAGCTCTTCATATACTTGAGCATGATCAGGCAATCAACTTAGTGATCACTGACCATAACTTATCAGGTATGAATGGTTTTGAATTAATTAGAGCAATTCGAAATATTAAAAGCCGTGAGCAATTGGCCATTATTGGTTTAGCTGATGTATATAGTTATGGCGTTGCTGCACGATTTATTAAATCAGGTGCGAATGACTTTTTAACTAAACCCTTCACCCATGAAGAGTTTCACTTTCGAGTGGTGCAAACTATGGAGTCAATATGGCTAAGTGATGCTAAAAAACCGGCTTTGTCTTTCGATGCGACAGAGTAACTTTAATCTTAAATACGTTATCAATGTGTATTTGGGAGTGTAACGGTTAGTTAAAGACGACTATTTGCGTATTTATCGACTCGCACCAATTCTGTATTTTGCTTAAAAAAAGCGCACCTAAATGGTGCGCTTTTTTGTTTTTTATATTATTTAATTTAATAACCCTCTGTTTTTATTTGTAATTTAAAGGTGGCACAAAGGTTGGATTGTATAGAGCAAATACAATAACAAGCTAGTGTCCTAAGGGGGCCTTTGTGAAAATGATCAGTGCAATAATAAAGCCATTCAAACTAGATGATGTGCGTGAAGCACTCGCTGATTTAGGCATCGAAGGAATGACAGTGGTTGACGTTAAGGGGTTTGGACGTCAAAGAGGTCATACAGAGTTATACCGTGGTGCAGAGTACCAAGTTGACTTTATACCTAAAATTAAACTTGAAATTGCCACTCGAAGTGAAAATTGCCAACGCGTTGTAGAAACCATTACCAAAGTTGCTGGAACGGGCAAAATTGGTGACGGCAAAATTTTTGTTTACGACCTAGATCAAATCGTCCGTATTCGTACAGGCGAACTTGATGATGACGCAATTTAAGGGGGCAACATGGAAAATACAATTATAGAGCTGAAGTTTTCGCTCGATACGTTTTACTTTTTAATTTCTGGCATCTTAGTTATGTGGATGGCAGCTGGTTTTGCAATGTTAGAAGCTGGTTTAGTGCGCTCAAAAAATACTACAGAAATCCTAACTAAAAATATCGCACTTTATTCTATCGCTTGTACTATGTTTTTGTTGGTCGGTTACAACATTATGTATGTAGACAACGTTGAAGGCGGAATAATTCCTTCATTTGGTGGCCTAATAGGTAGTCAAGCGGCAGACGCCGATCATTCACTAGAGTCTGATTTTTTCTTCCAAGTAGTATTTGTTGCAACGGCTATGTCTATTGTATCTGGCGCCGTAGCGGAGCGTATGAAGTTATGGGCTTTCTTAGTGTTTACAGTAGTACTTACAGGATTAATTTACCCAATTGAAGGTTACTGGACATGGGGTGGCGGCTTCCTATCTGAATTAGGCTTTGTTGATTTTGCAGGTTCTGCCATTGTCCATGCAACCGGTGCAGCTGCAGCGCTTGCGGGTGTAATTCTACTGGGTGCACGTAAAGGTAAATATGGTAAAAATGGTGAAATTTACCCAATTCCAGGTTCAAACTTGCCACTTGCTACATTGGGTACATTTATTTTATGGATGGGTTGGTTTGGCTTTAACGGTGGATCACAGTTATTAATTTCAGATAAAGAAAATGCAACTGCAGTAGGTCAAATACTACTTAACACCAATGCTGCTGCAGCTATGGGGGCAATTTCAGCCTTGTTCTTATGTAAATTATTATGGGGTAAGGCAGATTTAACCATGGTACTTAATGGCGCACTTGCAGGCTTAGTGGTTATTACTGCAGATCCATTATCACCATCACCATTAATGGCGTGTTTATACGGCCTACTAGGTGGGTCTTTGGTTGTACTAAGCATTGTGGCACTTGATAAAGTGAAAATTGACGACCCTGTAGGTGCCATCTCTGTGCATGGTGTATGTGGCATATTAGGTGTGGTATTAGTGCCGGTTACTAATGCCGAGGCTAACCTTGTGGCACAGTTAATTGGTTTACTATGTATCATTGGCTTTGTGTTTATCGCATCATTCATTGTTTGGGCAGTCTTAAAACAAACTATGGGTATTCGTGTTACCGAAGAGGAAGAGCTAAACGGTATGGATCAACATGATTGTGGTATTGATGCTTACCCAGAATTTGTTTCAGTAAGAAGTAATTAAAAGTATTGTGTGTTCAATCAAAGCCCTACTCAGTTAGGGCTTTTTTGATTTCAGGAAGGGTTAATTTTTCAGGTGTTAGAGTAATGTGATAAGCTCCTCGCGTTAAATCAACCTTTGGAATGTATTACACTTAAATGGCTGAAAAAAAGAAAACACCGACCAGTAAACCCTCGACTAAGCGCGCTACTAAGTCATCTAAAACATCAGCGCGAAAAAGTGCTGCAAAAAAAACCGCAAGTTCGGCTAAACGGCCATTTTTAAAAACGTTGTTTTCTATTTTTTGGAAACTGAGTCTGGCGACTTTCATCGCTGTAGCACTTTACTTTATTTATCTTGATGCAAAAATCACCCGCCAATTTGAAGGCAATAAATGGCAACTTCCAGCCCAAGTGTATGCGCGTTCAATGACGTTTTTTCCTGGGCAGTTTTTATCTGAGCAAGAAGTTTTATGGGAGCTTAAACGTTTAAATTACACGGCAGTTAATCGCTTAAGCCGCACAGGGCAATATATTAAAACAGCTAATAGTATTAAGATTTTTCGTCGTGATTTTGAATTTTATGATGGTTTAGAAAATGCTCACGTAATTGAACTACGTTTCTCTGGAAAAAAGGTTGCCAGTATTAAAGATAAATTCGGTCGTCGCTTAAACACTGCCAGATTAGAGCCTGTACAAATAGCCCGTATAGGTAATGACTCAAAACAAGACCGCGAATTTGTGCCATTAGATAAATTTCCTGACATGCTTAAAAATGCTTTGTTAGTGGTCGAAGACCGCGATTTTTATGATCACCATGGGGTATCGGTATTTTCTATTTTACGGGCTTTATATACCAATATTCGCGCAGGAAGAACCGTGCAAGGGGGCAGCACACTGACGCAACAGCTAGCTAAAAATATTTATCTTACCCGTGAACGTTCATTAGTACGTAAAATCAATGAAGCTTTTATTGCGCTTATTCTTGATTATCGTTATTCAAAAGATCAGATTCTTGAAGCCTATTTAAACGAAGTCTACCTAGGTCAGTCTTATAACCAAGGAGTACATGGGATGGGGCTGGCTGCTGAGTTTTACTTTGCAAAACCCGTTGATGAACTTGAGTACGACCAAATTGCTCTGCTGGTGGCCATGGTTAAAGGCCCTTCTTATTATAACCCTAGACGTTATAAAGAACGTGCTATGGAACGTCGTGACTTAGTGCTGCGTTTAATGGTCGATAACAAACTTATTTCCACTAAGGAGTATCGAGCCTCATTAAAGCGCGCAATTGATATTGCGCCAATGAAAGCCAGCTTACAAAAGTCTTACCCAGGTTACTTAGAGTTGGTTAATCGCGAGTTGAAACAGCTACTACCTGATCAAGAAGTATTAGATGCAGGGGTGCGCGTATTTACCTACTTCGACTTGCAAAAACAAACCGCAATGGAAGAATCGATTAAGGCCAGTTTACCTTATTTGGAAAGGCGTCCAAATACCAAAGAATTAGAAGCGGCAATGATCTCCGTTAATGTTGAAAAAGCTGGTGTATCAGCGTTAGTGTCTGGACGTGATGTGCGCTATTCAGGGTTTAACCGGGTGCTTGATACCAAGCGCAATATTGGCTCATTAGTTAAACCGGCAGTGTATTTAAGTGCACTGCAGCTTCCTCATTATAATTTAGCGACATTGCTTGATGATTCACCCGTGCAAGTCACCAACGAAGAGGGAAAAGTATGGCAGCCAGAAAACTTTGATCATCAATATCGAGGCGCCGTGCCTCTTTATAAAGCATTCAGCCACAGCATTAATATTCCGGCAGTTAACTTAGGGCTTGATGTTGGGGTTGATAAAGTTGCTAATACACTCAGAGGACTAGGTGCTAAAGGCCATATTAATGAATACCCGTCGCTGCTATTAGGGGCTATTGAAATGTCGAGTTTTGAAGTGGCCCAGCTTTATACCACTATTGCTGCTGATGGCGAATACAGAGAGCTGACGTCTATCTCGGCATTAACTGACTCTGTTGGTAAAGTACTTTATAAGCATAAAGTGAGTAACGAACAACGCTTTGATAAAGATGCCATGTACATGACCAAATACGCTATGAAGCGAGTAACTAAAGATGGCACCGCTAAGCGCTTAAATTTACATTTTCCGTCGATTCAGTTAGCAGGTAAAACAGGTACCAGTAACGAATTACGCGATAGCTGGTTTGCCGGGTTTGATCAAAATACAGTGACTGTTGCTTGGCTAGGTCGTGACGATAATAAAAGCACTGGTTTGACTGGTAGTGTCGGGGCGCTTGAAACCTATATTCGTTATTTAAAACCGCTAAACCCCCAAGCCATTGCCGATACTCGTCCACCTTCAATTCGGTGGGCATTTGTAAACGAGCAAACGGGGAAGCAAGCACCACCAGGGTGTGGCAAAGTGATTCAATTACCACTTAGGGCCAGTGAGTTTAAACCAAGACCCCAGTGTATTCGCTAGGTAATAAAAATAAAAAAGCCCGAAAGGGCTTTTTTTATGGATTTCTTTAATAAAGGACTAGTGAAATGTTTTTATTTATTTTTATAGTATAAATATTGTTCACCTGTTGTTAGTTTAAAGGAATGGGTATTTGTTTGTTTTTTGTTAACTTTGTTGGTTTTTTGTTTGCATTTTTGTTTTATAAGCATATTATAAATATGCCTTTAAGGCATATAATTATAATTTCAAACAGGGATAAATAATGAAATCAATATTTAGGAAAAGTATAACGGCAATTGCCGTATCAGCATCCTTAGGCCTAGCATTACCTGCTGTTGCATCTGATGTAATAGGAACTGTAAATAATATTAATGATAATAGTTCTTACACTGTAAAAGTTAAAAACCCTGCAACTGGTTTAGAGCGAACTCTAAGTATTTCTAGTGAAGGTACCTTTCGCTTTGCCTCTCTGCCTACAGGTAGTTACGAGATACAAATATTAAAAGGCGATGCTGTAGTTGCTGAAGACCGCGTTAGAGTCTCTTTAGGTGCCAATTCAAAAGCTAACTTTGACCTAAACAGTTTCGATTCTTCTGGCCCAGAGGTAATTCAAGTTGTTGGTGCTCGTATTTCATCAATAGATCTTTCAACAGCTGATTCGGGCCTAGTTATTACAGATGCTGAAATTGACAGAATGCCAATTAATCGTGATTTAACATCAGTTGCATTATTAGCACCTGGGGCTGTAAAAGGCGATAGCGCATTTGGAAATACAGCGTCATTTGGTGGTTCTTCTGTTGCTGAAAATGCATGTTATATTAATGGGTTAGAAGTTACTAATACTCGCCAAGGCTTAGGGTGTGGCGAAGTCCCGTTTGAATTCTATGACCAATTTCAAGTTAAAACCGGTGGTTATTCAGCCAAGTTTGGCCGAGCTACTGGTGGTACTATTAATACAACTACAAAAGGCGGTACTAACGAGTGGGAATTTTCTGCTGTAGTTCAGTACCAACCTGATTCTTTGCAAGAAGAGGGCAGCATTTCTCGTGGCAATAATGGAGCAGGTCAAATTTTCAGAGATGAAAGCTATGACTCTGATAACAAGACTGACGTTACACTTGCTGTTGGTGGCCCACTTATTGAAGACACACTTTTTTTCTATGGTTTAATAAACCCGCGTGATACTGAGTCGTCTTATACTTGGGGTGGAGATGAATTTTCACCGAACGATCAGTACCGAGAAGAATCTGCATCTGGCGGAGATAATTTATTCTGGGGTGGTAAACTCGATTGGGATATTAATGAAAACCATCGCTTAAGCTATTTTGCTTATTCAAATCGTCGTGATATTGAGCGTTCTGTTTATGATTACAACAACGGTGTTATAGGCGACCGCAAAGATGGTGCATTACTTAAGCGTGGTGGCGAAGCGCAAAGCTTGAGTTACACAGGTGTACTAACTGAAGATTTAGTTGTCACAGCAATGGCTGGTACAATTGAGACTGAGTATGAAACGCAATCAGAAAACTTAATTTGCCCAAGTATTACAGATTCTCGTGGTACTTCTAATCCAATCACTGGTTGTGGTGCTGGTGGTAGCTTTGGTGCAAATAATGATGAAAATACTCAGTACCGCCTTGATATTGAGTATGTTTGGCAAGACCATCAGATTAGCTTTGGTATCGATTATCAAGAGCGTGAATCTGAGCGTGTGAGTCGTCCTATCGGTGGCCACAGTTATGATTACCGTACACTAGCGGCTAACGGCAGTTTTCAAGCTGATAATGGCGCATTAACAAACAATACTGGTAATGTATTGCAATACGTTGAAGATCGAGTATTTGATGGTGGCGGTAGCTTTAAGTCAGAGCTTACGGCTTATTACATAGAAGATAATTGGCAAGTAACAGATGATTTTGCGGTAACTGTTGGCTTACGTATAGATGAGTTTGATAGTTGGGGCACAACAGATAAGCTACTTACAAGCTTCAAAACGGATGTTGCTCCTCGTTTAGGTTTCACGTGGGATCCAACGAGCACTGGCGACACTAAAGTATATGGTACTTATGGACGTTATTACTTACCTGTTGCAAATAACACTATTTTCCGTGCAGCTTCTGGAGTAAGTGATATTACTACTGCTTACACGTATACGGGTGTTGATGCAACGACAGGAGCACCTACAGGTTTGGCTCCTTTGGCAGATACTCTTGGCTCAGGCGGTTTAGCAAACTCACAACAAGTAAGTGGTGTTCCGGTTATCCCAGAAAAAGATATTTTCCAAGCGCAAGAAGCCGAACCATTTTCAAAAGATGAATATATTTTAGGTGTACAGCAAGCACTAAATGATGAGTACACTGTTGGTATTAAAGGTGTTTATCGTGAAGTTGCTACTGCATTAGATGATTACTGTGGTCGTTATGCTTACCCATATTGTGTGATGATTAATCCTGGTTCATCTTCTAGCTGGTATAGTGATGGTTACTATTGGAATGGTACTGATTGGGGTGATTCAAGCTTTGATAACGACGGTGTTCCAGATGAAGGTTCACTAACGACTTACTCTGCCGACACTATTGGTTTACCTAAGGCTAATAATGAATATACCGCCGTAGAGTTTAACTTAAATTATCAGGCTGATACGATTCGTTACCAGTTTGGTTATACATGGGCACGAAGTGTTGGTAACTTTGAAGGTGCTGTTAAATCCGATATTGGCCAAGCTGATGCAGGTATTACACAAGACTTCGACTTCCCAGCTGTAATGGATGGCTCTCAGGGTTATCAACCTAATGATCGTCGTCATACATTTAAATTCTTTGGTAGTTGGGAGCCAGTTGAAAACTTGACTGTAGGTTGGAATGCAACATTACAAAGTGGTCGTCCTAAAAGTTTATTCGGCCAAGGTTACCCGTCAAAAGATCCAAATCTAAATGGTGGTTGGGGTGATACTTTCTACATTTACACAAATGAGTGTCCTGATACCAATGGTAATGGTGAATGTGAGCAAGAAGAAAAAATCTATGAGAAGCATGACCGTGGTACAAATGGTCGTACACCATGGACATTTAACTTAGATTTATCTGCTGCATATGACTTTACTGTTTCAGATATTGATATGAGAGCATCAATCAATGTGTTCAACATATTAAATAGTCAGTCAGAGGCTTCTTTGAATGAGCATTACGAGCAAAATGAAGGCGAAGTTAATGCTTACCATGACGCTGCTTACTCTTGGCAGACTCCACGTTATGTTCGTATAGGGTTTGAAGCTCGATTCTAAACTTTATATAGCATCACAATAATATAAATAATAAAAAAGCCCGAAAGGGCTTTTTTTATGCGAAAGCTTTTTTTGTCCTGAAATGCATTTACACATTTAGGATCTATTTATGAAGACCATTGAAATTAAGGGCGCTAAGCGTACCCAACGAGATTGTACATTAGGCTTTAAACTATCCGTTGTTAAGTAAGTAGAAAAAGGTGACTTCACACACAAGCGCAAAGCATATATTAACGGTCATTAGTAACTGATAGTTATAGTCGGAGAATAATGGATTATGAGCTGAGTGATGAAATGAAAGCGCTATAGATGACGATTAAGCATAGCGTTTTTAAACGTGACGCGATTCATCATTCAGATAGAAGTTTACAGTGTTGCTCTGAAGTATATCAAGATGAGTTATTTAAAAAGAGAATTAAGCCATCGATGACGGATATGACTGTTATCAAAACACCTGAGCAGAGCGTAGAAACGGGATATTAAAGTAATATTGCTACTGTATAAATGTTATACATGGTAGAGTTAAGCTGCTTGTTGAGGAGTTGATATTCATATAAAATGAAATGCGTTCGTACTTAAGTTTGGGTATGAAAATACCAAATCAAGTGTATAAAAAAACTTGGTACTGACACACCAAGCCCTTCATTAAAACCGTCAAATTATTTCAGGACGGGGCAATTATTAATTTTTTAAGATTTAAAAAATTGCATTGATTTAGTCAGATCATCCGATAGTTGCTGTAATCGCTGAGCATCCTGTAAGGAAGACTGTGCCGAACTAAGCGTATGATTAGCTAGGTTACTCACCTCCTCTGAGTCGCCTAGAGCTTGTGCCGTAGCTTGTGATTGCTCTTTTACTCGCAGGGCTATTTCTTCTCCTTGTTGTTTAATCATATTCATACTGTATTCGGCATCTTGTAACACTTGATTTGTTTGTGTTGCGGCATCAACAGATTGCTCCATTTTTTCTACACTAGAATGCATTTTTTGCTGTGTATCTTCAGATGATTGTTGCAACGAGCTAATAATTTGATGTATTTCTTGGGTTTGCGTTTGTGTGCGTTTAGCGAGTGTCCTTACTTCATCTGCAACAACTGCAAAACCACGGCCATGCTCTCCTGCACGAGCGGCTTCAATAGCGGCATTAAGTGCTAGCAAGTTGGTTTGCTCGGCTATTTCACTTATCCCTTTGCTTACTTTGCTTATTTCTTGGCTATCTTGGGCAAGCTTATTAAGCGATTGCTGGCTGTGTGCAAATTCAACTTTTAAGTCTTGCATGTATTTAGCCAGCTCCATCGTGTTACCTGCGCCTTGTTTAACATGTTTTGTTGCTTTTTGAGCTGTGAGCATCGCCTTATTCGCTGAGTCCTCAACGCTGTGTGCGCTGTGGCTCATATTACTAAGGGCTGAGTTGATAGCATTAACGCGGTTTTGCTGCTTTTCTACATCCTGACTCGTTTGGCTACTTACATGAGATAAGGAGTAGGTTGCATCAGATAGTGAATGTGTGCTGCTTTTAACCTTCTCTAATAGCTGTGTAAAAGCACGTAATAAAGCATTGTACCTTTGGGCAATGATGTCCATTTCATCGTGGGTACTTGAATTGATCTTCGAGTTTAAATCGCCATTGGCTGCTTGCTCTGCACAAAGAGCAAATTGAGTAATAGTATCAACTACAACAAAGTAAAAGCCGACCATAAGATATAAAGCAAATAGCAAACTTATCACAGAGGCCGCTAATACTAAGTTGCGTATCCACAATTGTGAGGCGTATTTTTTTTCAATAAGACTCTCAAGAGTTGGGATACTTTTTTCAACTAGCGTATTAATACTCGTGTTTACATTGTTAGTGAGCTTCGCAAATTCTGCTTTTGTTAAGGCTATGTTGTCAGGTTCAAGTAATTTTTTTTCTATGGCGTTTTTAAATGTATTGATTGCGCTGTGTAATTGTTTTAGTGGCGCAGATAAGGCTTCGCTCACAGTGCTATCAGCATCGGTTGCTACTTTAAGTGTTTTATATAATTGATTTTCATAAAGGGGTAACGATTTATTTAAGTTAGATAGCGCAATAAAGGTTTCAGGAGTAAATCGATTATTATCGATCACAGTGTTTGCACTTCGTGTTAGTAAGTTAATTTGGACAATTAGCGAGGGTAAAGGCAGTACTAATGAGCGGTTAAGGTAGGAGCTTGCAAGCTGGTTATCTAACGCTAAGTTAGATTCAATAGAAATAAACTCGAGTATATCCTGAGTTTTAGCACTATTGATTTGATAGCCTAACGCACGCGCAACTTGTGGATTTTTATCTGTGTTGCCATCTATTTGGTTACTTAAGATGCGATGGTAACCTTTTAAGCCCTGTTGCTGCATTTGCGAAACACTAATACTGTTACCTAGCAAAGACACTAAAAAAAATAAACTCAGCGCTAACGGTAATAATAAAATTCCAAACACAACACTAATTTTTGTTTTATATTTTAAATTTGCCATGAGTGTGATGGCGGGGGCTGCTAAGTGTCTTAATCCTGACATAGTTTTCTCTTATAATTGATTTAGGCTACATAGACCGTATAAAGTCTAATTATTATTCAAATATAAGCGTTTACAAATAAAAAAAGCCCTTTCGGGCTCTTTATCAATTTTTTATTATTAATTTGTGTTTTATACGTAATTAATAACGTTATAAAGTGTACTTATAGCTTAGCAAAAGCGCGCTCTGCCGCTTCAATTGTTGCTTGAACTTCTTGCTCTGTGTGCGCAGCACAAACAAAACCAGCTTCAAACGCTGAAGGTGCTAAATAAACTCCTTCTTCAAGCATTAAGTGGAAGAACTTTTTAAAGCGCTCTAAATCACATTCAGTGGCTTGTTGGTAAGTAGTTACTTTTTCTGCATCAGTAAAGAAAAAGCCATACATGCCGCCAGCGTAGTTAGTCGTTAAGGCAATGCCTGCTTTCTTAGCTGCAGCTTCAAAGCCTTCACAAATCGCTTTACTAATAGCTTCTAATTTTTCGTGAACGCCAGGTGCACTTAGTAACTCAAGTGATTTTAAGCCTGCAGCCATAGCAATTGGGTTTCCTGAAAGTGTACCCGCTTGATAAACTGGGCCTACAGGTGCGATGTAATCCATAATTTCTGTTTTACCACCAAACGCGCCTACTGGCATGCCACCACCAATTACTTTACCTAAACAGGTTAAGTCTGGTTTGATGTTGTAGTAAGCCTGAGCGCCACCAAGGGCTACACGAAAACCTGTCATTACTTCGTCAAAAATAAGCACAGATTGGTACTGATCACAGACTTCACGCAGTCCTTCTAAAAAGCCAGGTACTGGTGGGATACAGTTCATGTTACCTGCAACTGGCTCAACAATAATACACGCGATTTCATCGGCGTATTTAGCAAAAATCGCTTTCACTTCTTCAATATTGTTAAACGATACCGTGAGTGTGTGCTTAGCTAAATCTTCAGGAATGCCCGGAGAGTTAGGTACACCCATAGTTAATGCACCAGAGCCGGCTTTTACTAGCAGTGAATCTGCATGGCCGTGGTAACACCCTTCAAATTTTAAAATTTTGTCACGACCAGTAAAGCCACGGGCTAAGCGAATTGCGCTCATTGTTGCTTCTGTACCTGAGCTTACCATACGTACTTTTTCGATTGATGGTACTAGCTCTTTAACTTTTTCAGCCATTAAAATTTCAGCTTCAGTAGGTGCTCCGTAGCTTAAACCATTTTCTACCGCATCATGCACTGCTTGTTTAATTTCAGGGTGATTGTGGCCCATAATCATTGGACCCCAAGAGCCCACATAATCGATATAACGGTTGCCATCAGCATCAAATGTAAACGCGCCCTGTGCTTTAGTAATAAACAGCGGAGTACCACCTACACCATTAAAAGCACGCACTGGTGAATTTACGCCACCAGGAATAGAGTATTGAGCTCGTTTAAATAAGTCTTGGCTAATTGTCATGAAAAATCCTATTGTTTTATCACTTTAAAAATAAGAGCTTAGCTATCGCGTTTGCGGCTAAACCAAGGAACGTCTACTTCATACTGCTCAACTTTGTTTTCTACGCCGAGGGTTAAAGCAAACAGTGCCATACGAATAAGAACGCCATTTTGTACTTGGCGGAATATTGCTAGATTGTCGTTAGCATTTAAGTCGTTATCAAGTTCGTTTGCCTCTAAACGGCTATCGCGAGGAAGCGGGTGCATTAATACTGAATTAGGTTTGCAATGGCTATTGTAAATAGACTGGCTAATTCTAAATCCACCACGGTACTTGTTGGCTTCCTCTTGCGACGGAAAACGCTCTTCTTGAATGCGTGTTTGATAAACGATATCGGCTGCTAAGTTACCTTCCATTTTATCAACTAGTTCAATTTTATGTCCTGCATTTTCAACGGCAGATAAAATTGAGTCAGGCATTTGCAAGCCATTAGGGGCAACCATTGAAAAGCGAATATTTTTGTAATGACATAATAGCTTTGATAGCGAGTGAACGGTTCGGCCATATTTTAAATCGCCGACTAGCGCAATATGCATGCCATCAATATTTTGATCGAAGCGGTTAAGCTCTCGCTCAATAGTTAATAAATCAAGCAGCGCTTGAGTAGGATGCTCATTGGGTCCATCGCCACCATTTATTACTGGTACGCTGCAACCTGTTGCAAATTCAGCTACCGAACCTGAGTCTGGATGGCGCATTGCAACCGCATCCGCATAGGCTGAAATAACACGTGCGGTATCATATAGTGACTCGCCCTTAGCAAGCGCAGAGCTTTGCATACCGGTGGTTTCACGAACCAGTCCACCGAGTAAGTTAAACGCAGTGCCAAAACTAACACGAGTACGCGTACTAGGTTCAAAAAATAGATTCGCTAAAATAGCGCCTTCAAGTACATTGGTACGCTTTTGTTTTTTTGCATATGGCTCCATTTTTTTTGCTACAGCAAATATGCGTTCAATACAGTCTCGATCGAGTTGATTAACAGAGAGTATATTTTCACCTTGGAAACTGAACATGGGGTTATTCCTAGTTATTCAAAAAGGCGCGATAATCCATAAAGGAGCACGCAATCGCGCGTATTATACAAACTTAGTTTGCGACTTGGCAGTGTAATTTATAATCCTGTATTTAAAAGCTTGGCTTAATTATGGCTAAAGCAACTATAACGAGTAACGCTAAAACAGGTAGCTCGTTGAAAATTCGGTAAAACCGATCGCTTTTAGTATTTCTATCGTGTTTAAAATCAGCTAATAATTTGAAACAGTAGCCATGATAAATATATAAAATGATTACCAGCACTAGTTTGTAATGCAGCCACATACTGTAACGAAACCATTCGCGGCCGTATTCAACAATAGTTAATACGCCAAACACTGCGGTAAGCACAGCAAAGGGGGTAACAAAATAAAGTAGCCGACGTTCCATTACTTTTAGCATTGAGTTACACGATTTTTCTTCACTCATAGCGTGATATACAAAAAGTCGAGGTAGGTAAAAAATACCGGCAAACCAAGCAATCATAAAAAATACGTGCAAGGTTTTGTAAATTAATAATGCGCTCATACTGTTCTCATTATTGTTAAAGCAAACTGTTACGTATGGTTAGAATATGATGGATTTGATCCCACCTTAATAATCCCATAATTTGTTGATTATCTAATAAGTTATACACATAAAGTGCACCACTGCGTTTATCATTCAAAATTTCAAAGGCATCTGCGAGGGTGGCTTGGCTGCTGATACCTTGTAAGCTAATGTACTTTATATTGACCGCCTGATCAGACATTAAACTTAAGTCATATTCGGCTAGGCGATAACCATTTTCATCGTCAAATACAATTAACGGTGTTTGACTGTCCATGGCATCTAGGCTGTTTTTTATTTGCTCTTTATCATCGGAGTAGAGCAGTTTAAAGTCTTCATCCATATCATCCATCACCCCTACTTTTTGTAGGGCCTCGGTGGCCGGAGATACATGGTAAGGTAATCCCTGAAAGTCTAATTGCTGTAAAAATATAGAGCGGTTACCAAATACCTGCAAAGCTGTAACGTAGGCGGTGGTAATGACGATCATCGCCGGTACAATAATTTCCGGTGAAGAGGTCAGCTCCATCACGGTAGTTAGTGCCGCTAAGGGAGAGTGCAATGTGGCAGCTAGTAAGCCTGCCATGCCAAGCACCCCATAAGTACCGGCTATATCAGTTCCTGGGCTAATAAACTGGGCAAAAAATGCCATTAAAGTGCCGGTTAAAACGCCAAGTCCAATAACCGGACCAATTAACCCACCAGGAATACCTAAGCCAATAGCAAACAAGGTGGCTAATAACTTAGCAATTAAAATAGTGGTAAGTAGTTGCATATTTTCAGGTGACTCTACTGCTATGGTTATCGCACTCATCCCTGAGCCCATAGCTTGTGGAACTGCATAGGCAATTAAGCTGGCAATACATCCTGCAATTATTAAACGTGGAAACATACTAAGTGGTTTAAAGGTTTTAATAATCAGCATTAAGTTTTGATTAAAAGCATAAGCCACCGCGCCCAGCCCCATGCCGCACAAAATTAAATAGGGGTAATGCCAACCACTTAGTGGTGCAATGCTTATTAGCGCAAGTTCTGAGCCTTCACCAAATACAAATTGAGTGGCTAATGCACCGGTAACGGCTGCGAGCATTATCGGCACAAAAATATGTACTTTGTATTCCCTGAGCACCACTTCCATTACAAAAATAACCGCAGCAAGCGGGGTATTGAACGACGCAGCAATTCCCGCGGCAACGCCACAACCACTGAGGGTACGCATAGCGTTGTGAGGTAAGTGTAATTTATTTGCTAATATGCTTGCCCCGGCAGCTCCCATATGAACTGAGGGGCCTTCGCGGCCAACAGAAAAACCACTGATCAGTGCCAGCGCACCACCAACAAACTGATTAACCGTGTTATACAATGGCATTTGCCCGTAATGGCGCTTGATTCTGTGTATTACAAAAGGAATACCTAAGCGGTAATGTTTAAAGCCAGTGAAAGCCGCAAATGTAGCTATTAATAACGCTGCAACTAAAGGCATTAATACCCGTTCTAAAGTGGGTAGGGTGGTAAAATCGTCAGGGGTTTCTAGAAATAAACTTTGAAAAAATAAAATGGTTAAACGAAACAGTATAATAAAAAATGCAGCAATTAATCCGGCACTTACGCCTAATAAGCATAATTGTACGGATGTTTTTGGTTTTGCTAATCGACGTCTCAGTCGCTCAAGCCACATGCTTTATTTCCCCGTAGCATTTTTAGGCGTCAAGTTTATCAAAATAGTCTAGGGAAGTCCTTGAGATTTAAAATTATTTTTTGTTCGATAAGTAAATGTTAAAGACAAAAATTATAGCACTAAACAAGCCATGTAACACTTACTTAAGTGGCCAACATACTGAGTGGTAAGTGGATTAATAATATAGTTAAGGCATCAATTACCCATTAATTCTTTAAATAAGAATTGGTGTATGCTGTTTTAATACTGACTCATGGCTTTATTGGTATTGGTACTTAAAATACCCACTCATTAAACAATAAACTTTTTGAGTAGGTCCTGTTGAGTCTTTACATTTTCTGCTAGTTCAGTGTTAGTTTTAAATTGTTCTTTAGCAAACCCATCAACTTGCATACTGATATCTTTAATATTGATAGTGTTTTTGTTAATTTCTTCGATCACAGTACTTTGTTCTTCAATCGCTGCAGCAATTTGGTAATTTCTGTCCATGATGTCGTTTATTGCTATTGATATAGCATTTAATGATTGATTCGCGGTTTCTGTCTGCTCTACACATTGCGAAGCTTTTTGTTTACTTTGCTCCATTGCTTGCTGGACTTTTGATGAAAATAGCTGAATTTGTTCAATCATTGTCTTAATTTCAGTGGTAGAGCTTTGAGTTCTTGATGCGAGCGTTCTGACTTCGTCTGCAACAACAGCAAAACCTCGTCCTTGTTCCCCAGCTCTTGCAGCTTCAATTGCAGCGTTTAATGCAAGTAAGTTGGTTTGTTCAGCTACATTATTTATAACAGAAAGTATTTGTTCAATATTGTTACTGTACTGTGCTAGTTGATCACTTTGTTTTTGTGAATCTGAGATTGAGTTTGCTAAATCAGTAATATCAGATGTTGTTTTTGCAAAAAGCTCTTTGTTAGAGGTTGTAGATTGGTTTACTGAGGTAACGGATGAGACCGCTTCTTGCGCACTTGAAGCAATTTCTGATGATGTTGTACTCATCTGGTGCATGGCTGTGGCTAAACTATCAATTAATTGGTGCTGTTCGTTTAACGAGCGACTAGATTCAGTAGCTAGCGACTTGGCTGAACTACTTTGCTTTTCTACATTGCTAGCTTTACCTATCACGCTAGCAACCAACTCTTGTAGCGATGATAAAAATAGGTTAAAACTTTTAGCAACGATACCACATTCATCTTCAGTTGAAATAGTTAATCGCTGTGTCAAATCCCCGCCGCCAGAGGCTATGAGGTTGATTGCTTCCTCTAATTGCTCCAAGGGTCTTAAAAGTATTTTTGTTAGCTTACGAAGAATCAGTACACAAAGGGTAATACTAATAATGGCAATAAAAATAGTGCGTATAGTGAAGGTAGATAGTGATGCATAAACCTTATTTTTGTCTAGTAATATAGCAATAGACCAATCTACTCCTGCTTGGTTATTTAGGGGGTAAAAGTACAATAGGCTCTCTTTGCCATCATACTTTACTTCTATTATTTTTCTTTGTTGATTTGGTGATGCATTATAAACATCTTGGCTTTGTTTGTTATTAAGGGACGTTAGTGGATGAGTAATGATTTTTCCTGTTTTATCAACTAAAAATGCTAGGCCGTTCCCATCAAAGCTTACAGTATTTATGCTCTTTGCAATAGCATCTAAACTTAGATCTCCACCAATTACCCCTTCAAAGCCATTCGGGGTATTAACGGCACTAACTACAGACAAAAGCAGCTCATTGGTTGCCGCATCAACGTATGGCACAGTGAACAAAATGCCATCGTTATCTTTTGCTAATTTAAACCAAGGTTTTTGTCTAAAATCTACGTCGGGTGGATTTACCCTATTTTTATTATTAGAGCGTAGAGTTTTTTCATCACTTAAAGTGCCGAACATCAGTAGAAAGTCATTAATAAACGCTTTGTTTTCTAATCCTGACTGGAACCTAGCTTTCGAGAAACCTGTTTCAAGTTGATTTTTTAAAACATTAACTTGTGATGCTCTACTTGCCAACCAGTTACTAATACTTTGCGATAGCAATGATGCATTATCTTGAACATAGGCGGCTGTGGATTTTTTCACTGTTTGTTGTACTAATAAATACGTCGTTATTGCCAGCATTGATATAACAACGAATACCACAATACCAGAGACAACAGAGAATTTAGTTCTAATTTTCATAAGGCCCAACTTTCGCATAATTCAATAAAATCAACTCTCCCACTTGAAAATAAATATAGTCTATACTTTCAAAATAGTTTAATTTTTAGGTGATTTATTATGCGCGTACAGTTAATTTGTTTTTTACTAACGAGTACTTTTACTTGCTCAGTGTTTGGGCAGAAAAGCACTGAGCAGCAAGAATTACAACACTTAAAAGTTGAGCTTAATAAAATTCAAACTCAACTTGCAGCCTTAAAGCCTCTACAAATAGAGTTTGAAGCAATTAGCAAACGAATTTTAATTCTTGAAAGTCAGCAAAATAGCAACTCATCAACTAAACTCGAGCCAATCCAGTCAGAGATTATTTTATCTAGCGCTGATGATATTAAAAATACAAATGAAAACGATATAAAACTTTTCGCTACGATAAGGCCAACCTTTGGTTATATTGATGAAAGTAAAGAATCGCATTGGGATATTAGAGATGCGCTATCCCATGCTGGTATAAAATCTTCGGTGGTGTTTAATGAGCAATGGCAAGGAATTTTACATGCCGAATGGGGGATTGATTTATCTAACAATGGTGACTTTGGTAAAGCGCGGCAAGTATATACTGCCATAGACAGTCCTTATGGAAAAGTAGGTATAGGTAAGCAACGACCTGTGCAGTATTTATTCATAGCTGAATTCGTCGATATTTTTAATCACAGCAACAGTCCATTTGCGTATGATACCGAGAGTATTTTTTTTGTAGATAACCTGATTACCTATCAGATAAAGCAAGGCGATTTTACTTGGATGTTGGCTGGCCAATTTAATGGTGCACAAGGTGACAACAATAGCGATCTTATAAACGGGGGGGTAAGTTACGATAAAGGGAATCTCCATGCTGCACTGACTTACACAAATTCGGATGTTTATGAGGCAGAACAAAAGCTCGGTGATAATAATATTTTAGCGGGCGCATTTGCTTACTCTTTTGATAATGGAGTGTATTTTGCTGCTGCTTATCAAGATAAAAAATATAATAGAAACTTAAGTGCTGACAGAGTCGGACATACTTTTGATATGTCACTCGCTTATCCTTTAAGTGAAAAATATAAAGTTAAATTAGGTTATTTTGACTTTAATGATGGACATTATACTGAGCAAACTCAAAAATTTAATGGTGCAAATTTAACCTTAGAATGGTTGCCTGCTGAAAATCTTCGCTTACATATTGAGTATTTATATAGGGACTTTGATCATTTAGCAGACTTTAGCTCATTATCAATAGGCATTAGATATGACTACTTACAGGTCTGGAGTTATTAAAAATGAGTATGAAAATCTCCCTAATGAAGTATTTAACGCTTTTTACTTGCTATTTTTGTTTGGTTTTTTCATTAACCAGTGTAAGTAGAGAGACTGTTATTATTGTTGCGGATGACGATTACCCTCCTTATAGTTACTCAGAAAATGGTGAGCCTAGAGGTATTTATATTGAGTTGTTAAAACGCGCGAGTATTAATCTAGAGCCGGCATATAACGTTACAATTGAAACAATGCCTTGGAAAAGAGCACTTTCATTTGTTGAACAAGGTAATGCTATTGGAATCGTCCCCCCCTATCAACATAAAAATGTACGGCCTTATATTTCATCCTATTCAGTGTCATTAGGCACTGAGTTTGTCGTTACATTTTGCCGCGAGCAGATAAACTTAAAGGCAGCCTTAACGATAAATAGTCAAGTTACAGAACCGCTTCATTTAGGCATGAATGCAGGTTATTTACTTTTAGAAAAGTCGTATAAAAATGCGATTGCAGCAGGTCGAATCAAATTATGGGAAAATAAAAGCACCCAAGCAAATATAATTAAGCTTCTGACGGGTAAGCTAGATTGTTACATAAATGACAGAGGGGCAATTTTATACGAGCTTAGTAAAATAAAAAAAAGTTACCCTGAGTTTATTGAGGTGATCACTGAGCAAGATGAAGTTCGTCAACATACGGCGCACATTGGGTATAGTCGCGATACTCCACAAAAGTATAAAAATGACTTCATTGAAAAAATGGATGCGTCCTTAGTCAATGTAATTAATAAATGAGCGCTGGAGTCACAGTCTAAGAGTGCTAGATACTTATACTTGATTAAAATACTCAGGTATTAGATAATCTCGTGCATTAGTATTAAGGTATTGAGGGTTATAAGATGTCTGAAGAACTACCCATTAAGTTTAGCGACGCAGCCGCTGTGCGTGTTAAACAGTTAATCGACGAAGAAGAAAACCCAGATCTAAAACTGCGTGTTTATGTCACAGGCGGTGGGTGTTCAGGTTTTCAATACGGTTTTACTTTTGATGAAAAAGCGAATCCTGGCGATTTAGAAATTGTTAAAAACGGGGTTACCTTAGTCATTGACCCTATGAGTATCCAATATTTAGTTGATGGCGAAGTTGACTACACCGAAGGGTTAGAAGGGGCGCGCTTTTTTGTCTCTAATCCTAATGCGACCACCACATGTGGCTGTGGTGCTAGTTTTAGCGTATAAAAATATCGTTATCCAAAAAAACCTTGGCACTTGAAGTGACCCCATAAAGTTGGACTCATTTCTAAGCGGCTGCCAAGGCCTGATTTCGATACTGTATCGGACTCAGGCCTTTTAGTTTCAGTTTAATACGCTCATTGTTGTAATAGTGGATATATTCTTTAATGTTTTCAATAAGATCATTCACGTCTTTAAACGTTTCGTTGTGGTACATCTCACTCTTCAATATGCCGAAGAAGTTCTCAGCAACCGCATTATCTAAACAATTTCCTTTTCTAGACATACTTTGTTGCAATCCTTTTTCCTTAAGGTGATTTTGATATTGTTTGTTTTGATATTGCCACCCTTGATCTGAGTGTACAACTGGCTTTTCATTTGGCTTCAACCTAGCAGTTGCTGTTTTAAGCATGTCAGTTACCAAAGGGAGTGCAACGGATTTTCTGACTTCGTAACTGATTACCTCTTGGTTGAATAGGTCAATCATAGGTGATAGATATACCTTCTCATTATCCACTTTAAACTCCGTCACATCCGTCACCCATTTTTGATTTGGCTTCTGCGCAGTAAACTCGCGGTTAAGCGTATTTTCTGCGATTTTACCCACTTCACCTTTATAGGATTTATAGCGCTTAGGCCTTACTTTTGACTTGAGTCCTAACTCATTCATCAACCGTTGAACGCGCTTATGATTAACAAGTACTCCCATTGCTCTCAGGGCACTCGTAATTCTGCGATAGCCATATCGCCCTTTATGCGCGTGATAAATATCACGTATTTTTACCAGTAAATCATTGCTTGCACAGGGTTGCTTACAAGTAGTGCGATGATAATAGTAAACACTCTTTGGCAGCCCTGTAGCCTTTAAAAGGTGTCGTAAGCTATGCTTTGCCTTGAACTCTTCGACGACTATCGTTTTGTCTTTGCTTTTTTCTTTCTGGCTTGAGCCAAGGCTTCTAACTTTTTTAGCACATCATTCTCAGCTCGTAAGTATGCTAGTTCTTCTCGTAACTCCTCCTCAGTCATTTGCTCTACTAGTTTTGATGAAGAAGAATTATTTGTCATGAATGGCTTACCTTTTCTCTGTGGTTTAAGACGTGATATACCATCACGAGCATAAAGCTTTTGCCATTGAAAAAGAATGCCTGGGGACGATAAATCGAAGAAAGCACTGGTATAACCGAGTGACCAACTGTTTGCTGTCATCGTTTTTAACACTTCAGCCTTAAATGCTAGAGAATAAGGTTTGTGAACAGACCTGAAGCTTTCAGCGCCATGAATTCGATAAATAGCGGTCCAATATCGGACCTGCCTGTCTGTAACATTAAATCTGTTACTTACCGCCGAAGAGCTTTCAGACAAAGCGAGTTCAGCTATTTTGAGCTTGAAAGCTCGGTGATGTTTGGACATAAAAAGACCCCCAGTAATTGGAATGTCCAACTATTGGGGGTCACTTCAATAAGCGGTTTTTTTATATGTTCAAAAAAATTATAACTCAGTTGGACTGTATTCTGTTATCTGCATCATTAACACAAAAAAACCAAGTACAAACGTTGAGAAAACTAAAATATAGATAAATCCTTTTTTACCCTGTTTTATTGGAATTGCATAATGGCGTAAAAAAAAGTACCAACCTAAGCACAAAATAATAGGCAGTAAAAAGAGTAGTCTAAACATGATTTAACCTCTTTAAGTTAGGGTCAATAGACCCTAATAATAAACCGCTTATATTTAAATGAAACAAAAAAGTTATAAAATATTTAACCTTATTCAGACTTAGTAAATATTTGTTGTTAGACTTTAATCGCAGAATTACTAATTAATCATTCAGATCAATGGTGAATGGTATATAATGTATCCAAGAATGAGACGGGCAAGGTTTCATTTTTACAATAATAAAGAGCTAATACATATTTGAGAATCTTTTTTGTTTAAATTGTAAGCGTTTACACTGTGTCTTAGTTAGTTTCAGTGGGCTTACAATGTTGACGGCATTGAGCACTTTGCAATATGTATAGTTAAACAACGAGTAGGAGTTGTATATGATGGGTAAAACCGTATCTTCGGAAGAAAATGCAAAGCTAACAAAGTGGCTTAAAACTAAGCGCCATGAAAAAGGCTATACAATGCGCAGCTTAGCGCAAATATTGGGTACGCCACATTCTTTTATAGGCAAAATAGAAAACCAAGAACGTCGCTTAGATGTGATTGAGTTTGTTCGCTATTGCAATGCATTAGAAGTTGACCCGTATGAAGCATTAAGCTTAATTAAAGCTGATTAACGCTTTTAGGCTGTAATCGTAAAGTTAAACCTAACGTCTACAGCTAATACTAATGCAGGGATGCATTAGGTATTACCTATTATGATAATTTTGCTCTAATGCATATAGTTTGTGCCTAATTAGATATAAAAATATCAATGAAGGTAAAACCATAAGTGCTGTTAAAACAAAAAATAATGACCAATTTCCCATCAGCCAATCATCAATAACTACGCCACTATAACTCGATAATAACGTACGCCCTAAGTTACCCAATGATGCCAGTAGCGCATAATGAGTGGCGCTAAATGCTCTGTCACACAGCATAGATATAAAGGCAACCATCGCCACTAAAGACCAAGCTTGGGTAAAGCCATCAACTACAATTGCCATTGCATATAAGTGTTCCTGCGGTCCTGCTAAGGCAATCCAAGAGAACATTAAGTTAGATGCTGCCATGGCTGCACCACTAATAAACAAGCCTTTTACTATGCCATATTTGTGGTTAAAAATACTGCCCAAAAAGGCAAATACGATAGTGATTAAACCCGTGCCTAGCTTGGAGTAATTTGCTATTTGAGTATTACTAAAGCCCACTTCCTTATAAAATACAATCGACATGCGTGCTAAAAATGCTTCACCAATTTTAAATAAGAAAATAAACGCCAGCAGTGCTAGTGCAGTTTTAACCCCATTTTTAGCAAAAAAGGTTTTAAATGGGTCAACCACGGTGACACCCAGCCATGCGAGTATTTTCGTTAGTGGTGTTTGTTTGCTTGCCGCAAGCTTTTCAAGATAAACACGCTCTAGCTCGGCATGAACAGCTTCACGGTTTGATTTTGGTTCTTTAGCCCAAAACACACAGCTAATTAATAAAAGCATAACCGCAGATAAAAAATAATAGACCTGTGGCCAGTCAATATTTGGCATATCTGCCATGTAAAAGGGCACAGCCCCTAATAAAGCATAACCTGTCCACCAACCTGATGTAGCCATTGCGGCGGCTGCGGTGGCTTTGTGAGATTCATTTTCACTAAGAGTGTCTATTCGAAAAGCATCTATAGCAATATCTTGCGTTGCAGAGGCTATGGCGATCAGCAAGCAAAGTGCGGCGGCAATCGCTAGGTTTGCTTTTAGATCAAGCCCTGCAAGTAGTAACGTGCCAAGTAAAATAAAGCTTTGGCAAAACAGGATCCAACTACGACGCTGACCAAGCCAGTTGTACAAAAAGGGCAGTTTAGTGCGATCTATTAAAGGCGACCATAAAAAATTGATACTGTAGGCACCAAACACAATGCCAAATAAGCCAATCATGCTGCGACTCAAACCTTCATCTTTAAGCCAAGCCGACATTACCGAGCCAATTAACACCCACGGAAAGCCACTGCTCATTCCAAATATAAAAACATTAATCAAACGTTTATCTTTAAAATAAGAAAAGTATTCGCGAACAGAAAGTGTGCTATTCATAAGGGCTCATTGGCTCATTGAAAGAGCAGCCAAAGCTGCTCTGATAAAAAGTTATAAAGGGACTTGCTCAAGCACCTTGATATTTAATATAACAACCGGTTTTTCAGGGACAAAGTTGTAGCCAATTTTGTCATTAAAACCCGTTTTTACAGCCATGATTTTATCGAGCGTCTCATAACCTTCCATAACACTGCCAAACACGGCAAATCCCCAATCTCGCCCTGGATTTAAATGGTCATTGTCATCCATGTTAAAAAAGAACTGACGCGTTCCTGAGTGTGGTTCTCGATCTTGATAGGCCATAGCAATGCTATACATATCGTTAGTTAAGCCGTTACCGCTTTCATTAAAAATAGGGTCGTTTTCATGCAGGCCATCGTAATCTTTATCATAACCACCGCCTTGAATTACAAAATCACGATCATTTTCTACATCGCGTTCTACACGATGAAACACACTGCCTTGATAGCTTTTATCAGACACATAAGTCAAAAAGTTATTGACCGTAATTGGGGCTCTTGAGCGGTCTAGCTCAACCACAATACTGCCCAACGATGTCACAATTTCTACTCGAGGGAAAATATTATCTTTTTGCACAAAGCGGCCTTCTTGTGCCGCTAAACTATTTACGCTAAAAAATAAGCTTACGCAGATTAAAAAAAGTTGCTTCATTATTAACCTTCTAAAAATGCAATTAATTCAGGGTCAGATACAATGCGGGTAATTAACTGCTCAGTCAACTTATTGAGCTGACCTTCAATTTTTGCCCTATCATGACCAAGTGGTCCAGATAAATTAGCATTACCGCTATAACGCTTACTGAAATTACTTGTAGGGCGAATCACTCGTACTTCAAATTCAATCTTGGCATCACTGGTATGGCTCATTAGCTTTTCTGTAACCACAGCTTGCAGTGCGTGAATATCTAACTCAAAGCGCAATTGCGCTAAATTAGAAATGCTAGCGCCATTACGACTAAGCGCACTGTCTAGTGCACTTTTAACTGACTCAGCAATACCCGTGCTGGCAATGGTTTTTGTTTTGCTTGATTCAATAAGCTTTAAGGTTGCACTGTCACCACGTAAATCAATCACGCTGGTGTTTAAGCTGTTATTGATTGAGCTTATTTGCCCACTTTTATACACAGGGTTGAGAATAAGTTGATTAGGCTGACTCGCACATCCCGAAAAAACCACTAATGTAAAACAGCTCAATAATGCTTTTAAGAGTTTCATTTATAACGTTCCACTATTTTTAGTTGCGCTGAGTACCACAAACTTTTTATTAGAGCCTAATAAAGTACAGTTACCAAACATACGGTTTAGTTTGTCATGATAATCTAAATGACGATTGCCAATAATACGGAGCTCGCCACCTTCTTTTAATGTGTCTTTTGCTTGTTTAAACATTTGCCACGCGATGTGGTCGGTAACCGCTTGTGCTTGGTGAAATGGCGGATTACACAATACAATATCGGCACTTTCACGTTCAAAGTCAGTTAAACAATCATTCTCTATAAAAGTACATTGTTCAAACTTGTCTTCCATGTTTAATTCAATGTTGAGTCGAGCTGATTCAACCGCCATATACGACTCATCAACAAAGCTAATATGAGCATTAGGACAGCGCGCTAATGTCATTAAACCAACCACGCCATTACCACAGCCTAAATCAATAATATTTTTGACTTTATTTGTTTGCGGCAAGTAATTGAAAAAGAAACGTGCGCCAATATCAAGTGAATCACGCGAAAACACATTGGCATGATTACTTATTGTAAAATCAGTGCCTTCAAGTGGCCAGCTGACTGGGAAATCTGCGCCTTTATAACCGCCAGCGGCTTGGCTAATAATTAAACGTGATTTTTTTACTGCAAGACTTGTTTTCGTCTCACCAATAAAGTTTTCAAATGCTTTAATAGTAGAGTTATGCACGTCTTTAGTTTTTGCAGCACCAATAACTGGCGTATCTGGCGCGAGCACCTCGCTTAATTCAGATAGCTGATATTGTAAAAAAGCCAACGTGCGTGTTACTTTTACCAACACTAGGTCTACTTGCTCAGGCAGAGCCGATAAACTATCAAGCTGGCTAAACGCAGTCGTCGCGATTTTGTTTTCCGCTAAGTTATAAGCAGCCGCCTGATGGCTAATATATGAGTCGTTTACTGAACAAACTGTTAATTGTTGCTTGCTAAAGTAACAGCTAAGTGCACCAAAGCTGTCGTTTAAGATCAGTAACGAGCGACAATCAGGGTAGTTTTCATTAACATAGTCAATAAGGTATTCGTCTGCTGAATCCCACGCTTGTAAGCTGCGGTTTTTTTGATCCAAAGGAAAGCGTTCAAGAGTAAAAGTGTTATCGCCGAGCGTAGCTTGCGTAGTCATAATAGTTTAATGATCGGTAATCAAATGATAGGTAAATTCTAACATGCAACCGCCAAACGCCAACCCCCAACTGTTACCAAATGGCTTTTCTTATCAAAGTAAGGTACTTAGCGCACAAAAAAGCCTCGATTTATTTTATTATTTGCAGCAAAACCTAAATTGGCAACAGCCAAACATTACAGTGTTTGGTAAAACGGGGCCAATACCTAGGCTACAATGTTTTATCAGCGAAGAAAATCTTGAGTACGGTTATTCTGGGCATAAACTCGACTTAGAGCCTTGGCCAGACGTATTACTTGCCATGCGAACACGTTTAGAAAATCACCTACAGCAACCATTTAACTCAATTTTGGTTAATTATTATCGGGATGGCCACGATTGTATGGGTTGGCATAGCGATGACGAGGCTGAGCTAGGGCCTGAGCCTACCATAGCGTGTGTATCGCTTGGTGCAGAACGGTTATTTAAACTTAAACACAAAGTAAGCAACAGCATTACTAACATCAAATTACAAAGTGGTAGTTGTTTAATAATGAGCGGACAGAGCCAACAAAATTACAAGCATGCGCTACCAAAACAAACTAGGCTAAAACATCCTCGAATAAGTTTAACGTTTCGCTATATTAATAATGGTTTCAGTTAAATAGCATTAGCCATGGTGTAGCCGCAGTTGTTATAGTAACTATATAACTGAATTTTGAGGGTGGTTTTTATGTCAATGCAACAACAAATACGTGACAAGCTAGCAAATGCTATTGCGTGTAAGCATTTAAATGTTATTAACGAAAGCCATATGCACAGTGCGGGGACTGAATCTCACTTTAAAGTGATTGTAGTCAGTGAAGAATTCGCTGGTAAGCGATTATTGCAGCGTCATCGTGAAATTAATGAAATTTTAAAAGATGAGCTGGCAAATCATATTCATGCGCTTGCTATGCACACTTATACTCCTGAGGAATTTACCGAGCACGACGGCGAAGCGCCGCAGTCACCTAATTGCATGGGCGGCTCAAAAGTTGGATAACAGGTAATAGTGGATTGGTTTGAGCAGTGAGTAACTGATCAGATCAGTTTTTTTTGTTTTAGCCTTTAAACTAGCGCTAATTTTTATTGTAAAAGATATAGGATGATCAATGGTCATTAAGCCTAAAATTCGCGGATTTATCTGCACCAATGCACACCCAGTTGGCTGTGCAGAGCATGTTCAAGAACAAATTAATTATGTTAAGCAGCAAGGAGCATTAAAAAATGCGCCTAAAAATGTATTAGTTATTGGTGCGTCTACAGGTTATGGCCTTGCATCTCGTATTACCGCTGCATTTGGTGGTGGCGCTAAAACATTGGGTGTGTTCTTTGAAAAAGAAGGCACTGAACGTAAAACAGGCTCTGCGGGTTGGTACAACACGGCGGCATTTCAAGCAGCCGCTGAAGCTGAAGGCTTATGGTCTAAAAATATTAATGGTGATGCGTTTTCTAACGAAATCAAACAAAAAACAATCGACACCATTAAAGCTGAATTAGGTAAGGTTGACTGTATTATTTACAGCTTAGCATCACCTCGTCGTACTGATCCAAATACAGGGGAAGTGTTTTCTTCAACACTTAAGCCAATTGGTAATGCGGTAACGACTAAAAACTTAAATACGTCAAAGCGTGAAATTGATGAAGTAACTGTTGAAGCAGCAAACCAAGACGATATCGACAACACCATTAAAGTAATGGGTGGCGAAGATTGGGAAATGTGGATTGACGCCCTTAAAGAGGCAGATGTATTAGCAGATAACTTTAAAACAACGGCTTACACATACATTGGTAAAGAACTAACTTGGCCAATATATGGGCATGCAACCATAGGTAAAGCAAAAGAAGACTTAGACCGTGCCACTGCAGCTATTAAAGCCACTACCCAAGATTTGAACGGCGAAGCTTACGTTTCTTCACTTAATGCTGTTGTTACACAAGCAAGCTCGGCAATCCCAATAATGCCGCTTTACATTTCGGCACTATTTAAAGTGATGAAGGCTGATGGCACTTACGAGGGCACAATTGAGCAAATTCATGCGTTATTTAATGAAAACCTATACGGTGATTCACCACGTTTTGATGAGGGCGGACATTTATTCCAAAACTACAAAGAGCTGGAAGATGACGTTCAAGCACGTGTTCAAACCATTTGGGATAGTGTAGACACAAGTTCAATTGATGAGCTTACCGATTACGTGGGCTACCATAATGAGTTTTTACGCCTGTTTGGTTTTGGCATTGATACGGTTGATTACGAGCAAGATGTTAATCCTGTTGCGCCAATTGCAAATATGATTGATTAATCTGTCGCTAGTAATGCAATTTTGAAAAAGTCGCCTAGTGCGACTTTTTTGTTTTTTAGCCTTGATTTGAAAAAAATTTTGCTATTTGTTGGTTTATTTACCACTTTGGTCTAGCTTGTATTTTATTAATTATGAATTACAAAACTAAATAAACGTTTCTCTCGTATAATTTTCATAAATACACTCGCATAGTCAGTCACAATAATGTTAAAATCAAAGCAATATGTGAGGAGTTTTACTGCGCTGCTTGTTTGGTATCTATAGCGAGTCATTTTATAGCTTGCAATAATACAAATAGCGGCGTGGTTGGTACGATTTTTCAGTTTCTTTCCGTTAATGTAGTGCAAGTGCGTATGATCAATATAAAAAAAGGTCTGGATTTACCCTTAGAGGGCGCACCTCAGCAAGTTATTCATGATGGTTCTGCCGTCAAACGTGTAGCTGTGCTAGGTGAAGAGTTTATCGGTATGCGTCCAACCATGCATGTTCGTGTGGATGACCAAGTCAAAAAAGGCCAGGTACTTTTTGAAGATAAAAAGAACCCAGGCGTATTATTTACTGCACCAGCTTCTGGTACAGTAAAAGAAATTAATCGCGGTGCTAAACGTGTTCTGCAATCTGTTGTTATTGAAGTAAACGGCAGTGAGCAAATCACCTTTGGTGCTTTCTCGGAAACTGAGCTTAACAGCTTAGACCGTGAAAAAGCTAAAGAAGTACTAGTTCAATCGGGTCAATGGACAGCACTTCGTGCTCGCCCATTTAGTAAAGTAGCGGCGTTGGATGCAAATCCTAGCTCTATTTTCGTGACAGCTATCGATACCAATCCACTTGCTGCAGATCCTGCAGTAGTTATTGCTGAAAATGCGAAAGCGTTTGAAGCAGGTTTGGCTGTTGTGTCACGTTTAACCGATGGCAAAGTATTTGTTTGTAAGCAAGCAGGCAGTCAAGTTCCTAGTTCACCTATTGCTCAAGTGGAAGTACATGAGTTTGGTGGCGTGCACCCAGCTGGCCTTGTTGGCACTCATATCCATCACCTTGACCCAGTATCTGCTAGTAAGCAAGTTTGGCACATTGGTTACCAAGACGTTATTGCGTATGGTCACCTTTTCCTTACTGGTGAAATTTACACAGACCGTGTGATTTCGCTTGCAGGTCCGCGTGTTAAGAATCCTCGTTTAGTGAAAACACAATTAGGTGCTTCATTAGATGACTTAGTAGCAGGTGAATTAGAAGACGGTGATAACCGTGTTATTTCTGGTTCTGTACTTGCAGGTGCTACGTCGTCTGGTGTTCATGCATTCTTAGGTCGTTACCACGTTCAAGTATCTGTATTACTTGAAGGTCGCGAAAAAGAATTATTTGGCTGGATTGCACCAGGTAGTGATAAATTCTCTGTAACGCGTACATTCTTGTCTCACCTTACACCGAGTCGTTTATTTAAAATGACAACGTCTACAGGCGGTTCAAAACGTGCCATGGTTCCACTTGGAAGCTATGAGCGTGTTATGCCACTTGATATTTTGCCAACGCTTTTATTACGTGACTTATTGTCTCGTGATTTAGACAGTGCAATTTCATTAGGTGCGCTTGAATTAGATGAAGAAGATTTAGCGTTATGCACCTTCGTTTGTCCTGGCAAATACGAGTACGGCGCAGCCCTACGCGATTGCTTAACTACGATCGAGAAGGAAGGCTAAAATGGGCTTAAAAACTTTCTTAGAAGATATCGAACCACATTTTGAACCAGGTGGTAAGCATGAGAAATGGTACGCGCTGTATGAAGCTGCTGCGACTATTTTTTACACGCCAGGTTACGTAAATAAAGGTTCAACTCACGTTCGTGATAACATCGACCTAAAACGCATGATGATTTTAGTGTGGATGGCGACGTTCCCTGCCATGTTCTTTGGTATGTTCAACATTGGTCATCAAGCGGCAATTGCACTTGGTAATGGCTTTGAGCTAGCGAATATTTGGCAAGTAGGTTTATTCCAGTTACTTGGCGGTGAATTAACCGTTGATGCAGGCTGGGGTGCGAAAATGTTCTACGGAGCCTGTTTCTTCCTACCTATATATGCAACTACCTTTATTGTTGGTGGTTTCTGGGAAGTGTTATTTGCTTCTGTGCGTAAGCATGAAGTTAATGAAGGTTTCTTCGTAACTTCTGTATTGTTTGCATTAATTCTGCCTGCAACGATTCCTTTATGGCAAGTTGCGCTAGGTATTACTTTTGGTGTAGTTATCGCAAAAGAAATATTTGGTGGTACAGGCCGTAACTTCTTAAACCCTGCGCTTGCTGGTCGTGCGTTTTTATTCTTCGCATACCCTGCACAAATTTCAGGTGACACAGTATGGACTGCCGTAGATTCATTCTCTGGCGCGACTATGCTTGGTCAAGCGTTTGCTGGTACGTTAAATTACGCGACTGATATTGAGCTTTGGTGGAATGCGTTTTACGGATTCATTCAAGGTTCTATGGGTGAAACGTCTACGCTAGCTGTACTTATTGGTGGTTTATTCCTAATTTACGTGCGCATCGCGTCTTGGCGTATCGTGCTAGGTGTATTCCTAGGTATGGTAGTAACCTCATCAATACTTAACACCATTGGTTCTGAAACCAATGCAATGTTTGCTATGCCTTGGTACTGGCACATGGTATTAGGTGGTTTTGCATTCGGTATGTTCTTTATGGCAACTGACCCTGTATCTGCTGCATTTACTGATAAAGGTAAATTAGCATACGGTGCGCTTATTGGCTTTATGGTTATCATGATCCGTGTTGTTAACCCTGCATACCCAGAGGGCATCATGCTAGCAATCTTATTTGCTAACTTGTTTGCACCTTTATTCGATCACTTTGTAGTGCAAGCTAATATCAAGCGGAGGTTGGCACGTAATGTCTAGTAATAACGAATCAATTGGCAAAACGCTAGCTGTTGTTGTCTCATTATGTTTAGTGTGTGCAGTTATTGTATCGCTAACATCTGTACAACTTCGCCCTCTGCAAAAAGCAAATAAAGCAAAAGATATTCAAAGCAATATCTTAGCTGCTGCTGGTATTGGCAAAGTTGATAACGTTGCCGAAACGTTTGATGCTAAAATCGAAACTCGCTTTGTTGATATGCAAAGTGGTGAGTTTGCTGAGCCGGTAGAAGATTTTGACTTTGAAAAAAGCAAATACGATGCTGAGTTAAGTAAATCTTTAAAAGAGAATGGTATTAAGGACATCGCCGGTATTCAGCGTATTACCAAGCGTGCGCCTGTTTATATCTCTAAAAAAGACGATGGCTCTACTGATGCAATCATCCTTCCTATTCAGGGTTATGGTTTATGGGGTTTAATGTACGGTTTTATCTCGCTTGAAAGCGATGGCGAAACTATTAAAGACATCATTTTCTACAAACATAACGAAACACCTGGTTTAGGTGGTGAAATTCAAAACCCACAGTGGACTGCAACGTGGGAAGGTAAAGAGTTACCAATCCAAATCGTTAAAGGGACTGCAGCCGGTGATGAGCATAAGATCGACGGTCTTTCAGGTGCTACATTAACGTCTAATGGTGTTGACCATGCAGTTGATTTTTGGACTGGCGAAAATGGCTTTGGCCCTTTCCTTGCGAAAGTACGTAAAGGAGCATTGAACTAATGGCTGATACTAAAGAAATGAAGGCGGTCCTATTTGGTCCAGTTTTCGCTAACAACCCAATCGCATTACAAGTACTTGGTATTTGTTCTGCGCTAGCGGTAACGTCTAGCTTAAAAAATGCATTAATCATGTCAATTGCATTGACCTTGGTAACTGCATTCTCTAGCCTTTTTATCTCGACTATTCGTAACCATATCCCATCATCAGTACGTATCATCGTACAGATGACGATTATTGCATCATTAGTAATCGTGGTTGACCAAGTACTACAAGCTTTCTCTTACGCTACGGCAAAAGAGTTATCAGTATTCGTTGGTCTAATCATTACTAACTGTATCGTAATGGGTCGTGCTGAAGCTTATGCAATGAAGTCGCCGCCATTAATGTCTTTCCTTGATGGTATAGGTAATGGCTTAGGTTACTCTGTAGTGTTACTTACTGTTGGCTTTATTCGTGAGTTATTCGGTAAAGGTTCACTGTTCGGTGTTGATATTATTCCATTAGTACAAAATGGTGGTTGGTACCAACCTATGGGTCTATTGATCTTACCACCGAGTGCATTCTTCATCATTGGTTTATTCATTTGGGTACTTCGTACTTATAAGAAAGACCAAGTAGAAGCTAAAGCGTAAGGGGCGATAAGTGGAACATTATATTAGTTTATTTGTAAAAGCCGTTTTTATTGAAAACTTAGCGTTAGCATTCTTCCTAGGTATGTGTACTTTTTTAGCCGTGTCTAAAAAAGTAACTACATCAATTGGCCTAGGTGTAGCGGTTATTGTTGTATTAGGTATTTCAGTACCGGTTAACAACTTGGTTTACCATGCGGTATTAGCACCAGGTTCACTAGAGTGGCTTGGTTACCCAGAAGCAGATCTTAGCTTTTTACGTTTCTTAACTTTCATTGGTGTTATTGCAGCACTAGTGCAAATTCTTGAAATGGCATTAGATAAGTTCTTCCCACCGCTTTACAACGCATTAGGTATTTTCTTACCACTAATCACAGTTAACTGTGCAATTTTTGGTGCGGTAGCCTTCATGGTTGAGCGTAACTATAACTTCGGCGAGTCTGTTGTTTATGGTATTGGCGCTGGTGTGGGTTGGGCGCTTGCAATTACATTACTTGCAGGTATCCGTGAGAAAATGAAGTATTCAGACGTACCAGATGGTTTACGTGGTTTAGGTATTACCTTCATCACTGTTGGCTTGATGGGTCTTGGCTTTATGTCATTCTCTGGTATTTCACTGTAATAATAGCGAGGTCAATCATGGATATTTTCTTAGGCGTTGGTGTTTTTATCGCTATCGTTGTAATACTAGTTTTAATCATCATTGGTGCTAAATCTAAGCTAGTTGCAAGCGGTGATATCATCATCGGCATTAATGGCGATGCAGACAAAGCCATTAAAACATCAGCAGGTAGTAAGCTATTAGGTGCACTATCTGAGTCAGGTATTTTCGTATCTTCTGCATGTGGTGGCGGTGGCTCTTGTGGCCAGTGTCGCGTACACATTAAAGAAGGCGGCGGTGATATTCTGCCAACTGAACTTGACCACATCTCTAAAGGTGAAGCACGTGAAGGTTGTCGCCTAGCGTGTCAGGTTAATGTTAAAAACGACATGGAAATTGAACTTGAAGAGTCAATTTTCGGTGTTAAAAAATGGGATTGTGAAGTTATCTCTAACGATAACAAAGCGACGTTCATTAAAGAACTTAAGCTACAAATTCCTGATGGCGAGTCAGTGCCGTTCCGTGCGGGTGGTTACATCCAGATCGAAGCGCCAGCTCACCATGTTAAATATGCAGATTTCGATATTCCTGAAGAGTATCGTGGCGATTGGAACCATTTTGGTTTCTTCGATCTGGAGTCAAAAGTAGACGAAGAAACAATTCGTGCTTACTCAATGGCTAACTATCCAGAAGAAGAAGGCATCATCATGCTTAACGTGCGTATCGCTACGCCGCCGCCAAGAAACCTAAGCCTACCATGTGGTAAAATGTCTTCGTATATTTGGTCACTTAAAGAAGGCGATAAAGTAACTATTTCTGGTCCATTTGGTGAGTTCTTCGCTAAAGACACAGACGCTGAAATGGTATTCGTAGGTGGTGGTGCAGGTATGGCACCAATGCGTTCACATATCTTTGACCAGCTTAAGCGTTTAAACTCTAAGCGTAAAATTAGTTTCTGGTATGGTGCGCGTTCTAAACGTGAAATGTTCTATGTTGAAGATTTTGACGGCCTAGCTGAACAAAACAAAAACTTTGTTTGGCATACTGCGCTTTCAGATCCGCAACCAGAAGATAACTGGGAAGGCTACACTGGCTTTATCCATAACGTGTTATTTGAGAACTATCTTAAAGATCACGAAGCGCCTGAAGATTGTGAGTTCTACATGTGTGGTCCTCCAATGATGAATGCGGCTGTTATCACTATGCTTAAAGACTTAGGTGTTGAAGAAGAAAACATCTTACTAGATGATTTCGGTGGCTAATACCCAAACTGATTAAATTTAGTTAAAATACCAGCCTCGTCGCATTTTATGTGACGAGGCTTTTTTATATTAATTTTTAACCTATTAAGTAGGGTTGTTATGAACAAAGTAAATACTCCCCAGGGCATAATCGCCTTATTTATAATTACGCTGACTTTACTGTTATCTGGATGTGGAAAATCAGTCCCAGAGGAAACCTACTTAGAAGGTAAAACGATGGGTACAACTTACCACATTAAGTTTTACGCTGAGCAAGTTGACCCTCAAGCAGTACAAGCAGAAATCGATGCGGTTTTAGTTGATATCAACCAGTCTATGTCGACCTATATCGAAGATTCAGAAATAAACACCTTTAACCGTTTAGATGCCAACGAAGTAATGCCAATCAGTGATGATTTTAGAGCCGTTATTAGTGAATCTATGCGTATTGGTAACTCAACAAAGACCCTAGATGTGACTATGGGGCCGTTGATAGATTTATGGGGGTTTGGCCCAGATAAAAAACCAACAAAGCGCCCAACAGATGAAGCCCTGGCAAATATGATCAATAACATTGGTATAGATAAGCTAGTCCTTAACGAGCAAGGCTTAGCAAAAACGATGGCTGATTTAGAGTTGTCGTTTTCAGCAACTGCAAAAGGCTATGGTATTGATAAAGTGGCTGAGCTATTACAAAGCAAAGACATTACAGATTACATGGTTGAGATTGGCGGTGAGCTTCGTATTGCTGGTATAAAACCAGACAATCAAGCATGGCGAATAGCAATTGAACAACCTGATGCAAACCCAGGCGAGAGAAAAGTACACCGTGTACTTGCACCAGGTAATAACGGTATTGCCACCTCAGGTGATTATCGAATCTTTTATACTATGGATGGAGAAACCTATACGCATCTAATTGATCCTATGACAGGGATGCCAATTAAGCATGACTTAGTTTCTGTCACAGTTTTACACCCAAGCGCTATGACGGCAGACGGTTTAGCGACTGCTTTAACGGTTATGGGTATGGAAAAAGCACAACAGTATGCGCAGCAGCATGATTTGCCAGTGTATTTAATTGCTAAATCGGCACAGGGCTTAGTCACTTATTCAAGTCCTGCGTTTAAGCCTTATTTATAGTCTTTAGGTTTATATCCTTAGCATGAGGGTATATAATATACGGAGCTCAAGTACGCTATTTGAGCTCATTTTATTGCTGAACAATAGGGGCTAAGCAATGTCACTTTTTTTTCTAACCTTTGGCTTACTTATTTTAATTGTCGCTGCGATGGCGATAGGCATGATAGTTCAAAGAAAATCGATGGCGAGTAGCTGCGGAGGCCTAGGCTCTGTAGGTATTGATAAAGCGTGTGATTGCGATGATCCATGTGACAAGCGTAAAAAACGCATGGCAAAAGAACAAGTCTGGAAAGAGAATCAAATTCTTTAACCACAAAAAAAGCGCCTTTAGGCGCTTTTTTAATACTTATTAATTGAGTTTTATGAGTTCTGAACCTAAAACTGCGTATTTTACAGTTTGTTACTTTGTAAAGTAAGAATGCCGCTGAGGCGTGCAATTTAGGTTGCGAGTCAAATGCGCCTTGGCACCGGTAAACTGGCCAGTGTGAGCGGTTATCGAATTTTGCGAAGTCTCCTGAAAAACAGCTCTAACCTTGCTTTAATAACTCTTTATAATACCTCTTATTAAGTTTAATTGGTTCTGTTAAAGAAAAACCTTTACCTGGGTTATAAACGAGCTGACTGGCATCTATTTGAGTGTAGCCACGGCGAATGCTACTATATCTCCTTGATACGTGGTGCATTGCCTTTGTTATTAATGGCTATATCTATTTTGTAATCACCAAAATGTCTTTGCACATTCACATCATCAATAAGTAGGTCGCCCCAGTTATTACCAGCGTTAAAAGGAATTGCATTGTATTGGTTAATACTGGCTGCTTTCCACGTGCCATTCTGTAGTGTATCGATTATCTCTTTATAAAGTACACGATTTACTTTTCGTGCAACTTGACGATGAGGATAGTTTGGGTAAGCACCTGATTCAATTAATATAGTACGAATACCCATTTCGGAAAATGTATCACCAAAGCTTCGATACTAGTAACTGTCGTTACACTTTGCTAGGTGCTATGAGATCATCGTCTCTATTGTTTTAGCTAAGTGAGCGATAAGTTGCATGGCTTCGCCACGGCTAGTATTAATCTCTCTTGCATCATTATAGGGCAGGGGCGAGTACTGAGATAGTGGCTTGATTCCCTTTCTTTCCTGTACCTTAATACGCGTTCTGATCATGCAAGTTAAAGCCAAAGTCTGGTTCAAACTCCTTTGCGGCAGGCATGAGTGTTTGTCCTGTGACGCGTTTGAGCTTTAGCACCGTCAGAATTAATCATGGGAATAATCCTGGGTGTTAGTTTGTCTTGCCAGCTTTGTAGCCAGTTAGCGTTTTCGGGCAAAGTTATAAAATCAAGAAAGTTCATAAGTGCAGCGGTTGCCGTGTTTTCATCACCATGCATCTGGCTCTATATCATCACTTTTGTTTTGCCAGAGCTTATATCAAGAGCATAAATGGGTTGACTGTGATACGATCTACCGAATTGCTGTAGTTTAATTGCAGAGAGTGCTTGGCTACGCGGTTTATAATAGGTTTTATATCTGCGAGATTGACGCTGCTTTATCAAAGCCATCAACCTCGTTATTTTCAATTTCAGTTGCAATTATTGGTGTACTGATTAGCAAAGTCATGGCAAGTATACAGCCCCGCATAAGATATCCTTTATTCCTTTTTACTTTAACAATAAGAATATTATATTTTTATTTGTTTGGTTAACCTTTGTTCAATCTTATCTTCTTGTTTTTATTCTTTTAACTTGGGGGTTTTTAGCTGCGCGTGTCTTTAGTCGGTTTTCTGTAGAAGCACACAGAATAGAGGCGCTATTATTGAATCTTGCTCTTGGAATATTTTCCAAGAGCAAGTAAAGATTGGAGTTGTTAAGTTTATACAGTAAAAGAAAACTTCGATTTACGCAGCAGTCCCACAATGACAAGTAATGAAAGAATATAGAAGGGCATACTGCCCCCGCTTTTTTCTTTTGTTTCTTCGCCATTATCGTTTGTATCATCGGCTTTGGTGGTTATAGTAACTATACTTGGCTCAGAGTAGCTGATGCCATCAAAAACGCGGTACTGAAAGCTAGTTTCGTAGCTTGTATTAGTTTGCGGCGTATATGATGCGATTCCACTGTTGTTGTCTAATGTTACTGAACCTATGCTTGGCTCAGATACAAGCTCATAAGTAAGTGGATCTGAATCTGCATCTTGGGCTAATAGTTCGAATTGAGCTGCTTCAGATTGATTGATAATTAATTCCAGAGCCTGTGTCTGTGGGGATGTATTGGTATGATTGATTGTAATCATTTTCTCAATATTTAAACCAGTCTCGTTGCTTATATTAACGACAAAATTAGCTGGCTCTAACGTTGAGATTAATGGTGTATAGGTAAACTCACCCGTTGCATTATTACTAAACACAAACTCGCCTGATGCTGGCTGTACCTTTACGTTAAATTGAACATTACTGTTTTCACCTGCACCTGACAAGGAGAGAGTTTCGCTCAGTGGCATGCGCCAATGAGCAGAAATTGAACTAGGCTCAATGACAAGAGGTGTTCCATCAATATTCACTGAAACCGACACACTTTCAGTGGCCCTTCCGCCTATAGCCATAGAAAGCTCAAATTGGTCTAGGCCAGCTTCGCCAGTTGTGGGAGTGTAATTAAAGTGGCCAAGAGCTCTATCGGTAAATGTAATATTGCCTTTGCTAGGTGCCTTTGAAATATAAAAGCGATAGTTGAAGGAATCTTTTTCGCTCAATGCTTTAAACTCAACAGGCGTGAACTTATTGGTGTTAAATTCAGTTACACTAAGTTGATAAGGTTGCTCTGTTTTTTCGGCGATTTTAAATAGTTCTCTGCCATTTGAATGTGTTATTAACCAATAAGTTTTTTCGTCAACTATTTCAATATCTGAATGTGTAGCGGCCACATCAAGAGTAACCAGCTTATTATATTGTGCATTTGCCAAATTAAATACACCTAGTTCATTTTCGCAGGTGATATGAAGTTGGCCACTAAGATGTTGCTCCACAGCAATTAATTTTGATGATGCACAGAAGTTAGCCACTTCTTGTTTGTTTCCTTGGGCGGAAATAGATACTAAAGCCCCATCTTGAGTTGTTGTATACAATTGCTCGTTATTATTATACGTAAAAGTATCAAGTGATTGGATATCACCTAAATCAAGTAATGAGTGGGTGTTTTTAACAAAGTTATAGACGGCTGTCTGCTTGTTAGTTCCTAGATGCTCGAACACAAGTTCTTTAATACCATCACCGTCAAAGTCAATTGTCGTTAGTAATTCTGATGTATCAAGTTGAGGCTCACCGATAAGTGAAATCGTATATTTTATGCTGTCACTGTATAACTCTCTGACTTCAAATGGTTTTGACTGATCAGCATAATACCATTCCGAATATTGGTAGAGGTATTCTTGGTTTCCATCACCGTCAATATCACCCAATAGCTTGAAATAGCCAATAAAGGGTTGTTCGATATGATTAGACCCATCCATATTCAATACATAGTATTTCATAATACCGGGGTTCCACTCCTCACCTTGAGTCGAGTACACAATTTTATTATCGTTGTTTCTACCAAAAGGTATTATGGAAACTTTATCTACTTCATCAGAATAAAGCTCTTTAGTTACACTTTTTGACCATGATTCAGTTTGTGTGACAGGAGAAATACTATTTAATATTGTATAACTTGTTAAATAGGCAGGATCCCACTTCCAACCAGGGACGGTAACAATAAGCTGTCTATATTCTTCAATAATCTTTACCTCTTCATTTTGCATGGCTAAATAAGCATTGCCGTTAAAGCCGAGTTCAGTTACCTCTCCGAATCTCACTTCTTTAACATTGAGTCTCTGTGTTTGCTCAATTGTTTCTTTTTGCTCATCGCCATACAAGTCTAAATATTCATAGACATAATGAAAAATATTAGGTTGATAATCGCCTCCATCCTCTGTTGTGACGCTCCTGCCAATAACTTCTTCTTCTCTTGTTAGATAGTTATAGAAATAGTTAAAGTGAGTCCTCCTATACAGATCATGGTACACCTCGGCATAGTTATCAATGGTTGTATAATCTTGATAAAGGTCGTTGTTGTAGTAAGGCGATCTACTAGTGTAATTTAAAAAATCACTATCTTGATTACAATCTTCTAGCGTACTCTCCAAAGGCCAAATAACGCTGTTTTTATTTACATCGATAGTACACTTTTTACCTACAGCTTCATCCATGCCATCATTATTTAAGTCTTTGGCAAATAAGTATCTGCTTGTTACGGGGAGCTCGCCAACTTTTTTTACATCACTGCCTTGAATTTGGTAGATTTCGCCGTCCCATGTCAGCATTTCATTGAACAGATAATTGGTAAACTTTCCGACAGTAAACTCATAATGTGGCAGGGTGTAGTGCGCTTTTGTTTCGAGGCTATGCATATCTAGCATATACATAGTGCTTTCATTTATTAGCATAACCTCAATATTGCCATCGTTATCTATGTCTTTAAATTTAACGTTATCAGCAGTTATATTTGGGATCTTTTTTACATATTTTCTAGCAGTTAAATTTACAAGGTGTGCGTTGCGTTGATTGCTAATAATAATAGCAAAGTGATTATCTGAACTTTTATCGTAATAAATTTCAAACGAAGCAATTGATTCTCCTTCGCTCTCAAACTCTATTGCATTGGTTACTGGCGTGTTGACAGTTTCATCATCGCCGATAATATTAATAATATACAACCTTTGGCTGTCATCATTAATCATTGCAATGATGTCTTTATTCGAATCATTATCAATATCGATCACTCTAACATTACTTAAATCATCAAAGCTTGAAAAGTGCTTAATTCTTTCTACGTCGGCGTATGATGATTGAGTAGTTAACATCAAGCTGATAAGTGTCGATGTAATAGCAAACTTCATATTATTCCCTTAAAAATAGTTTTGCGTTATTGTTTTGGACCCTTGTATATCAACAACAAGAGACAATAGTAAATTAACATACTTTATTATGTTGCGTAACTGAATTAGGGAATGGAAAATAAAAAGTGATGTTATTTAGAATGCTTCTGGGTTTGAGTACTGATACACAGTTGTCTCAAGCTGCATTACCTTGCAGTATTAAGAAGTTTTTATACAATTTCTTTCCTATCTATTTCATTTTGTAATATAAAATCCCCTAATTTTTTAGGTGCTTATCTAAGTTAGTGTTGGTTGTTTACATTTTTTATAGCTTAATTAAATGCTGGTTAACTGAGCACAGTTAATTTTTTCTTGTATGATAAGTTGACTTTGTTATACTCATGCCCGAACTTTCAGTAAGTTTTGAAAGTTCTATTGATGCGGATCAAAACTAGCTTAGCAAAATAGTGCTAATGCGTTGAGACTGTATTTCATGTCACTGTATAAGGCTTTACGGCTGCAACTTGTTTTTGTTGCCACGGTGTATACCTAATTTTGTTATTAGTCATTTTAATAGGTTAATGTTTTTGAACTCATTTTCTTTGTTTCATACCAGCGCTTTGCTTACCTTAGGTAAGTCAGTGTTGCATGAGCGCTTTAATAAAGCGAAAAGAGGCGTGAGTGTGGCTGTAACATTATTAGTTTTTAATGCCGTTATGTTGCTTAGTGGCGCTATCGAGGATGCTTTTAGGCTTGAAGCATTGGTGAGTGATGGCTTTTTTATAGAGCCATTATTACTGACTATTGCCGAATTTTTAGCTCATCCTATCTTATCGTGTCAGTTACTTATTGGCCTTTGTTGGCTATTGTTCCACATGTTTCCAGCGCGTCGTGCTGGAATAATCCTCCGTAAAGCAGCCTTTGCTTTTAGCGAGGCTAAAGTTCAGCAACCCGTGCAAGCTGCACATGGTTGTCGTGCTCCACCTAGCTTTACAGGTTGTCTGTTTACCCATTAATTTTTATGGGTATAGGTTACACCTGTGGTATCTAATTATTTATTCTTGCTGTAAATAACGATTACTTTCATTGTAGCTTAGTGTTTTTACTCACTCTCAGCCAACCACACCTCACCCAAGTTAATTTTTATTGCGTTATATTAATGTGTTTAAAAAAGCTGGGTTGGTTCTGCTAGGTGTTTTTTATTAAGCCAGTGGTCAATACTTCATGCTTGCATTCGCTCTGCATTATTTGTAATTCAATTTTAATTAACTTGGGTTTTTATCAAATATCGTTGCTAAATATTTTTGGCAGCTAATAAAAACTCTTTAGGTTTTAGGATAGTCCCTTGTTAATTCGTAACCTTTTTAATATTGCTTTAGCTAGTATGGCGCTGATTTTATCAGGCTGTAATGGCGGGGTACTCGACCCAAAAGGGCAGATAGGTATTGATGAGAAAAATCTGATCATCATCGCCACTGTGCTTATGTTGTTAGTTGTGATCCCCGTTATTGTGATGACTTTATATTTTGCTTGGAAATACAGAGACACACAAAACCATGAAATTTACGCACCAAAATGGGCTCACTCTAATAAGATTGAGGCTGTTGTATGGGCGGTTCCTATTGTTATTGTTGTTATTTTAGGTGTGATCACCTGGCAGTCAACTCAAGAGCTTGACCCTTATAAACCGATAGAGGGTAAAGGTGAACACTTAACTGTTGAAGTGGTGTCACTTAATTGGAAGTGGTTATTTATTTACCCTGAACAAGGTATTGCTACGGTAAACGAATTGGTATTTCCTGCTAATGTTCCGGTTGAATACAAAATCACGTCAGAAAGTACCATGAACTCGTTTTTCATTCCCCAGTTAGGTAGTCAAATTTACTCAATGGCGGGCATGGAAACTAAGCTGCATTTAATCGCTAATGAGCCAGGCACGTTTAAAGGCTTTTCGGCTAATTACAGTGGTGCGGGTTTTACTGGTATGAAATTTAATGCCATCGCAACACCAACAAAAGCTGACTTTAACCAGTGGGTTGAACAGGTTAAAACCAACGCTAATAGCCTTACTCATGCCAATTATGTTGAGCTTGCCAAAGCGAGTGAAAACAATCCCGTCGCTTATTATGGCAAGGTAGATGACGGTTTATTTCATACCATAGTGATGAAATACATGCAGGCGCATGGCGATATGAACAAAAAGCATCACTCGATGGATAAACATCAGCAGATGAGTAATGAGCATCAGGCAATGGGTAATCATTCAATGCCATCATCACACAGCCAGGGCGAGGAATAATCATGTCGTTTTTAGGTAAATTATCTATAGATGCAATTCCGTTTCATGAACCTATTATCATGGTGACCATGGCGGTGATTGCTATAGTCGGGCTTATTATAGCAGGGCTAATAACAAAATATAAAAAATGGGGTGTGCTTTGGCGCGACTGGATCACCTCGGTTGATCATAAACGCTTAGGCGTTATGTACATTTTATTAGCGCTAATCATGCTGTTTCGTGGTTTTTCTGATGCCATTATGATGCGTGCGCAGTTAGCGCTTGCTACCAGTGGCGCGCCAGGTTATCTGCCACCAGAACATTACGACCAAATATTCACCGCCCATGGCGTTATTATGATCATCTTTATGGCGATGCCATTTATGATTGGTTTAATGAATATTGTTGTACCACTGCAAATTGGTGCTCGCGATGTGGCTTTTCCATTTTTAAATAATTTAAGTTTTTGGTTTACTGCCAGTGGCGCCATTTTAATAAATTTATCGCTGATATTTGGTGAGTTTGCTAAAACAGGCTGGGTTGCTTACCCACCGTTGTCGGAGTTGACCTTTAGCCCTGGGGTGGGGGTCGATTATTATATTTGGGCCTTGCAAATATCGGGGCTCGGTACGCTATTAACCGCTGTTAACTTCCTAGTGACAGTATTTAAAATGCGTGCCCCTGGTATGACACTGATGAAAATGCCAATTTTCACATGGGCATGTACATGGGCAAATATCTTAATTGCGGCATCATTTCCAATTTTAACCGCCGTGCTTGCCATGCTAACGCTAGACCGTTATTTAGATTTTCACTTCTTCACTAATGAAGCAGGCGGAAACGCCATGATGTATATCAACCTGTTTTGGGCATGGGGTCACCCAGAGGTATACATTTTAGTATTACCAGCTTTTGGTATCTTCTCTGAAATAGTATCGACTTTCACTGGTAAACGCTTATTTGGTTATAAATCGATGGTATATGCCAGCGGTGCCATTTCTATTCTTGGCTTTATTGTATGGTTACACCACTTCTTTACTATGGGCTCAAGCGCGAATGTAAATGCCTTCTTCGGGGTGATGACCATGGTCATAGCTGTGCCTACTGGGGTTAAGTTATTTAGTTGGTTGTTTACTATTTACCGTGGCCGTTTGCGCATTACTGTACCGGTACTTTGGACGCTTGGTTTTATGGTTACCTTCAGTATTGGTGGTATGACGGGGGTATTACTGGCAATCCCTGGTGCCGATTATGTATTGCATAACAGCTTATTCTTAATCGCTCATTTCCATAACACCATCATTGGTGGCGCAGTATTTGGCTACTTAGCCGGGTTTGTTTTTTGGTTTCCAAAAGCAATGGGCTTTAAGCTTGATGAGCGTTGGGGTAAAGCGTCATTTTGGTGTTGGTTAATCGGTTTTTTCGTAGCCTTTATGCCATTGTACGTACTCGGCTTTTTAGGCATGACGCGTCGCTTAAACCACTCTAATAATCCTGATTGGAATATCTGGCTTTATATTGCTGCAGTGGGTGCCGTGATTATTATGTTCGGTATTATTTGCCAAGTTATTCAGCTTTATGTGAGCTTTAAAAACCGCGAAGCGCTTGATGATACCACTGGCGATCCTTGGAACGGTCACACCCTTGAATGGTCAACGTCATCACCACCGCAATACTATAACTTTGCTGAAATCCCGCATGTTGATGATATTGATACATGGACTGATATGAAAGAAAAAGGCTTAGCTTATCAAGGTAAGTCTAGCTATAGCCCAATTCATATGCCAAAAAATACCGCATCGGGTGTGTTTATTGCTGCGAGTTTAACGGCGTTTTGTTTTGCCATGGTCTGGCATATTTGGTGGCTAGCAGGGCTTGGTTTTATTGGCGCGATTGCGCTGTTTATTAACCGTGCTTACACCAGTGATGTAGATTACTACGTGCAAAACGATGAAATATTACAAATTGAAGGCGCGCATATTGCCAGTAACACGAAGGAGGTAAGCGCATGAGTACGTTATCTGCAACTCAAGGCCATGTAAATTTAGAGCCTCATAGCGTAAGTCATACGCATGAACATCACGATACCTCAGGCGATACAATCTTTGGCTTTTGGCTTTATTTAATGACCGATTGCCTTTTATTTGCCTCATTTTTTGCAACCTACGCAGTGCTTTATATGAACACCGCAGGCGGTGTATCGGGCAAAGATATTTTTGAGCTTGATTTTGTTGCCGTTGAAACTGCGGCGCTACTTATAAGTAGTATTACTTTTGGTTTTGCCATGATTGCCGCTCAGGGGCAAAAAAAGGCGCTGACGCTTGGTTGGCTCGCGGTCACTTTTTGTTTAGGCGCGGTGTTTATTGGTATGGAAATTTATGAGTTTCATCATTTAATTGTTCATGGCAATGGTCCACAGCAAAGTGCTTTTTTAACATCGTTTTTCTCATTAGTGGGTTTGCATGGTTTACATGTAACTGCAGGCCTTATCTGGATGAGCATAATGATGATAGAAGTGATCAAGCGCGGTTTAGGTAAACAAACCGTCACGCGCTTAAGTTGCTTAAGCTTATTTTGGCACTTTTTAGATATTGTGTGGATTTGTGTATTTACCGTTGTTTATTTAATGGGGGCAATGTAATGAGCCATAGTGAAACGCATGCTTTAGCGCAAATGCAAAGCCAACATCATGATCAGTCACACGGTAGTGTTAAAACCTATCTTATTGGCTTTGTATTGTCAGTGATTTTAACGGCCATTCCATTTTGGATGGTGATGGAGGGTGACTTTTCAAAGGTCACCACGCTTTGGAGTATTGTTACTTTAGCAATCGTGCAAATTTGGGTGCATTTAAAATACTTTTTACACCTTAATTTCACCACTGATGAAGGTAAAGCGAATACCTTTACCTTCTTGTTTAGCGCGTTGAACATCGTCATGGTGGTTGGACTGTCTGTTTGGATCATTTATGAATCAAACGCAATGATGATGTACTAGAGGTTTCAGATGTTTCGTCGTTATTTAGCTGTTACTAAGCCAGGTATTATTATGGGGAATTTGATCAGCGTTGCCGGTGGTTTTTTACTCGCCGCCCGCGGTGATATAGACCCATGGTTAATGTTGGTTACCTTGGTTGGTTTATCGCTTGTTGTTGCATCGGGATGTGCCATAAACAATGTTATTGATAGAGACATTGATGTTGCCATGGCGCGTACTCGCTCACGTGTGACTGTAACGGGCGAAATGTCTGCAAAAGCTGCTTTAAGCCATGGCGTGTTATTAGGGCTAATTGGCTTTGGCTTATTAATCGCCTTTACCACTCAAGCGGCGGTATTTTTTGCCGCCTTTGGCTATGTCATCTATGTAGGGGTTTACAGCCTCTACATGAAACGCAACTCTGTTTACGGCACCTTTATTGGTAGTCTGTCGGGCGCAGTTCCACCTGTTGTTGGCTATTGCGCCGTTACGGGGGTGTTCGATATGGGCGCATTAATACTGCTGGTGATGTTTAGTTTGTGGCAAATGCCGCACTCATATGCAATTGCTATTTTTCGCTTTAAGGATTACCAAGCCGCTAATATTCCAGTATTGCCCGTGGCACAAGGTGTTAATAAAGCTAAGCGCCATATTGTGCTTTATATTGCCGTATATGCTTTAGTGGTGATGCTATTGCCAATTAGTGGTTATACCGGTGCTGCCTTTATGGCCGTTGCCTGTATCACCAGTTTTTGGTGGTTACTCATGGCACTTAGAGGGTATCGCTACAACATAGACACCACCCGTTGGGCACGCCAAGTGTTTGCGTTTTCAATTATTAATATTACCGCTTTGAGTATTGCCATGGCGGTAGATTATCAAACAATTGCGCCACAGTTAGTGGCGCTAAACTGATCATCATCTGATCAATGAACCGAGTTAATTCCCAAAGTTAACCAAAGGCTCGAGCATTGCGAGGAGCCTTTTTTCATTCCTAAAACAAGGCCGCTATTGAGTGCTTATTGGCATCTACCAGACTTTGTTTTATTTTATTTCTTATAGCGGCTGATTTATTTTGACTGAGTTTGAAGTTACCTTGCCAGTGAATTGGCGTAAGCTCTATAAAACTCAGGTGTTGATACATTGTATTGCGATGCTGCTCAGGCACTTCATTAATTTTCCACTCAGGCTCAAATGTTTTCTCAAAATGACTAGTAAGGGTTCGCATTACGAGATCTTTTTTTAGCTCATCTTTAATAATATGTACTTTTGCAGTCACTAACACCGATGCGTAAAGCCAGCTAGGCAATGTTTGATTATCCGCATAGGAGGGTGATAAATAGCAATTGTCACTATTAAAGAGTAAATTCACCTGTTTATTATCAAGCTTTGATAGTGGATTATGCTTTGCTACATGTGCAATAAACATATTTTCTAAAGAGTTGAATAACATAGGTACATGACAAATGTTATTTAATTGACTATTTGAGCAGGGCATAAAAATTGTTGCTAATGGAAAATTATTAATAAGCGCATGCAATTGCTCGGTATTTTTTTGCATAAAGTGCTCGGGTGGGTACATTATAATAGCTCCTCAAGTCGTAACTTTATAGCTGGCCATTGCTCGTCAATAATGCTGAATTTTGCGGTGTTGCGATATGAACCATCTTCTAGGCGTCGGTCTTTTTGGGCGATTCCTTCAAACTTAGCGCCTAAACGGGCAATGGCATTGCGTGATTGTTGATTGTGCTCATGGGTATTAAAGCTAATCCGTACTAAATTAAGTTGATTAAATGCATATCTCAGAAGTAAATATTTTGCATGCGTATTTACGTATGTCCGCTGTGCAGTGAAGCTAATAAAGGTATGGCCAATTTCAGCGCTTAAGTTGTCACTGTCTAACCTAAATAAACGGGTTGTGCCAACAACTTGCTGTGAATGTTTATCAATAATGGCAAATACCACTTGCTCGTTTTGATTAAACTGCGCGCTATGTGTAAACCATTGCTCCAACTTAACTTGAGTTTGTGCGTAATTACTTAATACCCACTGCCAAACCTGTGGATGTTTACCTGCTTGATATAGACCCTCGAGATGTTTGAGTTTAAGTGGCTCTAAGGCAACCTTGTTGGTTTGATGAATTTGCGTTGTGAACATTATAAGCCCCATATTTTGCTATTTATTCATAACAAATGTACGCTTTATTGGTTTATTAAAAACAACCAAAATTTAATTTTTACCTATACCAGTTTGGAAAGTGTTTATGCAGCCACTTAATATAAAGCTCACTAGCCAGAGTAAAGCTAAATACCTGCAAATAGCAGATGCACTTAGGGAGTCGATTATAAAAGGGGACATTCTCGCTGGCAGCAAACTCTGCTCTGCACGCGATATGGCACAAGCATACGGATTAAACCGTCATACAATAATGAATGCCCTACAACTTCTTGTCGCAGAAGGATGGTTGGAATCCTATGAACGATCAGGCTACAGCGTTATCAATACATTGCCTATTCAAAACAGTATAAACACTGCCCAGTCTCAAGCATTGGCTCCTAAGCCGTATCGATTTGCTACCACGCTTACGGCACCAGAACCTACAATGGACTTAAATCACTATGCTTATAACTTTGCTGGAGGCTTACCCGATTTAACACGTTTCCCCTATAAAGAATTTAAACGCTCTGTAAGTCATGTGTTTAATCATTTAGATACCAGCCAATTTCACTATGGTAATGTGGCTGGGGAGCCTAATTTAAAATCGCAAATTAGTCATTATTTACACAAAGCACGAAACCTAAAAACAGCCGACATCCTTATGTGTAATGGCTCTCAAGAAGCGCTTTTTTTAGTATCAAAAGCCTTTATTAATAAAGGCGATTATGTTGCAACCGAAACCTTAGGTTACCCGCCTGCTCGCAAAGCATTTTCAGCGTGTGGCGCGCAGCTTATAGATATAAAACAAGATGATGAAGGGTTGTGTGTTGATGATTTTAAAACTCAGCTCGAACGCTATCCCATTAAACTTCTGTATTTAACGCCACTGCATCAATACCCAACGACTGTGACCTTATCACCCACCCGGCGCTTACAAATTTATCAGCTGTGTTATGCCCATAATGTGATGATTATTGAAGATGACTACGACCATGAATTTCACTACCGTTGCCAGCCTTTGCAACCCATGGCTGCCGACGACCCCGCAGGCATTGTGATATATCTATCAACGTTTTCAAAAATTATGTTTTCAGCAGCAAGGATTGGTTATATCTGTGCAGCGCCTGGGGTAATCGCACAATTAACCGCATGGAAGCAGCTAATGAACCATAAAAATGATGTGGTTATGCAATTAGCTGTCGCACACTGGATGAAAGAAGGTGGTTTTGAACGCCATTTAAAGCGTATGACAAAGCTCTATAAGCAGCGTTATGAAGCGATGGGTGATTATCTAACGCAGCTGCAATTATCAGGCTATCCAATTGAATATATAAAACCCGACGGTGGCATGGCGATGTGGGTTAATTTAAATAAACCGGTGGACCAATTAAAGCAAGTACTGCAAAGTAAAGGTGTGTATGTACAGGTTGAGCCTGAATTTTACTTTAAAGACTCAGAACGTAGTTTAATACCTAAGCAACACAGTTATGTACGTTTAGGATTTGCTGGGCAACCAACTTTGGCGATGCAGGCTGGACTTGAATTGATTGCTGAACACGTTTTCAAATAAAGCTTATTTGCTTAAGCTTTCAGCATCATAAAACATCGGTTTCAATGTACCACAATTTATAAATTTATAATTGAGCTCACCAGCAGAGGGCACTTCAGTTGAGGTGCGAAACTTTTGTAAACAGGCACCACTTAAATCAACAAACATAATATGATGATAGCTTGGTGGTTGAGTTATTTGGTGAATGTAAATACGCTCGTTATTTTTTAGCGTAACCATGTCGTACTGCTGCCATTTTGAGGCTGGGCTTAAATCAGTTAGCTCACGAGTAAATAACTGCTCGCTAAGCTCTATTAATTTATCACTGTAAACTAAGCTACCTCCTTGTCTATAATCTCCAAGATACACATCTGCGGTAATTGCGACTTCTTCGCCTCGCATTAAGCGTTGAATATTAAACGGCTTTGATTTTACGGTAACTAACTCAGCATCACGTACTAAATCTAAAAATGGAATATCAGATACATCTACCTTGTACATAACATGCATATCATAAGGAAGCTCAAAGCTTGGAATGTTAATGGCGTATACACTTGAACCTTTATTAACCAATACCATGGCATGCTCTGCTTCATATTTGGGGTTTAATGGCGGAAGTTCTGGTGGTTCTTCGGCATTAGCAAGCGAGCTGGTACAAAATACAATGCTGATAAATAAAGATGCGAAATAAGGTAGCCGCATAATAACCTCAATTAATTTATAGATATAAAGTGTAGTATACATTTATAAAAAATTATCTTTAGTTAAATTTTAGTAAGGCTTAAACGTGATACACACTTAAGTTTTAGTGTGTATCAGTATATTTAGAGTTAGCTATTATCTAATTGCTTTTTTCACTTCGCGCCAGTCAATAATCTTAAAGTTTTGTGGTTGTAATGGCATGCGGTTATAGCCGTCTTGCACTATAAGCATGCCTTCAGGATAACCTGGTAAAGCCGTTGCTGTAACGGTTAAGCCATCCGTTTCACCTACGCCATCAATGCCTTTATCTAGGTTTGCAATTACATTAAACTTACCTGCAAAGCTTAGATTAGGCTGTTTATCATCTGATATGTTGTAAAGCACATAGCTATTATCGCCTTGGCTTGATACCACTAAATAGCGAGCATCATTAGCATGATAAATTTCCATACCTTCTACATCTGCCACCAGTTGCTTATTAACACTTTGTAGCTTTACTGCTTTGTTACCAGCGGTAGGCTCTGCACCTATATACCAAATTCCTGCATCTTCTTCGCCTGCAAATAATTGGCCTAGTTTATCATCAGCACTACAGCCTTCAGGTTGGCTTGGTAGGGTAAACTCTCTAACCAGTTCACCGCTTAGATTATCTTGCTCACCGATGAGCTTATATTGCTGGAATAAACCTGATTTATCATTAACAAACACGTAATGGCCTGAATCAGACGAATACATACACATGCCGTAAATCTCAGGTAAGTTAGTGGCTATTTCTGTTACATGGTTTACTTTGTTTTCTCCATCAACAGTAAATACGCTAATGCTATTAAGTGTACGGTTGCTGGCAGTGATCCACGTATGGGTTTCGTTGTTTATACCTTGATGTTGGCGCACATCAACGTTATTTAAACGCCCTATATTGAGCGACTGTACTTTGTTGCCAGCAAGATCATAAACTATTAAGCCACGGCGTTTATCTGTGCCTAAAATTAAGCTGTTTTTAGCATCTTGCTCATTAATCCAAATTGCAGGGTCATCTGCTGCATCACCAAACGCTGCAACCGGTGTGGTTTGTGCGCTGGCATGAAGGTGAGTCATAGCAACTTTGCTATTTGAGACAGAAGTTTGCGCTGCGTAGTTAACGTTTGCTTGAATGTAAGCGCCGGTTTCATCATCAATCAAAACTAGCTGCGCTTGATTGTCATTAATAAAGCTCGCTGCAACAGACTCAATAGTGTGCTCACCTGACAGTGACCATTGGCTAAGCGTGTCTGTTTGAGCTTGGTAAGCATAAACCATACTATCGTCAGTGGCGCTAAGCCATAAAGTACCGTCTTGTGATACCGATAAAGCTCCGATTTCAGTTTTTAATTCGCCGTATGGCTGTACTAAAGCCACAGGTTGCTTATTGGCATCTGATTCTGCATCAGCATTGATAGCCCATACACCTAGCTCTGCTTCACCCACATACAGGGTTTTTGTGTCGTCATTTACTGCACAACCTGAAGCCTCAGTGACCGCAGAGAATTCACGTACTGCGATATTTTTAGCTTGGTTAGTGGCTAAATCATATATAACCGTTTCGCTGATCAGGCCGCGAACATCTGGCACAAACGCTGATACAGTCTCGGTATTGCTGTTTTTAAATAAACACACTGTATCAGGCTGAGCTTGAGGCGGACTAATACGAGTGAGTTCATTTAGCTGCCAAGTTTGGCCATTTTTTATAAGCTTAAAAATAGCAACGTTATCTTGGCTCTTATCCAGACTGGCGAGTAAAAATTGCTGCGCTGATAATTGTTTTAGTGAAATTGACTCAAAGTTACCGGCTAACAGCACACTGCTTTTCTCGTTATCGGCAAGTAATAAGCCCTGGCTTTCGCTCGCCATTAGCCACTGATTATTACCTAGCGCTGCTGCTTGTGAGCCTTGCATGTTTTGTTGTGGGCCAAATAACTTAGCCTCAACAGCTGGCTTTGCTATTTCTGTCGTGTTTTGCGTATCGTCATTACTTGTACAACCGCCAAGCGCAGTTACAAGCACAGCACTTGATAGTACCGCTGAAATTGTATTTAGTTTAAAGTTCATTATTTTATCCTTTACTTATCTATGTGCTTTTCAGTGCTAAAACGTACTTCACCAAGGTGATTAATCGCGCTTACACTGAGAGTTTCGCCATTGATAGAGATACTTAAAAAACCCGGTGTTGCTTCTGCGTAGCGGGTAAATTCACGTTGTTTTACAAACCGTGCTTCACTACCACCACCAGAGACAAAGTGAGCCACCTTGCTATTTTTTGGTTGATTGTATTGCAAGTCGTGCTCGTGCCCTGCGATATAAGCGTGCACGTTATGACGCTCCAAAATAGGTTCTAAAATGTCGCGAAGCCCTTGGTTGCGGCCAAAGCGTTTACCACTTGAATAAAGCGGGTGATGGCCTACCACAATTTTCCACTTTGCTTTACTGCCGGCAAGTTGGGTTTCAAGCCAATCCAATTGTGTTTGATAACTTTGCCCTTGAGTTGAGCGGTATTTTTCACGGGTTTTATATTCAGGCTGAATTGGATTGGTATCTAAAAAAACCATTAACACTTGCTCGTTGTTTTCAAGCGCAAATGTTTTACTGTAGTACCTTGCAGGTAACTGCCAACGCTGACTTTTTGCGGTGTAGTCAATTTGTGCTTGGGCATTACCCAAGTAATCGTGATTACCTAAAACAACATACCAATCTTCAAATGTGTGCGGGCCATGGTATATGTTCTCAAAGGCTGATTGCCAAAGAGGATCGTTCACACTTGCCACGCCATTTGGGTAAAAGTTATCGCCGGTCGAGACAATAAAATCGGCATCGGTTTGATACATAGCAATTTCTAGCTGATGAGCCACTTCTTTTTGGTAAAAGTGGCCGTTGTGTCCCCAATCACCAATAACCATAAAGTTAAGGCTATTAGGCAACGTAGTTAACTTGGCTATTTTTTGTTGTTGGTATAGCGCATCTTTATAAACAACAGGCTCGTTTGCACTAAGCGCTGATGAGCACAGTATCGCGGCCATTATGAAAGACAATTTAAACATGTTTTAACTCCAAAAAAGCACGCGATGGTTTGCCATTACGTGCTTAAAATGACAATACGTGTGATTAGAATGCGTAACGCAACATTACTTGAATCACTGGGCCTGCTTCTTCCGATTCAAGCTCGTACTCATCAAAGTCACGATTGTTTTGATCATCAAGCGAGTCAAACTTATTGAAAACTTCGTCTTTGCTGGCATCCAGTAAGTTTGAACCTACAAGGCGTAGAGTGATGTCATCCCAGCGCTTTTCAATGAAAAGCTCTAAATCAGCTCCGTAAGAAGTTGTTACTTCTTCACCCACAAAGCGTCCGTATGCATCACCTTGATTACGGTACGTTGCCCCAAATGATGCGCGTAGTGTTGGTAAATCTTGGATAAAGCCAACGTTATAAACATAATCAGACTGGTCGTTAAATTTACGCTTACCAAAGCTGTCTTCAACTTCACTGTCGAGCCAAGAGTAATTTAAGAAGATACCTGTATTAGGCATGTTTAAGGCGCTAAGTGGGGTTGATAAATCAAACTCAATACCTTGAACCGTACCATCGCCGGTATTTTGTGGTTGCAGTACAAATGTGCCTTCGCCTTCTGAGCCTTCAACACCGGTACTGGCAATTTCAATAAGGTCGCTAACGTCACGGTAAAATACGTTTACACCTACAACGCCACTTTTACCTAAACGGTATTCGTAACCTAAATCGATACCCCAAGATGATTCAGGTTTAAGGCTTGGGTTGCCTAAAAAGTCATTATCAGCGAGCTCTTCTTCAAGTAGGGCGGGTGTCATGTAGTCAAAGTCAGGGCGACGTAAGCTGCGAGCAACAGAGGCGCTGACTCGTCCGTTATCACTGACGCTGTAACGAAAGTGAGCCGACGGTAAGAAAAAGTCATAATCATTTTCGGCAGTAACGCCTTCATTGGTATCGGTAATGCTTGAGTCAGTTGACTCCCACCGCACCCCCATCTCCCACGAGAGCACATCCGCTTCGTGCTTGATTAGCGCAAATAAATCAAAACGGTCTTCTTCAAGTTTATTAACACCGCCGTCTACTGGTTCAAATTCGTTGTTAAATTGTGCTAATGACATTGGCGTCTCGCTAAATTGAGCCCATCCAGTCAGTGTTTGCTCACTTTCATCTTCAGCGACAAAAATGGCGGTATCGCGCTCTTTGCCTTGTACAAAAGCACCAAATTGAACTTCTTTCGAGTCACCTACCAGTAAGCTGTGCTGCCATTGTAATGACCACTCTTTATCATCGATATCAACGGTTTCTTCAGCTTCCTCAAACACCATTGGGAGCTCTGACGTATCAAGTTCAACCTCTTGCTCATACACTGATTCTTCAAAGCTGGCATAACCTAACTTAAATTTGCTGGTACCGCCAAGTAGTGGTAATTCATAGCCAGAATTAATGTTGTAGTTGGTTTGATCAATAAACGAAACGTTTGCGTTATCTGACAGTAAATTACCGCCTTCAACGACAGAGCCTGAGGTTGCAGATGCGTCGTCGTATTCAAAAGAGCGCTCGTCTTCGGTGCGGTCGGTATCAACCCACATAGCACTAATATCAAACTTGCCACCGTTATCAAACACCTTTTCAAAGCTGGCATTTAAAGAGGTATCATCACCATCACGGATATCAGATTGATCTTCACGGTTATCAAAATCGTCTGTTGCGTAATTAGGGTTATTTTCAGGGCTATCGCCATAACGTCTGCTTGATTTTTGTTTTGGGTTATAACGACCTTGTAAATTGGCACCTACGAGTAAACGGCCACCTGCAAACTCAGTACCGTAAACGCCCGCAAAGCTTTCTTTTAGTTCGCCGTCATCGTAACGTAAGCCACCAGCGCGAATATAACCGCCGTCTAAGCTGTAGCCATCGCGAAGTACAATATTAAGTGTGCCTGCTATGGCATCGGCAGAGCGGTTGGCACTAGATGAACGAATAATTTCTACACGCTCAATTAATTCTGCTGGAATACGGTCAACAAAAAATGAGCGATCAGCACCGGCACCCGGAACTTCTTCGCCATTAATAAGTACTTTTGTGTAAGCAGGGCTCAAGCCACGCATACGTGCGCCGTCAGATTCCAGTACGTCAGATAAAAAAGTAACACTAGGAACACGCTTTAGTGCATCACCGGCGGTAAGTGGTTCAAAACGTTGAAAGTATTCTTGTGAATATTCAAGCGTTGGCGCTAGTTCTTGCGAGCGATTGCGATAACCAATCTCGCCGTATACCACAAGCTCTTCAGAAACCTTTACTTCAGGTTCCCTTGGCGATGTTTGTTCCTCTGCATTCACGTTAACACTAAATTGGCTCAGTGCTAATGCCGCTACAACAGCATTTAACTTAAATTGTTTCATTGGTTTGCTCCGGTTGTCCTTGGTTTGGTGAGCAAACTAAAAAAAGTTAATGACGCTAATGTGACAGTTTTACAGTTAATTCCTGACAAAACGCCAACTTAGTACTTTTTAAACAGACATTTGAGCTGTTTAAACACGGCTCCAGCGCACTAAAAATGGTTATTACTAGGTTAAATACCTAAAAACTTTAATCTCAATGTCATATCAATGAGCCAAAATGACTCTGCCTAATAAATCAGTACCGCGCTAGCATACGTAATAGTGTAAATCTTAGAAGACTTAAACAATGCGATATAACCCATTTACCAGCCATGCAAAATTAACCAAAACCATAATTTTATTATTGGTTATTGCTGTAGCAATATGCGCTTACTTTGGCGAACTTAAGCAATGGCAAGACATTGCGTGGCTCGATATTGTCGGTGAGGGCGGTATTGTGTTGATGACCCTCAGCTGGATAGTTGCGTTACTTATTTCACGACCGCCAGGCAAAGTAACTACCTTATTAGTGTTAGGTTTAGGTTTGTTTATGTTCTCAGCCACGCTCGATTTACTCGATGAGTGGTTAAAGCAACCTTCACAATTATGGCTCACCTGGTTTGAATCACTGCCAGCGCCGTTTGGTATGTCGCTTACCAGCGCTGGGCTTTATTATTGGCACCAAGAACAGTTTGTTCTAAATCGTCAGTTACGTCGTCGTGAAGCGCATCTGCGAGAGCATGAAAAAGTCTGCCCTGTAACAGGGTTATACCGAGTTAACTACTTACATTCACTCATGCAGCAACAACAAACAGAGCAGCAAGGCGGCACTTTAGGTGTTATTGATATTCGTGATTTTGCAAAGTTTAATGCGCAGTTTGGTTTTAGTGAAGGTGATAGGTTACTAAGAGAAATTAGTGATTTATTAGTAATGAATTGCCGTTTGAATGATGTGCTTTGTCGCTATGCTGGCGATTGTTTTATTGTGCTTATGCCGAATACCAGCCAAAGCCAAGCCAAAGAATTACTAGCGCAAATGAAAGCGGCGCTTAACCATTGTGCGTTTAAAGTCGCAAAAAGCAAAGGCGCACAGTTCCAGCATATTTTAACCGCCACCATGGCAATGGATTTAGCGCAAGATCCAGTGCAGCAAACCAGCCTGTTACATCAACAATTACAACAAGAAAAGGCCCTTGTAGGTGCAGCAGTATATTAGCCTAGATGATAAATACCTCAGCGTGGAGGGAATGATCACTGCGCTGGTGGAGCTTGCTCAAGGACGAGGGATCCCGCTGCATAAATTGCTGCGTGGTACGGGTATTTTTGAGCAAGATTTATATGATCTATCACAGCGCTTTAGTTTATCGCAGTTATTGGCTTTAATTAGCCAGTTTAAAGCCTTAATGAAGAGTAATGATAGTGGCTTTTTACTGGGTCATCAATTGGTTAATGACGTTAGCCCAGCAGTGCAAAGTGTGCGTTTAAGCCCCAGTTTAGGTATGGCTTTGAAGCAATTACAACAAATTAGTACCGTTATTGCCCCTTTATTATTTACCCGTAGGCATATATTTAAAGACGATTTATATCTGTACTTGCAACCGAGTATCGGTATTGACGAGTCATTAAAAAATTATTGTTTTGAAATATACAGCGCTGCGTTAATGAGCTTACTAAAACGAGTATGTAATGTGTATCCACATTGTTATTTTGACTTTACCTGTAAACGCCCTCGGCATATTCAAGAATATGAGCAGCACTTAGGCTTACGAATACGGTTTGAACAACCCTATACCCGTTGGCATTTTAATAAACAACTACTTAAGTGCACAAACCCAGAGGCTAGTCAGCTTAGGTGGCTGCAGTGCATAGCGCAAAGTGAGTTACATAAGAATGTTTCACAGTCTTTTGTTGAGGCTGTGTGCCAGCGCATTTACCGTGATAAAAACAACAGCCTTGCTAACAGTGCTGAGCATTTTGCCATGAGCTCTGCTACGTTTAAACGTAAGTTAAAACAACACGGTGTCAGTTACTCTCAATTACAAGATGAGCAAAATAAACTTAAAGCTCTGCATTTACTGGGGGTGTGCCAGCAAGGTAATGAACGAGTGGCTGATCGGCTTGCATTTTATGATATTCCTAACTTTCGCCGAGCATTTAAGCGTTGGACCGGCATTACGCCAAGTCAGTTAAAAATATAATTAAAAACTAGCCGCTTGCTCTATAACAATGCCATGGCGCTTTGCTAGGCGCTGATGATCTCTGTCGTAACCACCACCAATCACAGTGGCAACAGGGGTATTATTTGCAAGGCAGCGTTTAAGTACTAAGTGATCGCGCTTTTCTATCCCTTGCCAACTAATATCCAGTTTGCCTAAGCCATCCTCTTGCCAAATATCAACGCCAGCATCGTATAAAACAAGATCCGGGTTAAGCTCGTTTAATAAAAATTGCAGCGTATCGTCAACAATACCTAAATATTCAGCGTCTTGCATATTATTGGCTAAACCAATATCTAAATCGCTAGGGGACTTTCTAAACGGGAAGTTTTTTTCACAGTGTATTGAACAGGTAAACGCATAAGGTTGATGAGCCAGCATAGCTGCGGTGCCATCGCCTTGGTGAACATCTAAATCAAAAATCAGTACGTTGGTCACTTCACGATTTTGAATTAACGTTTGTGCGGTAAAAGCTAAATCGTTCACCATACAAAAACCTGAGCCAAAATCACTATGAGCATGGTGAGTGCCGCCCGCTAAATGGCACGCAAGCCCATTTTTAAGCGCTAAACGCGCAGTTTGAAGTGTTCCCAGCGGAGCGGTAAATGTGCGGTTCATTAGTGCTTGTGACCAAGGCAGGCCAATACGGCGCATGGCTTTTTCGTCTAGGCGGTTATGCCATAAATCGTGAATGTAATTTTCACAGTGCACTATTTCTAGCTCTTCTACACTACCATGTGGTGGCTCTATGATATTACTGCCAGCAAGTCCAAGGGTTTTAACATGCTGGTGTAGCTGAGCAAATTTACTCATTACAAAGCGATGCTTGGGATCAAAACTAAACGAGTAGTTAGGATGATAAACTAAAGGTAGATTGGGGTTTAAACTCATATCTGCGTCGTTTAATTATTTTTGATTATGGTAATCAACTTCACGCAGTGCGTCTATTTATGTTTGGTGAATAAGCGTTTCAAGCTCGCGGTGTAATAATGTTTCATCAGCAAGGTTTAGCTCAACTAAACGCTTTAAATGCGTGATACTGTCTATATCAATACTATGGCATTTAAGACCAATATGGTTTTCTTCTATGTGACGAATAACCACCGGCATTTTTATTTCAATATCGCTTTGTGGCAAAGTAAAACGTAGTACTGCTTCGTCATTTTTGTTCCCAGTAAATGTATCGCTTTTAGTAATAAGCGCACCATGTAAAGAGATATCTAATAGAGTGCATTCATACTGGCTGCTAGCCATAACTAATTGCGCTGCAGTAGAGAACATAATACGAGAAAATTGCCGACGGTTTTGCATAATAATCTTATAAAGCTGTTATTTATAATAAGCATAGCTGGTAATGCCCAACACGCCAATTTGCTTAAAGATAAAAATAGCTCGCATAAAAAAGCCCCGCATAAAATGCAGGGCTTTTAACTTATTAACTGTGGCTGTTAGCCAATTTTTTTATACTTAATACGCTTAGGCTGCGCAGCTTCTGCGCCAAGAGTCTTTTTAAGCCACTCTTCGTATTCAGTGTAGTTACCATCAAAGAAGTTAATTTGGCCTTCGTCGCGGTAATCTAAAATGTGTGTAGCAATACGGTCAAGGAACCAACGGTCATGCGAGATACACATTACACAACCTGGGAATTCTAAAATAGCATTCTCAAGAGCACGTAATGTTTCAACGTCCAAGTCATTGGTTGGCTCATCTAGAAGTACCACGTTGCCGCCTGCTTTTAACAGTTTAGCTAGGTGTAAACGGTTGCGCTCACCACCAGATAAGTCTTTAACAAACTTTTGCTGATCGTTGCCTTTAAAGTTAAAACGGCTAACGTAAGCACGGCTTGGGAACTCAAAGTTACCAATTTTTAGTACATCTTGGCCGTCAGAGATTTCTTGGAATACCGTTTTGCTTTCGTCCATGTTGCCACGGAACTGATCAACAGTTGCCAGTTCTACTGTTTCACCAATGCTGATATTACCGCTATCTGGCTGCTCTTCACCGCTTAACATTTTAAATAGCGTTGATTTACCTGCACCATTGGCACCAATAATACCCACAATAGCGCCCTTAGGCATGCTAAAGCTTAAGTCATCAATTAAAACGCGGTCGCCAAAGCTTTTACGTAAGTTGTTTACTTCTAATACTTGGTCACCTAAACGTGGGCCAGGTGGAATAAACAATTCGTTGGTTTCGTTACGTTTTTGGTAATCAGACTGTTGTAGCTCGCTAAACTGCGCCATACGTGCTTTTGACTTAGCTTGACGACCTTTAGGGTTTGAACGCACCCACTCAAGTTCTTGTGCAATTGATTTTTGACGTGCTTTTTCAGATTTTTGCTCTTGTTGTAAGCGGGCATCTTTTTGCTCAAGCCAAGAAGAGTAGTTACCTTCCCACGGAATACCTTCACCACGGTCAAGCTCTAAAATCCAACCTGCTACATTATCAAGGAAGTAACGGTCATGCGTTACTGCCACAACAGTGCCTTCGTAGTCATGTAAGAAGCGCTCTAACCAGGCAACCGACTCAGCATCTAAGTGGTTAGTTGGTTCATCGAGAATCAGCATGTCTGGTTTTTCAAGTAACAAACGACAAATAGCAACACGACGGCGCTCACCACCCGATAGGTGCTCAATTTTAGCATCCCACTCAGGTAAACGAAGTGCATCGGCAGCACGCTCTAATACGTTATCGATATTATGACCATCGTGTGCTTGAATAACCGCTTCTAATTCACCTTGCTCTTTAGCCAGTGCGTCAAAGTCAGCACCTTCCATTGCGTATTCGTTATACACTTCGTCAAGGCGGTTAAGGGCATGTTTTACTTCACCTACAGCTTCTTCAACAATTTCACGAACTGTTTTGCTTTCGTCCAAAACAGGCTCTTGCGGTAAGTAACCAATTTTAGTGCCTGGTTGAGGGCGAGCTTCACCTTCAAACTCTTCATCAACACCCGCCATAATGCGAAGTAGTGATGATTTACCAGAACCATTTAAACCTAGCACACCAATTTTTGCGCCTGGGAAAAAATGCAACGAAATATCTTTTAAGATAGTGCGTTTTGGTGGCACAACCTTAGATACTCGACTCATCGAGAATATAAACTTATCAGGTAAAACCATGGAAGAAGCCTTCAAATAATAATAAAAATTTCAATGCTGTATTGTAGTGGCTCACAGGTGAAACAGTCAACGAATGGCACTGTTTTAAAGTACATATTCAATTTATACAAACCGCGTGAATAAATTTCATTTAGACATCTATACATCTAGAGGTTGATATTTTTGGCATTCTGTTCATAATGAGAGCGTATTAACTCTCGGTTTTTATGAGCAGGAGCTTTAAGAATGCCAATTACAGTAGAAGACGAATTGCCAGCTATTGCACGTTTACGTCATGAAAACGTGTTTGTAATGCCAAAAACGCGTGCAAAAACCCAAGAAATACGCCCTATGCGTTTGGCTATTCTTAATCTTATGCCTAATAAAGTAGAAACCGAAGTACAGTTTATTCGCTTGTTGGCTAACTCTCCGCTGCAAGTAAATGTTGAGCTATTGCGCCTTGATACGCACCGCAGTAGTAGCAACTCTGAGCAACACTTAGATACTTTTTATCGTTATTTCTCAGAAGTAAAAAACAACAACTACGATGCGCTGTTAATTACCGGTGCGCCGCTCGCGCATTTAGAGTATGAAGAAGTAGCGTATTGGGAAGAGCTCAAAGTGATTATTGATTGGGCCGAGCAACATGTAACTTCTACCTTGTTTTCGTGTTGGGCTGCCCACGCGGCTTTATACCACCGTTATAATTTAAAGCGCGATTTAAAAGACAATAAACTCTGTGGAGTATTTACCCATCAATGCTATTTTGCCCATGGTGCACTTACCCGCGGCTTTGACGATACCTTTTTAGTACCCCACTCGCGTTATGGCCATATAGATATTAATAAAATAAACGCTTGTGAAGAGCTGGTGGTATTAGCGGGCTCTGAACGAGTAGGGGCGTATTTACTTAAAAATAAATCGGGTAGCCAAGTATTTATTACCGGCCACCCTGAATACGATGCCGACAGTTTAAAAGCCGAATATGAGCGCGATTTACAAAAAAGTCCCGATGCGCCAAAGCCTGAAAACTATTTTCCTGATGACGATGCCAGCAAACAACCGTCTAAAACATGGCAAAGCCACGCGTTTTTACTGTTTTCAAACTGGTTAAATTATTACGTTTACCAAACCACACCCTATGATATTAACTTAGTTAGCCAAGACGTAAGGACTAACAACTATGCCGAATAATCCTCAAAACAATAAGCATCAAGAGCTGAGCGCTGCGCTCAAACAGCGCATTTTAATTTTAGATGGTGCAATGGGAACCATGATCCAAGCGCATAAGCTTGAAGAGCAAGACTACCGTGGTGAGCGTTTTAAAGATTGGCACGTGCTTATTAAAGGCAATAACGATTTATTAAGCCTAACCAAGCCTGAAATAATTACTGATATACATCGCAGCTTTTTAGCCGCCGGTGCCGATATTATCGAAACCAACACCTTTAACTCGACCACCATTTCGATGGAAGATTACGACATGGCGAATATAAGCCGTGAAGTTAATTTAGAGTCGGCTAAGTTAGCCCGCGCAGTATGTGATGAATTTAGCGCTAAAACCCCAGAAAAACCGCGCTATGTAGCAGGTGTTTTAGGGCCAACGTCTAAAACCTGTTCGTTATCGCCGGATGTAAACGACCCGGGCTATCGTAATATCACCTTTGATAAGTTAGTGACTGCGTATGTTGAGTCGACCCTTGCACTTATGGAAGGCGGTGTAGATATTATTTTAATCGAAACCATATTCGACACGCTTAATGCAAAAGCCGCCTCATTCGCGGTAGAAGAAGCGTTTGAACAAGCAGGGCGTACATTACCAGTGATGATATCAGGCACTATCACCGACGCCTCAGGCCGCACGCTTTCAGGGCAAACTACCGAAGCATTTTATAACTCTATTCGCCATATTAAGCCGCTTTCAATTGGCTTAAATTGCGCGCTAGGGCCAGATTTACTACGCCAATACGTTGAAGAGCTATCACGCGTGTGCGAAACCTTTGTCTCTGTTCACCCTAACGCGGGCTTACCCAATGAGTTTGGAGAATACGACTTAGAAGCAGACGACATGGCAAAAGAGATTATAGATTGGGGCACATCGGGCTTTATTAATATTGTTGGCGGTTGCTGCGGCACTACGCCTGCACACATTCGTGCTTTTGCCAAAGGGCTTGAAGGTGCAGCACCACGAAAATTACCAGAGCTTGAAGTGCGTATGCGTTTATCAGGCCTAGAAGCCTGTAACTTAAATTAAGGAGCCGCCAATGACCCAACAAATTGCAGTATTTACCAACGTCGGCGAGCGTACTAACGTGACAGGCTCGGCCATGTTTAAACGTTTGATCATGGAAGAAGACTACGAGACCGCCCTTAATGTAGCCCGCGAACAAGTAGAAAATGGCGCACAGGTTATTGATATAAACATGGACGAAGCCATGCTGGACTCAAAAGCCGCCATGGTTAAGTTTTTAAACTTAATTGCCTCAGAGCCTGATATTTCTAAAGTGCCTATTATGGTCGACTCCTCAAAGTGGGAAGTAATAGAAGCAGGCCTAAAATGTATTCAAGGCAAGGCCATTGTAAATTCAATATCGCTTAAAGAGGGTGAAGAGCCGTTTATTCGCCAAGCTAAAATTATAAAACGCTTTGGCGCCGCCACTGTTGTGATGGCGTTTGATACCGACGGCCAAGCCGACACTGCAGATAGAAAATACGAAATATGTGAGCGCAGTTACAGAATATTAGTTGATGAAATTGGCTTTCCGCCAGAAGACATTATATTCGACCCCAACATATTTGCCGTTGCCACCGGCATAGAAGAGCACGACAACTACGCCGTAGAATTTATTGAAGGCACCCGCCGTATTAAGCAAAACTTACCGCACTGTAAAGTGTCGGGTGGGGTGTCAAACGTATCGTTTTCGTTTAGAGGTAATAACCCGGTACGTGAAGCGATTCACTCGGTGTTTTTATACCATGCTATAAAAGCGGGTATGGATATGGGCATAGTAAACGCAGGGCAACTTGCAGTTTACGACGACATCCCCGAGGAACTTCGCAAAGCCGTAGAAGATGTAATTCTTAACACCGACCCCGGTGCTGGCGAGCGCCTTGTTGAACTTGCGCCTAAATATTCAGGCATGGCACAAGCCGAACGCGTAGAAGATTTAGAGTGGCGCACATGGCCGGTTGAAAAACGTTTAGAGCATGCCCTCGTTAAAGGCATAACCACCTTTATAGATGAAGACACTGAAGAGTGCCGCGCAGCTGCCGATAAACCTATCCACGTGATTGAAGGGCCACTCATGGATGGCATGAACGTGGTAGGGGATTTATTTGGTGCCGGTAAAATGTTTTTACCCCAAGTGGTTAAATCAGCTCGGGTAATGAAGCGCGCGGTCGCATACCTCGACCCATACATAGAAGCCGAAAAAGAGGAAGGCGCCACCAACGGTAAAATTGTTATGGCTACCGTAAAAGGTGACGTGCACGATATAGGTAAAAACATCGTAGGCGTAGTACTACAATGTAATAACTACGAAGTAATCGACCTTGGCGTAATGGTGCCAGCAGATAAAATACTGCAAACCGCGATTGACGAAAAAGCCGATATTATAGGCCTTTCGGGCTTAATTACCCCGTCGCTTGATGAAATGGTACATGTTGCCAAAGAAATGAAACGCCGTGGCTTTGAACTACCACTCATGATTGGCGGGGCAACCACCTCAAAAGCGCATACAGCAGTAAAAATAGAGCCGCAGTATGATAAAGGCGTAGTGTATGTAAATAATGCCAGCCGCGCTGTGGGTGTGGTGTCTAATTTATTATCAAAAGAGCATAAAGCAGAGTTTTTAGCTAAAACCACCGCCGAATACGACAAAGTACGCGAACAACAAGCACGCAAAAAACCACGTTCTAAGCCTGTTACCATACAGCGCGCCCGCGATAATGCAGCACAGCTTGATTGGGATAACTACACGCCACCCGTGCCTAAAAAGCTGGGCGTGACCGAGTTTAAAAATGTATCAATCGCGACTTTACGCAAATACATAGACTGGACGCCGTACTTTATGACCTGGTCAATCGCCGGTAAATATCCGCGCATAATGGACGATGAAGTAGTGGGCGAACAAGCACAAAGCCTATTCAAAGACGCCAACGACATGCTCGATGAACTTGAAAAGTCAGGCAGTTTACAGCCATTAGGTGTTATTGGTTTATTCCCTGCAAACCGCGTGGGCGATGATATAGAAATTTACACCGATGAAACGCGAAAAGAGCTATTAACTACCTCATGTCATTTACGCCAGCAAACCGAAAAAACCGACTTTGCTAACTACTGCCTAGCCGATTACATTGCGCCAAAAGGCACACCCGATTACTTTGGTGCGTTTGCGGTAACAGGCGGTTTAGAAGAAGACGACCTCGCCAATGCGTTCGATGCCAAGCAAGACGACTACAATAAAATAATGGTAAAAGCGGTTGCTGATAGGCTCGCCGAGGCCTTTGCTGAATACTTGCACGAACAAGTGCGTAAAGAGTATTGGGGTTATGCACCGGATGAAAACCTCGCAAACGATGAACTAATACGTGAAAACTACCAAGGTATTCGCCCAGCGCCTGGTTACCCAGCGTGCCCAGAGCACACCGAGAAAAAGAAAATTTGGCAGTTGCTCGATACCGAAAAACGCATTGGTATGCAGCTCACCAGCTCGTACGCCATGTGGCCAGGTGCTGCGGTTTCGGGTTGGTACTTTTCACACCCACAAGCGAAATACTACGCCGTAGCCGCTGTGCAAAAGGATCAGGTAGAAGATTACGCCAAGCGAACAAATATGACGCTCGCAGAAGCCGAAAGGTGGTTATCGCCTAATTTGGGGTATGAGCCAGAGTAAAAGAGCAGCGGTCAGTTTTTAGCAGTCTGATTTGGCTCCGGTAAAGTAGACTCGGAGTTTCAATTCTGCGTACTATGGAAGCTTACTAAGCTTTAGTGTTTTTTATTGTACCTATATTGAAATATATTGATATTCAGTATAATATTTGAACTTAATATCTAAAATTAAGGAAAATTAGTGGAAAATCTCATGGAAATTAGATTAAGTATTAGTGGCTTTGGTATTGGCTTAGCTAATACCGGGTTTGGTGTCAATGCCGTTTCTGGTTGTTACGTTGAAATTCGTGAAAATAGAGGCGCTTCAACCAGAGTATATGGTGTTACAGATCATTTATCTCTAGGGTCAGATTCAAGTACTATATTAGTAGGGCATGTCTCTACCGAATGGATGAAAATAAAAGAAGGCAAGCCAAGAGAATTATTAAAACATACAAACCTAGTAGGCAAACTTTCAGATATAACAGTTTCAGGAACTACTATTGGCTCTAGTAACGCTGATGTTACTGTTAAGGTCGTGGATGATACGGGAACGCCGGTCACTGTAATTGATAAAATGGGGATTAAGGCTTCTGGTTTTCAGATATCCTCTACTAAAATAAGAGGAAAGCTTAAATCGCTCATAACAAAGCAACAATTAGAAGCAGTCAAAGGGAAATAAAATGAACCCTTTACCTTCTATAAAAAATGAAAGGGTCAGCTTGTGGAAACGGGTTCTGAATTCTGGGCTGTTATTTTTCCTTATAGTTTTGTTATTAGGGGTTTCAGTTATAGCATTCGACCGCGAGAGGTTTAGAGCTATTAGCGATGCAACATACGGTAATAGTGCTATTTTAATGCAATCTAACTTAATAGATATATTCGTTTCCCCTTGGTTTGCATATTTGTGCTTAGCTTTAATTCCAGTGGCTTTAATGAAAGAGCGATTATTGAAGAGTTATAACCCTAGGATTTACATAAATGCATTGGCTTCTCTTCTATTCGGAGCAATAACTTTTATATTTATAATTAATCTTTATAGATTTTAAAAAAGCATAAAATTTATGAGCTAATAATATTATGAATTTACTAATATAGTCATAAGCGAGCCTAATTTGGCTCGCTTTTTTGTGGTCAGGTTAGTAAAACAATTTTTAGTTTTTTATTGTCAGCTTATTTGATGTATTGATTTATCATGTTAAGTAAGTTTTTGTTATCGTTAAATAATATAGAATTAGTTGTTATTGTTGCACAAGGAGGTTTTTTTATGAAAAAGTGGATAATTCCAATGATATTATTGGGCTGGTTTATTTTTGCTCTCAGTTTATATTTCTTTACATTTCATGGCGAGCTATCAGTTAAATCAAGTGATTGGGGTAGTTTTGGCGGTTATATCTCAGGTGTTATTACAGTACCTTTTAGCGTAATTAGTGCGTACTTTCTATTTCAAACATATATAGATACTCAGAAGTCATATTCTAATACTTTATATGAAAGCAAGATCAATATCGCACATGCAGCTATACGTGAAGCTGCATTATATTTAGAAAAAGCACTAGATAGTAAAATAGTCATAGATGGTAAAGAGTTAAGCTTTAGAGATATTCATAGCAACCCTAAAATAGCTAGAGAGATCTTTCAGTATATTAAATCAGATAGTGACCTGAACGCCCATTATAGAGTCACTGTAGGGAAAGCATATATTTGCTTATATGACTTTTTAAACTCTTCTGAAAATAAGCATAACCAGACTGATGTAATAAAGTTTTATAAGATCCAATATCAGTGGGTCATAAAAATTCATAATGAATATGAATTAGAAGTTATTAAATTTAGTAAAGTTAACTCAAAAGGTATAGAAAAATATTTTTATAATACTTAATATTTTACTCCTTTAGATAAAGGTCTATTCATGAAGTATCTAAATTACATATTGCTTTGCCTATCCCTATTTTTCACATCGAACACATTTGCGCTAGAGCAGAAGTATCACGAGAGTGTTTTACCTGTTATTACTGCTTTTAAAGCACATGATAAAACTGCGATTGCTGCGCATATTCGCTACCCTCTAAAAAGGCAATATCCATTGCCCGACATTAAAAATGAAGTTGAGTTTATTACCCGCTTTGATGAAGTGTTTGACGAAGAACTTGTTGGCGTTATTGCCAGTTCAAATATCGATACTGATTGGGATAAAGTGGGCTGGCGCGGTATTATGCTCAATAACGGCGTAATGTGGGTAGACACAGACGGCAAAATTATTGCTGTGAATACACAAAATGCCACTGAGCAAGCACACGCGGAAAAGTTAATTACTCAAGATAAACAATCACTCCATTCAAATATCAAAACCTTTCAAAAACCAATACTTGATTGGGACACAGCAAAATACCGAGTTCGCATTGATGATTTAGGCGATGGAAACTTCCGTTATGCGTCGTGGAGCATTGATAAAAGCCCAAGCGATAAGCCTGATATCATTTTAATTAATGGTGATATTACCTTTGAGGGTAGTGGCGGCAATCATCACTATACGTTTAAAAACGGGCGTTACAGTTACGTATTGCAAGTAACTGTAATTGGTTGTGATACCTCACCACCAGGTTGGCTTGAAGTATATAAAGACGAAAAGTTGCTATTGTCTGACGCTGTGATCAGTGCAGTTAATAAAGCTAATTAAGTTTCTAGTGAAGAGCGGCTATTTTTAACTTACTGTGAAACGTAAACTGCGATCGAGAGAGGGAACTAGCTATGAAAACAATCGGTATGTTGGGTGGCATGAGTTGGGAGTCAACAACCAGCTATTACAAAGCTTTAAACGAAGGCGTTAAAAACTCATTGGGTGGGCTACATAGTGCCAAAATTTGTATGGTGAGTGTTGATTTTTCGGAAATTGAAGCGCTACAGCATCAAGGTGATTGGCATCAAACAGCTAAGTTACTCACCAAGGCAGCTAAATCTGTAGAGGGTGGTGGTGCCGACTTTTTACTTATTTGTACCAACACTATGCATAAAGTGGCCGATGAGATTGCCAGTAATATTACTATTCCTATTTTGCATATTGCCGATGCCACCGCTGAGCAATTAAAGCACGATGGCATTACGCGAGTAGGGTTATTGGGCACGCAATTTACAATGGAGCAAAACTTTTACAAAGAGCGTTTAACCGATAAGCATAACATTGAGGTATTAATACCTGAGCCTAATGAGCGAAAGCGAGTGCACGAGGTTATTTATTCGCAGTTATGCCAAGGGGTTATTGATGACGATTCGCGAGCCGATTATGTGCGTATTATAGAGCGCTTATTTGCACAAGGCGCACAGGCCATTATTTTAGGTTGTACTGAAATTGCCTTGTTGGTAAAGCCACAACATACGCATGTTCCGCTTTACGATACCACCAAAATACATGCCGAAGCAGCAGTGAAGTTAGCGCTGGCAAAATAGTTAAGCTTGAGATAACAAAAAAAACCGCCAATTGGCGGTTTTTTATTAGCAAGTAAAGCTGTTAACACGCTTTATATTAATGACCTTTCTCAAAGTCATTTACTTCGCGCTCGGCCTCATCTTTGGATTTACCGTATTTTTGCTGAATTTTACCAACAAGCTCGGTACGGCTACCTTCAATTTTATCTAAATCATCGTTGGTAAGATTGCCCCATTTTTGTTGCGCTTTACCTTTAAGTTCTTTCCAATTTCCTTCGATACGATCGCTATTCATAATTAGCTCCTTATTAAGAGTGATGATTTTTCATTTTAAAAGCGTTACTAATAAAATGATTTTTAACGTTCACTCATAAAGGTGCAAAGCCTATACCAGAAAGTGAAATGTTAATTTTTTAATATATATCAATTGGTTATGGTTTTTTGATGCGTAAGGTTTTTTTCTGGTGGCGAGCTTTATAAAAATTCTGCAGGGTGGCTTGTAATTATTTCAGGGACTGTCACTTCAGGGGCTGTTACTTCAAGGGGGATTATTGCAAGTACACTGTGCTGGATTTTATAAGAACAAAAAAAGCGAGCTCTTAAAGCTCGCTTTGCTGTTTAATAAAGGAATTAATGTCTAAAGCTTGGCATTAGCGCAGGAATCCCTGGCAGCATACCTACCAGTGCCATTACACCGGTTAATAACACAAACATTATAAGTGGGATGACCCAGCGACTCATTCGCGATAAATCAGCACTTCTTTCTTTACAGCCAATAAGGCCCAAGTTATCAAGTAGCATAGTTAATGACCAACCAAATGCAGGGTTTACTAGGCTTGATGCAAACACCACAATGGCGGCTGATTGGGTGGTTTTACCTTCACGGGTCATTTCCATACCCGCTTCAAGTAGTGGAATAAACACCCCTACAATTAATGCAACACATAATACTGGCTGCCAAATAGCTAAGTCCATTGGATAGCCCCAAACACCCGCGATAATACAAAATAACGCAGTTAAAATTGCGCCTGCAGGAATAGGGCGTTTTGCAATAGCAGCAGGAACAATGTAAGTGCCCCAAGATGACGCAAAGTTAGCACCGCCTAAAAGCGAGCCAAAGGTTTGTCTTGTTGATGCGCTAAGCATGGTATCGTCAATATTCATTTGTACTTTTTCAGTACGCTCAGGGTAACTAATTTTTTGAAATACTTGATGGCCTAAAAAGTCAGGAGACCACATAGCAACCGCTAAAACTGCAAAAGGAAGTACAACTACAAAGCTTTCAGCTGTTGGTAAGCCAAGCATCCAGCCGGTGTTTTCGCCCCACCAGTACATAGGGTTCATGTTTGGTAAGCCCGGTGCAGTATGAAACTCAAACGGTGCACCCAATGCAAAAGCAGTAAAACCACCAATTAAACAGCTCAGTGGCACGGCTAACCAGCGTTTTTTGTAATGCTCCAATAAAGCATAAAGTAAAATTGTGGCTAAGATTACGATAAAGGCAATATGGGTCATTTGAATTTCTTCAGCCCATGCAAACAGCTTTTTAACTTGTGAAATGGTACCCACAAAGCCCAAATAAAGAAGTAGGCCACCACACACTCCTTTACTGGTGAGCTTGGCCATGAGACTGCCGCCTTTACTAAATGCTAATATCAATCCAAAGGCTCCTATGAGCAAACCAAAGGCCATAGGGTGTCCGCCTGCGGCAACCACAATAGGAATTAATGGAATGAGTGGGCCATGAGTACCCGCTAAGTTAGCGGTCGGTAAAATAAAGCCAGAAAATAGTAAAATAAATAGCGAAACAATTAAAAGTTCGTAGCGTACGTTTTCAAGTACAAAGCCATCACTTAAACCCAAAGGGCCTGCAAACGTGGCAGCAATGGCTGCTACCATTACTACTTTACCTATAGTAGCGGCCATTGCTGGAATGGTATCTTCAAATTCAAAGCGATAATCTCTAAACGGTAAATTTGGACGCCAGCGTTTTGGCTGCATAATTTGCAGTTCGTGCTCTAGATAAGCGTCGCGGCTTTCAAACTCAGAGCTGGGTTTATGAAGATTTTCATAGCTATCGGACACGGTTTGAGTATCCGCTCCTGGTATAGCATCAGATGAATTATCATCTAGCGGCTTGGTGGTCATGACTTCTCCTGCAACTTAGTTGCTAACTCAAAATAAAAATACAGCTTTTACAAAGCAAATGAACGTTGAGTGCGCAGGGTAAAACAGCTTGCTACAGATTGTAATTAGGCAAAAGGTCGTGCATAGCCCAGTTTAACGCTTTGTAAGTGTTAACAAAAATAGCAAAGGGATGTGTTGTAACTGGCTTGTTAAATTTAAAAGATCTTTAAATTCAGTGGTTTATTGTTCTGTTTTTACAGTGTGATCTTGTCATGCAGAATACCGAAAAGGTCATAAAATCAGCAGATTCAGCAGCAATCATTCTTTAGTCTAATAAAGGTGACGTTAGCCGCTATTTGCTTATTATAAATACAATTAGCCGCAAAGTTGCACAAAAGCTAATAATACTTAGTTTTAGCGGAATAACTATTTTTGGACTCAATATAGGGTTTTAAAAGGTAATAATAGGAGTAAAGTAAAAACATAGCGCAAAGTGACTAAACAAGAAAATACCTTTATGTAACGTATTTATAAAGGCATTTCTGGGTAAGCTTGTTTGTTTTCACCGCCAGTTAAACGTTGTAACAACCGACGCTGGCTTGAGAGTAATTGCCCTGAGCGTTCATTCAGTATTTTGCAGGTTTTAGTTTTTAGCTCAAGCTGATGCAATAGCTTAGTAGTAAGGGTGTTTATATCAACAGGTAGAAGCGCGGTTAATTGTGCTAAACCTTCTTTGCCACCTTGTAAGCCTAAACTCACCAAAAAGCCATCGCGCTGGTTGTGCGATTCATTTAAGCTTTCTAAAAAGCCGAGCATTTTTTTATTATGTGTTTCTAGCTGCACATTACGTTGGCTTAGCAATTCGTATTGCGTTTCAAGTAATTCAATTAACGCGTCTAGCTTAGTAATGTCTTGTTGCAGACTTACAATATACTCTTTTACAGTTTTCATTTTTTATGAAGTTCAACCATAGCGTTAACGGTTTCATCAATATTAATTTTAAATTCACCACTGGCAATTGCCGCTTTCATCATGGCTACTTTATCCATATCAACGTCTGGCTTTGCAGCTAAATCTTGAAATGTTGAGTCTATTGATTTACTTAATGCACTCACTGAGTTTGCTTGCTCTTGTTTAGTCGCTACAGGTTGTTGTTCTGGTTTTGCATCCAGTGAAGAACGCTGGTTTGTTTTTTGGCTTTGATCAACCGCAGTGGTTGTTATTGCACTTATATTCATTGTTTATTACCTAATTCGTTTATCGAATTTATATTGCTTAGTTTATATCAGCGACCAAGTACAAGCATTACTTAACTTTTATTTCGACATTTTTTAAAATGTCGCCTCTGCCACGCCTTGCGCAATTACTCTACCTTGAACTACTTTTTTTGATGATAAATTTTTTACATTAATAACCTCACCAAGCTGGCCATCTTCAAGAGCAATGGCTTTAACATTGGCTGAGAAAGTTGCGGTATTTATTTGCAGTGAAATATGCTCATTTTTATTGATTAAATACTGCTTTTCTAGGTATCGGGTGGAGATTACCGTGCCTTTATCAATCTCGCGTTTAACGGTAAGTCCAACTAGCTGGTCAATACCTGTTTCGCCTTGGTGGCGGTGCTTACCTAAATCCACGCTTTTATATTCTAAGTCTTGCTTATTAAGCACTTTACCTCGGTTTAAAGTGTGTTTGGCAGCTACTAGGTTTATCCACACACTTACTTTAGCACTGGCCCTAAAACGCCAAGCAGGCGATGGGCAAGATACAGAAACACTTACTCTGCCTGCGGGTGGCGTGTGACTTTGTGAGCGAGTGATTTGCAATTCATCACAGCTTAAATTTTCGCTGCCTTTAGGAATAAATAATTCTATATCTTGTCGCTGACTTTGCGAATTAACCGAGCGCAAATAGCTCTTAATTTCACTGTGCAAAAACTGCTGAATTTCTTTATCAAAATTAATGGGGGTGGCCATAGTATGAGCTGGCAGTAGTCCAATAGTTAAAAGTGAGCGGAAAAACCATCGCTTCCATTGGGGAAGTTTAGCTTCCGTGTGCTGGGCTGTTTTTTGCTCTTTTTTTATGTAAGTCATTGAAAAAATATACTTTTAAAAGTTGGCATAAAGGTTGTTATACACAAGGTAGAAAGTGTATGCGAAGCGCGAAAGCATACAAGAAACAAAAATTAGAGGCAACAATGGAACTATTTGATAAAGCGTTAGGTGTTCACCCTTTTTCAATGAAATTAAGGTTAGACAGAGCAGAAGTCATTGCCAGTAACTTGGCTAATGTTGACACGCCTGGGTTTAAATCTCGAGATGTAGATTACCGTCAAATTATGCAAAGTGTCTCATCCAGTTTTTCGCAAAACAGAGATGTTGATTTTGCTGGTGTACAAACGGATGAACTTAAATATCGCGTTCCTTATCAACCATCAAGTGATGGCAACACTGTTGAGTTAAATATTGAGCAAGCAAAATTTGCCAGCAACAGTATGGATTTTCAAACCAGTTTGACCTTTTTAAATATGAAAATAAATGGCTTACATAAAGTTATTTCAGGGAAATCATAATGTCTTTTAATTCAATTTATGACGCTAGCGGCAGCGCCATGCGCGCTCAAGTTATTCGCCTCGACACCATTGCATCTAACCTAGCCAATGCCGATACCGCAGCCGGTTCAGAAGCCGACGCTTACAAGGCACTTAAACCAGTATTTTCTGCTTTGTACAAACAAACACAAGACAGCCAATCAATTTCAGCCTCGGTTGATGTATTAGGGATCACTGAGTCAAACCGTGCGGTAGAGCAGCGCTACGAGCCAAATAACCCAATTGCTAACAACGATGGTTATGTATTTTACTCCAACGTGAATGCACTTGAAGAAATGGCAGATATGATGTCTGCAAGTCGCAGCTACCAAACATCTGTTGAAGTTATGGGGCGTGTAAATAGCATGCAGCAAAGCATTCTTAAGTTAGGACAATAATATTATGCAGGTTAATTCAGCCGTTCCAAGCGCAGCCGACGGGGCAAAAAGCACCACTAATATTGCCGGTAATAGCTCAGCAGATGAAATGTCGACCATGTTTTTAGAGTTACTTGTTGCGCAAATTAGTAATCAAAATCCATTACAACCTATGGACGGCACTCAGTATGTGAGCCAGCTTGCGGAGTTTTCTAATGTTGAGTCGTTACAAAGCATTCGCCAAAACACCGCCGACGGCTTGGATTATGTGAGCAGCTTAGCGGTGCTTGAAGCCACTAATATGGTTGGCCAAACGGTTGATGTACAAGCAAGCAGTATTGCCCTTGAACAAGATGGCAGTATCTCTGGCATGGTTAATTTAGGGGAAGCCGCAGACTCTGTCACTGTGCAACTTTATAACCAAGAAGGTGAGCTAGTTGAAGAAAAACAACTGCCTTATTCTGGAGTCGGTTCGCTGCGTTTTGAATTTGAAAACCAAGAAGCCGGTGCGTATGCAGTGAGAGCGTATGCCACTACAGCAGAGGTACCAAAGCAGCTTGATACTTGGCTAAGCGGTGAGGTTGAGCGTGTTTCTGTAGGTAAATCGTTAGAAGATATTTTATTACAAGTCGATGGTTTGGGTAATTTTGGTATCACTGAAATTAATCAAGTGGCATAAATAAGAGGAATAAATAATATGTCTATGTTCAATATAGGATTAAGTGGTCTTAAAAGTACCCAAACAGGATTAGAAGTAACCAGTAATAATATTGCTAACTCGGGTACTGCTGGTTATAAAAATAACACCGCAGAATTTGCCGCAGTGTATAACGGCAGTCAACGCGGCGGCGTTAAAGTTGCCAATGTTAAAGAAGATTTTGTCACCGGTGGTGAAATTGTGCGCACCGGTAATGCGCTGGATATTGCTATTGATGGCCAAGGTTTTTTTGCCATATCAGAAAACGGCCGAACAGCTTACACCCAAGCAGGCCAGTTTCAGTTAGATAACGACTTAAATATTGTTAATGCCAACGGCGGCAAACTGCAAGGTTTTGGCGTGTCTCAGGTTGATGGTGGTGATCCGACAATTGTACCAGGTGTATTAACCGATTTAAAAATTGAAGCCTCAAACATAGAAGCACAAGCCAGTACCAATATTAACTTTAACGGTAACTTAAGTTCTTCTAGCGACGTGATTGCTTATCCAACAGCTCCTGCGGTATTTGATCCTAAAGATGGTAGTCAATATAACTTTTCTCAATCTACCGAAGTATTCGACTCCTTAGGTAACAGCCATGTAATGACCCAGTATTTTAACCATACGGGTAGCAACGAATGGCAAGCGATGTTTTTCTTAGATGGTAAACCCCTTACTCAAGCTCAGCTTTCAGCGCTTGGTTCGACGACAGGTACTCAAGCTATTGATGATGGTGCGGGTGGTTCAATTAACGCCGGTACCATTACACTTAACTTTGATACCGATGGCCAAATGGTGCCGTTTTCAGGCGACTTAACGGCGGTTGATTTAGAGGTGCCTATTACTTCAACGCCAGGTAATGCAGAAATAACCAGTGGCGCAGCAGCATTAAATATCGCGCTTAAATTCGATGGTACAACGCAGTTTGGTTCAAGTTTCAGTGTTAACGAAAACGATGCCAACGGCTATACCTCAGGGGCGTTTTCTGGTGTAAAAGTTGAAGACGACGGCCGTGTATTTGCAACATTTACTAACGGTGAATCTAAATTACAAGGTCAGGTTGTACTTGCCTCGTTTGCGAATGTTGATGGTTTAGAGCAAGGCAGTAATACCGTGTGGTATCAAACTGAAGAGTCAGGCTCTGCACTTTATGGCGAGCCAGAAAGTGGCTCACTGGGTAAATTACTGTCGGGTTCATTTATGGGCTCAAATGTTGATATTAGTGAACAGCTGGTTGGCTTAATGTCATTTCAACAAAATTACCAAGCAAATGCTAAAACCATCAGCAGTGCTGATGAAATGATGCAAATTTTATTTAGTAACACCTAAGGAAGCTGAGCGTGGAAAAGTTAATTTATACCGCCGTTTCGGGTGCTGAACTTAATAATACCGCCTTACGCGTTGCTGCAAATAACTTAGCAAATGTTAGCACCGTAGGCTTTAAGGCCGACTTAGAGCAAGCGCAATCTATGATGGTACAAGGCGAGGGCTTTCGTACTCGTTACCACGCGCAACTAACACCAGTAACTACTGACTTATCTTCAGGGCCAATCATGGATACTGGCCGTAATCTTGATTTAGCACTAAGCAATGGCGGTTATTTAGAGGTGATGGATGACAATGGCGAACCGGCTTATACCCGTGCGGGTAATTTAGTGGTTGATGCCGACGGCTTTGTTACTGTTAATGGTCGCCGCGTGCAAGGTGACGGTGGCGATATTCAACTCCCTGAATTTGGTGATATTGAAATTGGCTCAAACGGCATGATCAACCTAACCCCCATTGGCGGCGGTGTAATTGCAGAAGATGCGCAAATTAAATTAGCCAGCACCGATGCAAATTTAATTAAAGGTGCTGATGGCTTACTCAGAGCTAACGATTTACAGCCGCTTGAGGTAGACGAAACAATCACAGTAAGAACGGGTGCTTTAGAGGGTTCTAATGTGAATGCCGTGGCTGAAATGATCAAAACCATGAATATTAGTCGCCAATTTGAAATGAACGTAAAAATGATGAAGTCTGCTGACGAATTAGCGACCAGCGGTAATAAGCTCATCAGTGGACGTGGGTAAATAGGAAGCCAAACATGAATTCAGCATTATGGGTGAGTAAAACCGGTCTTGCAGCGCAAGATTTAAGAATGACAACAATATCGAATAACCTAGCGAACGTAAGCACTGCCGGTTTTAAAAAAGACAGAGCGGTATTTGAAGACTTATTTTACCAAGTACAAAAACAGCCTGGCGCGCAAGTAGATGAGCTTAATCAGCTGCCATCTGGGATTCAGGTCGGAACTGGTGTTCGTATTAACGGTACGCAAAAGCAATTTACCGAGGGTAGCTTTGAAACAACCAGCAATCAGTTAGATGTGGCCATTGCAGGGCAAGGCTTTTTTCAAATTGAAAGCCCTGACGGCGAGTTATTATTTACCCGTAACGGTCAGTTTCAGCTTAACTCCGAGTCATTACTGGTAAACAGCAACGGCTTACCATTGGCACAAAATATTGCGCTACCAGAGGGCACCACTAAAGTGAGTATTGGCACCGACGGCACCGTTACTGCGGTAGTGGGTAAAGATGCGCAAGCGGTTGAGTTAGGTCAAATGTTAACAGTTAATTTTGCAAATCCTGCAGGCTTACAAAGCTTAGGTGGTAACTTGTACCGCGAAACAGCGGCATCGGGTGAACCTGTCGAAGGCATCCCCGGTGAAGATGCTTTTGGTGGCTTGCAACAATTTACTATTGAAGGCTCAAACGTGAGCGTTGTTGATGAAATGGTAAGCATGATTGCCGTACAGCGCGCTTACGAGATGAACGCTAAAGTGGTCTCTGCGGCAGATGAAATGCTGCGCTTTATAAACCAAAACGTATGATTATGATGAATAAGTTAACATTATTTTTGCTGCTTTTGGGTGTTGCTGGTTGTAGCAATACCCCGTCAAAAACCCAAATGGTGGAATGCGAAGTGGTGTATGGGGAAGTTAAATGTCCACAAAACACCACTCAAAAATCAGTTCAAGACTATGAAATAAGCCAAGATGCCTATGCACAGGGTTTGAATCAGCAAGATGGTAGCTTATTTCAAGATAACTATATGTTTTCTTTGTATGCAGATAAACGTGCTTACCGAGTTGGCGATATTTTAACTGTGGTGCTTAACGAGCGCATGCAATCAAGTAAAAGCGCCGATTCGAGTTTAGATAAAAGCACCGACTTTGATGTTGCTGTGCCGGTTGCTGGTGCACTCAACGTAGCTGATTTTAATTTGGGTATAGGCTCGAGTGCCAAGTTTGACGGGGAAAGCAGCGCCAGCCAACAAAACTTCCTGAGTGGCGCTATTACTGTGCGGGTTAATCATGTTTTATCTAATGGATCGCTGGTTATAAAAGGGCGTAAGCAAATTAAGCTCAACCAAGGTGACGAATACATTGAAATTGAAGGGCTAGTTCGCCCTGGCGATATTGATGTAAGTAACCGTGTTTCGTCGCTTCGTATTGCTGAAGCGCAAATAAGCTATACCGGCAAAGGCACATTGGCTGATGCGAATCGTCCAGGTTGGTTTACCACTTTATTTACCCGATTCTTAAACCCGTTCTAAGGGATTACTGAGGTTTTAATGAAATATTTACTATTAATGCTAGTGTGCTTTTTTAGCCTGTTAGCGCCTGCAACTGTGACCGCCAAAGCACGTCCATTATTAGATATTGTTGATGTGCTAGGTGTGCGAGAAAACCAACTGGTGGGTTACGGTTTAGTAGTGGGTTTGCCGGGGTCGGGTGATAAAGCCCAAGTGAAATTTGCCGGCCAATCGCTAAGTAATATGCTAAAGCAATTTGGTGTCTCTGTAGATGAAGAGCGATTACCAAAATCAAAAAATATAGCGGCTGTTGCTGTCCATGCTACGTTGCCGCCCATGGGAAGCCCAGGTCAAGCCATTGATGTAACTGTGAACTCATTAGGCGATGCAAAAAGCTTACATGGTGGCAGCTTAATGTTGACCCCTTTAAAAGGGGTTGATGGCAAAGTGTATGCGCTAGCACAAGGTAATTTAGTGGTGGGCGGCATTAATGCTAGCGGTAAAAGTGGCTCCTCGGTGACTGTTAATGTGCCTACTTCGGGGCTTATTCCTAATGGCGCTATTATTGAACGCAGTGTTACGGCTATATATGAAAGTCAAAGCGATGTGATTCTTAATTTAAAAGATCCAAATTATCAAACTGCCCGCAATGTTGTGCGTGCTATTAATAAAGTATTTGGGCCTGATGTAGCTATTGCTGAAAACTGGGCGCGTTTAGTGGTTAGTGCGCCAATTGATGCCAATAGTCGCAACACGTTTATGTCGATGCTACAAGATATTACGGTAGAGCAAGGCTCTGAGCGTCCTAAAATTGTATTTAATAGTCGCACCGGTACTGTCGTAATGAACAATACAGTGCGAGTTAATCAGGCTGCGGTTAACCATGGCAATTTAACCATTACCATAAGTGAACAAGAGCAAGTGTCGCAACCAGGGCCGTTTTCAAATGGTCAAACTACGACCACGCAATCAAGTGATATCACGGTAGATCAACAACAAAAAAATATGCTGTTGTGGCCTGAAGGCACCTCATTAGATGAAATTGTAAAAGCGGTAAATGCACTTGGCGCAACGCCAGCCGAGCTTATGTCGATATTAATTGCACTTGATAATGCTGGGGCTCTAGAAGCCGAGCTATTAGTTATTTAAAGGAAATAGCCATGAAAATAGAGTCATCAACCCAATTATCTCAATCATTAGCGATTGACCCGACCCATCTTGAAAACATTACTGGCAACAGTGAGGCCGGCGTTAAACAGGCAGCAGAGCAGTTTGAAGCTATTTTTTTACAGCTGGTATTAAAAAGTATGGATAGCACCACCAAAACTATGGCCGGTGACAATGGTTTTTTTAATAGTAACGAGCAAGCGCAATTTAGAGATATGCATAATGCTCAAACCGCGCAGCATTTAGCGTCAACTCATCAACTGGGTCTAGCCGAAGCGATTGTTAAGCAGTTTGATGAGAAAATTGCCCCCATAGAAAATACATTTAAGAATAGCCAAAGCTTGGTCGCTAATGATCAACATAAAGGTGCTGAAAGCGTTGAGCCAACCCAAAGCTATGATATTTATGCGGGGTCGGCATTTGTTCAGCCATTGAATGCTAATACGATTAGGTAGTTAATTATGTCTATGTTAAATAACGCGTTAAGCGGTCTCAATGCGGCTAATATTGCGCTGACTGTGTCAGGGCAAAATGTGGCGAATGCAGCCGTTGAAGGTTACTCGCGTCAGCAAGCTCAATTTAAAACCTCTAATGTATATTTAGGTGGGGTTGAGGTGGCATCGGTTGATCGGGTTGTTGACGCCTTTTTAAATGACGATATTTGGCGTACTAATTCCGATACCAATTTTTATGAAAACAAACAGTCATACCTAGGCTTTATTGAGCAAATAATTGGTACCGACTCGTTAAACTTAAATAACTCCCTTGCAAGCCTAACCAATGCATTAAATGCAGCGACGACCAAGCCAGACTCACAGGCTTTTAGACAGCAGTTTTTGTCCTCAGTTGAAGGGCTTATGCAAGATTTTGCGCAGATTAATGGCGCACTGGCTGGCCAAGAAACTAAACTCAATGCGCAAATGAGCAATGTGGCACTAAGTGTGTCATCGATTACGAAACAGATAGCCGAAATCAACAGCAGTATTGGGGTAGCAACAGCGAATAATCAATCAACCGCAGAGCAAAAAGACAATCGCGAGCGCTTAGTAAACCAGTTATCAGGGCATATTGGTGTATCTATTGTTGAACGAGATAATGGCTTTATTGATATTAGTACCTCAAGTGGTGCCCCGTTAGTAGTAGGCAGTAAAGCTGCATCAATCTCGGTCAGTGGCACAACAGTTACAAGTGAATTTATTGGCCAGAAATTTACTCTTGATAAAAACGTTGGTGGTCAATTTGGTGGCTTAATAAGCGTTGATAATGATGTAATAAAACCAACTCTTGCAACCTTAAATAGCTTAGTTTCCGACCTTGCTGATGATATTAACGGTGCATTACAAAGTGGTTTTGATTTAAATAACGACCCTGGTGAAGCATTGTTTACTTACAACCCACTAAACCCATTAGGGACGATCGAGATAAACCCTGTTATCACTTCCGATAAGCTTGGTTTTAAAGACAGTAGTACTTCCGGGCCTGGTGATAACTCAAACATTGCTAATATCGTTACCTCAATGGCAGGAAAAGGCGATAAATTTACGTTATTAGTGGGTGAACTGGCAATTACTAGTAAGCAAAATTTAAGTAGTATCTCTACCGCTACGAGTTTAAGTGAAAATGCCATCGCAGCGCGTGATAGCTTTAGTGGTGTAAACCTTGATGAAGAGGCGGCAAGCTTAATGCATTTTCAGCAAATGTATAGTGCCAATGCCAAAGTGATCAGCACCGCCGATCAAATGTTTAAATCTTTACTGCAAATGTTTTAGGGGGCAATGTTATGCGAGTAAGTAGTCATCAGCTTCATTTAAATTCAATAAAAAACATCCAAATTAATACTGAAAATTTTAACGAAAAGTCGACTCAATTAGCAACCAATAAGCGTATTCTTAAGCCGTCTGACGATCCACTTGGCACTGTGATGATTATGAATTTAGGTTCAGAAATTAAATCGCTAGAGCAATACAAAACCAATATGGACGCAGTTAACTTTTCACTAGGTCAACAAGAAGTACAATTGACTGGTATTGTTAACCAAATATATTCCTTACAGAGTTTACTTACTACCGCAGCTGATGATTCGATGGGTGAGGCAGAAATTAAAGCGCTTGGCCAAGAAATGAGTGTGGCTTTTCCAGCGATTGTTGATTTACTTAATGCAACAGATAGCGACGGAAAGTATTATTTTTCAGGCAGTAAAACCGATGAACAACCATTTCAAATCGATGCCACGGGTAATTACGTTTATACCGGTGACGATATTGTCAGAGAAGTTGCTGTATCTGATGACTCAAGTGTAAAAAATAATATTGTGGGTGATGATTTAGACCCAGGTGCCGGCTTTTTAAATGCCATGCAAGACTATCTTGTTGATGTAAATAATCCACCGGCAGGTGGCGTTGGCAATCAATCACGGGTGATGATAGATAAATTAGCAGACTTTTTAGGTACTATTAGTAGCCAAGTGACTACAATTGGTTCTACTATGGCGTCGCTTGATTCTATTACTACCAGTAATCAAGATATCACTACGTTTACGGTGAATTTACAGGATGATTTAAGTGCTGTAGATTACCCTGAAGCGTTTATCTCGATGAAAGAGTCAATGGCGGCGTATGAGTCATCGATGCAGGTTTACTCAACAGTAAGCAAACTTTCATTGTTTTCATACATTTAAAAATTATAATATTTTCAGGAACTAACTATGCTGGTTAAAAGTAGCGAAAAGGCACAAGCAATTGACTTGGTTAATACCAATAAATCGGATGCACTCGTTACATCAACAAAAGATTCTGCTAACAATTTGTGGAAAAACAAAATTGTTGCCAGAGAGGAGCAAGTTAAAGTACTGACTGATTGGGCACAGCGTGGGGCGCTTAGTCAAGCCTTGGCTAGAGCCGAGCAAAGTGAAAGCACAATACGAAATTTGTATATGGGACTTGAAAAGTTAGCACAACAATTAAACACTCAGGCAGCTAACTCTCAGCCACAACCTATGCAACAACAAAAGATTAAAGTTCAAATAGCGTCATTACAAAATGTCGCAAGTAAAAAAGGCTCAGGGCTTGATTCTCAACTAAAAATAACCGACCCAAATCGTGCTATTAGCAAACAGCTTAATGCCAATATAGACCTGCTTAGCGCGCGTCCACATGAAGAAAATATCCAGTTAGTAATGGGGCGTTCGGGTAAATCATTAAGTTTAAAACTACCTGCCTATCAAGACGAAAAAACCAATTTAACTGCTATTCAAAATGCGTTTGCACCACATCATATAAACGTTGAGCTCAACCGTGAAAACCGCCTGCTTTTTAGTGCGCAAAAAGATAATGCGGCTCCACTTTTAGAACCTTGGGTGATGAGTGGTCAAGGTGTACGTGTTGCGGCGGGTAACCCGATTTCGTTGCAGCTTAATGATTTAGATAATCCACTGAATGAACTTGCTAAAGTAGCAGACAAAAATGCCAGTATTGCACAGCACCGCGAACAAATTCAAAGTGCACAGCGCCATTTAAAGGCCAACTTAATAAAAATTCAGGCACAAAAGCAACAGTTGCAAAGCCAGCTAGATCAACTCGATGCTGCTCGTACCTTAGCCAATACAGATGAATTGCTTGCTGTAAGTTTAGGGGTTAAACAGCACATGCAAAGCCCAGGGGTAAATAGTGTGGCTGCAATTATGTCACAAGCAAACATAACTCGTAACATGGTGCAATACTCACTAAATTAACGGTCAGTTAATTTAAATTTAACGTCATCTTTTTCATTATCGCCTGTAATTTAAGGGCTAACTTTAATAATTAGAAAAATGTTTATCTTTTCTCATAATTGGTCGCTCTTAGTTATTAGAAAGTGATTTAGCTCCACTAATTACTTTAACTACAACTTCAAAGAGGAAACTAAACATGGCTCTATCAATTCAATCGAATATGGCTTCAATGTCAATTCAAAACCAGCTTGGTCGCAGCAACAACGATTTATCAACAGCGCTTGAGCGTTTAGGTTCTGGTTTTAAAATTAACTCTGCAAAAGATGACGCAGCGGGTCTGCAAATCGCATCACGCTTAAACGCACAAGTACGCGGCCAAGAAGCAGCACTTTATAATTCAAACAATGCCATGTCGATGATGCAAACAGCGGAAGGCGCGTTTGATGAAATGACTAACATTGCTTACCGCATGAAAGAGCTAGCAACACAGGCTGCCAATGGTACAAATGGTGATGATGAATATACAGCGATAAGTTCTGAGTATGTTGCTTTGACTGCTGAATTAAATAGTATTATGGATAATACGTCATTTGGTGGAACAGCATTATTTAATGCAGACGCAGCATTGGCAGCAGATAAAGGTAAATTTGCTACAGCAGTTACGTTTCAAGTAGGTTCAAGTACAGCAGAAACATTGTCAGTTGATATCGGTGCTACTTTGTATGTTGATGGTACGGCTACAGATAAATCAGTTCAAGGAACTATTAATCAGTTGGCGGCTAGGGCCTCAACAGGAGCTACGCCATCAGGTAATGGTCGTATTGATAACCAAGCAGATGCAAAGGCTCAGCTTGATTTTGTTGATACGTTAGTTGATTCAATTGGCACGGCCCGCTCAGCCCTAGGTGCATCAATGAATCGTCTTGACCATACCATGAATAACGTAACGAACATGAAAGAAAATACTCAAGCGGCAGCGTCTACACTGATGGATGCTGATTTTGCTGCTGAAACATCTAATATGACTAAGCAACAGTTGCTTATGAACTCAGGTATTTCTGTACTTAGTACTGCTAACAGCACAACACAAATGATTGGTTCACTTCTTCGTTAATAGCTTAACGATAGGTTACATAAACCGAGTAATCGATTAAAAAATACCAAAACAGCTGCATCTTTTATGCGGCTGTTTTTGTTTAGACAGAGCTCGGATAAAAATAAAAAAGGTTACTCAGCCTTTTTAAAAGCTGCATCTAGTTTGGTAGCTATGTAATTATTTCGGCTGTATTAATAAATAAAATCAAAATAAAGTTTAGTTTTTTCTTAATGTGGTCGCTCTTAATGATTAGTCACTTCTATTTATACTTTGTGTGTAAATAGGTTTAAAACATAAAGGAAATTAAGCATGGCTTTATCAATTCAATCAAATATGGCTTCAATGTCAATTCAAAACCAGCTTGGTCGTAGCAACAACGATTTATCAACAGCGCTTGAGCGTTTAGGGTCTGGTTTTAAAATTAACTCTGCAAAAGATGACGCAGCGGGTCTACAAATCGCATCACGCTTAAACGCACAAGTACGCGGCCAAGAAGCAGCGCTTTATAATTCAAATAATGCAATGTCTATGCTGCAAACAGCGGAAGGTGCGTTTGATGAAATGACTAACATTGCTTACCGCATGAAAGAGTTAGCGACCCAAGGTGCCAATGGTACAAATGGTGCGGATGAGTACACAGCAATGAAGTCTGAGTTTGTTGCTTTAGAAGCTGAGCTTAAAAGTATTATGGACAACACTAGCTTTGGTGGTACTAAATTACTAGATGCTACTGCAGGTAAATTTGATGTTGGCGCTGTATCGTTCCAAGTAGGTTCATCAACAGCTGAAACACTTTCAGTTGATGTTAGTACAGCAGTACAGGATATTAACACAAGTGTTGCTACTGCAGGCACCATCGGTGACCTAGATGATGCGACGAATTCATCAGCAGCAATTACTGGTATTGATACTTTTATTAAAAATATTGGTACTGCGCGCTCAGCACTAGGTGCATCAATGAACCGCCTTGAACATACTATGAACAACGTAACCAACATGAAAGAAAACACCCAAGCAGCGGCTTCTACACTGATGGATGCTGATTTTGCTGCTGAAACATCTAATATGACTAAGCAACAGTTGCTTATGAACTCAGGTATTTCTGTACTTAGTACTGCTAACAGCACAACACAAATGATTGGTTCACTTCTTCGTTAATAGCTTAACGATAGGTTACATAAACCGAGTAATCGATTAAAAAATACCAAAACAGCTGCATCTTTGATGCGGCTGTTTTTGTTTAGATAGAGCTCGGATAAAAATAAAAAAGGTTACTCAGCCTTTTTTTAAAGCTGCATCTAGTTTGGTAGCTATGTAATTATTTCGGCTGTATTAATAAATAAAATCAAAATAAAGTTTAGTTTTTTTTAGGCATGGTCGCTCTTAATGATTAGTCACTTCTATTTATACTTTGTGTGTAAATAGGTTTAAAACATAAAGGAAATTAAGCATGGCTTTATCAATTCAATCAAATATGGCTTCAATGTCAATTCAAAACCAGCTTGGTCGTAGCAACAACGATTTATCAACAGCGCTTGAGCGTTTAGGGTCTGGTTTTAAAATTAACTCTGCAAAAGATGACGCAGCGGGTCTGCAAATCGCATCACGCTTAAACGCACAAGTACGTGGCCAAGAAGCAGCGCTTTATAACTCAAATAATGCAATGTCGATGATGCAAACAGCGGAAGGCGCGTTTGATGAAATGACTAACATTGCCTACCGCATGAAAGAGCTAGCAACACAAGCTGCCAATGGTACAAATGGTGCGGATGAATTTACAGCTATGAATTCGGAATATGTAGCACTAGGTGATGAGCTTGCGAGTATTATGCAAAACACCAGCTTTGGTGGGACTGCTTTATTCGCAATCGCTGCTACTGCAAATGATGGTACAGCAGCCGATAAACGTGTTACCGCAGAGGTTATTGCCGCTGATACAGGGAAATTTGAAGCCGCAGCAGGCGTAACTTTTCAAGTGGGCTCGTCAACTGCTGAAACGTTAAGTGTCGGTATTGCAACAGAAATTGCAAGTTTACATGCATCTGTTGGTACTGCTGCTGCAGATCAGACGGCTCTAGGTGTACTTGATACTCAGGCAAATGCCCTGTTAGCTATGGCTGAAGTGGATACACTTGTTGAAAATATCGGCACAGCACGTTCAGCACTAGGTGCGTCAATGAATCGTCTTGACCATACTATGAATAACGTAACCAACATGAAAGAAAATACTCAAGCGGCAGCGTCTACACTGATGGATGCTGATTTTGCGGCAGAAACGTCTAACATGACTAAGCAACAGTTACTTATGAACTCAGGTATTTCTGTATTGAGTACTGCTAACAGCACAACACAAATGATTGGTTCACTACTTCGTTAATAGTGATAGATCAATTAAGTATGCATAGCTACATCTAAGATGTAGCTATTATTGTTTATAGTCATAAGTAAAAATGTTTAACCTAGATTTTTTTGCTTATAACTAAAATGCCTGGAGAATAATATGAGTGCTGCATTAGGGATTAATCCTGGTCAACTAGCTAGTCAATATACGCAAATTGAGCGAGCTTCAAAAGATCAGCTTTTAAATACTAAAAATGCTGATTTCACTAACAAAATAAAAGCGTTAGATGGGCTAAAAAGCAGTATAACTAGCTTTCACAGTGATTTAAAAGCGAGTTTAAAATCAGAAACGAGTTTGTTTACTAACAGTACTGCCGTTAGTGATGAAACAACATTGAATGTAGTCGCAAATGGTGATGCTGCTAGCGGAAATTATGATATTTTTGTTGAGCAGCTAGCACAAGCGCATCAAGTTGCACTCAGTTTCGATCCTACAAAAGCATTGAGCACTGATGGCGAATTAAATATTGATTTAGCTGGAGAGTCCTTTTCGGTTGATTTATCTACTTTAGACGCAGATGCTAAACTCAGTGATTTAGCCAATGCCATTAATAGCCATGCAGATAATAGTGGTGTAAAAGCAACATTAATGCGCTCTGGTAGTGAAACATTTTTAGTCATGACGAGTGAAGATTCAGGTGTTGCAAATCAGATATCGTTAAATTATATGCCTGGCTTAGATGCTAATGGTACAGATATAACAAATGCTATAGCTAACCAAACAGAGCTAACTAATGGCCAAGACTCAATTATTAAGCTTGGTGCAAGTTCAGCTTTAACGATTACCTCTACAACGAACACGCTTGAGGATGTTATTGATGGAGTAACATTAACATTGACAAAGGCGCAAAATATTGGGGATACACCGATTCGTGTTGGGGTTGCACAAGATCAGGAAGCAAGTAAGTCTAATATTCAGGGTTTTGTAGATAAGTTTAATAGTTTAGTCAATGGCATTACTTCTAACGATAATTTAAAGCGCGATAGCTTAGCAAGTGGGCTTGCTCGCTCAATGCGAAACGACTTTCAAGGCACCTTTGAGGGAAAGACGCTCTATTCTGTTGGAATTGAGTTTGATCGTAACGGTAGCTTAAAAATTAATAGCGAACGTTTAGAAGCAGCAATGACCAATGATCCTGAAAAATTAACTAGAATGTTAACAGGTGAAGATGGGTTAATGGCTAAATTAGAAGAACGAGTAGAGCCATACACAAAAAGCTATGGCTTAATGAGCGATAAAAAAGATACATTACAATCAAGCTTGGATATTATTGTTAGGCAGCAAAAAAACCATGAAGTGTCTATGGAGCAAGTGTATCAACGTTACTTGTCGCAGTTTACACAAATGCAACAGACTATTGCGCAATTAGAATCTACAATGGGTCAATTTGGGAGCTAAACATAGATGTTAGATTTAAATGATGGCTTTTCAGCCTATAAAAGTACATCAGTAGATGCAAAAGCGGCCAGTGCCGATATTCATAAATTAGTTTTGATGTTATTTGATGGTTTTTCAGATGAGCTTGAAAAAGTCACTGGCCACATAAAACAAAAAAGATACGATAAAAAAGCAGAAAGTATTGAAAAGCTGATGCGTATTTTAGGCGGGCTTGAGGCCTCATTGGATCTTGAAAAGGGCGGTGAGGTAGCGCAAAACATGCAAAACCTTTATCAGCATTGTGGGCAAGCATTATTACAAGCCAGTATGAAGAATGACTTGAGCTATATTGACTCCACCCGTGTAGTGATGACCAACTTGCAAGAAGGGTGGCAAGGCTTAGGCACACAGTAAACGTTTAAAAGCCAGCTACCCATAGCTGGCTTTTTTATTTTAAATTCAGCTGCTTTTTAACCATCCTACTACCTAAGTAACCATCCTACTGCCAATTAACAACAAATCGCTTCCTTCCTAGGGGGAAGTTCCGCTTCCGCTTTTTGCTGCTTTTATTTAATTTAACGTTAAAAAACAAAAGCTTAATATTGGCTTGTTTTTTGCTAAATGAAATGTGAACTTATAATGAATTTAGTATTGCCAATGGAACACTCTCAAAAATACGCAGCGCAAAAAATGGAACAATTACTTAGTGCTATGGAAAATGCTATCCATGAGAGTAATTGGTATCAAGTTAAAGCAGCCGATAAGCAGTTACTTGCACTTTACACACAGTTACAAAGCATGCCTTGGTTTAGTTCAATGGTAGCTGAACAAAATAACTTAAAAGCACGTTATGTTGACTTAATTGACCTTGTGGGCCAAAAGCAAGCGGCCATTAAAGTACAAATGCAGCGCCATCAAGAGGATAAAGAGGGCTTAATGGCTTATAAAAAAGTACAACAAGGACAGTCGTTATGAGTATTCAAACAAGTACAATGGTGTCAAAGGCTGACTTTGGCAGTGTTGCTAATAAGCAAAGCATATTAAAAAGCAGCTCACCAGCAGATGCGCAAGAACAACAGAACGAGCTTGTGCCATTTTCGCTTTCTTCAAAGCAGCAGCAAGCAAAACAGCAAGATTTGCATGTTGAGCAACCTCGCGAGAGCTCAGAACAGCTAGCGCAAGAAGAAGTCACTGAAGAAATGGATGAAATAATAAATCCATATTTTTTTAGCACCGCTAATTATAACCTCGATAACAATAAAAAAAACGCGCCTGTTATGACTATACTTAACCAAAATAATAACCTTGTAGTTGATAGCGACACTGTAGTAGTGGAAACACTACCAGTACAGCTTGTTATTGATAAGCAGTTAAAGAGTAAGACTTTAGAGACTCAGCACGAAGTCAGCATTGTAGCTCAAGAGCCCGCTAAAACTGCGCTCGCACAAAATACGACTGTGCATAGTGATGCTTTAACTGTGCCTGCTGCAGCTATAAACGTAGCGCCAGCGGATACACTCGTTAATAAAGAATTAAACACACTCGATTTAGCCAAAACACCACAAACATTGTATTCACAAGCGCTTTTGAACCGATTAAATCAACCATCAGTAATGTCGAACACTTATGGACAAGCGCAGTCAAGTAGCTTAACCAGTGAGCAAATATCCACACAACCGAGTATTGGGCTCAGTAAACTCGAGCTTGCTGCGCTGTCACAAAATCCGCAATCGAAAATATTTAATGCTGAAAGCCGTGAAGGTAGCAGTCAAAAATCAGCATTAGTGAGTGCTTTCTCATCTGCCGCCACCGCACCAGAAACCTTTGAGTGGCAAAAAGAGAAATTAAAAGAGGCACCCAGTGAATGGGGGCAGCGCTTATTACATGTACTTGGCGATAAGGTAAAATTGCAAATAGGGCAGCAGCTACAGCGGGCGCAAATTAGATTAGACCCTCCTAACCTCGGTAGTATTGAAATATCTATCAATATCGAAGGGGATAAAACTTCAGTCAGTTTAATTACGAGTAATACGCAGGTAAGAGATGCCATCGCGCAAACTTTAGAGCAGTTACGCCAGTCTTTGTCGCAAAATTCAAATACCACAGTTGATGTTAATTTGAGTGATAAACAGCAGCAATCTCATCACCAAAATGACAATGACGACATTGCAAGTAATCACACTGAGATGCCTTCAATGGATGATGACAGCAACACTCGCGCATCTAAGCTGCAATCAGACTCGTTAGATTTATTAGTATAACTACCTTGGATTAAGAGAGATAAAAGTGAAAAAAATAATAATAGCCCTAACTGTAATTGTACTTATTGCGTCTGCATTTTTTGCGGGACAGTTTTTTAACGGCAGTGACTCATCAGAAGAAGGCCCGCAAGCCGATATAACAAAGGTTGAATATCATCAAATGGAGCGCTTCATTATAAGCGTATCAGAAGGGTCAGTTGCGCGTTATTTAGTGCTCGACTTAGTACTTGTAACTTCGCCGTCTATTTTCAATACAGGGACAGAAGCGATGGAGCCGCTAGTGAGAAATGTACTCGTAAAACAGTTTGCTAATATGAGCCACAGCCAAGTAAAAGAAGCTTTTAAAGATATCGATGCAATTCAAAAAGATTTACTCGAGCAGTTTAATGTGGTTTTAGCAAATGCGGTTTCAGTTCGATTAGATAACGTACTCGTTACGAACGTCTTCATTCAATAGGTCATCGCTATGATGCTGCAAGAAGAGTGGGGTGAGTTAATAACAGAACCACCAGTCACCTTTACACCACAAAAAGAGACGCAACTATTATCGCAGTACGCTTACTTGGTTAATCGGGCGGCTGCACACATGCGCACTCAAGTGGGCATTATTGTCGATAGTGATGATATTTACCAAATAGGCATTATTGCGCTGCTTTCGTCTATTCGTCGCTATGGCCGGGATTTAGATGAGAAATTTGCTGCATTTGCGTTTAAGCGTATTCGTGGTGCTATGTTAGATGAATTTAGGCGTGTCGATTGGCGCCCTCGCCAGTTGCGGCAGCAGTCTCATCAGCTTCGTGATATGAGCCGTTCATTGCAAAAAAAGCTTGGTCGTGATGCAACAGACACCGAAATGTGTGAGGCGTTAGGGATTAGCCATAAAGAGCTTATTCAGCTGCATTACAGTGAGCAAGCTGAAGCATTTGATAGCCTTGAAGCGCTATTGGAGGCTAATCCTAACTTAGCACTTACCTGTGCACATACACACGAAAAAGAAGAGACAGCAGCCACCCTCAAAGTGGCGATGAGCAAACTAAATACCCGAGAAAAGCTGCTCTTACAATTATATTACATGCACGAAATGAATATGAAAGAAATAGCATTAACGCTCGATTTAACCGAGGCACGTGTTTGCCAACTTCATAAACAAGCACTTGAAGCGCTCACACAAACGCTTCAAAAAATCTAATACCTAAGGAATAAAGAATGCAAAGAGTTATAGGTTTAATAGTAGTACTTGCAACAGTATTAGGTGGTTTTGCGTTTGCGGGCGGCAACATCGCCACTATGTGGCAGCCATACGAGTTTTTAATTATTTTTGGCGCAGGCTTAGGGGCGCTAATTGTGGGTAATTCAAAATATGTACTGACAGAAATGTTATCGCAATTAAAGTATCAATTTATTAGTGGTAAAGGAACCGATACGTCTGAGCTTTACCATGACTTGTTACTGGTTATTTACTCTTTATTAGATTTAGCCAGAGTGAAAGGTATAAAGGGATTGGATGAGCATGTTGAAAACCCAGAAACTAGTTCTATTTTTCTTGCCTACCCTAAAGTGTATGAGTTCCCTCAGCTAGTAACTTTTATTTGCGATAACTTGCGTTTATTTAGTATGGGAAAAATTAACTCGCATGATTTTGATGCCATGTTAGAGCAAGAGATTTACACCATTGAAGAGCAGCGCCTAAAGCCTTCTCATTCATTGGCTAATATTGCTGAAGCTATGCCTGGTTTTGGTATTTTAGCAGCGGTTGGCGGCATTATTATTACTATGCAGCACCTTGATGGACCTTTGAGTGAAATTGGCTACCATGTAGCTGCGGCGTTGGTGGGTACTTTTATTGGTATTTTTGCTTGTTACTGTTTAATTGCACCGCTTGCCTCAGCGATGGAGCAGTATGTGAAAAAACAAGTAGCGATGTTTGAGTGTGTGCGTGCCATGTTAGTGGCGCATGCTAAAGGGCATGTGCCTATTGTGGCGACTGATTCAGGCCGAAAATTAATTAATGAAGAAATTAAACCGACCTTCACCACTATGGAAGAGTGGATCAATAATAAGGCGGCTTAATAATGGAAAACAAAAATCAAGAAATCGTTATCAAACGCTCTCGTAGAAGAGCAACCGAAAAGCCTCATGGTGGTGCTTGGAAGGTTGCCTTTGCCGATTTTACTTTGGCGATGATGGCGTTTTTTATGGTGATGTGGATTATGGCGATCACCAATGAATCAGAGCGTGAAGAAATAGCACACTACATGCGAACTCACTCAATTTTTGATGGTGGCCCCGCTATTTTTGACCCTCAAAATAGCCCATTCCCCGTTGATTTAGGGGGTTCTCCTTCAGTAATTAAACACCTAGAGTCGGGAATTACGCCTCCAGACTCTCCAAAACCTGGAATGAGTGAAGTATTACAAGTACCCGATGGCACCGTTGAGCCTAAAGCTGGGCAAGGCGAGAAGTTAAACTCAGCGATTGATAGCCAATTTGAAGCTTCATCTGAGCTGAGCTTATTACTGGAAAGTATTGAGGAACTCAGTAAAGAAGAGTTACTAAAAAATAACTTACTAGTTGAAGAAGTGCCCTTGGGGCTAAGAGTGATTATTAGAGACGACAAGCATCATCAAATGTTTGAACGCTCAAAGTCGCAAATGACCCCATTTTTTGAAGATCTGTTTCTATACCTTGGCGGCTTAGTTAAAGACATTAACAACAAAATTATTATTTCTGGGCACAGCGATGCCAGCTTATTTGTTGATGGCAGCTCTCGTAATTGGGACATTTCTGGCGATAGAGCGCAGCAAGCAAGAAAAGTAATGACTATGGGCGGAATGCCATCAAGTCAGGTACTTCAAGTAAATGCGTTTTCATCAAATCGGCCAATTAATAAAGAAAATAAGAAAGCCAGCGAAAACAGACGTGTTGAACTGCTGATCTTAACTAAAGATGCGCAGGATAAATTTAACCAATTATTTGATGATAGCAACATTAACAATCCGATAAAAAAAGCGGCTGGTGCGGCAACGGCTAACAAACCCGTGCTACGTCTTGAAGAGAATTATGAGTAACCAACCAGACACTAAACGAAGTTACAAAAGATGGAACTTAAACCTCAAAGATAATTACGAGCCTGAGTCAGTTCAGCTTGGCGGAGTAGGCGTGCAGTTATTACGCCGTTGTTTTATTGATATTTCACTATGCCATGGTGTGGCAAAAGATATTAGCGTGGGCGGTGTGGGTTTATTAGTGCCTGCTGAAAAGACGATCCCCAATAAAGTTATTGTGGTGTTTGATAAAACTAATCGATTGGCAGGCAAGGTGATGTATCGCCGTGCTGTGAGTGAAAAATTAATGTTTTTAGGGGTTGAGTGGATAAGCAAAAATGAGCGCTTACGCAGCGATATAGTTAATCGTTTACAGTTACAAGCCCAATTGAAAAAAGCCAAAAAGACGAGCATAAGCTGAATATAAATGAATCAGGAAAAACAGTGGTATGAGTAAAACGTTAAACGCTAAAACAAAGCTAATTAAAGCGAAAAATTCTGAGCATATTACTCCATTTGCACTCACGCTTGAGCAAAGAGCATATGAACAAGCACAACAAAAAGCAGCGCACATAAACGTTAATATTCGTAAAACTTTGGAGTTAGAGCTAGCCCAATTGTTTAACGACAGCCGTTTTGATGTCGATATTTCGCCTTGTTCGCATTCGGTTATTAACAGTTGGTTTAAAGAATCCCCAAGGATATTTCTTGCCTGTCCTTTATTTGCGCCTACTCAAGGTGAGGCCTATTTAGCGCTTGATTATCAAAGTGCATATAAAACAGCGGATTTATGCTTAGGTGGGCAATTTAATAATGTTAACAGCACAGAGCAAGTCTCTGACGAGGTGAATAACGAATTAAGCTCAACAGAAAGCCGTATTTGTGGTCGTTTACTACAGCGCCAAGTGCAGGGCATTCAAGGCTTATTATTTAGAGAACGCTCAGCGTTATTAGGTGAGATACAAAAATCTCATACCTTACCTGAAGCATTACAATACTTAGCCTTTAAAGTGCGGTTTATATTAGAAAACCAAGTAATAAGTTGGTTTTTATGGCTGCCAATTAGCTTTTTTTGCGCAGCTGATAGCGAGCAAGACTCTGCAAATAGTAACACACTCAATACTGATATGTGGGCACAGTTTGCGGTGCAAGGTCAGATTGAAATGGCGAAGAAAAAAGTCACTTTAAAGCAATTAAAAGCTTGTGTGGCCGGCGGTGTATTACCCATTGAACTTAACGAAGCAGCGCTATTTAACCTAGGCCATAAACAAATATTTAAAGGCCAAGTCGTTGAGCAAGAGACTGGCTTAGCATTTCAAATTACACAATTATCAAATAATACAACGAGTAACTAAATTATGAACGAGAACCTTGATAGCGCCTTAGCGGGCTTAGAGCTTGATGCTTTTGATGGATTTGATGACAAATCTGCTGATAAAACTAATGAAGGGAATATGTCATTTTTTCAAGATGTTCCTTTACTCGTCACTCTTGAAGTAGCAAGTACTGAAATTACCTTAGGCGAGCTTAGTCAAGCCAAAGAAGGCGATGTGCTTAAGCTAGACAAAGTAGCTGGTGAAGCGCTTGATGTAAAAGTGAATGGGGTATTTTTTGCTAAAGCAGAAGTGGTAATGGTTGAAGGGCAGTATGGTTTGAAATTTGCTCAAACAGATACCGCAAAGGATCAGTAAACAAATGAATAAACGCGTAATTTTTAAAGTTAGCCTACTGTTAATCATGTTGTTTTTACCAAGCTGGCTAAATGCAGAAGAACTTACGCTGTTTTCTCTAAAAGATACGGCCGACGGACAAGACTACAGCGTTAAACTGCAAATACTCTTATTAATGACGGTATTGAGTTTATTGCCTGCGCTACTGATGGTTTTAACGTCGTTTACCAGAATCATCATTGTATTGGCGATTTTGCGCCAAGCTATGGGGTTACAACAAAGCCCGCCGAATAAAATTTTAATTGGCATCTCACTGATGCTCACTATGTTGATTATGCGACCAGTTTGGCAAGACATTTATCAAAACGCGTATACGCCTTTTCAGCAGCAAACCATAGGATTAGAGGAAGCTTTACTCACCGCAGAAAAGCCTTTGCGTGCTTTTATGCTCAGACAAACTCGCGAAAGTGAATTACGCCAAGTGTTATTAATAGCCAATGAGCCAACCACTCTCACCGCGCAAGAGATTCCGTTTGAAGTGTTAATGCCTGCGTTTGTATTAAGTGAGCTCACAACGGCCTTTCAAATTGGCTTTATGTTATTTATTCCTTTTTTAATCATTGATTTAGTTGTTAGTAGTGTGCTGATGTCTATGGGTATGATGATGCTATCACCGCTGATCATCAGCTTACCGTTTAAGCTCATGGTATTTGTACTTGCCGATGGCTGGTCAATGATAGCAGGTACGCTGGCAGCAACATTTGGAATGTCACCATGACCCCAGAAATGTCGGTAGAGCTTATTTCAAGCGCAGTTTACACCATCATAAAACTGATTTTAGTCTTAATTGTGCCGGGTTTAATACTTGGTATTGTGGTGGCTATTATTCAAGGTGCGACCTCTATTCAAGAGCAAACCCTAACGTTCTTACCGCGTATGTTATTAACCTTATTAATGGTGGTATTTGCGGGACATTGGATGCTACAAATTATGATTGATTGGTTTGATAAGCTCAAATTTATGTTACCTGGGGTATTTGGTTGAGCTCATTACTCTCTTTAACGTCTACTGATTTAGTCAGCTGGATGGGCACGCTTTGGTGGCCATTTGTACGCTTTTCTGCACTTTTATGGTCTATGCCGGTATTTGACAATCCGGCGGTAACGCCACGCTCTCGTATTTTAGTGTCTATGATGTTGGCTTTTTTAGTTGCTCCGCAGTTACCACTTGCACCTGCTATTGACTTGTTTTCTTTAGATGCCGCCATCTTAACCTTCGAACAAATTATTTTTGGGGTAATGATGGGGTTATCGCTGCGTATTTTGTTTGAAGTAATGGCAATGATAGGGCTGATCTTATCCATGCAGATGGGCTTATCAATGGCGCTTGTTATGGATCCCGGCAGTGGTAACCAAGTGGCATTATTGGGACAGTTATTTTGGATTATGTGCGCATTACTTTTTTTTGCCGCAGATGGTCACTTAATAACTTTGCAGGTTATGGTAGAGAGCTTTCATAGCTTCCCGATTGGTCGCAGTATTTATGAGTTTGATATTCAGGCGATTATTATGTTGTTTGCGTGGATGTTTTCCTCTGCTTTATTGCTGTCACTACCAGGGATAGTCGCCATGTTATTGGTTAACTTAACCTTTGGTGTAGCAAGTAGGGCGGCGCCGTCATTAAATATTTTTGTATTGGGTTTCCCTATGTCGCTATTGATGGGGTTTTTCTGCGTATTTATGACCTTAGAGTACACAGGAAGTGCGTTTTCAAGGCTAACGTATCATGTGCTAACAACCTTTGCACAGGCGATGAGGTAGCGGTATGTCTGAAAATAGCTCGCAAGAAAAAACAGAACAACCCACAGAGAAACGGCTAAAAAAAGCCAAAGAAGACGGCCAAGTCGCGCGCTCAAAAGAACTCAATACCGCTATTTTATTAATGGTCAGTATTGCTGGACTATTGTGGTTTGCCAATTTATTTTACAGCTTATTTGTAAACTTAATGAACAGTACTATGGTGCTGGATCACTCTATTATTAATAATAAAAAAATGATGCCCATCGCATTGGGTGACGCCATTATGAATATGCTATCAACCCTTACGCCGTTTTTATTATTAAGCTTTTGCGCAATGTGGATCACTGGGTGTTTACCTGGCGGGTTTGTGTTTTCAAAAAAACTCGTGGCGCTAAAAATGAGCAAGCTCAACCCACTAACCGGGTTAGGCAAAATGTTTGGTAAACAGTCGTTAGTTGAGCTACTTAAATCAATACTAAAAATAACCTTACTGGCGATTTGCTTATATACCTTTTTAACTAAGCTGTGGATGCAGCTGATGGTATTACAAAACTTAGATATAAAAGTGGCGATAGGCCAAGGCATTGAGTTGTTATTTTTATCGTTAATGATCACGGTAACTTTACTACTTTTTATTGCAGTTATTGATGTGCCTTTTCAGCAAAAACAGATTGCTGATAAAATAAAAATGACCCACCAAGAAGTAAAAGAAGAGCGTAAATCTTCAGATGGTAGCCCTGAGATAAAAAATAAAATTCGGCAAATACAATATCAGCAATCGAATAGAAAAATTGAAGAGCGTGTACCCACTGCTGATGTGATTGTCACTAATCCTACTCATTATGCTGTGGCAATAAAGTACAGTGAAGAAGCGGCTAAAGCCCCTTATGTTGTCGCTAAAGGCGTAGATGAAATGGCGCTGAGAATACGCGAAGTCGCCCGCATGAATAACAAAGAAATTATAGAGATCCCCGCATTAGCACGGGCTATTTACTTTTCGACTAGGGTCGACCAAGAAGTGCCCAACGGCTTATACAGTGCGGTTGCCTATGTACTGACCTATGTATTGCAATTAAAAGCATACAAGCAAGGGCGAGGACAAGCACCCGCCGCATTGCCTGAATTAACAATCCCTAAAAACTTACAGAAACCTTAGATGTTGGAGTTATAATTTGAACTGGCGCAGTTTTACTCAACCTTATACCGCTATTCCTATTTTGCTGTTAGCTGTTTTGTCGATGGTTATTTTGCCATTACCAGGATGGTTATTAGATGCATTATTTACCTTCAACATTGTATTGTCGGTGATTGTATTGTTAGTCGCTGTATCGACTAAAAAACCGCTCGATTTTTCTGTATTTCCGACTATTTTGTTAGTCGCCACCTTGATGCGTTTAACCCTAAACATTGCTTCAACACGTGTGGTATTACTGCATGGCCATGAAGGCTCAGATGTGGCAGGTCGCGTTATTCAGGCCTTTGGTGAGGTGGTTATAGGCGGTAACTACGTCGTTGGTATTGTGGTGTTTGTTATTTTAATGGTGATTAACTTTGTGGTTATTACCAAAGGTGGTGAGCGTATTTCTGAGGTGGCTGCACGCTTTACTCTAGATGCCATGCCCGGTAAACAAATGGCAATTGACGCCGATTTAAATGCCGGATTAATTGGCCCTGAGCAAGCAAAAGAGCGACGCAGTACTATAGCCCAAGAGGCCGATTTTTATGGCTCTATGGATGGCGCCTCTAAGTTTGTGCGCGGTGATGCCATTGCCGGTTTAATTATATTAGTGATCAACCTGTTGGGCGGTGTATCAATAGGTGCTTTCCAACATGGTTTAAGTTTAGCCGAAGCGTTCCAACGTTTTGCGCTGTTAACTATAGGTGATGGCTTAGTTGCGCAAATTCCTTCGTTGTTACTCGCGGTTGCTGCGGCAATTATTGTTACGCGTATGAACGATGAAGGCGATGTAAGTGAAGCAGTAGGTAAGCAGTTACTTGCCTCTCCGCGTGTTATTTTTACTGCTGCATTAATTATGGTTACGCTTGGTATTGTGCCAGGTATGCCCACTGTCGCCTTTTTAGGGTTTGCCGCGCCATTATTTTATGTTGCTTGGCGATTACAACGCTCTCTCCCCGATAACTCTTTAATTGAAGCCGAACAAATGACCGACACCATTTTAAGTGAGCAACAGGCTAACTTAGAATGGGGAGATATTTCTCATGTTGATAAGTTGTCGGTTGAGCTTGGCTTTCGTTTGGTTTATTTGGCCGATAAAGACAAAGGGGAAGAGCTGGTAAAAACCTTAAGAGGTGTGCGTAAAAATCTTTCTGAGCAACTTGGGTTTTTATTACCGGAGATCAGAATAAAAGATAACCTAAAATTAAATCCACAAGAATACAAAGTAAACTTAGCCGGTGTGCCTGTTGCAAGTGCTAATGTAAACGCCAAAGAGTTACTCGCGTTAAATACCGGTGATGTATACGGCAGCTTAGATGGTGAATTAACCACTGATCCTGCTTATGGGCTTGAGGCCGTTTGGATAAAAGATGACAGCAAAACCCAAGCATTAAATATGGGTTACTCTGTGGTTGATTTAGGCACCATTATTGCTACTCATACCGGCAAAGTGATCAAAGAACATTTAGATGAGTTATTTAGTTATGAAGACGTACAAAAGCTAAATGAACGGCTAAAAGAAATCTCACCTAGCTTAGCCGAAACCTTCGAAAAAGCATTACCGACTAATTTACAGCTAAAAGTGATTCGTTTACTACTAAAAGAACACATAAGTATTAAAGACATAGTCACTATTGCCGGCACATTAATAGACAGCGTAGAGGTAACTAAAGATCCGATTTTGCTGGTTTCAGACGTACGCTGTGCACTGCAAAAAGTATTGGTAAAACAGGTGATGGGTAATCGTGATGAACTCAGTGCTTACAGCCTAGATGAAAAGCTAGAAAGCACTTTACAAAGCTCACTTGATCAAGCCATGCAGGCGGGCAAAGTAGTACTAGATAGTTTTGCGGTAGATCCTAATTTACTGGGGCAATTTCAACGCACCATGCCGATGATAGTCGAAGACATGAAATCAAGAGGTGTAACACCAACATTAATTGTGGTTCCACAGCTAAGACCGCTGCTGGCACGTTATGCTAAAACTTTTACTAAAGGCAGCTTAGTCGTTCTTTCTTATAATGAAATTCCAGATACTATCCGCGTAGATATACTCGGTTCGTTAGGATAAATAGTTGTAAATGTAGTGTAAAATGAATTGACTATGAATTTTATAGAGTAATGTTTGCATTTAGTGATATTTAGCTATAGTCTACTGTTTTTATTGTACATAATTACTAGTTTTTATGTTGGTTTAAAATAATGCATAAGTAAATTAAACGGCAAACTATGCGAAAGCATAGGACGCAAAGCTTCCAGTCTAAGGCAATCGCTACGATCGTGGGGTTACATTAACTTAGTGATATTCATTAATACTGTGTTTGTATTTGTTGTATTTCGCTATTGATTTAAAAAACTTAATTGTTCTATTTAACTTTATACGGAATATACATGAATAGATTAACTCAGCTTATTAAATTTGCATTGCCCTGTGCTGTGTTTGTGTTGCCGCAGGGGCACGCATCAGAGCAAAATCTGGTGCAAAGCTACGAAAACTCCACCTGGTCAGTCAGTAGCAACCCGTTTGCTTGCTCTCTCAAGCAGCGCTTTGATAATTATGCGCTACTTGAAGTGAAATCAGTACCTGCACAACAGCAACAACTTGTATTTACTTGGCTTTTACAAGATAAACCGATAAAAAGTTTGCATGTTCTCTCTCGTAAAGCCGATTGGCAGCCAGCAAATACAGTTCTCACGCCGTTAAACTTTATGTCTAAAGATATTAAAGACAATGAAATACAATTTTCTGCAGATATGACACCGTTACTTCGCGTTATTAAGCAGGGCGGTTGGTTAGACAGCATTATAAACTTTGGTGATGAACAACTTCGCCTTACCTTTACTAATACCCATAGCGATAAAATAGTTGCAGATTATCAGCAGTGTTTAGCTAGTTTATCTCCGCTTTCTTGGGAGCAAGCACGCGACCATCAATTACAGTTTGCTAGTGGGCAGCGCACAGTAACAACGGCTAAAGATCTTAAATTTTTAAAAGATTTAGTGCGTTACATCTCTTTAGACAGCCGTGTAAGTAAAGTACTGGTTGATGGCCACACGGATAATACGGGCTCGCCGCTATCAAATCGGCTGCTTTCAAAAGAAAGAGCAGATGACGTTGCTGCCAGACTCATTGAATTTGGTTTACCAAAAGACATGTTAGAAGTAAGAGCGCATGGTCAACGTTATCCCATTATAAAAAATTCAGAGCAGGGCGCATCGTCTAATCGCCGTGTTTTAGTTCGTCTTTTCCGACACTCAAGTTAATTGCATCGCAAAGGAATAATATGAGTCAAAGATACCTTTTATGGATCAGTGAACAACAGCCAACGTCTGAAATTCAGCAGGTTGTATTTGCCGAAAACTTTAAGTTTCTGCATACAAACTCCATCAGCGATGCGGTTAGTCACTGCCTTACCAGTAAGCCAGAGCTTGTGTTTGTTGATGCAGATACTCAACAGCTCGAACTGGTTGAATTAGTAAAATTACTGCGTAAGACATGCCCCACTTCGCAAATTGTGACGTTAGTCGATTCTTCACAAAGTGAAATTGCTTCAAAAACAATTAATGCCGGTGGCGCAGTTGATTATTTATTAAAACCTTTCTTTGCAGAACAGCTTAAAAAAACAATCAGAAACACTGATTCAATGAAGCATGGGTTTGAAGATTTAATCGCTGCTTCAACTAAGTCACAGCAAGTACTTCGTTTGGCTAATCGCGCAGCTCAAACCGCCGCAGGGGTGTTGATCACCGGCGAATCGGGAACAGGTAAAGAGAAGTTAGCGCACTTTATTCATAAAGCTTCAGAGCGTAGAGATAAGCCATTTATTGCGGTTAACTGTGCCGCTATTCCTGAAAATATGCTTGAAGCCATGTTATTTGGTTTTAATAAAGGCGCGTTTACCGGCGCGGTGAATGCTCAGCCAGGTAAATTTGAGCTGGCCAATGGCGGCACTATTTTACTTGATGAAATTACTGAGCTGCCATTGGATTTACAAGCTAAATTACTGCGAGTATTACAAGAGCGAGAAGTTGAAAGACTCGGCAGTCATCAAAAAATAAATTTAGACATACGCATTATTGCCGCCTCTAACCGCGTATTGCGTGAACAAGTTGAGCAAGGCACATTTCGTGAAGATTTATTTTATCGACTAGATGTATTACCGCTTAGTTGGCCTGCACTTCGGGATCGTGTTGATGACATCATCCCATTGGCTCATCACTTTATAAAAAAATACGGCAACTCTGAGTTTCATATTAGCAAGCAAGCCGAAGATGTGATGCTTTGTTACAACTGGCCGGGCAATGTACGAGAAATTGAAAACGTAATCCAACGAGCTTTAGTGATGGCCAGAGGCGTTGAAATTCAGGTTGAAGATTTAAATTTACCAGCATGCTCACCAGCGGCAGTCGATTTCTGTGCTTCTCAGTTAAAAGAGAATAAAAAGCAGGCGGAGTTTGATTATATATACAGTTTATTGAGTCGATTTAAAGGGCATCGCACCCAAACTGCACAGGCGCTTGGCGTAACTACCCGAGCATTAAGATACAAAATTGCCGCTATGCGTGAATGCGGTATTGATATTGATGCAATTGCATAATTTGAAGGAAAAAAAGAATGTCGCCAATTGAAAGTCAACAAATGATGCTGGGCAAAATGATGGACATGCAAAAAATTGCAGGTCCAGAGAGTATAGAGCCGGCTGCTATCAGTAATCAAAATGTAAATATTAGTGAAGATTTTAAGCATGTTATTCGCTCTATCAACGCCCAACAAAATATTGCCGGTGAGATGGTTAAAGCCGTTGATACTGGTGAAAGTGAAGATGTGGTAGGCGCAATGATCGCTAGTCAAAAAGCGGGGCTTAGTTTTTCTATGCTGATGGAAATGCGCAATAAAGTGCTCAATGGCATTGATGATGTCATGCGCATGTCACTGTAGAGGCTGATATGAAAGGAGAATTAGCAAAAGTACCTGAGCAAAATGAGAGTAACCTAAAAGAAAGAGTGGTTAATCTCTCAAACAAATTAAACTTCGGCAACTCAGGTGACAGAAGTGTTGCAACTATTGCATTGTTAGCCACCTTAGTGGCGGCGACCATAGTCCTTATTTTATGGACCTCGGCTAAAAACTACGTACCGCTTTACGGTAATCAAGAAAGCTATGATAAAGCCAATATTTTAGAAATTTTAGATAAAGAACAAATCACGTTCCGCATTGATACCGACAGCGGTAATATTTTAGTGCCACAAGAAAAACTGGCTGATGCGCGAATCACGCTTGCGGCTAGAGGAATAAAAGCCTCTATGCCTGAGGGTATTGAGAATATTAGCGACAAAGTGTCTATGGGCACTAGTCAATTTATCGAATCTATGCAATACCAGCATGCCTTAGAAGGTGAGTTGGCACGCACCATTATTAACATGCAAGGCATACGTAATGCGCGCGTGCACTTGGCAGTCCCTAAGCGTAGCTTGTTTGTTGGTCGTACAGAGCAAAAAACCGCAGCGTCTGTGATGGTTGATTTAGCGCCAGGGCATGAGCTTAAACCAGAGCAAGTGGAAGCCATTATTGCACTGATTATTGGCAGTGTGCCTGGGCTTGATTCTCGTTCTGTGTCGGTGGTGGATCAGCGTGGTAAATTACTCAGCGGCGACTTATTTGATACCACCCCAGTAGGCAAAGAAACCGATAAAAAGCTCGCCTTTATTGAAAAAGTTGAGCGCAATATAGAGCAACGCGCCTCTATAATGTTGTTGCCAATTTTGGGTGAAGGTAATTTTAGAATTCAGGTTTCCAGTGATGTTGATTTTAGCGTGGTAGAAGAAACACGTGAAATGGTTGATCCACAAAATGTATTAACCCAAGAGTTTATTAAATCAGATAGCACCTTAGATCAACTGGCGGCGGGCATTCCTGGCTCTTTAGCTAATGAGCCACCTGTGCCTAATGAACAAGCTGAAGATGAAAACAACGAGCGTACTTCACAACGAAGTGAGAGTAAGCGACAGTTTGAAAATGGTCGCTCAGTGACTCACACCCAATTTGAAGTAGGCCGTATTAAAAACATGAGCTTATCAGTACTTATTAATGAGCAAGTAGCTGGAACAGCTGATGGCTGGAGCGAAGCAAAGCTCGCTTCATTAGGTGAAATGGTAAAAAAAGCCACGGGGTTTAACGACGCACGCGGCGATCAATTTAACATCACTAGCTTTGCCTTTGTAGAGCAAAAGATTTTAGCACCGGGTGAAGGCCTTGAGTGGTGGCAAATGCCCGAGCTTAAAGAGTATGCCCGTTATATTGTGGGTACTTTAATTAGTTTATTACTGATTTTATTTGGTGTGCGTCCTTTAGTTAATCACTTAATAAAAGGTAAGAGTAACGAAGCAAACAACGCCATGGCAACCGCTGATAATGAAGTTAAATCAGCCTCTGCAACAGAAAGACAAAGCAGTCCGCTTGATGACGCCATCAATGCTAAATCGCAAATAGAAAACTTAACCGCCAAAGAAGGCGCAGGCGAACATCAAAATATGTCGTTACCGCAAATAGGCAATGACTTTGAAGAACAAATAGCGCACATGCAGTTACTTGCTAATAAAGAAACCGAGCGTGTCACGTCGGTAATAAAATATTGGGTAGAACAAGGAGTTGAAATTGAATCAAGAAAAGCTTGATAAAGGCTCACAATTACCGGCGTTAGATCGCGCCGCTATTTTATTGCTAAGTATGGGCGAGGAAAATGCCGCCAGTGTTATTCGTAAATTAGGCCGCCGTGAAGTACAGGCTATTTCTGAGCGCATGGCTAAAATTTCAAACGTTACTCAACAGGACGTTGCAGGCACCTTGAGTGAATTTTTTGATTGCTACCGCAATGAAAGTGGTGTCAATGGCGCGTCGCGTGTGTATTTAGAGCGAGCACTTGATAAAGCTGTCGGCCGTAAGCTTGCCAAAACTATGCTTGATGATATTTATGGTGGTGCGATGAATGACGATTTACGTCGTTTAGAGTGGATCCCGCCAGAGCTTATTGTACGCTTTTTAGATCAGGAACATGTGCAAATGCAAGCGCTGTTTTTGGCCTTTTTACCTCCAGAGCAAGCCTCAGCCATTATTGTACTGTTTCCAGAATCGAAGCATGATGATTTACTGTATCGTATTGCCAGCCTTCGTGAAGTGAGCGAACACGTTATTGATGATGTGCGTTTAACGCTTGAATCGTGTATTGAATTTGTTGGCCGCCAAGTAGGTGCACAAGTGAATGGTGTCGATAAAGCGGTAGAAATTATGAATCGTTACAACGGTAATAAGAGCCAAATTATCGAACTCATGAAAAAACATAACACTAACGTAGCTGATGAAATACAAGAGAAAATGTACGACTTTGATGGCTTAATTAAGCAAACAGACGAGACACTAACCTTGTTGCTTAATGACATTCCAGATGAGTTATGGACGATGTCGTTAAAGGGTGTAAACAGTGAGTTTTTAGCGCGTGTTTTAGGTGCATTACCTAAACGTTTAGCGCAGGTGTACCAACAACAAATTGATGGTTTAAGCGCGCAACCACTGAGCAAAGTGATTGCCGCCAGAAAAGAAATTATGTCGATAGTAAGAGACATGAGCAAACAAGGTGATATTGAATATCGCTTATTTGAAGAAGAGACCGCAGGCTAACTATGAGTCAAGCATTTAGGTTTCCCACTTTAAATAAAAATGAGCAACATCAAACGCTGCAAGAGCGTTTAGATGCTGCTCAGCGTGTTGGTTTACAGCAGGGCTTTGAAAAAGGTCTTGCGCAGGGGGCAACCGATAAGCAAAGTGAGTTAGAGCAACAAATGGAGCAACAAATAGAGCTACGGGTTGCTGAACGTCTTGAAGCGCAAAAAACACAGCTTATTGAACGTTTTAACACTTTATTTGATAAAGCTAATAATGAGCTACTTAACTTTAATGATGAGTTTAAACAAGACCTTGCCTTAATGATAAGCACCTTGGCTGAGCAAGTTATCGACTGTGAGCTAAAAGTACGCCCCGAAATACGTACTCAGTTGATTGAAAAAGCTATTTCCTTACTTAGCGACCGTGATGTAATAACTAAAATTATGTTCGCAGGCTCTGATCGTCACTGTTTTGATGATGCACGTTTAGCTGAGTTTTCAGTGCCGACTTATTTTGACGAAGCTCTGATCAGTGGAGACGTTGAACTGGTGGCAGAGCAACAAACACATCGATTTTCTTTTTCAGAGCGATTACAAAGCCTTTTGGATGAAGTGATACCTGAAATTTTAAAAGCACAGCCGCATGACTAACCCTTTACATACCAGCTTAAAGTCTGCGCTGAAAGCGATAACCCCGCCTGAATTAGTAAAAAGTTATGGCCGCTTAACGCGAGTAAATGGTTTAACGCTTACCGCTACCGGTGGGCAATTTGCTATGGGTGAAAAATACCAAGTAGAAAGTGTTGATGGCCACTGGTATGACGCTGAAGTCGTAGGCTTTAATCACGATGAAGCCTATTTAATGCCCCTGAAAAAAATTCAAAATTTATATTCAGGTGGACGCGTTAGGCCAGTTATAAAAAACAACCATGTGGCTATTTCAGAAAAGTTATTAGGGCGTGTGCTTGATGCGCAAATGCAGCCGATTGATAACTTAGGCCCACTTGAACAAGACAGTACAAAAAGCGCCAGTAAATTGGGTAACGATTATTCTTTAACGCCGCTGGAGCGCAAAGGCGTTATCGAGCCGTTAGATGTGGGTATTCGCGCTATTAATAGCTTATTTAGTGTGGGAAAAGGCCAGCGTTTAGGGCTATTTGCAGGTTCGGGTGTAGGTAAAAGTAAGTTGCTTGGCATGATGACCCGCTTTACCTCTGCCGATGTGGTTATTGTAAGCCTTGTCGGTGAGCGTGGTTGGGAGGTAAAAGATTTTATTGAGCAAAGCCTTGGTAAAGAAGGCTTAAAAAAAGCCATTGTAATAGCATCGCCAGCAGACGATTCTCCCTTATTGCGTATTAAAGCGGCCGAGCTTAGCCATAAATTGGCGGCCTATTTTAGAGATAAAAATTCAAATGTATTGCTGTTGATGGACTCATTAACCCGTTATGCGCAAGCACAGCGAGAAATTGGCTTATCGGTAGGTGAGCTGCCTGCATCCAAAGGATACCCGCCATCGGTATTTAGTAAATTGACTCAACTGGTCGAGAGTTCGGGTAATAGTGAAAAAAGCAAAGGCAGCATGACCGCCATTTATACAGTATTAGCTGAAGGCGATGATCAACAAGATCCAATAGCCGATAACGCCCGAGCAATTCTTGATGGCCATATAGTATTGGATCGCACCTTAGCAGAAAAGGGCCACTATCCGGCCATTAATATTGGTTCATCGATTAGCCGAGTAATGCCAAATATAGTAAGTGATGAGCAGCTAAGCTTTTGTTATAAATTGAAAAAGCTTTACAGCCGCTATATGCAAGTGCATGAGCTTATTCCTTTAGGGGCGTATCAAGCAGGTAAAGATCCGGAACTCGATAGTGCGGTAAATTTGTACCCACAAATCGAATCATTTCTATGCCAAGGGTTGAACGAACAAGTGGATTTTTCACAGTCAATAACTCAATTAAATGCAGTGATGGGTAAACTGAATGCTTAATAAATTTTTAGGATTACAACAACAAAAATTAGATAAAATGCTGGCCGAGCAAACTCAGTTGCAACAAAGAAGTAACCTAGAGCAGCAACGCTTATCGCAGCTTCAGCAGCACATAAACAGTATGGATAAAAACCAGCAAATGAGCTCGGCGCTGAGCTTACAAAATTTATCAGGGATGAAGCGTATTTTGTCTGGCTTATCGACGCAGCAACAAGCGCGCATTGATGATTCACAGCAAGATGAATTACGTCAGCAGCAAGCTTGTTTTAAGCAAATGAGCTTCACCAAAGGCATAGAAGGGATAGTGAGTAATAGGCATCGTGCTGATCAAAATAAAGCGCAGCAGCAAGAGGCTAAAACGTTAGATGAAATGATCAGCCAAGCACATAGTCGTACTCTGCATAAATAACTGCTAATTTTTGCTACAATGGCGGCAAAGTAATTTAGGGTAAATAGCGTGCTGCCGGTTCAAGAAATATATACTTCACTCATTGATGCTTTAAAAGCCAACCCAATCACCTTACTGCAAGCGCCGCCTGGTGCTGGTAAATCAACATGGTTGCCATTACAGCTTATGCGCGATGGGCATTATAAGCACATCGTCATGTTAGAGCCGCGGCGCTTGGCTGCAAGAAATATTGCTAACTATTTAGCGCACTGCCAAAATGAAACGCTAGGGCAAAGTGTCGGTTTACGGGTGCGAGGTGAAAGTAAAGTCAGCACACAAACTCGCCTTGAAATAGTTACCGAAGGCATGCTTACGCGCATGTTACAAAATGATCCTGAGCTTAGTGATGTTGATTTACTTATTTTTGATGAGTTTCATGAGCGTTCCATCGCAGCAGATACCGCACTGGCTTTTGCTTTAGAATCGCAAGCGGCACTGCGTGAAGATTTAACCATTATGTTGATGTCGGCCACCCTTGATAGCGAACGCTACACTGGGTTTTTTAATTGCCCAGTAATTCAATCAAACGGGCGAAGTTACCCCATTGACGAAATATATTGCCCAATAAAAGATGAAAGCCGCTGGCTCGATGCTATTCCACCAATAATAAAACAAGCACTCAATGAGCAAACAGGCAGTGCGCTGGTATTTTTACCTGGCCAGCGTGAAATACTGCGAGTGCAGCAAGCGTTGATCGACTTGCCCAGTAATTGTATTGTTGCCACATTATTTGGCGAACAAGATAAAGCCAATCAACAAGCAGCAATTGCACCAGCGCCTCAAGGGATGAGAAAAGTAGTATTAACGACCAATGTTGCCGAAACAAGTTTAACCATTGAAGGTATTAGAATTGTTGTTGATAGCGGCAAGCGCCGTGCAGCCAGCTTTAATTTAAAAACCGGTGTCACTGAGCTCACTACGCAAAGTATATCGCGTTCATCGGCAGTACAACGCGCAGGGCGTGCAGGACGAATAGAACCAGGGGTTGTGTATCGGTTAGGTTCCAAACAAACTTTTGAAAGACGAAACAGCCACGATAACCCTGATATTCTTACCTCAGATATTAGCCAACTGATGCTTGAGGCGAAGCAGTGGGGCGCAAGTATTAGTGAACTCACCTTACTTGACCCGCCGAGTGAGCAACAATCCAGCCAAGCTACTAATTTATTATCTATGCTTGAAGCCATAGATAGTAACGGTAAGCTCACCACGCTGGGTAGTAAAATGTTGGGCTTTGGTGCCGATATTCGCTTAGCGCATATGTTATTAAAAGCGCAAATGTTAGAACCACAGTTAAGTGGGATTTATCGCTTAGCTATTTATTTAGTGGCCTTACTAGAAAACCGAGTTAGCACTGCCAATGAGCTCAACCTAGCACTGCATAGTCAACAACAACGACCACATCCGGTGTTTAAGCAGCAATTAAATTATTGGTTAAAACGCTTAAAATTTACCGACAGTCGTACAGATTTAAACACTGAACATTTAAGCTTATTAGTGTCGCTTGCCTATCCAGATCGGATTGCTAAAAAACGTGGTAATGGCTACTTATTAGCAAATGGTGCAGGGGCTGAACTAAACCCTGATTATTGGCATAATGACGAATATATAGCTATTGCCAGTATGGGCGGACATAAAGGCGGGCGTATTTTTGCGGCCACGGCGCTAAATCCATTAGCACTTAAAGAGTATTTACCGCATTTATTCACTGAGTTGACTCGCTGCGAGTTTGATGAAAAAGCCGCTCGGTTTATTCATCAAGATGAAGTAAAACTTGGGGAAATTACCCTTAGTAGCCAACCAAGTAAACATAAGCTTGATAAAACAGAGCGGGCCAAGGCATGGCTTAGTTTGTTTGCCAAACAGGGCTTTTCACTGTTTAACGAGCAAAAAGAAAGTGAGCAACTACTTATTAGAATGTGCCTAGCCAGCAAATTGATGCCAGAACAGTTTCCTGTTATTAATCAGCAGCAGCTCATTGAAACAGCAGGTGATTGGTTAGGGGTATACCTTGAAGATATTAAAACCCTTGAGCAACTTAAAAAGTTTAATTATTTTGAGGCACTACAAAACAGTTTTAATTGGCAACAGCAAAGCGAGCTAAAATCTTTACTCCCACTGCGACTAACAGTACCAAGTGGCTCTAACATAAAAATTGAATACCAACTTGATGGCCCCGCCAAGCTCAGTGTGCGCATGCAAGAAGTATATGGTTTAACCAGTACACCTATGTTAGCTAACGGTAAATTAGCATTGCTAATGGAGTTGTTGTCTCCAGGCAAGCGTTCACTACAGTTAACCCAAGACTTAGCACATTTTTGGGATAGTAGTTACCGCGAGGTACAAAAAGAGATGAAAGGGCGCTACCCCAAGCACTTTTGGCCAGACGACCCTGCCAATAGCGTTGCCACCAATAGAGTAAAAAGCAGAATGTGATCACGCTTCCTTAATGTCACTTAATGTTAAACGTTGACCATACAAATAACGAACATTTTTGGGCGTTTTACAAGCACTAAACTATTATTACTTTAATGCTGATATTTTACTGGGTAAGACTTATTACCCTAGTGTACATATGAGCAGTAAGGTAGCGAGCGTTTGTAACTAATTGAAGATGCAGCTAACAATCTAAAAGTGATAATAGAGGGAACATGCATGAAAGGCGTTATCTTTAGAGGGCTTGAGGCACTGGTTATTGAAAAATGTGGCATGGCAGCATGGGACGACTTACTTGAAAAAAATGCACCGGAGGGTCGTGTTTATATTTCTGCAGAAAGTTATCCAGATGAAGAAATAGTTGGTTTAGCACAAGATGTAGCAACTGCACTTTCTATGTCTATGCCAGAGGTATTAAAGGCCTTTGGAGAGTATTTATTTTCTCACTTAAAGGCACGTCATCCAAGCATTGTTGCTAACTTTAATTGCTTTGCTGATCTCATTATTGGTATTGATAAAGTAATCCATGTTGAAGTAGCTAAGCTTTATCATGAGCCTAATCTACCTGAAATTGACGCCCAAATTATTGAAGACGGGTTTATTTTAATGCGTTACAACTCTAAGCGACAGCTTTGTATGTGCGCCGAAGGGCTTATTTTTGGTGCTGCGGCTCATTATGGGGTTGATGCTAAACTTAATCATGCTCAGTGCATGCATGATGGGTTTGATTCGTGTTTAATTGAAATAAAATATGAGACTCCCCATGGCTGAAGACGACTACAATTATAAAAAAGCGTATTTGCGCGAAAAATCAGCTAGAGATCAATTAGAAACCCTACTAGAAGACAAAACACGGGCATTGTTTATTGTTAATCAAGAGCTGGAAGAAAAGCTCGAAACGGTCAAAAACCAACAAATAACCTTAATGCAAAGTGAGAAAATGGCCACGTTAGGCACACTTTCTGCTGGTATGGCCCACGAAATAAATAACCCGCTTGCTTACATAACCAGTAATGTAGCAAGTATAAAATTTATAAAGCCCGTGTTGGTTTCGCTAATGACGGCGGCTCAACAATTTGTAGATAAATCGATTTCAGTATCGCAGTTAGAGTCTATTTTAGTTCAGCTCAATCAAGAGAACGATTTAAGCTTTATTGTGGATGATATTGATGACTTAGTTGATGATACCCAAGAGGGTTTAGAGCGTATCGCTCATATTGTTAGTAACCTTGTCGACTTTGCAAGCCTAAAAGACAACGTAACTGCAATGGCAGATATTACAGAATCATTAAATGGCACGCTAAAGCTACTCGAAAACCAGCTGGGAACGTGTGCTATAGAGTTACACATTGAAAAGTTACCCCTAACGCAGTGTAATATATCATCGATGAAACAAGTCTTTGTAAACTTATTAATTAATGCCAAACACGCTTGTGATGACTTGCACGATCAGCAAGGAAAAGTAACTATTAAACTGTTTGCCAATAAAAACAATATTTACATAGAAGTGGCAGATAACGGCTGTGGGATGGACGCTGATACACTTAAACAAATGTTCGATCCTTTCTTTACCACTAAACCCGTAGGCCAAGGCACAGGTATGGGAATGGCTATAGTTTACAATGTACTTAAAGAGCACAATGGCACTATAGAGGTTGAAAGTGAAGTGGGTAAGGGGTCTTTAATACGTTGTGTAATACCTATTACTACATAACTTTGTAAGCTTAAAGTTTACAATATAGGCATAGCTACAAAGTGTGTTGTGGCTATTGAGCTTAGGTATTAGTATCTTAACTCGACACTTCTTGTCCGCCGTGTTGCTCGGCTAAATCATCAAGTTCGGCAACGGTATAATCAAATCCGCTTTCATCATATTCGTAGCTTACTTTAACGCTGTCGCCGCCATTAAAAAGACGTGTTTTTACGTCATTGACTGGCCAATCTTTTAATTCGTGTAAAAAGCGGTTGGCCACTTGTGATGACTCAAATCGGTAACTAATCTCTGTTTTCATAAATAATAATACCCTGATAATTTTACCCCCGTAGTTTGTTGATTTTTACCAAGGAGTCAAGTTATCTACTTTAAAAGGGTAATAAATTATGACTTTATAGATACTTATCAGTCATAGTAATCTAAATTGGAGTGTTAACAGTATAAAGCTGTTTAAAAAACAATAACCATATAACAATAACGGAGTAGGCAATGAAATATTTAGTGAGCTTAGTTGGGCTTATCGCTTTTTTAATGGTGGTACTACCGGGGCCCCTTTATAAATTTAATATTGTTGAACTAGGCACTGCTTTTGCCGGTTTTAGATTAGGTGTTTATGTTGGTGGGGCAGCATTAGCCTTATTATTAGTTCAAGTGCTATTCATGCGTAAAACAGTGAGCTTAGCCAGTGCAGTGATCACTGTTATTTTTGCAGCAGTTGCTATTGCAATGCCGCTTAACATGATGAATACAGCAAAAAGTGTTCCGCCAATTCATGATATTTCTACCGATTTAATTAACCCTCCTGAGTTTGTTGCGGTTGTGCCTTTGCGTGCTGATGCACCTAATCCTGTTGCATACGCGGGAGAAGAAACGGCAGCGCAACAACGAAAAGCATACCCAGAGCTAAAACCGCTCGAGTACAACCAAACGCAACTAGAGTTAGTGGCAGCTACAACAAAAGCCATGGAAAACCTTGGTTGGGAACTGGTTAATAGCGATGTTAATAATGGCATTGTTGAAGCAACAGACACCACAACCTGGTTTGGCTTTAAAGATGATGTTGTCGTGCGGATTAACGACAAAGGCAGTAAGCGTGTGGTAGACATACGCAGTAAATCTCGCATTGGTAAAAGCGATTTAGGCAAAAATGCCCAGCGTATTAAAACCTTGATTGACGAGTTAAACGCCGTTGTGGTGCAGTAATTGATAAAAATAGCCCAGCATTACGCTGGGTTTTTTGCAGTTGCTACGTCAGTTCATGTTCAGAGCTGATAATGCATACTGTGTGAGTTATAAATTTTAATAAACTATGGAGTTATTATGAAAACAGTCGGATATGCAGCAAAAAGCCAAGGTTCTGAGCTTACAGAGTTTTCTTTTGAGCGCCGCGATTTACGAAATAACGATGTAGCAATAGAAATTTTATATTGTGGTGTGTGCCATTCAGACTTACACGCAGTGCGTAACGACTGGGGGGGGAGTAATTACCCATTAGTTCCTGGGCACGAAATTGTAGGTAAAGTAATTTCGGTTGGTAGCGATGTTACCAAATATCAGCAAGGCGATACCGTTGCTGTAGGCTGTATGGTTGACTCGTGTCAAAGCTGCGACCAATGCCATAATCACGAAGAGCAATTTTGTCGTGAAGGCATGGTTGGCACTTACAGTGGCAAAGACAGAATAAATGGTGAAATGACTCAAGGTGGCTACTCTAAGCATGTAGTGGTGCGTGAAGAATTTGTGCTTTCAGTACCTAAAAATTTAGAGCTATCTCGCGTTGCGCCTTTATTGTGTGCTGGCATTACTACTTACTCACCGCTGCATAAATGGGGTGTTAAAAAAGGCAGCCGTGTTGCAGTTGTCGGCCTTGGTGGGCTTGGCCATATGGCGGTTAAAAATGCCGTGGCAATGGGGGCAACGGTTACGGTTATTGGCCGTACTGAATCTAAAAAAGAAGATGCTATTGAGCTAGATGCACAGCACTATTTAGTGTCGAACAACGATGATGAAATGAAAGATGCGCAATCAGCGTTTGATGTGATTATTGATACTATACCGGTAAAGCACGACCTATCACTGTATACACCGCTACTTGATATTGACGGCACGTTAGTGATTGTTGGCCAAGTAGGCCCTGTTGATGAGCTAAACACAGTGCCATTGTTAATGGGTCGTCGTCGAGTGGCAGGATCCTTAATTGGTGGCATTGCAGAAACACAGCAAATGCTCGATTTTTGTGGTGAGCACAATGTATTACCTGAGTGTGAAATGATCAATATAGACGAAATTAACACCGCTTATGAGCGCATGGAACGCTCAGATGTGCGCTACCGTTTTGTTATTGATATGGCGTCGATTAACGTATAATTAATTAAAATAATGAATATAACAAGAGCCGCTATACGCGACTCTTTTTATACTTAATACGCTGCAGCCGTTTGTTTTGCGCTTTTATTGTTTATTTGTATAAAGCTAAGCCACCACATAAATAACCCGCCTAAAAATAATGCTCCTGCAACATACCCGGTTTGATTTGGTTGTGCCCCTTGTGCAAACGAAAGGCTGGTTTATATGGCCTTGCAAGCCACTCGCTCATTAAAAGCAAGATATATTAGATTGAAATGTAATGCTAGCTTGACTTTTTGTATGGTATGAATGATATTTGTAAAGTAAACATTACTTTTTAAATAGGATTAAAGCAATGAAAACAGAATTAAATTTAAAACAACGCCAAATTAAAAATACTAGCTACTTGGTTAAATGTACCTTGATTTGGTTACTCACCTTAGCGTTATGTAGCTTTGGCCCGACATTAATTTGGGATCGCGCCGAGATAATTAGCGGCTTTTTTATAGTTGTAAATGTAATAGCCGGCATTGTAATGATTTTGGCTAACAAACGTTACTTACAGGGGATGGATGAGCTGATGCAAAAAATACATCTCAGTGCCATGGGGTTTACCCTAGGTGCAATATTGGTCGGTGGGCTTGCGTACACTAACTTGCAATTGAGTGGCTTAATTGATTTTAAAGCACAAATACCCGATTTAATGTTTTTAATGGGGGCAGTGTATTTAATTAGCGTGTATGTACTTAACAAACACTATTGTGCAGGTGATGAATGAAAAACCGATTAAAGGTATTAAGAGCCGAGCATAACTACACCCAAGCAAGGTTGGCCGAACTGCTTGATGTTTCTCGCCAAACTATTAATGCGATTGAAAAAGGTAAGTTTGATCCCAGCTTGCCACTGGCCTTTAAAGCAGCAAGGTTGTTTGAGTTAAAAATAGAAGATATTTTTGACGACGAACAGGGTTAAAAATTAACAAAGTGCGACAATATGTCGCGCTTTTTAGATTGCTACAGCACGTATAATTTACCCACAAAAATTTTGTGGTAAATCAATAATGACTGATAAAAAAAATTCTTTAACCCCTTATTTATTATCCCCTTTAGCGCTTGTTATAAGTAGCGTATTATCGCCAGTTGCTTTTGCAGATGACACCTCAATTGAAGTGATTGAAGTGCACGGCCAAGCACAAAATAAACATCTATCATTAGGCTCATCTGAATCGTTATTAACCGATTTAGGAGTGGACTTTTCTGCCGCTGGTGGCATGGCCAATTTACCTGTTTTAAATGGTTTAATGGGCGATAGAGTGGCGGTACTGGTTGATGGGGCGCAAATCACCGCCGCCTGTGCTAACCAAATGAACCCGCCACTGTCATATATTTCAGCCAATCAAATTAGCAGCTACAAAGTGGTTGCAGGTGTTTCTCCAGTAAGCGCGGGAGGCGATAATATTGCGGGTGTGATTGCTGTTAATTCTATTTCACCTCAGTACAGTGAAAAAAGCGAACTTTCATGGCATTCAGGTTATGTGTCAGCCCAGTACAACACCCTTGATAACGCTAAAAAGGTCGGCGCAGGTATGCGCATTGCCAGCAATGTACTTAGTTTTAATTATCAAGGTGCGTTCAGCGATGCTAACAGTTATGAAGATGGTAACGGCGATTTAGTGCTCGATACCCTATACCGCGCGCAAAACCATAGTTTAAGTGCTGCTATGCGAGATGAAAAGCAACAATTAGTGGTTAAGCTAAGCCATCAAAAAATACCCTATCAAGGCTTTGCTAATCAATATATGGATATGACAGATAACACCAGCTATAGCGCAGTGGCCCAGTATCAGCGTGCTTTTACAAACAGTGAGCTTGAAGCGCAATTTAATTGGCATAACGTAAAGCATCAAATGGGTTTTTTTAGCGCAGAAAAACCCGGAAAAATGCCAATGAAAACCGATGCTGAAGATATAAGCACCCAGTTAAAATGGCGACTAGCGCTTGATAACAACAGCCAGTTACTACTCGCGCAAGAATATCACCACATGAAATTAGATGACTGGTGGCCTGCAGTTGAGGGCTCAATGATGATGGGACCAAATGACTATAAAAATATTAATAATGGCCGGCGTCAGCGTATTGCTTTGCTTGGAGAATATGAAAGCCAACTAAATACTCGCTGGTGGTTAAATGCAGGCATTCGATTTGAAAATGTAATGACCAACACTGATGATGTGCAAGCATATAATGCAGGCATGGCTGCAATGAATGCAATGGCCATAGCGATGCCAAGTGATGCAATGGCCGCTAAAAAGTTTAATAACCAAAGTAAAAAACAAACAGATAATTTAGTTGATGCAAACGTGCTGATTAATTATCAACTAAGCAATAACGACGAATTACAAATTGGCTTAGCCCGTAAAAATCGTGCGCCTAATTTATACGAACGCTACAGCTGGGGCGTAGGTAATATGGCCACCACCATGATTGGATGGTACGGCGATGGCAACGGCTATATTGGTAATATAAACCTTAAACCAGAAACCGCACACACGCTTAGCAGCACGTACACCCGCATGGCAAAAGATGACAGCTGGCGTATAAGTGCTAACGCTTGGGTGAGCGACGTGAATGACTATATTGATGCCAACATAGTAAGAAGCTTTAACCGCACAGCGCTTGCTGCCAATACCCGTAATGTACTTATGTTTAATAACGTAGATGCCAGGCTTTATGGTGTAAAGCTAGATGCGGTTTTAGCACTACACGAGTCTGAGCAGTATGGTAGCTGGTCGTTAAAAGGTAATGTTACCAACACCCGTGGTAAACGCGATGATACCAATCAGCCGCTTTATCAAATTAAGCCGCTGCAAACCCAATTTGCCATTAACCAGCAAGTTGGCCGTTTTGAAAACGCACTCACGTGGCAGTGGGTCGATAGTAAAACTCGCGTAGATAGTAACCGCCTAGAAAACCAAACTGAGCAGTATCATTTACTTAATTTAAGCTCAAAAGCCAGTTGGGATGCACTTACCGTGAGTGTTGATATTACCAATCTGCTTGATGAGTATTATCAATTACCACTTGGTGGCGTAAGTATTGCTGAGTTTAAACAAGATATGTCGCAGGGCTTTAACCAATTGGCAGGGCAGGGTCGCTCTATTAATTTAGCCATGAGTTACGCGTTTTAAGATAAGAGAGCAAGTGAGTATCAGCCGTCAGATTCGATTTTAGGTTAAACTGGATCTGACGGTTGTTGTGTATTTATTGCGTTGAAAGTGCATGTAATGAGGCTATTAATCTTCACTAAAAACCTGTTCTATTTCTTCTTCCGTTAACTCGATTGGTATAATTCTTAGAAGGCCATTCACTATTGATGGCTCGAAAAACTCTTTCAATCGATCAGAGTTTCTTTGATTCCTACGATAATCAGAATTATCTCCATCGATATCAACAAGTAAAAGGTTTAAGTGTGCATTTGCATTTTTTACCTTGTTGTAAAGGTAGATTTTATTAAGCATCAGATACACCCGTTCGCGCATCATAATCGATGAAGCTCTCGATACCTTTACCTCAATAAATATTTCACTTTCTCCAGTGTTTATATATCCATCATAGATTGGCTGAATATTACTAACAGCATCAATTCCACTAAATTGTGTTACAAGTTTTGCTTCTTTAATAAGATCATAATCAGTTAAATTGCGCTTCTTTAGAAATCTAGAAAATGCTAATTCTTCTATACGTTGATGATTAATCCTCCTTCTTACTGGCCTTGATTGATCTGTAGTCTCTTCGTTTTCTTCTGTCCTTTTCTTCGTAATTTCATCATCAGTTGCTTTTTCAACTCCCATTTTTTTAGCTAAATCATCGGGGAACCCAATAATGTTAGTGCTGGACTGATTTTGGGAGATTGACGTGACTACGTTTACCAGCTCTCTTCTAAGCTCTGTATTTTCTGAGTTTAAGTTATTAATTGATGCTTCTTTTTTCTTTATTTCTCTCGACATCGTCAGCATTTTTCCGACACTGAAATTATCGAAACTTTCACTCAGAACTATGACGACTAAAAGGATGATCAGTGTAATAATTCCATTCGATATAGAGCCTTTAGGATCAAGAGCCAAAAAGCTATAAGAAACAATCCAAACAATAAAGCCAGATAATCCAATAATTAGGGCTCTTACGAAGTAGTTTTTTTTCTCGTCGTTCATGAAATGTTCCATTTAGGCTTATAAATTTTAGTATTTATGTGAAGTTCAAATTAAGGAAGCTATCCATAACCCTAATTTTTTCACTAATTTATTTATCATTAGCAATAACTTACCAAGGATCTAATGTATTGGCAATTTATAAGGATGGCCTAAAAATTGAGTTGGTTCACACGAGCCATGCTGCTAAATATAATTAAACAAAAAACATTATAAAGAGTTAGCTAATGCTGAGCACAAAAATCTATAAACTGCGTTAGCAGCGGATTTTTGTATTTGTCTTTATGCATCACTAACCAAAACTGTCTTTGCATGGGGTGGTTTAAGTTAAGCTGCGTAACGCGGCCATCTTTTAAAGCGTACTGTGCCGCGAGTGACGATAAACATCCCAGCCCTAACCCTTCAGCAACGCTGTTGATCAATGCCTCTGTGGTATTGAGTTCAAAACTTTGGCTCCAATTATCGATATGCGTAGCAAGGTTTTGTAAAAAGAATGAGCGTGAGCCAGAGCCGGCCTCTCTTAATACCCATTGACTGTTTGCTAAGTCATTAAAACTAAGCTGTGGTTTTGCAGCTAAAGGGTGGGATTGCGGCGCAATAATGCACATGGTGTCTTGACTAAACACGGTTGAGACTAAGTCGCTTTGCTGGGCTTGGCCTTCTATTAGTGCAATGTCGAGCTCAAAATCGCGCAGTTTTTGGCAAATAAGCTCAGAATTTGAAATAAAAACTTGCTGTGAATAATGCTGCTGTTGTTGGCGAAATCCACTGAGTATAGAAGGCAAAACATGATTACCAATGGTATCGCTGGCACCTATTTTTAACGTGCCACTGGCTTTTGCGTGGGGCGAAAAAAGCGTATTAATATCATTTGCTCTGTGCAGTAATTCATCTGCAAGAGGCAGTAATTTTTGCCCTTCTTGATTTAATAATATCCGATTATTTACACGATCAAATAATGGATGGCCTAACTGCTTTTCAAGTTCGCTAAGCGCCATACTCACCGCCGCTTTAGATAGAAACAATGATTCAGACGCTGCTGTAAGGGTGCTGTGCTGGGTTATGCCGACAAATACTTTAAGTTGCTTAAGTGAAATATTCATTATGCTATGTTTAGTTTACCTGAACCTGTGTTCTATATAATTAGATTTAACTTAACAAAATGCAAGCGTAAACTTCTCTGTAAGTTACAACCACAGGGTGGAATAGAGATGTTTAAACATATAAAAACAAAGGTATCTGGTGCACCAACACCAATGGGCGGTTTGGCATTAGGTATTGCCAGCCTAGGTTGGGCTTGGGAGAGTATGTTTAACCTAAATGGCGTAGCACAATATACCGGTGCCGCTATTGCGAGCGTATTATTGCTATTGTTAACACTTAAGTTTTTATTACATCCTCAGCTGCTTAAAGCCGATTTAGCCCATCCGGTTGTGGGAAGTGTGGTGCCTACTTTTGCTATGGCTACTTTAGTGGTGTCTAATTCTTTAGGGCAGTTTTACTCCCTTGCGGGAGATATGCTATGGGTTGGTGCATTTTTATTGCATGTGGTGTTTTTAATCAGCTTTATTGCTCATCGCGTGATTGAATTTAAAATTGAGCATATGGTGCCAAGCTGGTTTGTACCGCCGGTTGGGATCATTGTTGCCGATGTCGCGTTTTCAGGGAATCCGGCTCTGCTATTTTTAGCACAAGGGGCGCTTTATTTTGGCATGCTTATGTATGCAGTTATGTTGCCTATGATGATTTACCGGATCAATTTTGCTGCGCACATTCCTGATGCTGCACAACCTACACTGGCTATTTTAGCGGCGCCAGCAAGTTTATCGTTAGCTGGTTACTTTACAGTTATCAGCGAGCCGTCACCGGTTATTATTGGCTTGTTATTTGGAATTGCGGTACTGATGACCTTTATAATTTACGTCGCATTTTTTAAATTACTGCGCCGTCCATTTTGCCCAGGTTACGCTGCCTTTACTTTCCCTATGGTTATTGGTGCTACCGCGTTATTTAAACTCGCCGCATGGATGCATACAGTGGGAATTGATTTGCAGTTTGTTAAGCAAATACAGTATTTAGCAACGTTTGAATTGATTGTGGCAAGTGGGGTAGTTTGCTATGTGGCGGTTCGTTATTTGGCTCACTTTAAGCTTTTTAACACTCAATTTAAGCCTCTCACCCTATCGCAATAACGATTAAGCGCTTGTTTGCACTACCTCGGTAGCACCGTGCTCAATTGCTTGTTCGGCATCTTGCTCAGCAAGCTTTGCGCGCTCTGCTTTTGAAACATAAGTCGGTTTGTTGCTTTTATGCAGCTTGGCATTAGCGCGCTTATCTTTCTTTTGAAACTTAGTAACGATTTTTTTTCTGCGATTCATGATTAACCCCGTAATTTTGAGCTGCGCATTATACAGGCATCTTGTTCAAAGCTGTTAGATAAATTATAAGCTTTGCTTGTGGGTCTGCCGCAAAGCGCTGTTTGTTACTTTACAAGGAGGTTATAATTAGAGCTCTTTGTTGTTAATTAAATGGAATCTGTTTTGAACAAGCTAGCTTTAGCAAGTATTGCCTTATGTGCATTTAGCGCTCATGCACAATTAAATAAACACAGTGAAAGCGTGGCCGATTACGCAGTTAATAACTATCAAAATGCACAGGTGCATACGCTTACTAATTTAGTATCGTTTCCTACGGTTAATAAAAGTGAGATCAGCGCACCACAAAACCCCGACTTTATAGGCTTTAAAGCATTATTAAAAATGAAAGCCGCTGAACTGGGCTTTGACTACCAAGATTTAGGCTATACCGTACTCATAGGCATGGGTGAGCAAAAAGAAAAAGTAACCATAGTGACTCACGGCGATGTACAACCAGCAAACGCCAGTAAATGGAAACAAAGCCCATTTATTATTGATACCTCAGAGCCGGGTAAATTAGTTGGCCGAGGTACCGAAGACGATAAAGGCGCTATAGCTACCGCTTTATATGCGATGAAAGCCATAAAAGATAAAGGCATAACCCTTGATAACCGCATTGAGCTGATGGTTTATTTGGCCGAGGAATCTGATTGGGGGCCTTTAACCGAATTTATGAAAACCTATGAGCAACCAAAGTATGCAGTCACAATTGACGCCTCATATCCCGTGGTGGTTGCTGAAAAAGGCTGGAGCTTAATTGCGCCAACATTTGATGCAACATCACCACAAACCGATGTGTATGTAAGCAATGTAACGGGTGGTGCCTTTGCTAGCCAAATCCCTGAAGATGCCAGCTTAACTTTGCATAATGCGAGTACTGAATTAGTAGCTCAAATAAAACAAACAGCTAAGGCACTTAAGAGAGTCGAGTTTACCTTTGATGATCAAATAGATGGGACCTTAATTAGTGTTAAAGGCATGTCGGCTCACTCATCTGAGCCAGAGTCAGGTGTTAACGCCATTGCTTATTTGGCTGAACTATTTAAAGCTGTTGAGATTGAAAACAACAGCGACGGTCAGCTCATTAAATTTGTAAATCAGCTAATTGGCCTAGATATTTACGGCAAACAATTTGGTGATATTGCGTATAAGCATGACTTTATGGGGCCAATGACGGTAGCGCCCACAGTTATTGAACGAGACGGTAATAACCTAACGTTAGCGGTTAATGCTCGTCGTCCTATGGGTAAAGAGGCTGACTTACTAGAGCAGCAAATTAATAGTGCGCTTACCCAATGGCAAGCTGATAATAAAGTAACATTAGCTAATGTTAAAACCACCATTGGCACACCTATGCTGCTTGATGACGCACCTCATGCACAAAAGTTACTTGATATTTTTAAACATTTTACTGGTGATCAAGGCGCAGATTTTGTCTCTATTGGAGGTGGTACTAACGCTAAATTATTTGATAATGCCGTATCGTTTGGCCCATCAATGCCGGGTAAACGCTATACAGGTCACTCAGAGCATGAATTTATTACGCTTGAGCAACTAGCACTTAATTTACGTATGTACACCGCAATGATGATAGAGCTGGGTAATATGTAATTAACCAATAGCAAAAACTAAAAAACCGCCTTGATGGCGGTTTTTTTATAACAACTAAATGTTATTGAAAATTAACGTCTGGTAAGCACTCAAACCCAGGTTTTGCAAACAAGTAGCCTTGCATTAATTCAATGCCGACACTTTTTAGCCAGTGATATTCTTCAACTGTTTCAATACCCTCAGCTAACGCCATTACGTTTAGCTCTTTGAACATATTTAAGCAGTTACGCACAATAGTTTGGCGTTTTGTGTCTTTGTCGATATCGCGTATAAGTGCCATATCGAGTTTAATAATATCTGTTTGAAAGTCAGCTAGTAAGTTTAATCCAGAATAGCCTGAGCCAAAGTCATCTGTGGCTGTTTTAAAGCCTAATTCTTGGTAGTAGCTTACAACCCGCTCAACATGGCTGCTGTCTTCTATTTTTTCAACTTCAGTAAATTCAAACATAATATTAGTTGTAGGGAAGTTGTACTTTTTAGCCGCTTCTAGGGTAGTGCGAATACAGCGCTCAGGCTTATAAATAGCGTTGGGTAAAAAGTTAATGCTTAGCATGGTGTTTATGCCTAGCTTAGAGGCAAGTGCAATAGCTTTAATTCTACATAATTGGTCAAAGGTGTAGCGGTTGTCGTCGTTTACTTGGGAAATAATAGAGAAAGCCGACTCGTTGTTTAAACCACGAACCAATGCTTCATAGCCATAAATAGTGTTGCTCTGGCAATTTATAATAGGCTGAAACGCCATGGTAAAGTCAAAGTCTAGTTCGCTAGAATCAGCGCAGTTGCTACAAGATACTTTTTCGCAACTTTGTGATTTTTCGTTCATGCATCCACCTTTGTATTTAACCAACACTAAAAGATGGTTAAGTTTTTTATAATCCTAACAAAGTATTGAGATTTTACATAATTATATTAGTAAACATTAATATAACTCATAATAAAGTTTTTATTTAATTCATGAAAAATTAGCAGTAAGGTTATGCTAAAACATAATCTTACTGCTACGCAAAAAGTATAATTGGTTTACAAAATTAGTTAAGTGTTGCCGTTAGCTTTATGCTGGTATTGAGTAGTTTTGAAATCGGGCAGCCTTTTTTGGTGTCTTCACACAGGGCTTGAAATTGCTCATTGGAAATATCAGTAATTTTTGCATTAACTACCAATTCGATTTCACTCACCGCAAAGCCATCGTCTACTTCATCTAAGCTTACTGTGACTTTGGTGCTTATATCGTCAGCAGTAAAACCCGCATCTCCTAACGCTAGCGATAACGCCATGCTAAAGCAAGCACTGTGGGCTGCACCAACTAGCTCCTCTGGGTTAGAGCCGGGCTTATCTTCAAAGCGAGTATTAAACCCATACGGCTGGTTATCGAGAGCACCGCTTTGAGTTGATATAGTGCCTTTACCACTTTTAATATCGCCAGACCAATTTGAGCTTGCCGTTTTTTTAATTGTCATCATGTTCTCCTTGTTGCGATTTGGGTCTGTTTACCTTTCAAGGTTAAATTTGCAGCAGTCTGTTTGGTATTTAGGCAAGGCAGAGCCTATGTGGTGTGGTTATTCCCCATAAATAGGCGATAACGCTGCATTAATGCCAAACAGAAGCTGCCCGAAGGTTCTGCCTAGGGGCAATTAACTCTTTGTTGCTCGGTTTTTACTTAGCCCACTAGGTTACAAACCTCGCGCCGCGATTAAATTGCCCCTAGTTAGAACAAATATTAATCCGCAAAGGTCAACAGACCCTAATGTAAATTTTTCAGCATTGATATCGGTTGTATGTAAATTAATCCGATAATTGCTGAAAAATGTATGCATTAACATGGAGAATGCAAGATAAACGCCAATCTCTATTTGCTACGTTTACATCGCTGTGAACAATAAATAACGTTATCCCAGTCTCGTTGCCATTTTTTTCTCCATACAAAAGGCTTGTTACACACAGGGCATATTTTTTCAGGTAGGGTTAGTTTTTTATGTGCCATAGTTATTTGCCTGACTGCTTTTTGGATTTACGTACCGAGGGAGTGATGGCTACATGTTTTTTTAGTATGGCATGAATAGCACGTTTAACATCGCTACGCTCTCGGTATTGCCACAATCGCTCGCGTGCCTCTTTAGATGCTCGAGTTAAATCAAGCATCGGCTCTGGGTAATCTTCACCAAGTTTAAAGTCGTTAAATAGCGCTTCCATAGGCGTTTGCTGCCAGGGTTGATGTAAATATTCAATGGGGAGCTTTTCAAGTTCGGGGCACCATTTTTTTATAAATGCGCCGGTTGGGTCTTGATCTTCAGATTGTTTAATGGGGTTGTAATGGCGAATAGTATTAATGCCAGTAACCGATGCCTGCATTTGTATTTGCGGATAATGAATACCTGGCTCAAAGTCTAAAAAGTAATTAGCCAGCGGAAAACTTGCCTGTTGCCAGCTGATGTTTAAATGATGGGTTACAAAGCTCACCAGCATAGCGCGCATTCTAAAATTAATATAACCGGTGGCTTTTAAACAGCGCATGCAGGCATCAATAATAGGAATACCGGTTTGCCCCTGTGCCCAGCGTTCAATATCGCTAGTAACCTTAGCGTCATCACGATACGGAAATGCATGGTAACCCGGATTTAAGGCTTTAAATTCCATACTGCATTCGCTTTCAAACTTTTGCATAAAATGGCAATGCCAATGCAGGCGAGATACAAACGCAGCAAGCGGACGCTTCCAGCCTTTTTTATCGGGATGGGTTGAATGGTATGCGTCTATCGCCATTTGATACACCTGCCTAAGACTAATATTGCCCCAGGCTAAATAGGGCGAAAGCCTAGAGCAATGCGTGCGGCTCAAGCTCGGGCTAGAGATCCCTTTTTGATAGCCTTTACCGCGCTCGACAAAAAAACTGTGCATAACATCGCGGGCAAGTCGCGGCCCTCCATATTGAAAGTTGTCATCGTCAGCTGTGTAACTGTCTGGTAATTCTGGCGATTGGTAGTGTGTGAGTGTCACTGTTTTAATGTGTTTCCAATCTGGGATGGCAATTGGCGCTTGCATTGTTTGTTGCCAGCATTCATTCCAATTATTGCGATTTTTTTTACCCCGAATGACAGCCCCCGTTGGCGACTCTAACCAGTTAATCTGATTATGTTGGCACCATGCTTTAATCGCTTTATCGCGCTCAAATGTATTATTTAAGCCGATTTCTTGGTGACTAAAGAGATTAATTATTTCAAACTGGGTGTGTAGCTCTTCAAGCAACGACTGCATATTTTGTTTAAATATGTACACGCAGCTATTAAAGCGATCAAGTTGTTGGTTTAAATCACATAGTGACTGATACACAAAGCGCCAATGTCGCTCGTTATAATGAGCATCTTCGAGTAACAGCGGCTCAAAGTTGTACAGCAATAATGTTGGAAGCCCATTGCTAAACGCATGTTTAAGCGGTTGATGATCGCTTAAGCGTAAATCGCGTTTAAACCAGACAATGTTTATTTTTTGGCGCATGAAATTAAACTATTTGCTAACGGTGTAGTATTAATGAAGATCCAATCTATAAGTACGTATTGCCTAGTACTAGGGTTTAGTTTTTAACTTAAAAGTGAGAAATAATGTTTTTAGATTTAATTCAAAACAACAACCGCTCTGTTTATAGCTACTTAGTTGGCGGTATTAGTCCACGACCGATTGCATGGATAAGCACCCTAAGTAATGAGGGGGTAAGCAATATTGCACCTTACTCTTTTTTTACCGTAGCAAGTTGTCAGCCTGCAGTGCTAAGTGTTACTCAAGTTAACCCCAGCGATAAAGCCAATAAAGATACACTGACAAATTTACTAGCCACCAAAGAATGTGTGGTTAATATTGTTAGTCATGCCTTAGTAGAGCAAATGAATCAAAGCTGCGCTAATTACCCTAATAATGTCAGCGAGTTTGATGAGGCCAACATAGAGACAGTCCCAAGCCAGTTAGTTAATCCGCCAAGTGTTACAGCTTCAAAAGTACGCTATGAATGTAAGCTTCGAGAAGTGATCACTATTTCAGATGAACCAAGCGGTGGCAAAATGATGCTCTTAGATGTAGTGGGAATTTTTATAGATGACGCCACGTTGGTAAATGGCTACATAGATCCGACACGTTTAGATGCAGTAGGTAAAATGGGCGGCGATTACTTTAGCACCACCAAAGATAAGTTTGTATTAAAACGCCCACAACTTTAAAGGTTAGCGCTTTAATTACATTAGGTTAAACAGCACGCTATTTACTCTGTTTTTGGTAAAAACAGTGCACTAATTGCACCCAAAAACCCTAATCCGCTGTAAAGCAAAATAAGCTCTGCGGTTGATAAAAACGATTCTAATAAGCCTATGCTGCCCAACATCAGTAATAAAACCCCAATAACGGTATTACTAACCGACACATAATCGGTGCGTTTGTTACCCTCTGCTATATCGACGAGGTACGTTTTTCGCCCTAAGCGTACTCCTTGGTGCGCAACTGAGAGTAAAAAGTACAAAATAGGCATAGCCCACCAATTTAGTAGCAACTCGTTATACCAAGTTGCAATAACAAATACAGCCAGCCCATTAATGGTAACCAAAGTGGCACTGAGTACTAGCACTCGCTGGCTAGATAAGTCGCTTAAGCGTCCCCAAATCGGCGCTGAGACTAAGCTTGCAAAGCCGGAAACGGCAATAAAGGTGGCAAGTAAAGAAAATTCAAACGACTGTTTACTGGCTAAAATAATATAAAATGGAGCGCTCAATGCTGAACAAAGCAGTAGGGCACGTGTAATAACAAAATGCGCAAATTGCTTATCTTGGTACAAAATTTTTAACTTTGAAAACGCATGCAATAGACCATTATTTGCCCCTTCGGTAGCGCCACTATATTCGTTAATTTGTGCGTAAAAAAACGCGGCAATCAGCCACATTAATGCACCCAGTAGTAAAGCGATGATCACAATGTCTTGATCTTTTTGCTGTGAAAAAAACCACATCATGAGACCAAACGTTAAGGTGGCAAAACCGGCAATACTCGCAGCAAGCCCGCTAATATTACCGCGTTGCTGTTTAGGAATAACTTTGCCCAGCACATCTTTTGCGGCTACAGAGTTAAACCCTCTGGCAAGGCTAAATAGAATTAATAAGCCAATAATGGCGTAGCCTGCTTGTGCGCCTTTGAGGATAAACGCCACCGCAACCATGGCTAAAATACAACCTGATTGCACTATTGCACCTATTACCCATACCCATTTACGAATGGGGAGTTTGCGAATAACGTTAGCAATAGCGAGTTGGGGCAGTAATGAGCCCGACTCTCTGATTGGCACTAACCAAGCAATAAAACTCGCGGGCACATTTAAGCTTTGCATTAACCAGGGTAGGGTTATTTTTGGATTAAGCAGTGCATCGGCAAACTTACTAAAAAGCTGGCTAATGAGTAAAATAATAAAATTACCGGGTACTTGCTGACAGGCATTATCGTCGATGGCCTTGCAGGCTCGGGCGTCTTCTTCATTGTTTAAACGTTTATAGATTTGTTCTTTTGTCAGTTTTTTCACAATTAATAACTACGCTATCAGTGTAAATATTTAGATATATTAAGATGGTATGCTTAACTTTTCTACTTTTAGGGTTAAAAAGTCATGTTACCTGCTAAGAATGAAGGAGCCCCTAATAAACACAAAAAAATCAGCTAAGCGCTGATTTTTTTATTTTTTACTAAACTGGAGCTTTATTCAAAATCACGAGCACTGTGGCGCTCTGCGAGTTGTTCCTCTTCTGCTCCCCAAGTACGGTTAACGCGACGGCCTCGTTTTACGCCTGGACGCGCTGCTATTTGCTTAGCCCAACGGAGCACATGGGTATAAGATGCAACATCTAAAAACTCGGCGGCGTCGTATAAGTCGCCTAATACCAGTGAGCCATACCAAGGCCATATGGCAATGTCGGCAATGGAATATTCACTGCCTGCCATGTATTCGTTGTCACTTAAATGGCGGTTTAGTACATCTAGCTGACGCTTAGTTTCCATGGTGAAACGGTCAATCGGGTATTGCATTTTGGTTGGCGCATAGCTGTAAAAGTGACCAAAGCCGCCACCTAAATAAGGCGCCGATCCCATTTGCCAAAACAGCCAATTACGACATTGTGTTTTAGCTTGAAAATCATTAGGAATAAGCGCATCAAACTTTTCGCCAAGGTATTGTAAAATAGCGCCTGATTCGAATACAGGGGTTGCTGGTGTTGTAGAGTGATCCATCAACGCAGGTATTTTTGAGTTTGGGTTTATATCAACAAAATCAGAGCCAAACTGGTCGCCTTCACCAATATTAATTAAATAAGCATCGTACTCAGCCTCAGTAATACCAAGCTCTAAAAGCTCTTCAAACATAATACTGACTTTTTGCCCGTTGGGGGTCGCTAATGAGTAAAGCTGAAATGGATGTTTGCCAATAGGCAGTGTTTTATCGTGAGTTGCTCCTGCAATTGGGCGGTTAATGTTTGCAAATTTACCGCCACTTTCATTGTCCCATGTCCATACTTTTGCTGGGGTGTAGTCGTTGTTATCACTCATAAATAGCCTCTAATAGTTTAAACGTACGTATTTGCTTTGCCCGTTGTTGCTTTTAATTTATCTGCTTTTGCTAATTTATACCCTAAAAAGAATCCACTTAGTGCGCCAAACAGATGGCTTTCAAACGAGATGTGCAACCGCTGTGGTAACACGCCCCAAATAAAGCCACTGTATAAAAAGGCCACCACCACGGCTATAAAAATAGATTTAAAAGAACGTCTTACAATGCCATAGCATAAAATAAATCCCCATAACCCATAAATAACGCCACTTAAGCCGACATGAATATTGCCACGAGCAAACATCCATACCAGTAATCCACCGACTAATGCGGTGAATATAAATACACTATAAAAACGCTTTACGCTGTATTGGCAAATTAACCAGCTTAAAACAATGAAGGGCAGCATATTACTAGCAAAATGCCACCAGCTACCGTGTAAAAAGGGAGCGCAAAGAATACCAATCAGCCCTTGAATGCTGCGTGGGTAAATACCTAAACCATTTAAACTAATGCCTGGCAGGCTATTAATTAGTTGCAACACAAAACAAATAGTCACAATGCTTATAATGGCAAAACGGGTGCTGCTAAGTAACGACAAGGTGGATGGTTTATTTTGCATACGGTGCCCTTATTTATATTAAGAGTGGCCAGTATAGGAATAGTGGTGAGTAATGAAAAGCAAATTAAAAAGCACAGCGATTAAACTGTGCTTTTTATACTGATTAATTGTAATTAACCAAGCTTGGTAAGTAATTTTTTAGCTGCTAGCTCAGAGCTTGCTGGGTTTTGACCGGTGATCACTAAACCGTCTTCAAGCGCAAGAACGCCCCAGTCGTCGGTTTTTTGATAGTCACCACCTTTTTTGATCAGCTCGTCTTCGACTAAAAATGGCACTACATCTGTTAATTGTACAGCGGCTTCTTCAGTGTTACTAAAGCCGGTAACTTTTTTACCCGCAACCAATGCATTGCCATCAGCATCTTTTGTATTTAAAAATGCGGCGCTCGCATGACACACTGCTGCCACTGGCTTTTGTAATTTTACAAAATCTTCGATGAGCGAGATTGAATCTGTGTTATCTACTAAATCCCATAATGGGCCATGGCCGCCTGGATAAAATACCGCATCAAAATCTGAAGCATTCAGTTCACTTAGTACTTTTGTGTTTGCCATTAATGCTTGCGCTGCACTGTCGTTGTCGTATCGCTTGGTTGCATCAGTCTGGAAGTCGGCTAGTGTACTGGTTGGGTCGATTGGTGGTTGACCACCGTTTGGTGAAGCTAGAGTGATTTCTGCGCCAGCATCTACAAATGCATAATAAGGGGCGGCGAATTCTTCTACCCAAAAACCTGTTTTTTCACCGGTATTGCCTAAATCAGCGTGTGAAGTAAGTACCATTAGTATTTTCTTAGCCATTATTTTTTCCTTCTGATGATTTAAAATTGTAATCTTTGCTTAGCAATTACTATATGCACTAACCCAACCTTAAACAACGATGATAAATTTAACTTTATTGATTTAATAATTGATACAATCGGAGGGTTGAAGTTAAAACCGCACTGGAGCGTCCATGAAAGTTTCGTTTGAACAATTAAAAAGTATGGTGGTGTTTGCACAAATAGTTGAGCAGGGCAGTTTAACTGCAGCGGCAAAGCAACTAGGGTTAACACGGGCGGTAGCCAGTTATCATTTAAAAAAATTAGAAACGCAACTTGAAGTAACCTTACTTAATCGTTCAACACGGACCATGGCGCTTACTGAAGCCGGTATGGCTTACTATGAGCGTTGCCGCGTTATTACCGAGCAGGCTAATGCTGCCAATCAACAAATAGAAAATATAAAAAGTGAGCCCCAAGGATTATTAAAAATTAGTTGCCCGGTTAATGTGGGGATGCAATTAATAGTGCCTGCAATTAATACCTTTAAGCGCCAATACCCCAAAATTGATATAGATTTACAGCTAACTGATGATGTGGTGGATATTATTAAACACGGATTTGATTTTGCAATTAGGGGGGTTGCGTTGCGCGATTCAAACCTACAGGCAACCAAGTTAACCACTATGAGTACTTGTATTTGTGGCGCGCCTAATTATTTTGCACATTATGGTAAGCCCACTACGCCCGATGAATTAGCACAGCACCAATGGGTGGTTTATCAGTTAGGGAGCAAAATCTTGACCTTGCAAAAAGATGGTAAAAAAGTCGACATTACCATGCAAGGATCGCTCAGTACCAATAATGCCGCTGCACGGACTGCATTTGTAGAGGCAGGACATGGCATAGGGCGTATACCGCTATACGATGCATGGCCAAAAGTACAAGCGGGTTTATTGCAAATTATAATGGACGACTACAAAAGCAAAGATATTGAATTGTATGGAGTTTTCCCGCCAGGGGCGACGGGGTCTAAAAAGTTACGTTTGTTTGTTGATTATTTAAAAGCGTACTTTGTAAAACAGCATACGGCATTAGGTATGCGTAAGGGCTAGCGCTCGGTTAAATAAGGCAACAGCCTGTTGATACATTGCTATGGCGAGAGCTGCATCGTAGCGCTCGCCTTCATCACGCATAAAGGCATGTTGCGCGTTAACTTCTTGCCATTGGTAATTTATGCCAGTGCGAACAGCTTGCTGATATATTTTGTCTCGGCCATCTTGTGGTACATGAGGGTCTTGTTTACCCCATATAAAATGAATTTCACCGAGTATGTCGGCCATGCGTTCAAATGAGTTATTACCGGGTTGTGCGGGCAGTGTATTACTGTGTATATCGGTGGCGTATAAACAAAACGCGGCTTTTATAAGTGGGTTTAAAGCGGCTCTGTAAGCTAAATGTCCACCAATACATACACCCATAGCTCCCACGTTTCCTGAACAATAACTTTGTCGTTTTACAAACTCGATAAGGCTTTGTGTGTCGCTATCATGATGCTCTAAAGGTTTAGCCCATTTATCGTTATTACCTTTATCTTTACCTTCGTCATCATAAGCCAGCACAGTTCCGATAGGGTTAAGCTCATGAAACACTTCTGGCACAAGTACCACAAAACCATGACTGGCTAAAATAGCTGCACTGCGGGCAATAGGTGCCGTTTGCTGGAAAATTTCAGAATAAAAAATAATGGCAGGGTATTGCCCCGATGTTTGTGGGCGGTAAATAGTGGTTCGCATTAACCCTGTAGGCGTTGGTAAGTCAGCGTTATGGTGTTGAATGATCATAAAAGCGCTCAGTAAAATAAATATAATAGCTGAGCGCGGTCAAATAAACACGCCCTAAAGTTTAAATACTTGCAGGCATTTTATTGCAACTTGCGTAATAGCTAACCGTAGCTGGCCAATCAGAAAATATACCGATTACACCAACCTCTTTTGCAAGCACATCAACCACGGTCATCATGTCACCATCGTTATCTATAACATCACTAATTGACTGGTAATAGTATCCGCCTCCATTATTCAGCGGCCCTGAACGTTCAAGACTCCATGCAATAATATTAAGCCCTGCGGCTTTAGCATCAATAGCGTACTGTGATGGCACGATATTACTTTCATTATCTATGGTTAATAGCATCCAAATGGGTGGAGCAATAATTTTAACACCGTCATTAAAAAGCGAAGCCATACTAGGTTGCCATGTGTCGGGGTTGTTAGGATCAAACCCTGCATCGCTGTCTCGGCCATCTAAATACACACTTTGCGCTGCAAATTCAGGGTTAGTATTAATCCAATATTGTACGTCAGCTAAATTAAATGATTGCGGAAAAACATGCGAAGCGGGTACCTCCATTTGCGTGTATTCATCTAGCATTTTTTGTGCGTATTGCGTTTGGGTCATACCGTTAAAGGGCATACTCACTTGAGGTGATTTAAGCTCTGGGGTCATTTTTACTCCGAGCTGTTTAAATAGTGCAATACTTTGTTTATGGGTCATGAGAGTACCTGAGGTGGCGTATAAGTCAGTGCGCCAACTTGGTGTACCTTTCATGTAATCGCTAACATTAGTGGCAGTGGTGTTTGCGCCATCCATTTTACCCTCAAGGGTTAAAAACTCTGCCAAGCTAATATCGCTGGTACAACATTTAGCTGAAGCAGGCGTGCCACTGTTAGAGTTTGCTGGAGTAAATGGCTCACTGCATTTAGCCGCAAGTTCTGGAATAGCTAAAATGTTAGTGGTGGTGTGCAAGTCGCACTGAGAATGGCGGCATACTAGCTCTTTATCATTTGTAAAGGTTACATCGCATTCGACAATACCGGCGCCCATACGAGCAGCCGCTATGTAAGACTCTTTTGTGTGCTCTGGGTATTGCATGGGGGCACCACGGTGACCAATTGAAAAATCAGTACGATAAAAAGGGCCTTCTTTACACGATTCTAATTGTGTTTTTAGTGCGCTGTCAGCCATATCGTCAATTAAGTAGTCGGGGCGAGTACCTAGTTGCGTATTGATGCCTTGAGCTACTTCAACAATAACAGGGGTAGGTACTTCAACAATTTCAACGTCAGTGTTGGTAACAACCACTTCTTTTTCGACTATTTTTACATCGTCATCACAGCCAGCGAGTGAGCTTAATAATAAAAAAGTTGTTAGAAAAGGTATGCGCTTCATTATTTGTCCTTAAAAATAAAAGTGGACGCTACCTTACTAATTATTAATGACAATTTCACTACAGAGTGATTAATTTGCTGATTTAGCCATTATTTGGTTTACCACTAAGGCAGACAGCATCACTCCCGCGCCAATACTTAATCTAAGTAGGTCTGCGTCTCTATTCCAAATAAGTACATTAACAATAATACCGGCAGGAATAAGCAAGTTGTTCATCACCGCCAGCGCGCCAACATTAACAAGCGTCGCGCCTTTATTCCACATAAAGTAGCCTAAACCGGAGGCCACAATGCCTAAATAAATCAGTATGCCCCATTGAGTTGAGGTACTTGGTAATTTGTTAAGATCACCAAATAAGGCGTAACAGGCGCTTGCAACAATTAGTGCGCCAATAAAAAACCAACCAAATACGGTTTTATCATCGAGTTGTTTATTAAGCATTAATCGTTTGTAGGTTACTTGGCCGATAGCAAAACTAATATTAGCGCCTTGAACCAGTAGTAATCCGACTAAAAAGTTACTGTCTAAGTTTTCATAACGAATGGTAATAGCTCCTAACACGGCAATAAACGCGACGATAAAAAACTGCGGATTAAACTGTTTATTTAGCGCATCGTTTAAAAGCGTAATGTAAAGCGGGGTCATTACAGTAAATAACAGCACTTCTGGCACACTTAAAAACAAAAATGAGTGGTAATAAAAGCCATACATAACCCCCAGTTGCAGTGCGCCTATCAGCATGAGTTTAAACGCAAGTGGGGTAGGGATTTTCTTTAAAAAAGGCAAAAATACTAACGCTGCCAAAGCCACACGAATTAGCACACTAAACCACGCATCAACTTGGCCTGCTAAATACACACCAATTAAACTAAACGAAAACGCCCATAGAAGGGTAACTGCAAATAAATAGCCCATAACACTCATCTTGTCTTAAGTAATGGTGTCAGTTTATCTGTTATATATTGTTCTATAAACAATAAAAGCCCGCAAGCGGGCTTTTATATCAGTTGATTAAAAATATTAATTAATCAACTAAACCACGGCGCTTAAGCAATGCATCAGTCGTTGGTTTTTGGCCTCTGAACTCAATGTAGCTTTGCATTAAGTCACGGCTGTTACCTTTTGATAGGATCTCTTTACGGAACTTATCGCCATTTTCGCGCGTTAAGCCACCATTGTTTTCCATATGAGCAAAGGCATCAGCGGCAAATACTTCAGTCCATAGGTAAGCGTAGTAACCTGCTGAGTAACCACCTGCAAAGGTATGGCTAAAGTAGTTTGATTTGTAACGAGGTGGTACAGGGTAGTAATCGATACCGTGTGCCTTTAGTGCTTCGCTTTCAAACTGTTGTACATCAGTTACTTTTTTATCAGAACCAAATGAGTGCCATTCCATATCTAGTAGTGCTGCAGCTAAATATTCAGTGGTACCAAAACCTTGGTTGAACTTTTGCGACTCAAGTACTTTATCAAGTAGTGCTTGAGGAATTGGCTCGCCTGTTTTGTAATGCTTAGCGTAGTTAGCTAATACACTTGGCTCAATCATCCAGTCTTCGTGTGCTTGTGATGGAAATTCAACAAAATCACGCGCTGTAGCAGTGCCTGCTAGGCTTGGGTATTTAACGTCAGAGAATAAACCGTGTGCTGCATGACCAAACTCATGGAACATAGTCGACACTTCGTCAAACGTCATTAGTGTTGGCTCGCCTGCTGCTGGCTTTGGAATGTTTTGCGCATTATAAATAACAGGTTTTGTGCCTTTTAAGCCGCTTTGGCTTACGTATGCACTCATCCATGCACCGCCACGCTTACCTTCACGTGCATATGGGTCCATGTAAAATAAGCCTATTGCGCTGCCATCAGCATTAAATACTTCAAACGCCATGACGTCTTCGTGATAAAGCGGTAGGTCTTTACGCTCTTTGAATGTAATGCCGTAAAGTTTTTCCATTGCAAAGAATAAACCGTTATGAATAACCGACTGCATTTCAAAGTAAGGCTTAACTAAGGCTGGATCTAGGTCGTATTTTTCAGCACGCACTTTTTCTGCATAGAAAGACCAATCCCATGGTTTTAGTTCAAAACTTTCACCAGAATCGTTAATTACTTTTTGAATCGCTTTTGCTTCTGCTTGCGCTTTTTCAACTGCTTTTGGCGCGAGGTCATCTAAAATACCGTACACGTTATCAGTGGTTTGCGCCATGCGTGAAGTCATTACATACGAAGCCCAATCTTTAAAGCCTAACAGTTCTGCTTTTTGTGCACGTAGGTTAGTTTCTTTAATAATGATAGGGCCGTTGGTTTTAGCTGCACGGTTGGTTGATGCTTTAAAAATCTGCTCACGCAGTTCACGGTTTTCAAGGCTAGATAAAATAGGCTGTTGTGTGGTGTTCACTAGGGTGATCATGTAGCCGTCTTTGCCTGCTTTTTTAGCAGCTGCTGCAAGACCTGCAATTTCACCTTCAGATAAACCAGCTAGTTTGCTTTTATCTGTTACTAAAATGACGTCTTCTTTAAACGATTTTAATACGTTTTGAGAAAACTCCGTTGATAGTTTTGCAAGCTCAGCGTTAATTTCACGCATTTTTGCTTTTTCAGCATCGTTTAATTTAGCACCGGCTTTAACAAATTGTTTGTAGTAAAAATCAACAAGACGTTGATCTTCAGCGCTTAACTTATCTTTGTTGTCGTATACTGTTTGTACACGTTCGAATAATGCACCATTTAGGTAAATGTCATCAGAGTGTGCTGAGAACACAGGCGCCATTTTTTTATCAATGCGTTGGTACTCATCGTTAGAGATAAGACCTGATAAGTTGTAGAATGCAGCTGATGCGCGGTTTAATAGCTCACCTGCAAGTTCCATTTCTACCAAGGTATTTTCAAAAGTAGCTGGTTCTGGATTATTGGCAATTGCCAAAATTTCTGCATTATGTTGTGCAATACCTGCATCAAATGCAGCTTCGTATTCAGTAGTACCAAACTTATCAAACTCAGGAGCCATGTATTGCAATGGGCTTGGTTTAAATAATACATTGCTTGCGTTGATATCTTGCACTTGTGCTGTGCTTTGTTGTTTTGTTTCTTGGGTGCTTTCAGAAGAACAGGCAGATAATAAAAGTGCACTAGCAATCGTAGTGGCGATCAGTGTTTTACGCATAATAACTCCATAAAAAATAGTAGCCGAAATAGGCTTTTCGAGTCGAAAACCCAGTTAACTTACCAAATTTTGACTTATATACAACAAAGTTTATCGATTTAAAGCGGGATTTAAACGCAAATTAGGTGATAAAAACTCGGTATGTAAATAAAAAAGTAGAAAAATACAGCAATTATGCAATTAGCTTTAAGTTTGTTGCTGCGTATTTAAGCTAACCGCATGCTAAACTTTGGGTATTATTAGCGCATAAAAATAATCGTTTGTGTGCGACCTTACACATGGAAAATCAATGAACTTAGAACAAATTAATCACATTCTCGCCTTCGTATTGTTTAGCTACAACGACATTCACATTACCGTGGCAAAAGTAATTCAAGTGCCGCTAATTTTGTTTACTATGTGGGTTGTGGTGACTCAGATTGGCAAGTTAATTAAAAAGTCATTACTTGCACGAAAAATGAGCCCAGATGCAGTGCATTTATTCACGCGTTTTTATTTCATTTTAAGTATTGCGATTTTACTTTTTACCTCCCTTGAGGTGCTCAACATTCCATTAACCGCATTTGCCTTTGTATCGGGTGCCATTGCCATCGGTGTGGGGTTCGGTGCACAAAATATTATTAATAACTTTATTAGTGGCTGGATATTAATGTGGGAGCGGCCAATCCGTATTGGCGACTTTTTAGAGGTTGGCACTGCTAAGGGGGTGGTTGAAACCATTAATACTCGCTCTACTCGTATTCGCAGGAACGACGGTGTTCATATGCTGATACCCAATAGCCAGTTATTAGAAAACACAGTTACCAACTGGACGCTTATTGATGGTAATGCGCGCTCATCTGTGAGCGTAGGCGTAGCTTATGGCTCTGATGTGTTATTAGTTAAAAAGTTAATTCAGCAAGTATTAGATGAGCATGAGGCAATATTGGCAACGCCTCAATCAACCGTATTGTTTGATGATTTTGCAGATAGCTCGCTAGTTTTTAATGCTATTTTTTGGGTGTGCGCTGAATCAGAAACTCGATTAAGACAAGTCCGCAGTGATATTCGTTTTAGGATTTATGAAGTGTTTGACCAACATGATGTGGTGATTGCATTTCCACAGCGAGATCTTCATATTGATGGTGAAATTGTTCTTAAACGCTCATTAGTGAAAAAGTAGTATTTAAAAAAGTGTCGCGTTATTCCGCTATATTTTTTAACAACTCAATGTAAGGACATATGTCCGCTTTATGGTTGTTTAGTTGCTAAAAGTACACTAAATGTCGGGATAGTGCGGTTAAGTGTTAAAAATAAGTTTAATTTTTAGTGTTCAGTATGCAGTAAATAAATTACACCATGATATAATCTTGCGCATTCAGTCAGCCTTATTTATGCCGTTTTTGTACTCTCGGTAATAAGGTCCGCGCCGCATAGAGCAAGTCGCGAAAAATTGACTGAATCCGTAATTATTTAATTGCGCAACACATCAACCGTTGAACAAGAGTGCACTAAAAAGGTTAACCCCGACATGAAAGCAATGAAAAGATCTACGTTAGCAACCCTTATCAATGCAACGTTGTTCTCTGCCGTAGCAGGTACGTCAATTTCAGCCGTAGCTGCTGAGCAAGAAACTACTGCTAAGAAGAACCAACTAGAAGTTATTCAAGTTACTGCTCGTAAACGAGTAGAAAACGCTCAAGAAGTGCCTGTTGCTGTTTCAGCCTTGCAAGGCGATAGCTTAGATGCTTACAGCTCAGCTGGTATGGATATTCGTTTTATGAATGCGAAAATCCCAAGTTTATCTATTGAATCTTCATTTGGCCGTTCATTCCCACGCTTTTATGTACGTGGCCTTGGTAACACTGATTTCGATTTGAATGCTTCGCAACCAGTGTCGCTTGTGGTTGATGAAATTGTACAAGAAAACGCAATCTTAAAAGGTTTCCCTGTATTTGACGTAGCACGTGTTGAAGTGCTTCGTGGTCCTCAAGGTACATTATTTGGTCGTAATACACCGGCTGGCCTAGTTAAATTTGATACCGTAAAACCAAGTCAAGAATTTGAAGGCTATGGCTCTGTATCTTACGGTAGTCGTGGTGCTGTTGACTTTGAAGGCGCTGTTGGTGGTTCATTAACAGATCGTTTATCAACACGTGTTTCAGTACTTTGGCAAGATAAAGACGATTACATTGATAATCGTGCACCAGGTTTTGAGCAAAAAGATGCCTTAGGTGGTTACACTGAACAAGCAGCCCGTATTCAATTTTTATATGAAGGTGACGATTTCACTGGATTATTTAATTACCATGTTCGTGATTTAGATGGCTCTCCAATTGCCTTTCGTGCTAACACTATCAAACCTGGTACTAACGATTTAGTTGATGGTTTTGAAAATGACGTGGTGTATCACGATGCCGCATCTCGTGCGACGCAGCAAGTGGAATCGCAAGGTGCAAGCCTTAAGCTTGAGTGGGACTTAGCTAACCATACAGTAACGTCAATCTCTGGTTGGGAAAGTGCAGAAATTTACTCTCGTGCTGACATCGATGGTGGCTACGGTGGGTTCTCCATCAATGATGTTCCAGTTGCAATGGGCCCTGGTTTTATTCCTTTCTCTTCAGAAAGTGCTGATGGTATTCCAGACCAAGACCAATACACGCAAGAACTTCGCTTATCAAGCAACTTTGCTGGTGACGTAAATTACCAAGTGGGTGTTTTTTACTTCGACGAAGCATTAACAATTGAAAACTTTAGCTATGATACAGCCAATAATGGCGTATTAAACGGTTTTGTTAGTCAGCAGCAAGACACTAAAGCATGGGCTGTATTCGGCTCAGTTGATTACACTATTACTGATGATTTAAAAGTAACCGCGGGTCTTCGTTATTCAGATGATGAGAAAGAATTCTCAGCTAACCGCACGCTTAGCCCAATTGGTGGTGCAGCGACTTATATCGAAAAAAATGTTAGCGATGATCACGTAAGCTGGGATTTATCAGCTAACTACAAAATCAACGATGACGTAAACTGGTATGGCCGTATTGCTAACAGTTTCCGCGCACCAAGTCTTCAAGGTCGTATCTTATTTGGTGATGAAGTAACCGTTGCTGATTCAGAAACTGTTACCTCGTTTGAAACAGGTATTAAATCTGATGTGTTAGATGGCCAAGGCCGTGTAAATGCAACAGTATTTTATTACACTATGGATGACCAGCAGCTAACGGCAGTGGGTGGTGGTGCTAACTTTAACCGTCTATTAAATGCTGATAAAACAACCGGCTATGGTTTCGAAATTGATTCTGAGTGGGTGTTAACTGACGAATTAAATGCAACCTTCAACTTAAGCTACAACAAAACTGAGCTTAAAGATAAAGATTTAGCCGTTGCAGTGTGTGCACAGTGTACTGTTACTGATCCTACGTTCCAAGTACCAGGTGCATTTGGTCCTGAAGATCGTGCTATTTTAGATGGCAATAGCTTACCGCATGCACCAGAGTGGATCTCTAACATCACACTTCGTTACACTAAAGAACTCGCTGAAGGTGATTTCTTTGCTTACGCTGATGTGTCGTACCGCAGTGAGATTGACTTTTTCTTATATGAATCAGTTGAGTTTGAGGGTAAGCCACTGACAGAAGTAGGTTTACGTGCAGGCTATGCATGGGCGCAAGGCGATTACGAATATGAAGTATCAGCATTTGTGCGTAACATGTTTGACGAGCAGCAGACGATTGGTGGTGTTGATTTCAACAACAATACAGCCATGGTTAATGAAGAGCGTTACATTGGCGCTGAGTTTAAAGTTAACTTTTTCTAATCGATAAATTTAACGTTAAATTGTAATTATTGATAAAAGCCTGCCTAGTGCAGGCTTTTTTATTTTTGTAGAGCTGCTAAAGTAGCGCCCATATGTTTATTAAAGAGAAAAAGTAATGGCTGGATTTTGGAATTACCGTGTAATTTATTGTGAAGCAACCAAAGATGAAGCGGCGCAATATCAAATACACGAAGTGGAATATAATCTAAATGGTAAAGTAACTAACTGGTCAGAAACTGGTGCAGCACCATTTGGAACCACATTAGATGCGTTAAAAGATGATGCTGAGCGCTTAAAAACCGCCTTCGAAAAGCCGATACTTAAAGTAATGCGCAAAGCCCGAGGTTATGAGTTAGTTGATGTAGATACCGGCGAAGACGCTTATGCTGAGCCGCCAGCAGGTTTGGCTGAGTAACACAAATTATTAAAAGGTGCCTAGGCACCTTTTTTATTACCTAAAGTTTAGGTTAAATAACTAGGAGAAAAGAATGTCAATTGAAGCGGTATTATTTGATATGGATGGCACTTTGGTTGACTCGGAAAGTGTGCACTATAACTGCTGGAGCCAATTACTTGCGCCTTTTGGTGTGTGTTATAAAGAAGATGATTTTTGTAGGCGCTTTTCGGGACGTCCCACTATTGACGCTGCAAAGGAAATAAAACAAGTTCATAACTTGTCTGTAAGTAGCCGCTATTTAGCGGATGAAAAATATCGCTTATTTAGTGAGTACGTTAAAATCAATTTACCGCCTTTAATGCCTTATGCTGAAAATGTTCTGTTAGCGGTTAAAGAGCAAGGTTTAAAAATGGCGTTAGTAACAGGCAGCGCAAGGCATGAAGCTGAGCCAATACTAAAAGGATTAGGGTTTTATAATTTATTCGATACCGTTGTTACTAAAGATGATGTAATTAATCCAAAGCCTGCCGGTGATCCCTACTTATTAGCACTTAAAAATATGCAGGTTGCTGCACAAAATGCGATTGCCGTTGAAGATACTTTCACCGGTGTAACCGCAGCGAATAATGCTGCTTTAGCTGTGATAGCTATCGCTAATAAACATACACAGGAGCACGACTTTAGTAAAGCAACACAGCAAATGCAAAGCTTTGAAGAATTTTGGCACTGGCTTCAATCTCAACTATAGTTTAAGCCATATTTAAATTTGCAAGGATGCAGCAATGATTAAAGCAACGCTGTTTACTTTTTTAACCCTCATTAGTTCGGGCTTATTGGCGCAATTGCCTCCAGTGCAACTTGCTAATGTTTACGATGAAACTAAGCATGAAGATATTCGTCAATATTTGGTGAGTGAAAAGTATGACGGAGTAAGAGCAATCTGGACGGGAAAGCAGTTTGTAACCCGTCAAGGCAACTCCATAAACCCGCCTAAGTGGTTTACCGCTCCTCTGCCAGACGTTTGGCTAGATGGTGAGTTATGGACCAAGCGGGGTCAATTTTCTGTACTCGGTGGTATTGTCAGAACAAAAATACCCAACGATTTGCAGTGGCAAAGTATTACTTATCAGGTATTTGATATGCCAGATGCCGGTACGCCTTTTCACCGTCGTTATCAAAATTATCTGTCACTCATTACTAAGCTAAATAGCCCCCATATTAAAGCGGTTAAGCAATATCAATTTAGCGACAACCAGCAACTCAGTGATTATTTTAATCAGGTTACTAAACAAGGCGGCGAGGGCGTTATGCTTCATTTAGCAGAGGCTAAGCATACAACTGGTCGCTCTAGTGCATTGTTAAAACTCAAGCCATATTTAGATGCCGAAGCGTTAGTAATTGAACATTTACCGGGTAAAGGTAAATACACAGGAATGCTTGGCGCATTGAAAGTACAGACAAAACAGGGGCTGATATTTTCTATTGGCACGGGTTTTAGTGATAAAGAGCGAAAGTATCCGCCAGCTATAGGCTCAACAATTACTTATCGGTACCACGGGTACACTAAAAATGGCTTGCCGCGTTTTGCCAGCTTCTTACGGGAAAGACCCGAAAAATAAAGAGTATAGGCCAATTCAGTATATATTTTTTAGCAATTATGCTAAATTGCGCGGCCTTTTTAGTGATGTTTGGTGATCTATGTTTGTTGGTTTTGATTATGGTAGTTCTAATTGTGCTATGGGTGTTTTAAACGAAGAGCGTGTTCAGCTTATTCCTTTAGAGCAAGGCAAACATTATCTTCCATCAACTTTATACACTCATCATAGCGCCTTAGTCGTTGATTTTGTTGCGCAGCACTTGCAGGGCTCAGAGCATGAGCATGCCTATAAAACCGCGCGCCAACCCTTGCTTAATACACTCCCGCGAATTAAATCAGACCTAGATCTACAAGCCGGCGACGAAACTCTATTTATTGGCCGAGAGGCGATTAGTGAATATGTGCAATTTCCTGAAGAAGGTTATTTTGTAAAATCCCCTAAATCATTTTTTGGCGCTACTGGTTTAAAGCAAGGACAAATTAATTTTTTTGAAGATATTGCCACAGCAATGATTTTAAAAATAAAACAACGTGCTGAATTATCGTTAGGGTATACGCTGAGCCAAACTGTTATTGGTCGCCCAGTGAATTTTCAAGCGGTTGGTGGTGAGCAGTCAAACCAACAAGCCGTGGGTATTTTAACACGCGCAGCAAACCGAGCCGGCTTTAAAGATGTGGAATTTTTATATGAACCACTTGCCGCCGGGATTGATTATGAAAGTGATTTAACGCAAGACCAAAAAGTGCTGGTAATAGATATTGGTGGTGGTACAAGTGACTGTTCATTTGTACAAATGGGGCCAAGTTTTAGGAATAAACAACAACGAGACGCAGACTTTTTAGCACATAGCGGAAAGCGAGTAGGCGGTAATGATTTAGATATTGCTCTGAGCTATCATGGTTTAATGCCGTTACTTGGCTTAGGCAGTACTTTTAAATCGGGTTTACCATTACCTAATCAGGCATTTTGGCAAGCATGTAAAATTAACGATGTGAATTTACAAAGCCAGTTTTATAGTGCTCAGCATTATCGTGAACTGAGTGCACAGCTACGCGATGTGAGTGCTCCCGATTTATATAAACGGCTCATCCATTTACAGCAAAATAAGCAAGGGCATCAATTAGTTCAACAAGCTGAAGCGGCAAAAATTGCACTAAGCTCGTCTGAAAACTTTAATTGTGATTTAACATTTTTAGATTCATCACTTGATAAAGATATCTCTATTAATGAATTAGCATTAGCCGTTGACGACAGTATTAGCCAAATAGTGACATTAGCAAAACAGGCCATTGCAGATGCTAACACCACCCCAGATGTAATTTATTTAACGGGTGGTAGCGCGCAATCACCACTGATCAAAGCGGCTTTAAAAACCCACTTAGGCGATATTAAAATGGTTAACGGTGATCACTTTGGCAGTGTCACCGCTGGTCTGACTAAATGGGCGAGTATGCTTTATAAATAAGCTGTTATAAGGAGATTTGTCGGGTTGCGAGGTACTTTTCGTAATCTGGCAAAGAACGCTCAAACTCGGTGTCCATAAGGGGAGAGCTTAGTAACATATCAGCGCTTACTTCATTACAAGCAACAGGAATGTTCCACACTGCGGCTAAACGAAGCAATGCTTTTACATCAGGGTCGTGCGGCTGAGATGCCAGAGGATCCCAAAAAAAGATTAACACATGAATTTCATGTTCCGCTATTTTAGCACCAAGTTGCTGATCACCCCCCATAGGTCCACTGAGTAATTGCACGACATTCAAACCGGTGGTTTTTTCTATTAAATGTCCGGTTGTACCAGTGCCGTATAGCTTATGTTTACTTAGCATTGGAGTGTGTTTTTCACACCATAATTTTAACGCGGCTTTTTTTCCATCATGTGCAACAAGGGCTATGTTTTTCTTAGCTGGAAGAGATTGTATTTTTTGGTCCATGCTGATTCTTATTAGTTAGAGTAATAAATTGATAGCCAAGGCAATAAATACAATGCCTGTGAACCTATCTATCCAAAGTTGGCTATTAGGGTGACTTTTAAAAAACTGGGCTATTTTATCGCCGAAATAAATATACGTGCAGTCGATAGGAAAAGCAAAGATTGGATACAGTAGCCCAAAAAACGCCAGCTGAAAAGTTGCAGATGACAAGCTAGGGTCTACAAATTGTGGGATAAAAGCAATAAAAAACAAAGCCACCTTAGGATTTAGTACTTCGGTCATCATAGCTTGAAACATCACGTTTTTGTTTTTACTGGTGGTAACATGAGGCTTATCTTCTTGCTCGCAAATGGGGGGCTTAAAGGTGTCTTTAAGCATCATAAACCCTAAGTAACATAAATAGGCTGCACCTGCATATTGTACGCTGGCATAGGCAGTTTCAGAGGCTTTTAAAATAGCGCTTAAACCGACAACCGCAAAAAATGTATGTACTACGCCACCTAACGCAAAGCCAAAAGCACTCTGCATACCTGCTTTTCGTCCATTAGCAAATGTTTGTGCCATTAAAAACGCGTTTGATGGTTCAGGCGCAACGGCCATTAAGAAGCTGGCGAGTAAAAATGAGAGTAAAAAGTCAGGATTGATCATTGCACTTGATTCAAAAGAGGTTGGTAGTTAATGTTATCAAGCATATAGAAAAATAAAAAGCGGGCATATTGCCCGCTTGGTAAAGAGTTTTAACTACAGTGCTAATTGCCTGTGGTGATTACTATTCACAGGCTCAGCAAACGTATTTTATTAGGCATATTTAGTATAACGAAACAGTAAGTAAGAAAAGGGAATTAATAATAAAAAGTGTGTGCCTATAAGCTCGGGTGTTGATAAATTTAAATATTGAGTAATAAATACCAATAAACTTGCTCCACTCATTTGCATCGCTCCCAAAAGAGCTGAGGCGGTGCCAGCTTGTTTAGGGAATAAACTCAAAGCACGCCCAGCAGCAGAGCCAAGTGTCAAAGCAAAACCAAAGGCTGCAATAAACATAGGGATCATTAATGCTAATGGGGTTTTATATTGGCTTAATACTAGCATCAGTAAGCCTGCACTCACTAACAACACAAGACCTGCTTTTAGAGCTCTTTTTGGTTGGCGTTTAATGTAAATAGGCATAATAAAGCTAGCAAGAATACTAAGCACTGCATTGAGCGAGAACCAAAATGTAAAGTCGGCTACGCTGCCACCTAACTCAGTAATAAGCCAACCAGGAGCCAGTGTTACAAATACTAATATAGCTGACATAGTGACCATACATAACAAGCTATTAAATAAAAATAACGGAGTTGAAATAATAGGGATAAAGCGCCTTAAATCTAAGATATGCCCTTGGTAATAGCTGTCTGCTGGCCTGGTTTCTCTAAATAGAAATAAGGTGACAATAAATCCCAATAGTGCAAAACCAGTTAAAAATAGAAAGTTCATTTGCCAACCAAACTGCACGGTTAACCAAGCACCTAAAATGGGGGCTAAAGCAGGAATAAAGCACACGATCCCGTTTAGGTAGGTAATTATTTGGCCACTGCGTTCACTACCAAACTTATCTCTTACTATTGCGAAAGCAACAACAAAGGTGGCGCATGCGCCTAACCCTTGAATTGCACGAGCAAACATCAGTATTAAAAAGCTAGGAGCATAGTATGCGCCTAATGCCGCCAGTCCATACAAAGTTACACCGGTTAAGGCTACCGGCTTACGTCCAAAACGATCAGCAAGAGGGCCTGCAATTAATTGCCCCAAACCAACAGTAAGCATAAAAATAGCCACCGTTTGCTGTACTTGTTTTTCGCTCACTGAAAATTGCTCTGCAATAGTAGGAAAGGCAGGTAAATAAATATCAATGCCCATAGGACAAAAAATGACGAGTAACGCTAAGATCAGTAATAAAATTAAGTTTGGTTTAGCGGGCTGTGTTTGCATCAGGTCTCCTTTTGTCGGTATTTTAAGTGGCGACTGATGAAAAAGAAAGGGCTTATGACCGATGCATCAGACATGTTACCTACTTTTAACTTTATTATGATTATTTTTGTTTAAGTATCACACTTCTTTAAACTGATCCGATGTGTTAATTTGCTTTTTAAGCAAAGACAATGGAAAAACAATAATGAGTAATGAGTCTGCATTAATAAAAACGTGGCATAAATTTAAAAAGCTGCCGTTTGGTAACTGGCTGTTTAGTAAAGCCGTATGTTTTAAAGCGCCTTACTTTGGCTCTATGAAACCTACTATTTTAGATTTAAAAGCAGGGCACTGTAGTGCTGTGGTTAAAAACACACGCCGTGTACACAATCACATTGGCACTATTCACGCTATCGCACAATGTAATTTGGCTGAGCTGTGTGCGGGGGTGATGGTTGATGCAACGGTACCTTATAAAACCCATCGTTGGATCCCTAAGGGAATGACAGTACAGTACCTGGCTAAGGTAGACACTGATGTTACTGCTATCGCTGAGATTGACTTGCCTCATCAATGGATTGATAAAGAAGATTTAGTCGTACCGGTAAAGCTTTACAATACGCGTAACGAACTGGTTTTTACCGCAGACATAACCATGTATATAACACAGAAAAAGTAAGTGTATAAGCCGCTAACGGGATTTTAAAGAGGTGATTAATGGTTTAGCCAAACAGGCAGGCTAAACCATTATAAACTAATGTAGCTAGCTTTTAGCTGCAGGCTGCTTATTTACAAACGAAAGCCCACTATCTTCATTATCAACAATGGCTTTTACATCGTGAACCGGTTTTGGCTTATCTTTGGTATGTTCAATGACTTCTTTTTCAAAGCGTTGCTTTAAACTGCCTTCAATAATAGCACCTGCTTCTATGCTCAGGGTGTCGTGAAAAATATCGCCAAGTACATGAGCATTATTTTCAATTTTTACTTCACTTGCATTTAAAGAGCCTATAATTTTACCTTTAACAACAACACTACTTGCCTCAACAACGCCTTCAACAACACCTGAGGTGCCTATTACTAAATGTTCGGCTTTAATGTCACCGTCGATTCGTCCGTCGAGCTGCACTTCGCCTTGGCTTACTAAAGAGCCCGTTATACGCACATCGTTAGAAATGATTGAGGGAGTGTGACTCACTCGCTTAATGGATGAGTCTGTTTTTACTTGTTTATTTTTACCAAACACGAGAAAGCGCCTTTGTTATTTTTAGTGGATTGACATGCTTGTCGTCTATTAATACTTCATAGTGTAAATGAGTACTTGTACTTCTTCCGGTACTGCCCATTAAGCCAATGACATCGTGCTTTGTGATCGCTTGACCTTTTTTAACATTAATTTTGTTTAAGTGACCAAAGCGCGTTACAACACCGTTTTTATGCTCTAACTCTATAAAGTTACCATACCCGCCATTACGGCCTGCACGAAGAACAATGCCATCGGCAGGGGCAAAAATTTCTGTTTTATGCCACCCAGCTAAGTCGATACCTTTATGAAAAGCGCGCCTTTTATTCATTGGGTCTTTTCTAAGCCCAAAATTACTAGAAATGTAATACTTAGCAGCAGGCAGAGGCAGAGTGTTTGGCAACGCCGTTAAAAAGCTCTCAAGCTGGTTTAACAGCAATAACTTATCGGCAATGGCAAGAAAAGTACTTGGTATTTTACTTTCATCGAGTATATCTAGCGGGCCACCTTGCGCCGTTGTTTGTGTGCTTAATGTTAGATGTTGCGCCAGTGCACTCTCAAGAACCGTGCCTTGAAGTATTTCTATAATCGCATTGTGCCGTTGATTAATCTGCGTAGCCAATAACGTGAAATTAGTATCGTATTGCTGATTTAGCATGATGTAGCGCTGCTCAAAACTGGTTAAACTGTTTTGTGCATGCTTATTTTGTGTTTTATCTTCTTCGAGCGGCTCATGAAATTCGCTTTCGTTCTCATTAATAGGAGAAGATTCAAGCTCACCCTCTAATTTTATTACATCTTTGCTGATAGAAGCTGGGAGTGATTCAATCATACCTTGTAATAAAGCTTGTTTTTGTTCTAGTTCAGCTAACTGCTCTTGTTGCAATGCGTAGCGTTGTTGCTGTTGCTTTACTTTTTGTTGCCATTGTACTTGCTTATCAAGCTGAGTTTGCTCGATATGAGAAATTTGGTGTGTTTGCATGTAAACACGGATACTCGAAATACTGATCCATGCAATAGCAATGAAAATAATAGCAAGCACAGAAACCTGTAACCAAGGCGCCAAAACAACATGCTTTACTTCACCATTTTGGCGAATAAGCAGCTGACGAGCTGGAAAATGCTTATGAAAGAAAGATTTTATAAATACAGGCATGTTACATATACACTGGCTATTAACGGATTTAAGATAGCAATTTGAACTAAAAAAGCCAGAAAAAAATTGTAACTTCGGCTTAATTAATAAAAAAGGGCGGCTTATTCAGCAACCCTTTCTTATTAGTTTATTGATTTTATGTATTATTTTGCTGGTAGTATGGTGCTCTCCACTGAGCCAAAGCCAATTCGTGCAAAGCCTTCTTTTTCACACCAGCCACGCATTATAACGTTGTCGCCGTCTTCCAAGAAGCTACGCTGTTCGCCGTTGCTTAAAGTTATTTTTTCTTTGCCACCACGAGAAAGCTCAAGTAATGAACCCGCTTCTTCATGAGTAGGTCCTGATTGCGTGCCAGAGCCCAGCATATCGCCTGGCATAAAGTTACAACCGTTTACGGTATGGTGAGTTACCATTTGCGCTACAGTCCAGTATGAGTGCTTAAAGCTAGACTTAGACACTTGAGTTGGGTTGTAGCCTTCATCACGCATTTTTTGCGTTTGAATTTTAACATCCATTTGAATATCAAATGCGCCTTGATCACGGTTAGCCATTGATTCTAAGTACTCTAGTGGCTGTGGATCGTTTTCATCACGCGTCCAACTTGTTCTGTATGGTGCAAGTGCTTCGGTGGTTACAATCCACGGAGACACGGTTGATGCGAAGTTTTTAGCTAAGAATGGACCCAGTGGTTGGTATTCCCATGCTTGTAAGTCACGTGCTGACCAATCGTTGAAAACACAAAAGCCGAATACATGCTTTTCAGCATTTTCAATTGCAATAGCATCGCCAAGCTCATTACCCTTACCTAGATAAATACCTAGTTCCAGCTCGTAGTCAAGGCGCTTACATGGACCAAATGAAGGAACTTCTGCATCTGGCGCTTTAGTTTGTCCTTTAGGGCGATGAAACTGCTGCCCAGACACGCCAATGGAAGATGAGCGACCATGATAACCAATCGGCACCCATTTGTAGTTTGGTAGTAAGGGGTTATCGGGACGGAATAAACTTCCTACGGCAGTCGCATGATAAATTGATGTATAAAAGTCAGTGTAATCGCCAATGCGACACGGTAGAGCAAATTCAATTTCGGTTTGTGGTATAAGCGCTTGTGCTAGTTGCTCTTGATGAGCAGAGCCTTCACGTAATGCTTTAGACAGTGCTAAACGAAGCGCTGACCAATATTGCTCACCTAATCCCATAAACTCGTTCAAAGTCGGATTACTTGCAGATGAAACGGCTGTTTGGGCGTCACCTGAAAAAATACCGAGTTCATTTACTTTTGCTAAATCAATAACCTGATCGCCAATGGCAACAGCACCACGAAAAGCTTCATTGCTATTTTTGCGACGTACTTCTGCAAAAGGTAGGTTTTGAATAGGGAAGTCACATTGTGCATCATTTGCTGATGCTACCCAGCTAGTTAAATTTATATCATGGGTTTCGTTAATTAAACTCATTACATTTCCTTTGGTTTAGTTGGTCGCGCTTATCAGTATAAATATCAATTTATTAAATAAGAATATAGCACCCGTTAATTTCATCTATTACTTAGCTATATGGTGATGAAAAGCGCGATTTAAACACACAGAGAGATAGTTTTACCTCTCAATTACGATTAAACGACAAAAAGCAGCGAAATACGCTGCTTTTTAAAGTCACTTTATTTGCTTATAAAACGCCGCGGCGTTCTTGATCTCGCTCGATTGATTCGAATAGCGCTTGGAAGTTACCTTCACCAAAGCCGCCATCATCAACTCGTTGAATCATTTCAATGAAGATAGGACCAAATAAGTTTTTAGAGAAAATTTGCAGTAAATAGCAATCTTCGCTTTGGCTATCAACAAGGATTTGATGTTCACGGATTTTTTCTTTGTCTTCTTTAACCCATGGAACACGGTCAAAAATAGTATCGTAGTACTCTGGAATAATATCTAAAGTAGCGATAGTCGATTTATCAAGCTTATCTAGTGAGCTTACTAAGTCGTCAGTTAAGAACGCTAAATGCTGCACACCTGGGCCATTGTATTCACCTAGGTATTCATCAATTTGGTTATTGTCGTTGCCTTTACCTTCATTGATTGGAATAGAGAAGGTACCGCATGGTGATTTTAATGCATATGAAAGCAGGGCTGTTTTCTGGCCCTTAATATCAAAGTAACGTACTTCGGTAAAACCAAACACGTCTTTGTAAAAGTTAGCCCATGTTTCCATAGTACCTTTATATACGTTGTTGGTTAGGTGGTCGATACGTAAGAAGCCTTTACTCTCTACTTTGTTTGGCTCGCTCAGATCTTCGAAATCATTATCGTAGATAGAGCCTTTATCTCCAAATTGTTCAATAAAGTAAATTAAGCTATCGCCAATGCCGTAAATAGCAGGGTACGGTAAGTCTTTATTAGCTGCATCAGTAGCTGGCTTAGCGCCGCGCTCAACCGCTGCTTCAAACGCTGCTTGAGCGTTCTCTACACGCCAGCCCATAGAACAAATTGCTGGGCCGTGGTTTTTAGCAAACTCAGCTGAAAAGCCGTCGCGTTCATTATTTAGTAAAAAATGAATATCGTTTTGGTTGTAATAAACAATGTCTTTACCTTTGAATTTTTTTAATTTTGAAAAACCAAAATCGGTAAACACTTTGTCCATGTAATCGGCATCGGGTGTTGCGTATTCAGTAAACTCAATACCAACCAAACCTAAAGGATTATTTACTTCACTCATTATAATTACTCCCGCAATTAAGCACTGCGATTATTAGTTATCGTATTGCCTGCATGATTAACTAGATTACTGCTTTGGGGAAGAGGGTGTTGTGATTTAGTAAATAGCGCGTGTGTAAATTTTACGGGACGGTTAGCAAAGCATGACATTTATTTACATACGAGCCTAGGTAAGTAAAAATTAGTTAGCTCGAATAATGTATGGGATTTAAATTTAAGTTACTGATTTAATTTGTTTTACATTTATTTTTTTATCTATTTTCTTAGTTCTTATACACTAAAAAAAGAGTGGTTTTTGTATTTTATTGTTTACACTCAACCTGAGCTTAGCTGCTTACGACATTAACAAAACAATAGATACTGAGGGTTTGATTCACTAACTCCACTTATTGTGTAGTATGTATTACGCTGTAACAAATAGGTTAGCCATAAAAATACCCCCTGCAGTTAGCTGCAGGGGGTATTTAATATCATTAGTCAAAGCGCATAATTACGCGTTGTGATTAATTTAAATTATTGGGCTGGTGAGGTTTGCTCTAAACCTTGTTTTTCCCATACCTTAGCTTTGAAGCTCATCAGTACTAAGATGATACCTACACCGATACTAAATAATGCAATTTGTAAGTAAAGGTTAGGAATTTCTGCAACATTGTTAGGATCAAAGTTACCAGCAAGTAAGCCTGAAATTACGTTACCAATTGAGTATGTAAGTACAAATACACCCATCATTTGACCCGTATAGCGACGAGGAGATAATTTACTTACCGCACTCAATGCAACTGGGCTTAAACAAAGTTCACCCACTGTATGTAAGAAATACGTTGTAACCAGCCAGTAAGGAGCTACTTTTAAGCCTTCAGCTGCGTAATGGGCTGCCATGAACATAACTAAAAAGCCTGAAGCCATAATAACTAAGCCCAATGCACATTTTACGCTATAAGTAGGCGATACCATTTTCTTAGATAAATTAATCCAAAGAGCGGCAAAGAATGGTGATAGGGCAATAATGAATAACGAATTTAGAGATTGGAACCAAGTCGTTGGAATTTCAAATGTGCCAATAAGACGGTCTGTGTAGTCACGAGCAAATAGGTTTAATGAAGAGCCCGCTTGTTCAAAGCCAGACCAAAAACACGCAGAAGCAACACAAACTAAAAACAGCGCCCACATTCTTTGCTTTTCAGCGTCGGTTAGTTTGCCTTTAAAATAAACAAGGCCAAAGTAGATGAAAAAGATAACAGTAAATACAACTGCTGTGTAACCTGCAACAATAGTCGGGTTAATAACTATAGCGCCTGTCATCGCAGCAGCAGTCACGCCGGCAACAACAATTACAAACGCAGCAATACCGCCCCATGCGCGTGAAGCACCTTTAGGGCTTAATGGATTCGCAGGTAACGAGCTATGTTCTGGTAAGTTATTAAGTGTACGTTTGTACTGCACTAAACCAATAGCCATACCTACAGCAGCTGCACCAAATGCCCAGTGCCAGCCTACGTTTTCCATAAAGTAACCACAAACGTAGTAACCAATTAAAGAACCTAAGTTAATACCCATGTAGTAAATAGCGTAACCACCGTCACGGCGTTCATCTTCGTCAGTATAAAGCTGACCAACCATGGCACTGATATTAGGTTTAAGTAAACCAGTACCCGTTGCGACAAAGATTAAACCAATGAAAAAAGAATATTCATGCGGAACGGCTAAAATAATGTGGCCACACATGATGATGATACCGCCGTACCATACTGCTTTTTGACCACCAAATAATCTATCTGCTAACCAGCCACCAGGTAAACCTAAAAAGTACACTGAACCTGTGTATAAGCCATAAATTGCAGCAGCAGAAGCAACGGTAAATCCTAGGCCTTCTTGTTGTAAACTTGCTGTCATAAATAATACGAGCATAGCTCGCATACCGTAATAACTCATTCGCTCCCACATTTCTGTGAAAAATAGGGTCGAAAGTCCTTTAGGGTGACCAAACCAGCCACTGTCAGAATTTGAACTCATATTTACTTCCTAATTCATTATTGTTTTGATGACCTTGTGGTTTTTTATTTAGCTAAATTGGTACTTTTTAAAAGTATAATAAATGCTCGATCATCAGTGTTTTTTATGCAGCTAAGGTAATGGTTTGCTAAACGCAGCTATACGTTTAGGTAAGAGTCACACCCTTATCCTAGTTACAATTGCGCCTAAGTATACATAGACCTTTGTACGAGGGGAAGCGTTGAGCGCGCTATCACACATCCGTTATGTAATTGTTAAATACTAGGCGCTAAAACCCTGGTTGTTGCGATAAACACTTAAGCTTATCAAAAAAGATATTTAACAACACAAGTAATATTGTCTTTGCAAAGCTAGCTTTTAATTGGTTTTAAGCTCTATCGAAAACATATAAAACCGCTTTATTTACCAGGGGTTACAGGTACCAAGTTATTCAACAACAGTTAACCTTTAGTACTTTATTTTAATAATCACCGTTTAGATTAAACATGAATAAATATTAGCGTTTGCACAGCAATGATTAGCTCATTGCAGAATATAATTTATACAAAGTTAGCTTGGCTATATTTACAAGTAATAACCCCGAGTTTTAGTAAACAGCTAAGATAAATATTTTAAGTGTTTGAAAAAGCGCTCTAGGGAGTAAAAAAACATTTTTCGTCCAAATTTCTTTACAATAAACTATGCTGATAATCATAGTTAGCGTATTATTCACGCCAATTAGTTTTTTCCTTACCTGAGGGTGTATGCGTTTAGATATTCACTGTGCAGACCGAGTTGGTATTGCTCAAGAGATTCTTAATATTTTAGTTAGCTACAATGTTGACTTGAAAGGAATTGAAGTCGACTCAGTTAATTGTCGTATGTATGTGAGCTTTCCTGAAATTGAATTTGAACAATTTCAAAAAATTATGCCTTCAATTCGATTGATTGATGGTGTTCATGATGTACGTACCACCGCGTTTTTACCTTCTGAACGTGAGCACAATGAATTAAACACCTTATTAAGAGCACTGCCAGATGGTGTTATATCTATTGATGCTAAAGGCTGGGTGCGTTTGTGTAACGACGCGGCGTGTAAAGACTTACAGCTAACAGAAAAAGAAGTCATTGGCGCCAATATCAATAATTTACTTAAAGGTTTTAATTTTACCCGTTGGTTAGAAGGCAAAGAAGTACTTGGGCAAACTACCCGTGTAGAAGTGGCAGGTGAAGACTTTATTGCCGATATTTTACCTATTGCTGTACCACAAGGCAGTGAGGGGGATGTGTTAGCGGGTGCGGTAATTAATATAAAATCGCAAAGCCGTCTAGGTCAACAAGTAAGTGCGTTTAGACGCTATGGCCAAGAAAGCTTTGCGACAATTCACAATTTTAGTACGGCGATGCGTCGTGTTGTACGCGAAGCGCGAAAAATGGCGCAACTTGAAGCCCCTATTCTTATCACCGGTGAAACCGGCACAGGTAAAGAGTTATTAGCGCGAGCTTGTCACTATGCATCTAACCGCTCAGTAAAACCGTTTATTGCTTTATCGTGTGCCTCGTTACCAGATGATGTTGCCGAGTCAGAACTTTTTGGTTACGCCGGATATGAAGAAAATGCAGCGCCTAAACGCGGTGTACTTGAACAAGCGGATGGTGGAACAGTATTTTTAGATGAAGTGGGTGAAATGTCGACTCAGCTCCAAACTAAATTACTGCGCTTTTTACAAGACGGTACGTTTCGAAAAGTAGGCGACGAAAACGAAGTTAAAGTAAATGTTCGCATAGTTGCTGCTACCCAAAAAGATTTACCTGCAATGGTGCAAGAAGGCGTATTTAGAGAAGACTTATACTATCGCATTAATGTATTAACGTTAGAAATTGCACCACTGAGAGATCGTAAAGCCGATGTTGGCCCACTTGCTGAACACTTTATTCAAAAATATGCGCAGCAAAATGGCCATACTGTGCCTGAGCTATCTGAAGAATGTTTAACGTTTTTACAAGATTACCCATGGCCAGGTAATGTGCGCCAATTAGAAAATGCTATTTACCGTGCGGTATCCTTGTTAGAAGACAGTGAATTGCGAGTTGAGCATTTACAACTGCCGACCTTTACCCATGATTTAGGCTATTTAGAGTCTGATTTTGAGGGCTCGCTTGATCAAGCGGTTAAGCGTTTTGAAGCTACCTTATTGCGTAAGCTTTATCCAGCTTATCCAAGTTCACGTCAGTTAGCTAAGCGCCTAGGGCTGAGTCATACAGCAGTAGCTAATAAACTACGTGATTACGGTATTAATCGTAAAACGGTTAAAGTTTAAAGATAGATATTAAAACAACCTTTCTTAGTGATTGACCCCTTGGTGTAAAAATACCCTAGGGGATCAATTGCTATGATACACTCACAAAAAACAAACTGGTAAGACCTCTACTGTGAACTTATATTTTAGACTGCTGCTATTATTTTTCAAAATTAAACGTAATCGTGATTATCAATCGTTGTTAGACACGGTTGATATAGACTACAAAGCACTGCCAAGTGACTGTGATATTAATTTACACTTAACTAATTCACGCTATTTAGCAATGATGGATTTATCGCGCACATGGATGACCGAGCGAGTTGGTTTACTAAAGCAAATAATGAAGCGTCGTTGGTTTCCTATTGTTAATGCAACCGCCATTACTTATATCCGTGATATTAAGCCTATGCAGCGCTTTACCATTAGTACCCGTTTAGTCGGCTGGGATCATAAATACTTTTATATTGAACAAAAATTTCATTCAGAGCGTGGCTTACATGCAATTGCCTATGTACGTGGCGTATTTAAAAGTAAAAAAGGGGTGGTAAGCGTTGAGCATATGCTGGAGGTTGCTGGTTTTGAAGGCGTAGCACCTATTTTACCGGCAGAAATAATTCATTGGAAAGAAATGCTTGAGCAAAAAAAAGTAAATAACTTACCTCGTTAATTACACGCAAAAAAAAAGGCCTTACGGCCTTTTTAACACACACATAATCGTTATTAAAACGAGTATTTAAGACCAAACATAGCTACAACAGGGTCAAGTGACACGGTTGAAGTTAATGCTTTTGCGCCATTAGCATATACAGTCGCATCAGTATCAATATCCATGATAGATACCATAGCGTGTAGGCCCCATTTCTCATCAATCTTGTAGTTAGCACCTACTTGAGCAACAAAACCAAATGAATCATCTAGTTTTACTTCCACGTCGTCAGTATTTAAAGTTGCTTTAAGTGCTGCAGAAGGCTGCTCGTCAAAGAACGTCGTATAGTTAATACCTACACCAACAAATGGACGAAGTGCGTAGCTGCTGTCTAAAAAGTGGTATTGTGCAACCAGTGATGGTGGTAAATGTTTAATGTCGGCAATTTTATTACCAGCTAAACCGCCTGTACCTTCTACATCATGAGAGAATGGCGTTGCTGCAATAAGCTCTAACACCCATTGGTCGTTAAATGCATAATCTACAGTAATACCTAACTGAGTATTTGAATCACCTTTTAAACCAAGAGTAGGTGCTTCGTTAATCTTTGAGCCATCGTTATCAGGGTTAACATTAATTGCGCCAACATTAACGCTAAAGTTAGCGTGTGCTGCAGGAGAAAGAGCTAGTAAAGAAGTAAGTATTGCAATGCTTAGTTTAGTTTTCATGTTGTTCTCCGTGAACTACTGTGTGACTATTTGTTGATTGAGGCTATTATCGCTCGAGTTTAAAAATAAAAACCTGTTCTAGATCAAAGTTTCAAAAGCGTATAAGTAAAGAGCCTCTATTTATTGATTTAGATTAAACTTTTACTTATTTAGTGCTCAAAAATTATTGACTGATCACTTAATACCCGCCGTAAACGAAGTATTCAGAATATAATCAGCTAGTTTTGTTAAACTAAGGCTATGTTCACGGTTTAATAAAAGTAAGCGGCCTCATGACTCCCTCTGGTCAACTATTTCTTCAAGGCTCTATTGCCAAAGCGCTATTAAAATTAGGCATTCCTATTATCCTCATTAATATTTTGCAGTCTGCTTATCAGCTTACAGATGCTTTTTGGGTTGGCCGTTTAGGGGCTGCGCAAGTGGCTGCTGTATCGATTAGTATGCCTGTCACATTTTTAGTTATTGCGATAGGTTCAGGATTTGCTATGGCTGGGGCGATTTTATCGGCCCAATACATGGGGGCAGGACAACAAGATAAGGTTAACCATGTTGCCGCGCAAACGGTGTTAATGGTGACATTAGTTGCACTATTACTTGGGTTACTAGGCTATGCATTATCACCTTATTTTTTAACCTTACTGGGGGTTGAAGCGGCCGTATATAGTGATGCACTTAAGTTTATGCATGTATCTTTTATTAGCGTTATTTTTGTGTTTATTTATGCCATGTTTCAATCGCTGATGCGGGGTATAGGGCAAACGAAGGTGCCGTTAATTATAGTCAGCACAACCGTGTTACTTAACTTTATACTCGATCCGTTATTCATATTTGGCTATGGTCGTTTTGAGGGGCTTGGTGTGATGGGCGCTGCGCTAGCAACATTGGTTACACAGAGCTTAGCGGCGCTTGCGGGCATCATTATTTTTTTACGTGGTCGTCATGGTATTCAATTACAGCTAAAAAGCTTTTACCCCGATTGGCACTATATTAAGCGCGCTTTTTTCTTGGGAGCGCCTGGCTCTATTGAATTATCGACACGTGCATTTGGTTTGATCATAATGTCATTTCTAGTTGCCAGCTTTGGTACTACGACAATTGCTGCTTATGGTGTTGGCTCTAATATTTTGCAAATGGTAATGATCCCCGCTATGGGCTTATCAATGGCGGTATCAACCTTGGTTGGGCAAAATATGGGGGCTGGTAATATCAAGCGGGCTGAGCAGATCACTAAACTTGCTAGTGTGTGGGGCTTGTTAGGGCTCTCATGTGTTGGCGCCATTGCATATTTATACGCAGATTCATTAGTTGCATTTTTTATTCCTGACGATAATGACGTTATTACTAATGGGGCGCAGTTTATTCAAGTAATGTGCTTAAGTTGGGGTGGAATAGGGGTGCAACTTTGTATTGTTGCTGCTTTTCGTGCCTCAGGTAATATGCTCAATGCAATGGTTATCGCGTTATTATCACAATGTGTAGTGCAGTTCCCTGCCGCTTATATTCTTTCTAATCATACTGAGCTTGGCGATCAAGGCATTTGGTATTCTTTTGCAATTACTAACATAACCATCGCATTGATAGCATTTGCATGGTTTATGCGTGGCTCTTGGAAAAAAACCAAGTTAACTAAAGAAGATAAGCACATAGTACAGGTTACACGAGAAACATTAATAGAAGAGGGCGCACATTAGCTAGTAAATTCATAATGCGGTCATAAAAAGTCGTTGTAATAAATACACTGCTAAAACGAGGTGTGTTTATTATGACAAAAGCTATCAATACAAAAGCACAAGCGCCGTACTTAACTATTGCACAGTTAAAAACAGTGAGTCACTTACAAACTCTGATCCGATTTAAATCGATTACTCCTAATCCAGCTGGTGGCATTGAGTGGCTTGCGAACCACCTTACTGAGTTAGGCTTTAGTACAGAGCAATTTAGTTCTAATAATGTGACAAACTTAATTGCAAAAATAACCTTTGGGGCAGGCCCCGTGGTGGCATTTTCTGGGCATATTGATGTGGTACCCGCAACGCAAGGTGGCTGGTTAGCCGATCCGTTTGGTGGACACATAATTAACGATGCAATTTATGGGCGTGGTGCCGCCGATATGAAAGGAGGCATTGCCGCGATGCTTAGTGCAACGCAGACGTTAATAAACAGCGCGCAGCAAAAGCAGGGAACATTATTTTGGCTGATCACCTCAGATGAAGAAGGTGAGGCGGAGCATGGCTCTGTGCTGATTGCCAAGCGATTAGCACAACAGGGCGTTGTGCTTGATGGCTGTATTGTTGGTGAGCCAACCAGCCACCTGCAGGTAGGTGACACTATAAAAAATGGTCGACGTGGAGCCTTATCTGCGCGATTAACTATTCAAGGAAAGGCTGGGCATGTAGCCTATCCTGAGAATACCATTAATGCTGCGCACATCAGTGCTGAAGTGGTTAACAGGCTCACACAAATAGACTGGCCTTTAGATGAACTTAGTTCAAAAACAACGCTGCAAGTCACCGGTATTAATATTGATAATGTGCTAGATAACCTCGTGCCAGCTCAGTGTGATATTACTTTTAATATTCGCTATAGCCATGGGTATAAAAGTAAACATGTTAAGCAACGTGTGTTTGCTGCACTGAAGGATTTCAGCGAGCATTTGGTTATACAGTGGGAGCGTCCATGTGAACCCTATTATACAAGCCATAAGATTGAGAGTTGCTTACTCGCTCAGTTAGAGCAGGCAATTTTTAAAGTGACGGGGAATTATCCTTTATTAAGCACCAGTGGTGGGACGTCGGACGGACGATTTTTTGCACAGCAAAAAACACAAGTCATAGAGTGTGGGGTACGAAACCATAGTATTCATCAGGTTAATGAACATGTACCGATTTGCGACTTGTTAGAAATAGAAAAGATTTATACGCAATTACTCGATGGTATTTTTACTCAGCCTTGAAGTATTAATAACTATTAAAGCGCCGCTTAATGCCGCTTTAATAGTTATTCGATTAAGGGTTAACGCTTTAACTTGCTGATGCTGATTTATCAGTACCCAAGTAGCGCTTTGCTTTGCTTGGTTTTACTTTTTCAAGATCAACCAATACTAGGCCATCAATACAATTATTGAATTGTGGATCAATACTAAAGCTTAAAAATTTAACACCATTTGGTTCGCATAGCTCTGTATATTGTTTAAATAGTGTGGGTACATGCGTGCCCATGTTAGCGAGTATGTGTTTAAGCTCTACAAAATCTTCTTTTATATTATTACCCTCGAACAAGTTAGTGCACTGAGTTTGCTGATCAGGTGTGTGACGAAAAGCATTGTTAGGCGTTGCGAGTGATTTTTCACAGCCATAATAGTGCTGATAATAATGCACTAATAAAGACTTTGCCTGCTCAGGTAGTGCGTTTGACACACTCACCGCACCAAATAAGTAACGGTATTGAGGGTAGCGATTTATAAAAGCGCCAATACCATACCATAAGTAGTCGAGACTTTTTCTGCCCCAATATTTAGGTTGTACAAAGCTTCGGCCTAGCTCTATGCCTTGTTTAAAATAAGGATTCATATCTTGGGTATAATTAAATAGGCTATCGGTATAAAGCCCACTTTGTGAGTGTTGTTCAATCACATCCTGTGCACAAGCTAATCGGTAAGCACCCACCAACTCTAGTGCATGTTCATCCCACAATACTAAGTGCTGATAGTGCATATCGTATTTATCTATGTCTCGGCGGTTTCCACTACCTTCACCTACAGCCCGAAAAGCGATTTCTCGTAAGCGGCCCAGTTCACGAAATAAGGGAGAGCTTCCTTGGTATTGGTACAAATAAATCACCATGCCATCACTGGTTTTACCTAAATGTTCGCAGCATTCTATGGCTTTTTTTAATTCTTTTTTACATTCAGGAGAGGCGATCGGAGCATGAGTTTTTAATGGTAGCGTTTTTTTTGTGGTTAAACGGTATAGTTGCTTACGGATTAGCTCAACCACTTCTTTGTCTTTTAAGTCTGGGATTAAATAAGACTCAGGGGCAATAGAAGCGCCAATTTCAAACTCGAGTGATTTTTGACGTTGCTTAAACATTTCTTTTACCAGTAACAAGCTAGCCAGTGGTTTATAAAGCATTGATGCGCCGTAAAACAGCGGGCTATTTCTGGCTTTAATATAAATAGGCAAAATAGGGCTGTTAGCCTTTTTTGCAATGCGTAAAAAGCCACTGTTCCATTTGCAGTCTTTTATACCCGTAGGACGAAGTCGAGAAACTTCACCGGCAGGGAAAATAAGTAACGCTCCTTCATTTTTTAAGTGCTGGTGGATATTACTCAGCTCTTGTTTTTTACTTTGCCCTGATAGGTTATCAACGGGTAGTAATAACGAATGCATGGCGTCAACGGTCATTAACATACGGTTAGCCACCACTTTTAAATCGGAACGCACTGTTGATAACACATTAATTAATGCAAGTGCATCTAAGGATCCGATAGGGTGGTTTGCAATAATGACAATTTTCCCTTCACTGGGAATGTTTTCTATTTGCTTAGCTTTGTAGCGAGTTTCAAAGTCAAGTTCATCAAGCACTTGCTCTACAAATTCTATTCCTTGAAGGTGGGGATAGGCAGTTGCAAAGTTTGTAAATTCTTGTTCATGTAATAAGTAGCTAAGACTTTTCTTTACCATTTTTTTTATTTTAAATGAGTTAGTTAACTGTGGTAAATTGGTTGCTATTACTTTATCTACACTGATCATACGCACCTCTTTTTTTATACTAGGCTAAGGCCAATATGTTTAGCTTAGAGTGCGGATATGACAATACGCGGTCAGTTGTGTGACTTTTTAAAACCGTTTACTTACTATTGAATTGAACCGTACCAGTACTACTATTTAGGGTTACTTTTTAAGGAATCATCATGTCAGTTTTAGTCGCGATTACCGGTCGAGATAACACAAAATTAATTGCAAAAATGCAATCACAATTACCCAACATTCAAATTGAGCAGCTTGATGACTGCCAAGATTTTGCAGGTGTGGAATTTGTACTGGCTTGGAATGCGCCCGCGTCTTTATGGCCAAAGTTATTAAATTTGAAAGCGGTGTCATCGTTTGGTGCTGGGGTTGATAGTATCGATTTAAGTTTACTACCTGCACATGTTGAAGTGGTGCGGATTGTCGATAAACAGTTAGCCAACGACATGGCTGAATATGTACTTACTCATGTATTAGCGCAAAAATTGCGATTAAAAGAATATTTCTTAAAACAACAGCAAAGTGAATGGAAGCCCAAAAGAGCGTATAGGCACGATCGAGTCAGTATTTTAGGGTTTGGCGAATTAGGCCAAGCATGCGCCCAAAGGTTGGCTAATAATGGCTTTAAAGTTAATGCTTGGAGCCGAAGCCCTAAAACATCAACGATAGCAGCACTCTACCATGGTGATCAGGGACTAAATGATATGTTAGTGAATACAGATTATTTAATCTGTCTATTGCCACTTACTAGCAATACCAAAGGTATTATTAATCAACAGTTGCTTAAGCAACTTCCTGAGCACGCCGTGTTAATTAATGTGGCCCGAGGTGAGCATGTCGTTGAAGCTGATTTGCTCGATGCGCTCAATAACGCACGTTTACTAGCAGCAACGCTTGATGTATTTGCCAGTGAGCCACTACCAAGCAAACACCCTTATTGGCAACACCCAAATATTACTTTAACGCCGCACTGTGCTGCGTTGTCAGATCTAGATAGTGTTATTGAGCAAATAGCAGAAAACATTTTGCGTTTGAAAGCGAGACAACCATTAATAAATTGTATTAATAAGCAGCAAGGTTATTAATTTAGAGTTATTGGCCTTCAAGGATTAAAATTTGTTTAATTTTTAACAGAAACAGCTTGTTAACATTTGTAATTTTGACTATTGTTAAAAGCTGTTCTAACAAAAATAATAAATAGGATGAATTATGAAACCCAATCAAGGGGGCGCAAAAATTAGCATTGTGGTTGTATCTATCATTATTTTAGGAATATCTGCGTGGTTTAATCAAGCTAATGCAGCAGCGTTGATGCTTAACTAACCCTTATTAGCACAGCAAGATTTAACTGCGCTTGCTGTGAATTTCTCTGTTTTGATGCTTTTTATCATCACTCTTCTTTAGTAAGACATATGTTGCCCCACTTCCTCCATGCTGCCTGAGTGCAGTGTGAAATGCTAAAACACAAGGAATTGTTTGCAGCCACTGATTTACGTAACTTTTTAAAATCCCCGGTTTGGCTTTATTTTTAACACCTATTCCATGACGAACAAGAACCATCCTTATATTGCGCTGGTGGCAATCTTTAATAAAGGCAAGCAACGAAGCATGGGCATTTTTCAAAAGTTGCCCGTGTAAATCTAATGTCGCATCGAGCTGATATTTAGCTAATCTTACGTTTTTAAAAACCGGGCTTTGCACGCCATCCCGTTTAAAACTTAATATGGCGAGTGGGTCGAGCAATTCTAGTGGTTCATCTAACGAATTAAATTGTTCACTGCTTAAATTTAATTGTGCCGCTTTGTTTTTTTCTTGCTGAGCGATAACTGTTTTATGGTTTTTAGGTGGCAATGTCACTGTATCGTGACTGATAGGGGTAACATCTTCCATGGAGGATAAGAATAAATCGAAATCTGACAACGGCATGGGCTTATCTCAAATTAGGCAAGGGTCTGTTGACCTTTGCGGATTGAAATTTGTTCAAACTAGGGGCGGTTTAATCGCGGCGCTCGGTTTGTAACCTAGTGGGCTAAGTAAAAACCGAGCAACAAAGAGTAAATCGCCCCTAGGCAGAACCCTAAGGGCAGCGCCTGTTTGGCATTGATGCTGCGTTATCACCTATTTATGGGGAATAACCACACCACATAGGCTCTGCCTTGCCTAAATACCAAACAGACTGCTGCAAATTTAACCTTGAAAGGTCAACAGACCCTAATACGAGATAAATTTTAACTTAGTTCAAACTAAGACCCAAGATTTTTAAAGCTGTAGAATAAAAAAAGCCCAGAAAAACTGGGCTATAAAATATTCTAAGGGGAAGTAATTAGTGCTGAGATACAGTAAATTGTCCAAAAGTATAAACTTTAAACAAATAAAATGTGTTGATCAAAACTAAACTCATATTTGAAATAATACTCGACGACATAAGATCTAAGCTAAATGATAAGAATAACAAACCACAAGCACTAATCGCTGCAACGCGAAGCAGTGTCAGTTGGTTAATAAAGAATGCACCTAAACCTAGTGCAAGTAGTAATGTATTTAAAAGCCAATCTAGCTCGTTTAGCATGGTCGTTTCAATAGTTCAGTTGTTGAAAAAAGGAGCGCCATTATGTTGATCTTTTGCACAGCTTTCAACCAAGTAATTTTAAATTTTCAGATTAGTTTTTTTAATGTTAAAAGTAAGTAAGCAATACTGAAAATATTCCTTCCTCAGCAATAATTCGATATTTTTGGCAGCTCTGCGGTTGCTGTAAATCAATACATAGGTAAAGGGTTCTATGCTCCTTATCCAGTCGCGGGTGTAGGGTTGAGTCCAGTAGTTTTGGTTCGCTTGAAAACAACCCTGGCCAATACACACTTTGGCTTACCATAGATGATTTTTTATAAGTAAGTAAACTCGGCTTTGGTATTAAAACAAGTATAAATAATAATATCGCGAAAATAAAAAGCAGGGTCAACTTGATGCCACACTTTGCGCTACTTGAGTGTAGTTTTAATTGTGAGCCAGTGTTTGCAAGCTTATTACTGGATCTTTGTTTAACAGTAGCGGCTTTATTTTTTTTGCGGCGACTTTTTTTTGTGGTTTTCGACATAAAGCAAATCTGGCCTTTTTAGCTTAGCCCTCTATAATAAAGTAAATATTTGTATTTTAAGCAAATCACCAACTTCGCAGACATGGCTTTAGCCTATAAGGATTGTATATGAATACGCAGCTATCTATTTTAATAGTTGACGATGTTAGCACTGTGCGTAGCTTTCTAAGTCAAACATTAATGCATTTAGGGATAGAGAATGTAAAAGAAGCGTCAACGGCCGCGCAGTGTATTAGCGAGTGTCGCGCAGCCAATTTTAATATTATATTTTTAGATATAGAACTACCTGATGGCGATGGTAAAGAACTTATTGCGCAAATTAATGAGTTATCACCAGAGACAAACGTGGTGATGGTGTCGGCTCATTCAGGCGTTGAAAATGTGAAGGATGCGATAGAAAGAGGGGCAAAAGGGTTTGTGGTTAAACCATTTTCACCAAAGAAAATTGCGGCGATGTTGAAAAAGTTTTATCCAGAGCTTGATAACGTTTAAGAGGCGTATTTATTTTGGGCAAAAAAAAACCGGCAAAAGCCGGTTTTTTTAATCTTGCAAAAACAAATTATAGCGCTTTAATTTTAGCAGCTAAACGGCTCTTATGACGAGCAGCTTTGTTTTTGTGGATTAGACCCTTAGTTGCGTAACGGTCTAGGATAGGTGTAGCAACAGAAAAAGCTTGCTGTGCAGCTTCTTTATCGCCAGCTTCAATAGCTACGATTACTTTTTTGAAGTAAGTACGCATCATTGAACGACGGCTTGCGTTGTGCTGACGGTTTTTTTCGCTTGTGATAGCGCGTTTTTTTGCAGACTTGATGTTAGCCAAGGTTTGCTCCTAACAATCTTAAATAAAGCTTAAATTAAAGGCCGTGGAATATGCCTGTTTTTATCATGAATGTCAATTTAATTTTAACAATTCAAGAAAAACTGCTCCTTATAACGAACATCAATTTGCCGCTTTAGCAGTTAATAGCGCTATTGTAACAAAGCAAGGGGTTCCAGCCTAGTGCTTTAAAGCGATTTATAAAAAAGACTATGGCATAATTAACTTAATTGCTGGTTTTTAATATGGATTTATAGTGTCAAAAGGTTTGTTTCGTTCTGGGATGATTGTAAGTGCAATGACAATGATCTCGCGTATTTTAGGGCTAGTACGAGATGCCGTCGTGGCTAATCTGTTGGGCGCAGGCGCTGCGGCCGATGTATTTTTATTTGCTAACCGTATTCCTAATTTTTTACGCCGTTTATTTGCCGAAGGGGCTTTTGCGCAAGCATTTGTACCGGTATTAAGTGAAATTAAACAGCAGCAAGGCGATGAGAAGGTCAGAATATTTGTTGCCCAAGCCGCCGGCACGTTAGGCACTATTTTACTGATAGTGACACTTTTTGGTGTAATAGCATCACCTGTTATTGCTGCATTATTTGGTACTGGTTGGTTTATTGATTGGTGGCAAGGGGGGCCTGACGCAGAAAAGTTTGAGCTTGCTAGTTCGCTATTAAAACTGACTTTTCCTTATTTGTTTTTTGTAAGCCTTGTGGCGCTCAGTGGCGCGGTGATGAACGTTTATAATCGTTTTGCCGTTGCGGCTTTTACCCCTGTGTTACTCAATGTATCCATCATTAGTTGTGCCATTTTATTACACGACCAATTTTCTGTAGGCGCTTATGCGTTAGCTGTTGGCGTGTTTTTAGGAGGCGTGGTACAGCTATTATTTCAACTGCCGTTTTTGTATAAAGCAAAAATGCTAGCGCGCCCGCGCTGGGGTTGGCAAGATGAAAATGTGAAAAAAGTACGCAAGTTAATGCTCCCAGCCTTATTTGGTGTATCAATTAGTCAAATTAACTTATTACTCGATACGGTAATAGCTTCATTATTGATGACAGGTTCTATCGCTTGGCTGTATTACTCAGATAGACTGATTGAATTCCCACTTGGTTTATTTGGCATTGGTATTGCGACGGTAATTTTGCCTGCGCTGTCAAAATTACACAGCAGTAAAAAAAGTAGCGACTTTCAACATACCCTAGATTGGGGAGTGAGGTTTGTGATTTTTTTAGGGCTTCCAGCAATGATAGGATTGATGATTATAAGCCCGCTTATTATTACCGTGCTGTTTGATCATGGCGCTTTCAAAGAAGCGGGCATCGATCATGTTAAGGCGGTGAGCTTAGGGGTGGTTGCCTACTCAGTGGGATTAGTCAGTTTTATGTTAATTAAAGTGCTCGCGCCTGGGTTTTATTCTCGCCAAGATACTAAAACACCGGTACGCATTGGTATTATTACTTTGGTACTAAATATGGTGTTTAATATTATGCTGGCACCATTTATTGGCTATTTAGGTTTGGCTCTGGCAACCTCAATGTCGGCAAGTTGTAATGCCTACTTACTGTATCGACAGCTTAAAAAAGAGAATGTTTATCAGTTTTCCAGCATGAGTGGCTACTTCACTTTGAAGTGTTTGTTGGCAAGTATAACAATGGGCGCATTGGTTTGGTTTACCAGTAGGCAATATGACTGGGTTAGTTGGCACTTTAGCGAACAAGTTATGTTATTGGTTGTGTTATTAATTATTGCGATTGTTAGTTACTTTTTTATGTTGTTTTTGATGGGTGTTAGACTAAATACGATAAAAAGTGTAGCAATTACTGAATCAAATTAAAAAAAAGATTATAATCGGACACTCTGCGGCCCGAGGTCGCATTTTATCGCTCGCTGAAAAAGGCATTAGGTGGCATGGAGTTAATTAGAGGTATACACAATATACGCCCACAACACTTTGGTTGTGTGCTGACCATTGGTAATTTTGATGGTGTTCATTTGGGTCATGCTGCCGTATTAAAAGGGCTTTTAGCTGATGCAAAAGAAAATAATTTACCCAGCACCGTAATGTTATTTGAGCCTCAGCCACAGGAGTTTTTTGCAAAAAATAACGCTCCGGCTAGGCTGACTCGACTGCGTGATAAACTTCGTCTATTGAGTAACTTAGGAATTGAACGCGTTATTTGTATTAGCTTTAATCAGGCTTTTGCAAACATGCATGCTGAGCAGTTTGTTAGCGATATTTTAATTAAAAAGCTGGGCGTTAAAGCATTAACGGTTGGTGATGATTTTAGGTTTGGTAAACAGCGCCAAGGTAACTTTAGTTTATTGGCAACTATGGGCACCCAAGTGGGAATGAGTGTTAAAAGCACTGCCAGCTTTAGGCAATTAAATGCTAGAGTAAGCAGTACCTTGATACGAGAAGCGCTTGCTGAAGGTGACTTAGTTAGTGCAAAAGTTATGCTTGGGCATAATTATGCAATATCTGGACGTGTTATTCATGGCTGGAAAAAAGGCCGCGAACTGGGTTTTAGAACGGCAAATATTGCACTAAAACGTCAAGTTTGTCCGGTCAATGGTGTATTTGCGGTTCAAGTGATGATCGCAGGAAAGCAAGTTTTTGGGGTGGCTAACATTGGAAACAAACCCACGTTTAATGGAACTCGTGCTTTATTAGAAGTTCATCTTTTTGATTTTGCACAAGATATTTATGGACAATTTATGCATGTGGAGTTAATTGAAAAACTCCGCAATGAGAAAAAATTCGAGACATTAACACAACTGACGGCACAAATAGCAACCGATGTTGCCGCCGCTAAGCAGTGTTTTGGTTTAAATTAGGTAGCCGATAGAAACGGAAAGTAGGATTAATGAGCGACTACAAACATACTTTGAATTTACCGGAAACAATGTTTCCAATGCGTGGCAATTTGGCACAACGTGAACCAAAAATGCTTAAAGCATGGTATGAAGACGACCTATATGGTCAAATTCGCAGCGCGAAGAAAGGTAAAAAAACTTTCATTTTGCATGACGGCCCTCCGTATGCAAACGGCGATATCCATTTAGGCCACTCAGTAAATAAAATATTAAAAGATATTATTGTTAAGTCTAAAACTTTATCAGACTTTGATGCGCCATACGTACCAGGTTGGGACTGTCATGGTTTACCAATCGAGTTAATGGTTGAGAAAAAAGTTGGTAAACCCGGTGTTAAGGTAACTGCGGCAGAGTTTCGTGAGAAATGTCGTGCCTATGCTAAAAAGCAAGTGGAAGGCCAAAAAGTAGACTTTAAACGTTTAGGCGTTTTTGGTGATTGGGATAAACCTTACCTAACCATGAACTTCGACTTTGAAGCTAATGCCATTCGTGTACTGGGCCGCATTATAAAAAATGGTCACCTTCATAAAGGCGCTAAGCCTGTGCATTGGTGTACAGATTGTGGTTCAGCATTAGCTGAAGCAGAAGTTGAATATCAAGACAAACAATCTCCAGCTATTGATGTACGTTTTACTTTTACAGATCAAGGTGCGGTAGTTAATGCGTTTGATTTGGCGGCTGGCCATACAGGAACAGGTAGTGTGGGAACCGTTATTTGGACTACAACACCATGGACTTTGCCTGCAAACCGTGCGGTAGCTGTGCATGCTGATTTAGAATACGCGCTAGTACAAGTAGAAGATGAAGGCGTTCAGCAACGTCTTATTATTGGCTCTGAGCTGGTTAAAGATGCGATGGATCGTTTTGGTTTCAACCATTTCCATATCCTTGGCTATGTTAAAGGCGCAGCACTTGAAAACTTAACAGTAGCACATCCTTTTTATGACTTTAATGTTCCTGTTATTGTTGCTGAGCACGTAACGACAGATTCTGGCACGGGCATCGTGCATACTGCACCAGGTCATGGTCAAGAAGATTTCGTGGCTGGTCTTGAGTACAACCTTGAAGTAGCTAACCCTGTTGGCGCAAACGGCGTGTACTTACCTGATACTGAATTATTTGCCGGTCAACATGTGTTTAAAGCCAATGCGAGTGTAATTGAGGTATTAAAAGAAAATAATGCCCTAATGCATCATCATGCATTAACGCACAGTTACCCACATTGCTGGCGCCATAAAACACCTATTATTTTCCGTGCCACACCACAATGGTTTGTTAGCATGGATCAGGCTAACTTGCGCCAAGATTCACTGGCTGAAATTAAAAATACTCAGTGGTTACCTGAATGGGGCGAAAGCCGTATTGCTAACATGGTTGAAGGCCGCCCTGATTGGTGTATTTCACGTCAACGTACGTGGGGTGTTCCTATTGCATTGTTTGTTGATAAAGACACGGGTGCATTACACCCAAATACTCAAGAGCTGATTGAACAAGCAGCAGCGCTTGTTGAAAAGTCAGGTATTCAAGCATGGTATGACCTAGAGCCAGCTACTTTACTAGGTGAAGAAGACGCACAACAATACATGAAAGTGCAAGACACACTGGACGTGTGGTTTGATTCAGGTGTAACGCATGCCTGTGTTGTTGATGCGCGTGAAGATTTAACCGGTCCTGCTGATTTATACCTAGAGGGTTCAGATCAACACCGTGGTTGGTTTATGTCATCAATGATGACCTCAGTGGCAATTAATGGTCATGCACCATATAAGCAAGTGCTTACGCATGGCTTTACGGTTGATGAAAATGGCCGCAAAATGTCTAAGTCATTAGGTAATGTTATTTCACCACAAAACGTGATGAATAAACTAGGCGCTGATATTTTACGTTTATGGGTAGCATCAACTGATTACACGGCAGAAATGACGGTATCAGATGAAATATTCAAACGTTCAGCAGATCGCTACCGCCGTATTCGTAACACCAGCCGTTATTTGCTTGCTAACCTTAGTGGTTTTGATCCAAAAACAGATCAAGTTGCTGTGGATGATATGGTTGAGCTTGATAAGTGGATTGTAGGGCGTGCTGCACAGTTACAAGATGACATTTTAGCGGCGTACGATAGCTACCAAATGCTATTAGTGACGCAAAAGTTAATGAACTTCTGTACCGGTGAGCTTGGTTCGTTCTACTTAGACGTTATAAAAGATCGTCAGTACACGGCAAAAAGTGACAGTCATGCACGTCGTTCTTGTCAAACCGCGCTGTACCACATTGCTGAAGCAATGACGCGTTGGATGGCACCAATCATGAGCTTTACAGCACAAGAAATTTGGGAAGCACTTCCAGGTGAGCGCAGTGACTATGTATTTACTTCAACTTGGTATGAGGGCTTACAAGCGCCAACTACGACCAAGTTTAGTAATGAAGATTGGCAAGCTATTTTAAATGTGCGTGACGAAGTGAACCGTCTGCTAGAAGCTGCACGTAAAGAAGAAGTGATTGGCGCTACATTACAAGCAACGGTTAATCTTTTTGCAAGTAAAGAACTTGCTACAAAACTGGCTGCACTAGGTGATGAACTTCGCTTTGTGTTACTTACTTCAGCTGTAAATGTTACTGAAGTAGAGAGCCAGCCTGCAGACTCACAAGCAACCGAAATTGAAGGTTTATACATTAGCGTATCAGCAACTGATGCTAAAAAGTGTGAGCGTTGCTGGCATTATAGTGAAGATGTAGGCGTTGAGCCTGCGCACCCTGAAATCTGTGGTCGTTGTGTTAGTAACGTTGACGGTGAAGGTGAAAAGCGTCAATTCGCTTAGGAGTTGTTTTTAGTGAGCAAACTAGCCCAAAAAAGTGGTTTAGTGTGGCTTTGGTTGAGTCTATTACTACTAGTAATAGACTTTGCCAGTAAAACACTGGTTGTAAACACCATGGCCTATGGTGAGTCAATTAATCTACTGCCTGTTTTTAGTATCACTTATGTACATAATTACGGTGCAGCTTACAGCTTTTTAAGCGAAGCGGGTGGCTGGCAACGTTGGTTTTTAAGTGTAATAGCAATTGCAATTAGTTGTTTGTTGGTATGGTGGTTAAAGCGCCTTCCTGCGTCTAATAAAGTATTGTGCGGTGCATACTCGTTAGTGTTAGCGGGTGCTATTGGTAACTTATACGACCGTGTTGCTTATGGTTACGTTATTGACTTTTTACATGTGTTTTACGAAGACTCACATTTCCCCGTATTTAATATTGCAGATTGTGCTATTTGTGTAGGCGCTGCGTTATTACTATTTGACGCCTTTACAGGCGAAGAACCAAAGGAGCATAAAGCATGAGCCAAGCTGTAATTGGTGAAAACTCAGACGTTATTTTTCATTTTTCTATTAAACTAGAAGATGGCTCTGCCGCTGACTCAACAAAAGTGCATAACAAACCTGCCAAGCTCACTATGGGTGATGGCAGTTTAACCGCTAACTTTGAAAAATGTTTGCTTGGCCTAACCGCGGGTGAAAGCAAAACATTTGAGCTTGAGCCTGAAGATGCCTTTGGTCAACCAAATCCAGATAATATTTATTATGTAGATCGTAGTAAGTTTGGTGCAGAAACACCGGCTAAAGTAGGTGCGATTATTGCGTTCACTCAACCTGATGGTACTGAACTTCCGGGTTTGGTTCGTGAAGTGCAAGGTGAGTCAGTTACTATCGATTTTAATCACCCATTAGCGGGTCAGCGTTTAACGTTTGAGGTTGATATTATTGAGGTGCAAGGCTAATGGAAATATTATTAGCTAATCCACGAGGCTTTTGCGCCGGTGTTGACCGCGCAATTAGTATTGTTGAGCGCGCTTTAGATATTTTTGAAAAGCCAATCTATGTGCGTCACGAAGTGGTGCATAACCGTTATGTGGTTGATGGTTTAAAAAATCGCGGCGCCGTGTTTGTCGAAGAACTAGATCAGGTTCCTGATGATAGCATTGTTATTTTTAGCGCTCATGGTGTATCTCAGGCTGTTCGCTCAGAGGCTAAACGCAGAGAGTTAAAAGTATTTGATGCAACCTGTCCGTTAGTGACTAAGGTGCATATGGAAGTAACCCGTGCTAGTAAAAAAGGTATTGAATGCATCTTAATTGGTCACCACGGACACCCTGAGGTTGAGGGTACCATGGGGCAATACGATAATCAGCAAGGTGGTATTTATCTTGTTGAAACAGTTGATGATGTATTAAAGCTTGATGTAAAAAATGCGGATAACCTTTTTTACTGCAGCCAAACAACTCTATCAGTAGATGACACTGCCGATGTGATTGATGCTTTACGTAGTAAATTTCCTACAATTGATGGTCCACGTAAAGATGATATTTGCTATGCAACACAGAACCGCCAAGATGCGGTTCGTGATTTAGCTGATAAAGTGAATGTGTTATTAGTTGTGGGTGCTAAAAATAGCTCTAACTCTAATCGTTTACGGGAACTTGCCGATAAAATGGGTACACAAGCCTACTTAATAGATGATGCTAGTAATGTTGAAGCATCATGGTTTGATGGTATCAACAGTGTAGGTGTGACTGCCGGTGCATCAGCTCCTGAAGTATTAGTTCAGCAAGTCATCACACGCTTAAAAGAGCTTGGTGGCAAACAAGTAACAGAAAACCCAGGTGAAGAAGAAAACATTGTTTTTGCTGTGCCAGTAGAGCTGCGTTAGTCTATTAATAGATAAAAGGAGGGTCGAATGAGTAAGCAACTGACACCAGATGCACTACTTTTTTCGGCCCTTTTTAATGAGCGTGGTGTACTTGCATCCCTCATAGTAACCCAAGTCGTGGCTATTATTTTAGCTTTTGCTCCTAATGCTGGCGGTGACATATGGCTGCATTTGGGAGAGATTAGTTTATTTCTCCATGTAACCGTATTAGTAAGCACCTCTTTTATATATATTTGTCGCCGATTTCTTGCAAAACAGCCTCAGTTTATTCAGCTTAGTTTTTTTATTGCTGTATATAGTTTGAGTACTGCTTTATTTAGTCTGGCTTTTTCTTATATTGCTTTTGATATAGAAAACGAAAAACAACTTACGTTTTTTGTGTTACGTAATTGCATTATTGTATTTTTGCTCACCTCACTTTTTGTACAATTTTTGCTTATTCATTTTGAAAAAGAACAGCAAGCCAAAGCACTCTCTCGTGCAGAGCTTGATGCTTTGCAGGCGCGGATCAGACCCCATTTTTTATATAATAGTTTGAATACGGCAGCAGAATTAACACATCATGACGTTGAGGCTGCAGAGCATGCTATTTTAGCATTAGCGGCGCTTTCGCAGGCTGCAATGCGGTCAGGGCAAAGTGTATTACTCAGTGATGAAATAGTATTAACTAAACAATATATTGCTCTTGAGTCATGGCGTTTTGCAGAGCGTTTACAGGTTGAGTGGTTATTACCAGAAAATCTCCCTGCGCTCTATATTCCATATCTAACATTACAACCTTTGGTAGAGAACGCAGTATGCCATGGCGTAGAGCCCAGCCAAAGTGGTGCTACCATTAGTATTGAGCTGCATGTTACAACACATTATTTAACCTTGATTGTGACTAACCCTGTACCTATTGAAACCGCTAATACTAGAGAGCATAACGGTATGGCAATTGATAATATCCGTTCTCGTTTAAGTATTTATTATAAAGATCAGGCGCAACTGACGATAACTAACAAAGAAAAAAAATTTAGAGTTAAAGTGGTTATTCCAAAACAAACAGAGCGCATGTTATGAATGCACTGATTGTAGATGATGAGCCTTTAGCCAGAGCACGCTTAAAGCGTTTACTTAGTCAGAGCTATACATCTATTCAAGTGCAAGGTGAGGCCGACAATGGCAATGACGCTTTAATAAAAATAAAGAAACTTCAGCCTGATTTAGTGTTTTTAGATGTTGATATGCCAGGCTTAAATGGCATCGAAGTGGCTAATCAACTCAATGGCTTGGCGGTTCCCCCTGCGATTATTTTTATAACCGCTCACCCTGAGCATGCACTTGATGCACTGCAACTAAATGCAGCTGGGTATTTAGTAAAACCTATATCAGTAAAAAGTTTGCAACATGCATTGCAGCAGCTAGGACGTTTAAACAGAGTACATCTGCAACAGCAACAAACAGAAAAAGTAACGTATCAACTGGCTGGCACTATCAGAAGTGTTGAAATAGAGAGTATTTTTTATTTTAACGCAGAGGAAAAGTATACCAAGTTTGTGTTTGATCAAGGGGAAGCTTTAATTGAGGACAGTTTAAAGCATCTTGAAATGCAATACCCGCATCATTTATTAAGAATTCATCGACATACTTTGGTGAATAAAAACAAAATTATTGCCCTACATACGCTTCAAAACCATCAACATGTTATTGAACTTGATGGCTGTACTACTTTGTTAGCTGTAAGTCGTCGAGCACTCAAAAGCGTAAAAAGTGAACTTTAATACGCCTACCTATTAACCGCTTATCAACATAATTAACCGTTAGTCATGGTTCTAGTTGAATCTAATCTGTAATTGCATACACTTATTATCAGGTAATTATTATTTGGTTTTACTATGTATTTGAGTACGTTTAAATTGCAAAAAGGTTTTACCCTTATTGAAGTCCTAATTGCGTTTATTATTCTCAGCTTTGGTTTATTGGGCGCTGTAGCCCTGCAAGCAAAAGCAAAGCAAGCAAGCTTTGATTCAATGCAACGTGCTGCTGCTGTTGCGCTTGGTAATGATATTATTCAACGTATTCGAGCTAATGATACTTCGCAACTCGCGACCCTTTACGATGTAGAGTTTACCAGTGAAACCACGAAGAAATCGTCTAAAACATGTTTTACAAGCTCATGTAGCAACGCGCAAATAGCTAGTTTAGATATCGAGCAATGGAAACGTGCTATTCGAGCCCGAGAGAATACCGGATCACTTGATGGTGCAACTGTGTGTATTAACCCTGCAGTGGTAGCGGGTTCTGGAGGGAAAGCATATAACCTTGAGGTTATTGTTTCTTGGCAGGGTCGACAAGAATTTAAAGCAAGTGAGGCGACAGGTAAAATTAGTTGTGGCGTCGCAGATAAAAAGCGTCGCTTAGTCGTGCTTAATAGCTACGTATACGTTAGGAGCTAAAATGAAGCAAACAGGATTTACACTCATTGAAATGATGATATCTCTATTTATAGGGGGATTAATTTTGGGTGGGGTAATGTTTACTTATATCGGTATGAAAGTAACCACCAAAGACACTATGACTATAGGCGAGTTACAAGAGTCAGGCCGCTTAGCTATAAATATTATGCAACGAGATATTGAGCAAGTTGGTTTTTGGGGAACATATTATGATGATTCATTTACCGCTGCAAACACATCATCACTGTCAAATCCTACCAATGACTGCTTTGAAGGAGCTAACAATGGCAGTTTTCCAGATTTAGCGAGTAGTAGTAACTTTAGATCTTTATACGCTAAAACTGCGGCAAGTTCGAATGAGCTCAACTGTGTAAAAAACCCAATTAAAGGGACTGATATTTTACAGGTTAAGTTTTTACAAGGTAATCAACTAGAAGTTGATGCCGTAGGTGTTAATGAAACGCAAAGTGGTGAGAATTATTTTATTGCTGAACAAGAAAGTGCTCGCTTTGGGCGAGGTGTTGTTGACCCTACTAGCGTAAATATCAATGCGTCGGTATGGCCGTATAGTCATCACAGCTATTATATTGCAGAGCAAACTTATACGGTAAATAATAAGAACCTTACTGTACCGGCACTAATGCGAAAGCGTTTAGTAGGCGGGTCAATAAACACTGAAACTATAATGGAAGGCGTGGAAAATATGCGTTTTATTTTTGGTTTAGATACTACCAGCGATAGTCGCGTTGATATCTATAAAAGCATCAGTGATATGAACGCCAGCGACTGGGAAAACCGTAGAGGTATTTTAACAGTACAAGTTTTCTTACTGATCAGAGCATTGCAACCAGATCCAGGCCTTAAAATGAAGAACCAAACGTACATATTAGGGGAAGATGCAAATAGTCGGTCTCTTACTTTTTCAGATAATTTCAGACGAACTGTTTTCACTACGACTATTCGTTTAAATAATGTGGGAGCAAATTTATGGCGTATTTAACTCATATGAAAAAGAAACAACATGGTGTTGTACTTATTACAGCACTTATTATGGTGATAGCAGTGACAGGAATTGCGGTTACTTTAATGAGTAGTAGTAGTATTGATATTAAAATTACAAATGCAGCTCAAGAGCGTGAAGTTGCAGAAAATCAACTAATTGGTGAAGTACAGCGCATTATTGCTGATGAAGCTCGTAAAGGGGCTGCTAATCAGTTCTTTTTGACTCCTGAAGAAGTTACAGATACTGGTATTGTTATGGCTGAACGTGATGATATGAAAAGCAATATGATTAACTTAAACAATGGTGTACTTGATTTAGAATGCCCTCGTCGTTTTAATTTTACTGCTGGCATTTCATGCAACATGGTGCAAGTTTCTACAACCATGGAGTACGGCTCCAGAAGTAAACACCAACTAACAATTGTTACCGGCGTAGCCCAAGAGATGGCTAGCATAAGTAAGGGGTTTTAAGATGAAACTTACACTAAACAGAATGCTCATGCCTATATTCGGAATATTAATTGGCATGTCAGCTCATGCTGAAGATATAGAGTTGTATGTTAACCATAATGTGGAGACAGATGAAAAGCCACGCGTAATTATGATTTTTGATACATCGGGCAGTATGGCTTGGGATGTAAACGATGGCAATTCCTGTTATATGAGAAGCGGTAATCGTTATTACCAGGTCGATTGTTTTGAAAGTAAAGACAGCTATAAACGTAATGAGCAATGTTACAAACGAACTAGCTACTACAATTATGAAGCCACATGTAGTGATAGTCGTTTAAGAGTTGCACAAAATGCGATTACGCAATTAGTGAACGATAATGATGATATTGAATTTGGTTTAATGCGTTTTAATGGCAGTAGTGGCGGTTATGTACTAGCCAGAGTAGGTGCTGAAAAGTCAACGTTGCTCAATAAAATTGATGAGCTACCTGCCAGTGGGTCAACCCCATTAACTGAAACATTATGGGAAGCGTATTTATACATAACAGGCCAAGATGTTTACTATGGCGATAACACTAATGATCGAGATTTTACCGCAGAGTCATCAGGAGTTTATAAATCACCCTTTGCCCCAGTAGCGGGGGAGCCATTGCGTTGTGACAATAGTATCAACATTATTTTAATGACAGATGGAGATCCTACCAACGATTCTAATAGAAATAATGATATATATAATCTCCATGATGATTATTTTTCTGAAAATGCGCCTGTTGTCAGCAATAGTTATTTGGCAGCGCTGGCAAAAATTATCCATGGCACAGATGATGTAAAAGTTGATCTGTATAGCAAAACCAATAATGTACTAGATATTGGTCGTGTATTTCCTATTGGCTTTGGTACTGGAATGAGTAACTCAGGTAAAAACTTACTTACTGAGACTGCTGAATATGGCGGTGGGCAATATTTACATGCCAATACTGCAGCACAACTGTCAGACGCACTTAAAAATACGATTTCTCGTATTCGAGAAGTAAACGATAGCTTTTCATCGCCATCAGTGGCCAGTAATAATGTAGACCAAACTCGCAGCCGTGATGCTCTTTACTATGCAATGTTTTATCCTGAAACAGGAGCGCGTTGGCGTGGTAACCTCAAAAAGTTGAAAATTACAGGCAATCAGATTGTTGATGCAACTAACCAGCTTGCTCTCAATAGCGACGGTTTAATTTCAAAAGATGCAAAAACATTTTGGCTACCTGCGGGCCAACCCGCTGATGGTAATGCGGTTGCACAAGGTGGTGTAAACCATTATCTAAGCACGATAGATCCACTAGCCCGTAATTTATTCACTGAAAATCAAGGCTCTATTGTTAGCTTTGATACTTCGGTTATCAGCGACATTCTTAGCGGTATTGTTGATAATCCGCTAGCCTTAACAAGCCAAGATGTTAATTGGGCTAGAGGGGTTGACGTTGATGATGAGGATAAAGATGGCTCTTCGCAAGATCAACGCTCTGATATTTTTGGCGACCCATTACATTCTAAGCCTATTGCTATCGACTATGGCAATGATGATATACGAATTCTTATAGGGACAAATGCTGGGTTTTTACATATGTTTAAAGATGCCGGCGAGACTGTAAGTGAAAGTTGGGCGTTTATACCTTCAGTATTATTTGACATTATTAAGCCACTCAGAAATAAACAAGCAGATAGCAAGGTATACGGCATGGACGGCCCTATCAGTGTTTACTTTAGTAATAAGAGTTTAAATAGCGAAGGTTTAAATGACGGTATTATAGATGCTAGTAAAGGAGATGCTGTTTGGGCTTTTGCTGGTATGCGTCGTGGTGGTAAGAATTACTATGGCTTAGATATTACAAACCCGAACCAGCCAAAGCGCCTTTGGAGCAAACCAATAGAAGGCGGCAAAGGCGACTTTACGGAATTAGCACAAACATGGTCAAAACCGCAAATAGCTTATATCAAAGCTTTTGGTAATAAACCTTTACTCGTATTTGGTGCCGGTTACGATACAAATAAAGATGCGGCTATAAGAGCTGAGGATTCCCGTGGTCGGGGCATTTATATTGTTGAAGCAAAAACTGGCAGTTTAGTATGGGCGTTAACCCCAAATAGCAATGGTTTTAAAGGTAAACATAGTATTGCCGCTGATTTAACTACGCTTGATTCAGATTATGACGGCTATATTGACCGAATTTATGCCTCAGATACCGGTGGTAATATTTGGCGAATTGATATGCCAGGAGAAGATAGTAGTGAGTTTAGTCATTTCAAACTTGCAGAGCTTGGTAGCAATCAAAATACCCAAGATAGGCGCTTCTTTTATAAGCCTTTGATTGCGCGAACTTTGTTTAGTAAAGTAACGGAGACGACCATCAATGGTGATAAAGTTATTACCCGTTTAGATACTCCTTATGATGCTGTTGTTATCGGCAGCGGTAATCGTTCAAAACCAACGAATACAAATGAGCAAGATCAGCTGTTTATGATCCGTGATGAAAATACACTGACACGCTCATTTAAAACCAATGCGCCTGCGGCAATTAAGCCCTCCGACTTAATGATTATGAACGATGACCCATTTGGTAATACTCTAGATGACATAGATGGTTTTAATCTTGTTGAAGCTGAGTTGGCAAAAAAGAAAGGGTGGCGCTACGAATTAGCCAAAGGTGAAAAGTCATTGGCTGCAGCTACCGTTGTTGGCGGAGTTGCTTATTTTACTTCTTTCACGCCAGCATCTGATGCCGTTGTAGAGAATCAATGTTCTTTAAGTGGAGGCGGTGGTGCGCTTTATGCGTTTCATTTGCATTACGGTACAAAGGTGTATGAACAGCTTAAATTTGTAACCAGTTACGACGTGCCCGATACACCACAGCTATACTTTGGTTCTTCTTGTGCGGATGCTAACACCGATGGAAAGTGTGATGAAGACCCAGAACAAAAGCCACCCATAAGCAAATATTATTTTTCAGGTCCTTTAGTTAAAGGTGATCCCAAACCATTTATACCCGTTAACATTTTAGGGCCTGGTCTAAAAACCGAAGATGGAACTATAAAGTTACTAGATAGTGCCGACAATGGCTTTGGCTTTAAAACGCAGCAAACATATATTTATAAGCGTGAAGAAAACGACGAGATAAACAATTAAGGGCTGTATATGAATAAGACACAACAAGGATTCACATTAATTGAGTTAATGATCACAGTAGCGATTGTTGGCATCATTGCCGCAATTGCACTGCCGAATTACAGTGAGTATGTAAAAAGAGCATCACGCGCAGAAGCTGCATCTGCGCTGTTAGATGCGGCAAATAAGCAAGAGCAATACTTTGTAGATAACCGAGTCTATTCAACTTCGTTTAGTGACTTAGGTATTCAAAGTAAAACTGAAAACGGGCATTTTGAGTTAGCAATAAATGTGGTTAATAGTAATGAATTTACAATTACAGCGAAGCCCATCGCTGGAGCTGTTAAAGGGGATACTGATTGTACTGAATTGTCTATTAATGACTTAGGCTTAAAAGGGGCTGAAGGCACCAAAGGTAAATCAGATATAACCTATTGCTGGGGTAGATAATGCAGGTGAGCCCTACTCTGAATTGTATACTTATCTCAAGCAGCTATTTTTAGCGCTAATTGCGTTGAGTTTACTTGCAATAGCCCAGCTATTGGCGCGAAACCCGGCTTTTTACACTGTAAACCCCCTAACTAGAATTCAGGTTAGTTATTTTTGCATCTATTTGTGGACTTTATCCTTATGCGACCTGTTTGACTTATAGATAGAGCAAGCCCTTCAAGGTTTGCTTTTTCACTATTAGGGCAATAGATAAAAGTACCATTTTGAAAGCCATTTAAAGAGCCGTCGGGTCTAAAAGTTATTGCAGTGCGAGGATACTTTAAGCTATCAGAGGGATGGGTATGTTCAAAGGTACTAATAAGACGTTCGTCATTATCCAAAGATGTTGACTTGTCATGATCAGTAAAAAGTGACACACCCGTGTGCCACTCACCATCTAAACATTGTTTATCTTTCAAAGCGCACAGCGTTACGTAGTTGCCATGCTCTATAGCATAAAGACGTGCTAAATTAATATTTCGGTGTAATAGACTAACCTGATTATCTGCGCGATTGAGCGCCAAGAAGTCAGGAGCAAACGACAAAGAGAGTTGACTCAGTATTGCAATAACTAAAATGGTTACTAGTAATTCTACTAACGTAACGCCATCGTTTTTGTGAACACTTATAATTAACTTCATCCCTGAAGCCTTACATTGAACAGTCCATTATATTAGTTTAGTAAATAATCAAAAAACGACAAAGTATGAAATGGCTTTTAGCTGCAGGTTTGAGTTGTGTCACCTATATAAAAAGCAGTTCCTGATTGAGACAGTGTTAACCCTTTATTATTTTCATTAGTACCATTAGGGCAAAAAATAAAATTTCCAGGTTTAGTGGTGATACGACCGCTGGTGTTAAACCGTATCCGTCTATCTCCAGCTGTGAATGTTACCTTATCATTAAGGCTAATTTTTTCCATGACGCGAATTAAGCTGTCAGAGGAAGAATTATATTGACCATCATTATTTGCATCAATAAAGGTTATAATAACTTTATTACGATCCCACCTTGCTCGGCATTGCATACTATCATCATTGTTTTTAACCTCCGAATGCTGAGCTGCACAAATAACCACAATCTCATCAGTACTAGCTGCTTGTGAGCGCGCAAAACTAATATTACGCTTAAGCTCCAATAAAAAGTTTTCGCCTCGATTTTCTTCCAGCATATCGCTACTATTCCATATTGCAATACTTGCTATTATTGCAACAATAGCAACGGTAACCATTAACTCTAATAGAGTAAATCCTGTATGCTTGGTTTTCATATAAATCTCATTAACTCGGTGATGTTGAAAGGTCAACAGACCCTAGTATAGTTATTTTTATTAAAATAATCATACCATGATTATTTTTCACCTGTGCTATTCAATCACTTTGTTTGCTATGAACCTCATGATTGTCTAAAATCGAGGCAACTGAGGCTTTCAAAAGTAACTAATATGAAAAAAATAGAAGCAATCATTAAACCGTTTAAGCTCGATGATGTGCGCGAAGCACTATCTGATGTTGGCATTACGGGTATGACAGTAAGTGAAGTCAAAGGGTTTGGTCGTCAAAAAGGTCACACCGAGCTATACCGTGGCGCAGAGTATATGGTTGATTTCTTACCAAAGGTAAAGTTAGATATTGTGCTTGGTGATGAAGATGTTGAACGCGCTATTGATGTGATTGTTAAAACCGCACAAACAGGCAAAATTGGTGATGGTAAAATATTTGTCACTGAAGTTGAGCGTGTTGTTCGTATTCGTACTGCAGAAGAAGATGAAGACGCGATATAATCGTAGTCTTGAGCAAAAAAGGCGCTACTTTTATTTGAAAGTAGCGCCTTTTTCGTATTATTTATTTCTACTGTTAAATTTGCGCGTTTGCGCTGCATTGTCACTTAATTCAGTTAATCCTAGCTTATCGTAGCTTTTTTCCATCATGGCTAGTGCCGCATCTAAGTAGCTGCTTTGTGAGTAGTGCTCTACCACAAACTTACCGCGATTCGCAGCTGCTAAATAGGCTTCACGTTCGTAGTAGTAAGTCGCAACTTTTAGCTCATAACGTGCCATGCGATTTAATAGCCAAACTAAACGACGTTTTGCTTCTGGCGCATAGTCACTTTCTGGAAAACGTTTAACTAAGGTTGATAGATCGGTATAAGCTACACGGGTACGTTTAGCGTCTCTGTCGGCTCTATCTACACCAAAGTACTCTTGGAAAGCATTTTTATCCGCTTTAATATTAACCAAGCCACGCATGTAGTACATGTAATCTAAATCTTTGTGGTTTGGGTTTAAGCGAATAAAACGGTCAATGGTAGCAAGTGCCTGCTCTGTATTACCTGATTGGTAATGTGCGTACACTAAATCCATTTGTACTTGCTTTGAAAACGGGCCAAACGGGTAGCGAGAATCAATTGCCGCTAACAGCTCAATTGCACGTGCGTATAAACCAGAATCAAGCGTTTGTTTTGCATCTTCATATAGTGCTTGTGCTGATCTGTTTGGTACTCGTTGAATGTCTTCTTGGTCAGGTGCAGACGAACAAGCCCCTAAACTAAGCACTGAAACTGAAAAAACAATGGCGAATGCACGTTTCCCTATTTTATTTATCATTTTATTTGTTACCTTCGATGTCTTCGGCTAGGCCAAGTGGGTAAAACCGAGTAAACTATGCGTATTATGTTATGCTTTTATTAAAAGCGATTCTAACCCAGTCAAGCAAAGCTTGCACTGGTAAATTGGGTAAAGTTACTAATGTCAGAGCAAATATCTCTCCAAGCCGAGGTCCCAACAGACTTAGGTGGTAAACGTCTAGACCAAGTATTAGCACAATTGTTCCCTGATTATTCACGATCACGGATAAAAACGTGGATTTTAGATGATAAAATCACCGTTGACGGCGAAATTTTCAACACCCCGCGTGAAAAATTACTCGGTGGTGAAGTTGTGGCTGTTGAAACAACAATAGAAGCACCTCGTGAATACGAAGCACAAGATATCAAATTAAACATCGTTTATGAAGACGATGATATTTTAGTTATCAATAAACCAATGGGATTAGTGGTTCACCCTGGTGCAGGTAACCCTGACGGTACGGTGTTAAATGCATTACTTCATCACTTCCCAGAAATTATTAACGTACCACGAGCGGGTATAGTTCATCGTCTTGATAAAGACACAACGGGTTTAATGGTTGTCGCGAAAACGATTCAGGCACAAACTCATTTGGTTAAAGCCTTACAAAAGCGCGAAAATTTCACACGTGAATATGAAGCCTTATGTAATGGTACTATGACCGCCGGTGGTATGGTTGAAAAAGCGATTGGTCGTCATCCAACTCAACGTACGCACATGGCTGTTCATGAAATGGGTAAACCAGCGATTACGCATTACCGTGTGGCAGAAAAGTTCCGAGCTCATACTCGTTTGCGTTTACGCCTTGAGACCGGACGTACACACCAAATTCGCGTGCATATGGCTTACTTAAACCACCCACTAATTGGCGATCAATCTTATGGCGGCCGTCCTCGTCCACCAAAAGGAGCAACCCCTGAGCTGTTTGAGTTACTGCGTAGCTTTAAGCGTCAAGCGCTGCATGCTGTAAAATTAAGCATTGCTCATCCAATTACTGGTGAAATGATGACCTGGCAAGCACCTATTCCTGATGATATGGTCCAGATGACACAAGCACTGCGCGAAGATACAAAAGCAAATCCAGATATAGCTAGTTAATTATGTCTGGCTTATCAGCTACATGGCAACCTATTCAGGGTGTAGGCACATTGAGTACTACACGGGATGGAGGTGTGTCAAAGCCTCCATTTGATAGTTTGAATTTAGGGTTACATGTAGGTGATAACAGCCAAGATGTATTAACCAATCGAGCGCATGTAAATAGTTACATACCTAATCCTGCTGTTTGGTTAAATCAGGTTCATAGCGCTGATGTAATTTTAGTGGATGAAGCGTTTGACGCTAATCACATACTGACGGGGGATGCGCTTTACACGCAGTTACGCAATCAACCTTTAGCTATAATGACCGCTGACTGTTTACCTATTTTACTTACCTCAAGCGATGGCCAAGAAGTGGCTGCAATTCACGCAGGTTGGCGAGGATTAGTGCAAGGAATTATTAATAATACAGTTAGCTGTTTTAAACATGAGCCAGCGAATTTACATGCGTGGTTAGGTCCTGCAATAGGAGCTAACCGATTTGAAGTCGGCCAAGAGGTCGTTGCAACATTTACAGCCAATAATCCAGCTTTGCATGATGCGTTTAAACCTCAAAATAACGATAAATATTTAGCTGATATTTATTACATTGCGCGTACTTTGCTAAACCAACGGGGTGTTGTGAATATTAGTGGTGGTGAATACTGTACTTTTTCTCAAAATAATCAGTTTTTTTCTTATCGACGTGACGGCCAAACCGGTCGTATGGCAAGTTTGATCTGGCGCAAGTAAATTACTATTAAGTGATTATTTTTCCCTCAATACCTTGAACAAATCCGCTAACATACCCATTTATAAAGTAATTCGTTTTTTTATAGGTAAACCCCCATGCGTTTAGATAGATTTACAAGTAAATTTCAGTCTGCGCTTTCAGATGCGCAATCATTAGCGCTAGGTCGCGATCATCAATTTATTGAACCCGTTCACCTTATGTATGCTTTATTAAAGCAAAGTGGTTCAAGTGTGCGCGCCTTATTTGCACAAATGGGCATTAGCGTGGATGAGCTCAATACTAAACTATCTCAAGAGATAGAAAAATTATTTAAAGTAGAAGGTGTTGGTGGCGATGTGCAATTGTCAAACAACATGGTTTCACTTATTAATCTGTGTGACAAGTATGCCCAAAAACGCAAAGATAAATATATCTCAAGCGAACTGTTTGTTTTAGTTGCATGTGAAGATAAAGGGCCGCTTGGCAGTGTATTTAAAGCACTTAATATCACCGCTAACAAAGTTGAAACTGCCATAGAAGCAATTCGCGGTGGTCAAAAAGTTGATGATCCTAATGCTGAAGAAACTCGTCAAGCACTTGAAAAGTACACTATTGATTTAACTGAGCGGGCGGAGCAAGGTAAGCTTGACCCTGTAATCGGCCGTGATGATGAAATTCGTCGCACCATCCAAGTATTACAACGCCGCACCAAAAACAATCCTGTGTTAATTGGTGAGCCTGGGGTGGGTAAAACCGCGATTGCCGAAGGGCTTGCGCAACGTATTATTAATGGGGAAGTGCCAGAGGGCTTAAAAAACAAGCGCGTACTCTCGCTTGATTTAGGCGCGTTGGTTGCTGGGGCCAAATACCGAGGTGAATTTGAAGAGCGTTTAAAATCAGTTTTAAATGAATTGGCCAAAGAAGAAGGCCAAGTGATTTTGTTTATTGATGAAATTCATACCATTGTTGGCGCTGGTAAAAGTGATGGCGCTATGGATGCGGGTAACATGTTAAAACCTGCATTAGCACGAGGAGAACTTCATTGCGTAGGTGCAACGACCTTAGATGAATATCGTAAATACATTGAAAAAGATGCTGCACTTGAGCGCCGTTTCCAAAAAGTATTAATTGAAGAGCCATCGGTTGAAGATACTATCGCTATATTACGTGGTCTAAAAGAGCGTTACGAATTACATCACTCAGTGGAAATCACCGATCCGGCAATTGTTGCTGCAGCGCAGTTATCACATCGCTATATTAGTGATCGCCAATTACCTGATAAAGCAATTGATTTAATTGACGAAGCGGGCTCTTCTATTCGACTGCAAATTGATTCAAAACCTGAAGCCTTAGATAAGTTAGAGCGTCGTATCATTCAGTTAAAAATTGAAGATAACGCCTTGGCTAAAGAAAAAGACGAGGCGAGTCAGAAGCGCCGTGCAGAAATGGTTGAGCTGATCACTGAGCTTGAGGTGCAATACCGTGAACTCGATGAAGTATGGAATGCCGAAAAAGCGTCTTTGCAAGGTACGCAAGTCATTAAAGCTGAGCTTGAACAGGCACGACTTGATTTAGAAGTGGCACGCAGAGCAAGCGATTTACAGCGCATGTCAGAACTGCAATATGGCCGTATACCCGAGCTTGAGCGTAAGCTTGATTTAGCATCACAAGCCGAAATGCAAGAAATGAGCTTACTTAAAAACCAAGTGGGCGAAGATGAAATAGCTGAAATTTTATCACGTTGGACCGGTATTCCGGTGGCACGTATGCTTCAAGGTGAGCGTGAAAAGCTATTGCAAATGGAAACGCAATTACATAATAAAGTGATAGGGCAAGATGAAGCGGTAGTTGCGGTGGCTAATGCCATTCGTCGTTCTCGCGCAGGGCTTGCTGATCCGAATCGTCCTATTGGCTCATTTTTATTCTTAGGACCAACAGGGGTGGGTAAAACAGAGCTAACGAAAGCATTGGCTGGCTATATGTTTGACACCGAAAGTGCCATGGTACGCATTGATATGTCTGAGTTTATGGAAAAACACTCAGTGGCGCGTTTAGTTGGTGCTCCTCCTGGTTATGTAGGTTACGAAGAAGGGGGCTACTTAACGGAAGCCGTTCGTCGTAAGCCGTATTCGGTTATCTTGCTTGATGAAATAGAAAAAGCGCATCCAGATGTGTTTAATATTTTATTACAAGTTCTTGATGATGGTCGTTTAACAGATGGTCAAGGACGTACTGTTGATTTTAAAAATACGGTTATCATTATGACCTCTAACTTAGGTTCAGACATTATCCAAGAGCAATCGGGAAGTAATGACTATGACGAGCTTAAAGCAAAGGTAATGGGTGTACTGCATAATGAGTTCAGGCCTGAATTTATTAACCGTATTGATGAAACAGTAGTGTTCCACTCACTTGCACATAGTCATATTAAAGAAATCGCAGATATACAGTTAAGTAAATTGCGTGAACGATTAACTGAGATGGGCTATTTACTCGAATTGACAGATGCTGCGCTTGAGCGCATTGCTGCCAGTGGTTTTGATCCGGTTTATGGCGCTCGCCCACTTAAGCGTGCAATACAACAGACCATTGAAAATCCGTTAGCACAAAAGCTGCTTAATAATGATTTTCAACCAGGCTGCATCATTGTTATTGATGCAAGTGGTGAGGGCTTAGAGTTTACTAGCCGATAATCTGAAGCACAGCAAAAAGCCGCTGAAAATAGCGGCTTTTTTGTTTTTGATTCAAAGGAGTGGATTAAACTTTAAAGGTAAGCAGTAAATCATTTACTTTTCGTGACCCTTCGACCAATTCAGCAGCGCCATGCGCTACGCTATAACTAAGCTGTAAATTGTCATCCCCCAAGCCTTTAATTTTTTCAACATTGCAGCCAATATCTCGACTTACCACTTGTTGTTGCTCTGCGGCGGCTGAGATGTCGGTAGCAAGTTGTGAAATTTCACTAATTTGAATGAAAATACTATCTAGCTCTTGTTGTGTTTGCCCTGTGGTGTTCACACAGTCATCGGCTTGTTGTTTTGTGCTCTGCATGATTTTAGACCAGCTGAACAAGGTGTCTTGAATCTCTTTAATGGAGCTATGAATTTGTGCTGTGGCGTTTTGAGTACGTGAAGATAATGCGCGCACTTCATCAGCGACCACCGCAAAACCCCGACCATGCTCACCAGCACGGGCAGCTTCAATCGCAGCGTTAAGTGCTAACAAATTGGTTTGCTCTGCAATGCCTTCTATTTCACTCATTACCTGACCAATTTTATCGGCCTCAGAGGCAAGTCCTGTGGCTGTGGTTGCCGCTTGCTCAACTTGCATAGCTAAGTCAGATACCATTTTGCTATTATCGGCAATATGACTTTTTATATCAGAGCAGCTTTGATAAGTGATCCCCACTTTATCTGCGGTATTATTAGTATTATTAGAAATTTCACCAATGGTGGTGCTCATTTGTGACATTGCAGTGGCTATTTGCTCAAGCTGAGTTCCCTGAGAGGAAATTCCTTGTTCGGTCAGCGTAGATTGCTGATCTAAGCCTTGAGCAATTGTATTAAAACTCAAGGTTGAGTCTTTAACACGACCGAGTACCGTTTTTAACTTGGCGCAAAGCATTTGCTCTCGGTAATCACTAATACTGTGAGGGTGTGAACCACTAAATACATAACGAGACACCGAATCAGCCTGACTCTTTTGCTGCTTTAGGGTCGCAGGTGTTGCTATTAGTTCATCATAATTTAAAACTAGAATGATAATACACACCATCAAGTTAACCGCTGCAATCGCGATTGATCCCCAAATAGCAACACAGGCTAACCAAACTAAAACACCGGCTATGCTTAAGCCTTGTCTGAGTGAGGTGTGTTCACGCCAGCTAAATAGTGACTGATTAGCGTTAATTTTGGCATACAGTTTCTGTGCTCTGCGTTTTGCGCGTTGCGAGAGTTTTACACGCACAGACTGATAACCAATCAATTGGCCATGTTCAAAAATAGGTGTTACAAATGCATCAACCCAATAGTAACGGCCGTCTTTACATAAATTCTTTACAGCTCCTCGCCACGAATGGCCTTGCTTTAAGGTGTCCCACATTTCTTTAAATGCCGCCTTAGGCATGTCAGGGTGGCGAACTATATTGTGGTTTTTATTAATGAGTTCATCCATTTCATAGCCAGCAATACTGCAAAATTCATGATTAGCATAGGTAATAACACCTCGAAGATCGGTTGTTGAAACTAACTCTTGCTGCTCTTCAAAAGTGACTTCTTCATCTATCAAGCTTTGATTACGACGCATAGTAATCCTTTATCATCCTTTATTGGGGTGGCTATTGTAATTACTAAAACTAATGTACGTTAGTGATAAGTTTTAAATAGCGGTAGTAAGTCATTTTTTTTGATGTTTTTATGATCTTTATCAATTTTAAGGGTAATTGAATTTTTTAATTATGACAAACTTTTAACAAGAGATTCACCCTTTCGCATGGGGGGGAATAATACGTTGTTGGTAGGAGAGGATTGTGGCAAATAATATGTAAAAGAAATTGTATATTGCTGGTGGCAATGGCAAGATTATCTTTTATAGCGTGAAACAAAGCGTGTTTAAAATTCATTAAAAACTATATCTAATAAATTCATATAGTTTTTTCTTCATTTAATCTTGAGTAAAGGTAATTAGACCCCATAACCTCATGATTAAGCCACTTGGCTCGAGGAAACTTTTTTTTGGCAACTTATAATTTAAAGAACACGCTCAACGCGCTATCTAATGCAGATAATCAGCATGCTATTAAAGGTATTATGCGCGGTATTGAGAGAGAATCACTAAGAATTAAACCTGATGGTTCTATTTCTAAGCAAGCTCACCCTGAAGGGGTTGGCTGTGCGCTTACCAACGGACATATCACGACTGACTTTTCTGAGTCTTTACTTGAGTTTATTACACCGGTTAGCGAGTCATCAACGCAAACGTTACAACAGCTAAAAGATTTACAAAAGTTCACCCTAGAACATATGGGCGATGAACTGCTGTGGCCAATTAGTATGCCGTGTTTTATAAATCATCAAGACGATATTGTATTAGCACAATTTGGCGATTCTAACGTTGGTAAAATGAAAACCTTATATCGTGAAGGTTTAAAGAACCGTTACGGCAGTATGATGCAAGCGATTGCCGGCGTGCACTTTAATATTTCTTTTCCAGAAACGTTATGGCAGTCACTACACTCACTAAAGCAAAGTAGCGCGAAGCTTGAAGACTTTATATCTGATGGGTACTTAGCATTAATTCGCAATTTTAAACGCGAGTTGTGGTTAATTAGTTACATGTTTGGTGCGTCACCGGCATTGTGTAGTTCATTTTTGCAAGGGCGTAAAAGTGATTTACCGTTTAAAAAGCTAGGTAAAGGTACTTTATATTTAGAAGTAGGCACGGCGCTTCGATTAGGTAATCTAGGTTATACCAACAGTGCACAGTCATCATTACGCGTGATGTATAACTCATTAGATGAATATGTAGCAGGGCTTAAAAAAGCCATAAATACGCCTTCAGATATTTATGGCAGTATTGACGACTACACCAGTGCAGAGCCAAAGCAATTAAATAAAAATATTCTACAAATAGAGAACGAGTTTTACTCGCCAATTCGCCCCAAGCGTAATGCTAAAAATGGTGAAACACCCACCGATGCTTTACTAAGAGCGGGTATAGAATATATTGAAATTCGTGCATTGGATGTTAACCCATTTAGTGAAGTAGGCATTGATTTAGAGCAAATACACTTTTTAGATGTATTTTTAACCTATTGTTTATTAAAAGACTCAGCGCCTATGGACTGGGAAGAGCAAGCGCGAAGCACTGAAAATCTTGATACAGTAGTAAACCAAGGCCGAGAAAAAGGCCTAATGCTTAATTTTAATAATGAGCAGCGCAGTCTTGAATCATGGGGTGATGAAATATTTAATCAGCTCGTTGATGTTGCTAAGTGGATGGATAGCGCGTACGGGGTTGATTATTACTCAAACACTATTAAGCGCATGGCAACGTGGGTGCATAATCCTACATTAACTTATTCAGGGCGTTATGTTGAGCAATTAAAAGCATCAGGGCTAGATAATGGTCATTATGCACTCTCACTTGCTCAAAAGTATAAACAAAGCCATGATATAGCCAGTTATACTGAATTCTCAAAGTCGTGGTTAGCGCAACAAGCGACAGAGTCTTACCAAGCTCAAAAAGCAATTGAGCAAGCCGATAATCAATCATTTACTGCATTTTTAGATACATATTTTAGTAAGTAGTAGGCAAAAAAAACGCAGCTCATAGTAGCTGCGTAAATATTCTTTAGGGATGAAACAATGCTGTACTGCTGCATTCATAGATTCAGACCCACGCTTTTTTAAAAAGTTCAGTGAGATCTTAAAAAATGAAAAAAAATATTATTACTTTATCTCTAGTGCTTACCTTAGCGGGGTGTGCCACTGCGCCACCTAAGCAACCCGAAGATATTTGTAAAATCTTTGAAGAGAAATCTGACTGGTATTTTGATGCTAAAGACGCGCAAGATAAGTGGGGCTCTCCCAAACATGTATTAATGAGTATGATGTACCAAGAAAGTTCTTTTCGTCATGATGCCGCGCCACCCATGGAATACTTTTTATGGATAATTCCAACCGGCCGCGCAAGTGATGCCTATGGTTATTCTCAAGCTAAAACTCCAACTTGGTCTGATTATATTCGTGAAACAGGTAATAGTGGTGCTGATAGAGATGAATTTGAAGATGCGATCGATTTTATGGCGTGGTTTGTTTATAAAACTCACAAAGTTAATGGCGTTTCTAAATGGGATGCTTACGCACAGTATTTAAATTATCACGAAGGGTGGGGCGGTTATAAGCGAGGCACTTATCGTAAGAAAAAGTGGTTAATGAGCGTTGCCAATAAAGTAAAACATCGTGCAAGCCGTTATGGAGCACAGCTAAGACGCTGTGAGGATGATTTAGACAAAGGTTGGTTAGAGCGTTTATTCTTTTAACTAATCTAAACCCAGATTAATAAAAAAGGAGCCATTTGGCTCCTTTTTTGTTGGTTTATTTTTTACGTTTATTGGGCTGAATTTTAACTTGTTTAATCATGTTTTCTTTCACTTCAAGTACCTCAACCGGATAACCTGCAATACGAATGCTTAAGTTAGCATCAGGAATGTCTTCTAAGTACTCAACAATGAGGCCACTTAGCGTTTTAGGGCCATCTAATGGGAATTCCCAACCCATTTCTTTATTTAAGTCGCGTACGTTAGCACCACCATCAACAATATAAGAGCCATCATTTTGTGTGGTTACTTCTTCACTCGGTGTACGAGTTTGAGTAGTGGTGAAATCGCCCACAACCTCTTCAAGAATATCTTCTAGAGTAACTAAGCCTTGGATATCGCCATATTCATCAACAACAATACCAATTCGCTCTTTTGATAATTGGAACTTCAGTAGTTGGGTGTTAAGCGACGTTCCCTCAGGAATAAAGTAAATTTCACGTACAGCGCGCAGTAGCGAAGGTTTATCGAATTGCTCTTTAGTAAGAAGACGCAATGCATCACGAGAGTGAATAAATCCCACTGCATCATCTATATTGTCGCGATATAAGAGTACGCGAGTATGTTGAGCATGAGTCAGCTGTTTACTAATTATTTTCCAGTCATCGTTGATATCAATCGCCACAATTTCATTGCGGGGTATCATAATATCTTCAACGGTAACCTGTTCTAAATCTAAAATTGAGGTCAGCATACTCTGGTGGCGCGCCGGGATCAAAGCCCCTGATTCATTAAGCACGGTTTTTAATTCTTCTTTACTCATGCTGTGCTCATCTATTTGTGCAGCACTAATACCAAATAAGCGTAATATGCCGTTGGTCATCCAGTTAACAACAACCACAAACGGGAAGAGTATTTTTAACAAACCTTTGAGTATCACAGAGCTGGGAAAAGCGACTCGCTCAGGATAGAGGGCAGCCAGTGTTTTTGGCGTTACTTCAGCGAAAATTAGTACAACAAGTGTTAATGCACCTGTCGCTATCGCAATACCTAAATCGCCATACAAGCGTATACCAATAATGGTAGCTACCTGAGCTGCCGCAATATTAACCAGGTTATTACCAATGAGTATCAGACCTATCAACCTATCTGGTCGACTCAGTAATTTACTAACGCGTTTCGCAGCACGATGGTTCTCTTTAGCGAGGTGTCGCAAACGAATACGGTTGATTGACATGATTCCGGTTTCTGACCCGGAGAAGTAAGCAGAAAAAAGCACCAATAAACCTAATATGATAAACAGGGTACTTGTCGATATGTCGTCCAACGATGGATCCTTTTTTTATAAACCAATGCGTATTAAGCTAGAGTGAGCTTTCAGAGTCAAGTTAAAACTTATTCAGGACCACTTCTTGTATAAAACGGCTACCAAAATAAGCGAGTGTGAGTGTAAAAGCGGCAATCATTATACTAACTACCACTACTTTTCCTCGCCAACCACGTTTTACATGGCCAACCGCAATTGTAGTGAAAATGGCCCAAGCAACTAAGGATAGGATTGTTTTGTGAATAAACTCTTTGGCAAACATGCCATCTAGAAATACAAATCCGGTAATAAGCGCCACACTTAATAATACGGTGCCTAAGTTTAATAACTGGTAAAGTTGGCGCTCTACTACCATTAGCGGCGGTAAGTGACTGTGAACTATCGCTAGGTCTTTTCGTTTTAAGCGCTTATCAATAAAGTAAAACTGTACGCCATACAAAGTTGCAATAATTAAAATGCAGTAGGCTAATAATGACAGTGATATATGCGCAACTAGCGCCAGCTCTACATTAATACTTTGTAATAGAACATGATGAGGGATAAATAAGCTAGAAATGGTTAAAAGCGCAGCAAAGCCATAAACTACAGGTAGTAGCAAGGTCGCGGGAAACTTCAAAGAAACGGTAGTAACACACAGCACGATAATCCAGCAAGTCAGCAATGCCACATTAACAATGCTTAAATCTTGTCCATCAGCTCTAAATACCGAATTTACTAAAAGCAGCATGTGCGCCAAAATAGCGACAGTACTGAGTATAATAGTAACTTTTTGGCTCGGGCCCTGATGATGAAACAACCGCGAAAGCACGTGAGACGTTGCTAACACATAAAATAAACTGGCAATAATAGTTAAACTAATAATCAGCATTTTGCTTTGGCCACTTAATTGAAGTCAAATAATTCGTGTTCGTTATGTGGCCATTGTATTTTATAGCAAAGCAAATGCATAGACCCTGTAAAAAGAAACTCAATAAGCAGCATTTCAGCACTGTATTGTATGCCACCATTTACGGTATACTATTTCTAATTGAATTTTAATAACATCGACCTTATTAATAGAGTTGATTTCAACGTCTTTTCGGAACCGTTACATGTTTGAGAACCTCCAAGAACGATTAGGTAAAACCCTAAAAAATATTAGTGGCCGTGGCCGCCTAACTGAAGACAACATTAAAGATACACTTCGTGAAGTGCGAATGGCATTTTTAGAAGCCGATGTGGCGTTGCCTGTTGTTCGCGAGTTTGTAAAACAAGTAAAAGAACGCGCAGTGGGTATTGAAGTTACTAAAAGCTTAAGTCCTGGCCAAGTATTTATAAAAATTGTGCGTGAAGAACTTGAAAAGGCCATGGGTGAAGCTAATGAAGAGCTAAGCCTTAACGCGCAACCTCCGGCTGTTGTGATGATGGCGGGTCTTCAAGGTGCTGGTAAAACAACCAGTGTGGGTAAACTGGCTAAGTTTTTAAAAGAGCGCAAGAAAAAATCTGTGCTGGTAGTGAGTGCCGATGTTTACCGTCCTGCGGCAATTAAGCAGTTAGAAACATTAGCGACAGAAGTAGATGTAGAGTTTTTCCCAAGTGACATTTCACAAAAGCCAGTTGATATAGCACAAGCTGCTATTTCTCACGCGAAAAAGAAATTTATTGATGTGGTATTAGTCGATACTGCAGGTCGCTTGCATGTTGATAATGACATGATGGATGAAATCAAAGCGCTTCATGGTGCAATTAACCCAATCGAGACTTTATTCGTTGTTGATGCAATGACAGGTCAAGATGCTGCAAACACTGCAAAAGCATTTGATGAAGCTCTACCGCTTACCGGTGTGATTTTAACTAAAACAGACGGTGATGCCCGTGGTGGTGCTGCGTTATCTATTCGTCATATTACCGGGAAACCTATTAAGTTTATGGGTGTTGGTGAGCGTACTGATGCACTTGAACCTTTCCACCCTGATCGTATCGCCTCACGTATTTTAGGCATGGGTGATGTACTTTCATTAATCGAAGAAGTCGAGATGAAAGTAGATAAAGAGCAGGCAGAAAAAGTAGCGAAAAAAGTATTTAAAGGTGATGGTTTTACACTGGATGATTTTGCTGATCAATTAAAGCAAATGAAAAATATGGGCGGCATGATGTCGATGCTTGATAAACTGCCAGGCATGCAAAACATCCCAGATGCAGTAAAAGGCCAAATGGGTGATAAAACCTTTATTCAAATGGAAGCGATTATTAGCTCTATGACGAAAAAAGAGCGTGCACGCCCTGAAATCATTAAAGGTTCGCGTAAAAAGCGCATTGCAGCTGGGTCGGGTACTCAAGTACAAGAGATCAATAAGCTGCTTAAGCAGTTTACCCAAATGCAAAAAATGATGAAAAAAATGAAAGGTAAAGGTGGCATGCAAAAAATGATGCGTGGCATGAAAGGGATGTTACCACCGGGAATGATGGGTGGCGGTGGCCCGAAATTTTAAGAATTTAAGCTTTAACATCTCCAATATGAGACAAAAAGTAATCAATAAAGAGGCAAAGTGCCTCTTTATTGTTGAATAAACTATGCACAGAATAGCTTGTTCACATACTTTTTCTTCTTGGATCACGGTTTAATCTACTAAACTGCCTTTTTGCATCACTTCTTACTTGCATTGTTGCTAAAAACTCGTACAATTCACCGGCTCCCCATACTGGGGAGTAAATCTTATTAATGAAAACAGTCAATCTATTTAGAGGACGGTATGGTAACTATTCGTTTGCAACGTGGTGGCGCTAAAAAACGCCCTTTCTATCAAATTGTGGTTGCGGATAGCCGTTTCTCGCGTGACGGTCGCTTCATCGAGAAAGTTGGTTTCTTTAACCCAATCGCTTCGGGTCAGGAAGAAAAACTTCGCTTAGATTTATCTCGTGTAGATCACTGGGTAGGTCAGGGCGCAGGTCTTTCAGATCGTGTAGCTAAATTAGTTAAAGACGCTCGTAAAGCGGCTTAATAGGCGTAAGTGTAACCATGAGTCAAGAGAACACCTCATCAATAATTGTCGTAGGAAAGCTCGGCGCCCCTTATGGTATAAAGGGCTGGCTTAAGGTACATTCATTTACTGATGATCCCGCAGGGATCTTCGATTTCAGCCCGTGGTTGATAGGGCAACAAGGTAAATGGCAGTCCTTAGAAGTGGTCGACTGGCGTCGCCACAACAAAGGCTTTATCGCTAAATTTGCGCAAGTAAACGACAGAGACGAAGCAATGGCTTATACCCATGCAGAAATCTCAATGGATGCAACGCAATTACCAGAACTCCCGCAAGGTGAGTTTTATTGGCGAGATCTCATTGGCATGTCGGTTATGACTGATAAAGGTTATAATCTTGGCATTGTTGATGACTTGATGGAGACAGGCTCAAATGACGTACTGGTTGTTAAAGCAAACAGTAAAGATGCATTTGGTCAATCGGAGCGTTTAATTCCTTTTTTAACTGACTCAGTTATAAAAGAGGTTAAATACGACGTGAAAGAAATTACCGTAGACTGGGATCCTGGGTTTTAATGACTCAAACTAGTTCATTATGGGTTGGGGTGATAAGCCTTTTCCCGGACATGTTTGACGCAATTACCCAACAAGGGGTTACTGGTCGCGCAGTAAAAAATGGATTAATCGATTTTAACTGCTGGAACCCACGAGACTACGCTTTAGACAAGCATAGAACCGTAGATGATCGTCCTTACGGGGGCGGACCCGGTATGTTAATGATGGTTAAACCATTAGAAAAAGCCATCCTTGATGCTAAAAAAGCGGCAGGCGATGGTGCTAAAGTAATTTATATGTCCCCACAAGGGCGCAAACTTGATCAGCAAGGAGCTAGCGAATTAGCTAACTCTGACAAACTGATTTTGATTGCCGGTCGATATGAAGGTGTAGATGAGAGAATAATAGAGTCATACGTTGACGAAGAATGGTCAATTGGTGATTTTATTTTGAGTGGTGGTGAACTACCAGCCATGACACTAATTGATGCAGTAGCGCGATTAGTGCCAGGCGTGTTAGGACACAATCAATCAGCAGAGCAAGACTCATTTTCGGATGGCTTGCTAGATTGTCCTCACTATACACGACCAGAAACATTGGACGACAAACAGGTTCCTGCTGTATTACTCAGTGGTAATCACCAAGCGATAGCAAAATGGCGGCTTAAGCAGTCATTAGGCAGAACTTGGTTACGACGTCCTGACTTGTTGCATAACCTAGCTCTGACTGAGGAGCAAGCGGTATTACTCGCAGAATTTCAGCAAGAGTACCAAAAAGCTTGTGGCTAGAAGACAGTTACACCTAGGAAAGTGAGAAACATAATGGCAAAAGTAAACCAAAATATTATTAAAGCGCTTGAAGAAGAGCAGCTTAAAACAGACGTACCTGCATTTGGCCCTGGTGATACAGTGGTTGTACAGGTAAAAGTAAAAGAAGGTGCTAAAGAGCGTCTACAGGCCTTTGAAGGTGTTGTAATCGCTAAGCGTAATCGTGGTCTTCACTCAGCATTCACAGTTCGTAAAATCTCGAACGGTGAAGGTGTTGAGCGTGTATTCCAAACGCATAGCCCTCTTATCGATAGCGTAACAGTTAAGCGTCGCGGTGCAGTTCGTCGTGCTAAGCTTTACTATCTACGTGAGCGTTCTGGTAAATCTGCACGTATTAGAGAAAAACTTAACTAATACGCGCTGTTTATCAACGCAAAAAAACGGGTTGCAACCTTTAGGTTGCAACCCGTTTTGGTTTTAATGCTATTGCGATTTTTTTAGCGCTATATTTAAAAACCAATGCACATCTTCAAATCACAATATCTTCTCACTTCTTGCAAAAAATGATGTACAAAAATGAATGATAAAACGATAGTTACACACAACGGCAATTTTCACGCAGATGATGTTTTTAGTATCGCTGCGCTTAAAATTATTTTCCCTTCTTTTACCCTGATCCGCACACGCGATAATGCGATTATTAATGACGCCGATGTGGTTATTGATGTTGGCGGTCAATATGACCCACAAACTGACCGATTTGATCATCATCAGCGTGGCGGTGCTGGCGCTCGTGAAAATGGTATTCCTTTTTCGTCATTTGGCTTGGTGTGGAAAAAATATGGCTTAGCAATATGTGATGATAACCAAGATGTGACTAATGCGGTGGATGCAGGGCTTGTATCAACTATTGATGCCATTGATTGTGGTCATGTTGAAGGGGTTGCTACAGGCATTAGCTTAAGCCAAACAATTTCTATGTTTAACCCAACATGGGAAGAGGAAAGTGATTTTGATACTGCTTTTGATCAAGCGGTTGAATTTGCACACACTTTACTGATTCGTTTTGTAGCTTCTGCCCGAGGTGGTTTAAATGCTAAAAAGATTGTTGCTCAAGCAATAAAACAAGCTGATGATCCTCGATTAATCGTGTTAGAGCGCTATACTCCGTGGAAAAAAACCGTACATAGTTTATCTGATGAGGCATTATTTGTTGTCTACCCATCTCATTCTGGCAAGTGGATAGTGCAAACGGTGCCTGCAGAATTAGGCTCTTTTGAAGACAGAAAGTCATTACCTTCACCATGGGCAGGATTATCAGATGAAGAATTTCAAGCGGTAACCGGTATCGATGATGCTATGTTTTGTCACAATGGCTTATTTATCGCTGGCGCAGAATCATTCGACAGTGTTATGTCGCTTGCGGCTATGGCATTAGAATACTAGTCCTTTTAATCGCGTGCTGATTATTTGTTAAAAGTGGCTTTTAGCCACTTTTAATATTCCCCTACTTAACTCAAGCTAGCCTATTGCAACTCAATTCAATGTAGTTAGCGCTGAAATAGCTGCTTGAGATAGATTTCTTATCTCGTGTTCAGGTTACTTACTGCCTTACCCCACTACACTCCACTCCACTCCACTCCACCTTGGTCTTAGTTGATAGACAGGTGGCGATCTTTTCCATAATTTGCCTTTTAACCCCTAACGTATCCTGTTAGTATTTATCGTATTGATTAGTTTACTTTTTTGTAATTATTAATTTACGATTTTGCTTTTTTGGGATGGAATGAGAACGTGGCAGAGATAAGTGATTTAGCGCAGCTAAGAACAGACATAGATGAATGCGATGCGCAACTGGTTGCCTTACTTGCAAAACGCAATGGCATTACTCAACAAATAGGCGCAATAAAACAACAAACTGGCGCGCCATTACATGCACCCGATAGAGAAGCCAATTTATTAGCTGCGCGACGCCAAGAGGCTATTAATCAAGGTGTGAATCCTGATTTAGTTGAAGACATTCTCAGACGCATGATGCGTGAAGCTTATCAAAATCAACAAGCCAAATTAGCTTGTGCCGATCCACGATTATCGCCAATTGTTATTGTTGGCGGTGAAGGGGCCATGGGGCAGTTATTTGCAAAACAATTTCAGCGCTCGGGATACGAAGTCAAAATTTTAGATAAAGCGCAGCAATCGCAGGCAGTCGATATTCTAAAAGGTGCAAAACTGGTGATGATCAGTGTACCAATAAATGCCCTTGAAACAGTTGTTAATGCACTACCGAAACTTGATGATGATTGTTTGCTGGTTGATATTACATCAGTTAAACAAGCCCCATTAACGGTACTTAAAAAAGTACATAGCGGACCTGTTGTTGGCTTACATCCCATGTTTGGCCCTGATATTTCTCATTGGGTAAAACAAACTGTGGTGGTATGCGAAGGGCGCAGTCATGAGGTGGCGCAAGGGTTATTAAAGCAGCTACAAATATGGGGTTGTCAGTTAGTTGAGCTAGATGCTAAAAAGCATGATGAAGCAATGCAAATTATTCAGGTTATGCGCCATTTAACGACCTTTGTGTACGGTCAGTTTTTAGCAAAACAGGGGCATACACTTGCCGAGTTAAGAAGTTGCTCATCACCTATTTATCAATTAGAGCTAATGATGGTTGGCCGTTTATTTGCGCAATCGCCAGAGCTATACACCGATATTATGTTAGCACAATTTGACAATGTCGAAAGCTTATTAGCGCAGTATCAGTCGCTGTTTTCAGAGACGCTTGAAAAGCTAAAAGCAGGAGATAAGCCCGCATTAATTGATGCATTTGCAGATGCAAAGTCTTACTTCTCAGATTCAACGGCGCATTTTTTAACCCAAAGCCGTAGTTTATTAAATAAAGCGAATGATGCGAAAGTACTCGATTAAAAAGAATAGCTCCGTGAAAAGAAAAGGGCCGCTAGGCCCTTTTAAAATTCGATTAGTTTTCAACACTAACAGCTTGTAAAGACTCGCTTTGGTAACAACCAAGTACACGTACATATTGAGTGTGCTGTTTAAGCTCTTCTAATGCATGCTTCACTTGGTTATCGATTAAGTTAGCCTCCAAGTCTACATAAAACACTTCTTCCCACGGATTGCCAGGAGTGGGCCGAGACTCTAGTTTCACTAAATTAATATTATGCTGTTTAAAAATCATTAACGCATCGGCAAGCGATCCGGCTTGTTGTTTGGTTGACATAATTAAACTGGTTTTAGTAGGTATTTGAGTTGATACTTGCAGTGGTTTGCGTGCAACAACAATGAAGCGGCTATGATTTTCTTTTTGATTGGCAAGATTCGCCTTGATCACTTCAAGACCTACATTTTTACCAGCTTGCGCTGAGCCGATAGCTGCACTGTTTGGTGTGTCGAGAGCTGACTTTAATGCACTTGAGGTCGAATCACAGGTTTCATGTTGAAGTTCACCAAGACCCTGTAAAAAACGACTACACTGGGCAAAGGGTTGTGGGTGTGCAAATACCTTAGTTAATTGGCTTAACTCAGTTCCTGGGGCTGCTAATAAGCAATGCTCAACGCTATGAGTAACTTCACCGACAATAGAGACTTGTGCATGCTGCAGTAAATCAAATACTTCATTAATACTACCCGAACTGGTATTTTCAATTGGCAGTAAGCCAAAGTCGGCTTGACCTTTTTCTACTTTACCGGTGATTTCTTCAAATGAGGTGCAACCAATTTCAACTAATTTACCCTGGCGACGGCTAAAATATTTATGACATGCAAGCTGACTATAAGAGCCTTGACCGCCTAAATACGTTACGCGATGGGTTTCACTGAGTGCGTCAGGGTTTAAATTCTTTTGAAGCATGGCTTGTTGATGCAATACGGAGTCTTCTAATATCGTTTGAAACACGTTGTTAACGTAGTAAGCGTCAAGCCCTAAGGATTTGCCATAGCCAATAAGTTTTTCGAGCAAAGCCAGTTCACGGGCCTCATCACGAATGGGTTTATTATTTGCAATTTTATATTCAACTACGCCATGACTAATGCGGCGTCGCTTTGCTAGTAAAACAAGTAAATCGGAGTCGATTTCATTTATATCGTGCCTGAGAGTATCAAGTACATCGTTGCTCATTTGGTTTTCCTCATTCCAAAAATATCACTGATTTTGCAGTGAAAATAAAAAAGCCTCCCAGTTGGGAGGCTTTACTATTCGATTGATTTTATCTCACAAACAGGGAAGCCTCTTCTATATAAAGAAGCTAAAAAAAGAAAAAAAAGTGTGTGAGTAATTTATATTCATACCCTTAATGTATGAAGTGTCACTCCCAATGTCAACAAGCACTTACCTGATGTGGATTTTTTACCTAATATATGTACAAAAGGCGTTGTTTTTTAAAAGTTTATAAATAATTTATAATTCTGATTTAAGTTCTGGTATATTTCTATTACTTACGAAAATAATAATTATAAATAAGGTTGGCTTTTTGTGTATCGACGCCCTCCATCTCGATTTGGCATAAACTCACTCAGTGTAAAGTTATCATTGTTGATCTCTGGCATCTGTTTAGTGGCAGGTATTTGCGCGGCTGCATTAATGCTCAAGTCAGAAGAAAAACAGCTTGTTTTTGAAGAGCATGAGGTATTAAAGCAATCAAATGAATTATTAATAAACCAGTTTAACAACTTGATAGCGACCAAAGTTAAAATAGCAGAGCAAGCTAATATTGTTGTTAGCGAGCAGCTATTTGAGGGCCAACTGTCTTTTAAAAATAATACTACACAGACAATGCAGCTCACCAATGATGGCTCAGTGCGCAGTGCATCAGCGGATGGACTATCAGCCGCGTTTATTCCCCAAGCTGCATACTCTCCTTTTTATAAACAGCTAATTGCTGATTCTGAATCGCTTTGGAAAGTTATTTCACCTACGTTAATTCAAGATTTCTATAATTTTTACCTTATAACTGAAGATAACTTTATTCGTGTTGCACCACCAAACTGGGCACTTAATGTTCCCGGAGATTATACGTTTAATCAAAGTGAAAGCTTTAATTACGCTAAGTCGTTAACCAATCCACAACGTGATCCGCAGTGGTCTAGGGTTTACTACGATAACGTATGGAACAAATGGGTTGTGAGTTTAATTGTCCCTATTTATAACGATGATGAGTTTTTAGGCGTTACAGGCAGCGATATGTCACTCGACTCCTTAATATCGCAATTACCCGTAGGCGGAAAAGAAAAACACCTTGTAGTATTTGATGAGCAAGGGCAATTATTAGCGCACCCAAACTTAGGTTCTGATAGTTATACAAAATACGGTGAGACAGGTAAAAAGCTGCTACCAGAAGACTTTATTTCCCCAGAACTAAAGCGCGTAATTGATAGCGCTGGACAAATACAGTTACCAGAATATGCCGATTCATTTTCACTAAATGATGAAGACTATATTATCAATATTCACAAAGTGGAAGGCGTAAACTGGTATGTGGGTGTATATCAAAAACGTTCCTCAACGTTATCGGCATTGAAAGATTTAAAACTTAAGTTTTTTGGTTTATTTATTCTGTATGCCATTTTAGTTGCTTTACTATTACACCAAGCACTTTACCAATTGGTATTAAGACGCTTACATTCGTTGGTTTATGCAGTTACTAACTTCGGTAAAGGTCATCTAGAAATTGAGTTTCCAAAAGAAAACAAAGATGAAATTGGCACGCTTAATGGCTCATTCAAAGACATGACCATTGAAATACGTAAACTCATTGATGGCTTAAATCAGCGTATAATAGAGAAAGAAATCGCGGAGAAAGCAGCAAACCGCTTATCTAAAGCGGTTGCGTTCTCGGGTACGGGCGTGGTGATCACCGATGAAAATTTTGTCATTGAATACGTTAATCCAAAAATGTTGGAGATGACTGATTTTGTCGAGAATGATTTCTTGCGCCAGCCATTACTGACAATTATTGCCAATGAGATGACCATGTTGGTAGAGGATATTGACATTGATTTGCGTAATCGTAATTACTGGCGAGGAGATACGCTTATAGAAGCGCTAAATAAGCCGCCAATATGGGTATCGCTCAGTGTGTCACCTATTCGAGAAGATGGTGGTAAAATCACTAGTTACGTGGCATCAGCACAAGATATTTCGTTTGTGAAAGAAAGTCAGCGAAAAATGGAACAGCTCGCTTATTTTGACACACTAACTGGGCTGGCTAATCGTACATTCTTTAGAATGCAACTTAGAAAGTCGATGGCGCTTGCTGAAAGAGGGCGTTACTCGTTTGCTTTATTTTATTTTGATCTGGATGAGTTTAAGCGTATTAACGATACCTTAGGCCATGATGCGGGCGATCAGCTATTGGTTGAAGTGGCAACACGCTTAAAACAGCGCTTACGAGCGGAAGATACCATAGCCCGTTTAGGGGGGGATGAATTTGCTGTTCTACTTAGTGGTATTGAACATCAAAAAGAAGCATCTGAAGTCGCTGACACTATACAAAAAACCTTAAATCAGCCGATAAAACTTGGCAGCAATGAAGTGATTGTTAGTGCAAGTATTGGTATTACCTTAGCGCCTTTTGATAGCCTAGAAGAAGATCAGTTATTAAAGCATGCCGATTTAGCTATGTATGAAGCAAAAGCCAAAGGGCGTAATACCTTCCATTTTTATAGCCAAGATTTAAATGCAGCAGCTAATGAACGATTATTCCTAGAAAATGAGTTGCGTCATGCGATTAAAGAAAAGCAACTCACGTTACATTATCAGCCACAAGTTGATTGTCGCGATAATAGCGTGGTGGGGTATGAAGCATTACTTCGTTGGTTCCATCCTACGCAAGGGTTTATTCCTCCGACTAAGTTTATTCCGATAGCTGAGGCAACGGGTTTAATTGTGGAGCTCGGTAAATGGGTGCTACAACAAGCGTGTGAGTTTACGAAGCGACTAGAACAACAAGGTAGAGCAAGTAATATGTCGATCAATCTGTCAGCAAGACAGTTTAAAGACGCAAGCTTAGTGCCTATGCTGAAAAAAATAATTATAGAGACGCAGATTAATGCTAAAAGTCTGCATCTTGAATTAACCGAAAGCATGCTGATGGGGAATGTTGAAGCGGCTATTGAGCAGTTACATCAACTTAAAAAGTTGGGTATCTCAATTTCTATTGATGATTTTGGTACGGGTTATTCTTCACTTAGTTACCTTAAGCGTTTCCCTGTCGATATTCTTAAAATTGATCGCTCGTTTGTCAAAGATATACCTGAGGATGATAACGACATGGAGATCACTGCGGCCATTATTGCTATGGCACAAAAGCTGAAGCTTGATGTAGTTGCCGAAGGGGTCGAAACAATCGAGCAAGTTGAGTTTTTACAAAACAATAATTGTTTTATTGTTCAAGGCTATTATTTTAGTAAGCCAGTGGCTGAGGATGATATTCCCGCATTATTTGATCAATTAGCAGCGCTAAAAATTATTAAATAAGCAAGAATTGCGGGTTAACCACCCGCAATTTTTACTTTAAATTTTAATCCTTCTAAAATCGCTTTTAATTTGTCGCGATCATCACCTTGTACTTCAATAACACCTTCTTTTACTGCGCCCCCTTGGCCCATCTTACTTTTTATTGTTTTTGCTAACTTTTTCAAATCATGCTGTTGTGGATCAAGACCAACAACCAGCATTACACCTTTACCTTTTCGGCCTTTGGTTTGACGTTCTATGCGAATTGACCCGTCTTTAAATAGTTTTACATCCAGTTCTTTTTCTGGCTTTGGCTGATCAATTCGCCCTGTTGCTGTTGAATACACTAAGTGACTATCACTCATAATTAACCTACTTAAGATTGAATATAATAATGCGGCAAATAATAACAAATTTGTGAAGCAAAGGCGTAATTTTTGCACCTAAGCTGAACACCTTTTAATGCCCCAAAGATAAAGCAACCAGTTTAAATACCGCAATTATATCTATGAATAAAAGTGTTTAAAGATTTTAAAAAAGCACTTTAAATTGGCTAGCACTATAAAAACATCCATGCTACTATTTCGGCATTATAGATGTATGGACGTCCAAATGGTTAATTCTTACTTAGAGTATGCTCAACTTAATGTTGAGCCACAGTTAATTCACGCTGAGCTAGAAAAGCTTGAGCAATACCTAAATAAAAATGCTGCACCAGCCGTGCGTTGGGAATATCAAATTCCTGAGCTAGGTGAAGGTGGGGCATGTAGTTTATTTGGTTACCTACAGGATGAGCCGTTTAAACTAAGCGATTATGTCAGCCAAAGTACGCAAACAACTGAAAAATTAGCGCAACTTCAATTGATTGTTGACTACGTCATTGAAAACACAAAGCTTGATTGGTACGGCATTTATCAGAATACCCACACCAATGAAGGGGAGCAGTTATTAAAGCTGGCTTATTTTGGTGCGCCGAGTCGTCCTTTATTTCCGCTTACTGCTGAATTTGCGACTGCCAGCAATAACGTTCAAGTAGCGCTTAGTGGTAAAGGGCGCGTTATTAATAACGTTGAGCAATATTTGGCAGCAGGCGGTGAATATTACACCTGTGATCCGAAAGTAAAAGCAGAAGCCTGTTTACCGCTATTTAATGCACAACATCAGTGTATAGGTATTGTTGATGGTGAAGCCTTCAGCACTGATTTTTTTGATAAAGCGACGCTCGCGTTATTAATTGCGTGCTGCATTAAAATTCCTCACTTTTTAGTGTAAATAACACTAGTCAATCTAGTGAGTTTTTATGTTAAGCTTATCGCAACAGCTAACCCCTAAATAACGAAGAGATAGCCAATGTTCTCAGTATTAAAACCATTACCAACAGACCCTATTCTTGGCCTTATGGCGGCCTACAAGCAAGATACTAACCCAAATAAGATTGACTTAGGGGTTGGTGTATATAAAGACGAGCAGGGGAATACCCCAGTATTAAAGTCAGTAAAAAAAGCAGAAGCATTTCGTTTAGAAAATGAAATGAGCAAATCTTACATTGGTCTTGCTGGTAATTTAGATTACTGTCAACAAATGGAAAATCTTCTACTAGGTGAACACCCTGCATTATTAGCTAACCGCGTACGCACAGCACAAGCTCCTGGCGGTACTGGTGCACTTCGTGTTGCTGCAGAATTCATTGTACGTTGTAATCCAGATGCAACTGTATGGGTAACCAACCCAACGTGGGCAAACCACATTAGCTTATTTGAAGCTGCAGGCTTAACGGTAAAAGAATACCCATACTACGATTACGAAAACAAAGATTTATTGTTTGATGAAATGGTTGAAACACTAACACAGGTGCCTAAGGGCGATGTGGTGTTATTACATGCATGTTGTCACAACCCAAGTGGTATGGATTTAAACGAAACACAATGGAATACTATTGCTGAACTTGCAAAAGATGTGGGTTTTACGCCATTAATTGATATTGCATATCAAGGTTTTGGCTCTTCTTTAGAAGAAGATGCGAATGGTTTACGTATTTTAGCCAATGCGGTTGAAGAGTTGATCATTTGTTCATCATGTTCTAAAAACTTCGGCTTATACCGTGAGCGTATTGGTGCCTGTTCAATCATTGCAAAAGACAGTGCAACAGCTGATATTTCAAACTCGGTGTTATTAAGTGTGGTACGTAGCATTTATTCTATGCCGCCAGCGCACGGTGCAGACATTGTAAACACTATTTTAAGCAGCACAGAATTAACGCAGCTATGGCACAGTGAACTTGATGAAATGCGTAACCGTATTAATGGTTTACGTAGTTTAATTAAAGACAGCCTGGCAGCAAAAGATATTGCTCAGGACTTCTCGTTTATTGACCGCCAACACGGTATGTTCTCTTTCTTAGGTATTAATAAAGAGCAAATCGAGCGCCTACAAAAAGAATACGGTATTTACATTGTCGGTTCTAGCCGTGTTAACGTAGCAGGTATTAGCCAAGCAAATATCAACTACTTTGCTAACGCAGTTGCTGATGTTTGTAAGTAATCAGTAAGAAGCTTTGGCTTTTAAATAATAAAAAAACCGCACACTCTGAAGTGACCCCCAATAGTTGGACATTCCAATTACTGGGGGTCTTTTTATGTCCAAACATCACCGAGCTTTCAAGCTCAAAATAGCTGAACTCGCTTTGTCTGAAAGCTCTTCGGCGGTAAGTAACAGATTTAATGTTACAGACAGGCAGGTCCGATATTGGACCGCTATTTATCGAATTCATGGCGCTGAAAGCTTCAGGTCTGTTCACAAACCTTATTCTCTAGCATTTAAGGCTGAAGTGTTAAAAACGATGACAGCAAACAGTTGGTCACTCGGTTATACCAGTGCTTTCTTCGATTTATCGTCCCCAGGCATTCTTTTTCAATGGCAAAAGCTTTATGCTCGTGATGGTATATCACGTCTTAAACCACAGAGAAAAGGTAAGCCATTCATGACAAATAATTCTTCTTCATCAAAACTAGTAGAGCAAATGACTGAGGAGGAGTTACGAGAAGAACTAGCATACTTACGAGCTGAGAATGATGTGCTAAAAAAGTTAGAAGCCTTGGCTCAAGCCAGAAAGAAAAAAGCAAAGACAAAACGATAGTCGTCGAAGAGTTCAAGGCAAAGCATAGCTTACGACACCTTTTAAAGGCTACAGGGCTGCCAAAGAGTGTTTACTATTATCATCGCACTACTTGTAAGCAACCCTGTGCAAGCAATGATTTACTGGTAAAAATACGTGATATTTATCACGCGCATAAAGGGCGATATGGCTATCGCAGAATTACGAGTGCCCTGAGAGCAATGGGAGTACTTGTTAATCATAAGCGCGTTCAACGGTTGATGAATGAGTTAGGACTCAAGTCAAAAGTAAGGCCTAAGCGCTATAAATCCTATAAAGGTGAAGTGGGTAAAATCGCAGAAAATACGCTTAACCGCGAGTTTACTGCGCAGAAGCCAAATCAAAAATGGGTGACGGATGTGACGGAGTTTAAAGTGGATAATGAGAAGGTATATCTATCACCTATGATTGACCTATTCAACCAAGAGGTAATCAGTTACGAAGTCAGAAAATCCGTTGCACTCCCTTTGGTAACTGACATGCTTAAAACAGCAACTGCTAGGTTGAAGCCAAATGAAAAGCCAGTTGTACACTCAGATCAAGGGTGGCAATATCAAAACAAACAATATCAAAATCACCTTAAGGAAAAAGGATTGCAACAAAGTATGTCTAGAAAAGGAAATTGTTTAGATAATGCGGTTGCTGAGAACTTCTTCGGCATATTGAAGAGTGAGATGTACCACAACGAAACGTTTAAAGACGTGAATGATCTTATTGAAAACATTAAAGAATATATCCACTATTACAACAATGAGCGTATTAAACTGAAACTAAAAGGCCTGAGTCCGATACAGTATCGAAATCAGGCCTTGGCAGCCGCTTAGAAATGAGTCCAACTTTATGGGGTCACTTCACTCGTTGCGGTTTTTTATTGTTTCTATAATGGCTTAAAGCCAGCGAATAGCACCTGCAATACGTTCATTATACATATCAACTGGTGAGCCAAGGCTTGCAATTAGCACGGTATCGGCCTGTTTGCCACGATTTATATGGCCAGCATAGCGAGAGTCATTAAAATCATCAGAGCCAATTTCAAAAATTTGGTTATCGCTTGGCACAATAAACACGGTCATAGGCCCAAAGTCAGACTCAAACACTAAATGTAAGCCTCTCTCACCTTGAAAATCGCAAAAGGTAACGTAAGTGACTTTACCAGGCAAATCACTAATTTGACCGCCAAGTAAAGCCAGCTTTTCATTAACAGCTTGTATGCTAATTGGTTGAGTCTTATTTAATGCATAAATTTCATGGTAAACATGAGCTAGTGCATGCTCACCAGCCGTTTGATTAATGCTTTGCTCTTCGCTAAACATAAACGCACTGACTGCAATCACAAATGAAGCCGCTAAGGCCAAATGTACTCGGTCAAACTTAAACCATGAGCGTGCACTAACCACGTTATCCTTTTGCTCAAGTTCATCTGTTCTGGCTTTTTCTTTTAACGAGGTATTTAAAATAATTCGTTCAGCAAGATTGTCAGGCACAGGGATTTCAAGCGCATTGTCGAGTTGTTTATCGAATGCTTTGCTTTCATTCAAAAATTGTTGTCTGTCGGCACTGCTGTTTGCAAATTCCTGTAGCTCTTTGTCCAGCTCATTTGGCTGCGCAATTGTGCGGCGACGAAACTCAAGTTCATCCATTATTTTGATGCTCCTTTAAGTTGTTCATCATCACGGCTTAATGCCTCTTTAAGTTGATTTTTTGCTCGAAATAAACGTGTCATGACCGTATTTTTATTTAAGTTAAGAATGTCTGCAATTTCATCTCCGGTGCAGCCCATTACCACCTGTAGCAACAGCGGCTCTTTGTATTCATCAGCCAATAAAGAAATTTGTCGCTGGATAACGGTTTGTTCCATTGCTGTATCTAAGCTATGGCTGGTTTGATCCACTAGTGTGTCGTTATCTACATCACTGTAATCAAATTGCTTGCGCTCAAAGCGTCTGGCATTCTCACGCCTTAAAATGGTCAGCAACCATGGCTTAGCTGCTTTTTGGTCGAGTAACGAATCAAGCGAGCGCCATGCACGTAAAAAGGTTTCTTGCACTAAGTCATCCGCAATAGTCGGGTCGTTACATAACCAGTAAGCAAAGCGATAGAGTTCCTTGTGATAAACATGAACCAAGGCTTCGTAGCGTTGTTGTTTTTCAGCCATATTTATTAAGACCCGATCATTCGATTTTTTATTTCCAAACATAAGTACTTTTTAATTAAAATTATTATAGGCCAAAAAAGTAACTAAGATTCTTATTAAGAATATAGCTCTTTTAACGCAGATGATGACTTAGCTGTGTGCGATTGATGTTTTTTTAATAAACTAACAATCGCTTCTAAATCAGTGCTGGCCGATTGGTTACCGTACAACTGTGCTTGTAAATTATTTACCTGCGCAGTGAACTGCGAGTTGTTTATCATAGCGCATAAATGGGTGAGAGCTCCTACCTTTTTATCTGTTCGAGTTAGCGCGTATAGATTAAGTGCATCGTAAAATGCTTTATTATCACGGCTTTTAGCAAGTATTTGCAGTGTTTTTAATTCTGCTTGCTGATTGCCTCTATGATTTGCTTGCGCCGTTTGTTGCGCTTCTTTAGCTGAGCGTTTTATAAAGTAAAGAACCAGGGTCACAATCCATAATACGTAACCTAATACGGCTACAATAATAAGCCATAGAGGCGTACTAGTATGGCGTTGCACGCTGAGCGCTGGTTGCGTTGGCTCTGCATCCGTGTTGTTTAAAATACTTTCAACGGGAGGGCTCAGCGAGTTTGCTGGTGCTGTGGTGCTTGGTGTTACCGTAATTGTGCGCTCTGGTAAAGTTGCGTAACTAATTCGGTTCATTTTGGTGTTATACCAAGGCAGGGTAATTTCAGGCAATGTATAGGTGCCTGGGGTTTGTGGAAGTAGCGCAAATGAGGCGCTTTGCTGTGATACCACTCGACCATCGCGCACTGCATTATTAGTTTCTTTTTCATCCGGGTAGCTGCGAATACCATCAATAGTAGGCATATCAATTTCGGGTAGTTGCTCTTTAGTCACCCCTAAGGCGGTAAGCATAATAGTGCGTGTTATTGGCGTGCCGGCTTCAACGGTATTATCGTCTGGTTGCCATTGCTCGGTTAGACTTACTAATTCACTGGGTAACCAATCACCTTGATAATTCTCAGGGATGGGTTTGATTTCAATCTGTTGTTCATCGCCAAGTGCCGACACCTCTAGTTGGCGATAGTTTTGTTGAACACGCCCTTGAAAAACCGGTGCTTCAATGGTGTATGCACCACTTTTTTGCGGCTGAATTAAATAATTACGAGTGATCACTAAATAACGTTTACCGTTAACCAGTTCATAATCTTCACTTTGCTTACCTAGCTGGGTGAGTTGAGCATCTTCCATGCTTGGTGTGCTTAAGCTGCCATCAAGTAGCTCTTTAGCTAAGTAAAGTTTAATGGTGTAAACGCCAGCCTCTTGCACAAATAAGCTGTTATTTGTAAGCGAGCTTTTTAAAAATATATCATCATTTTTGCCCGCATCGCTGCTTCGCTCTTTAACCGACAAGTTTATCGGTTGAGAGCTGAGCCCTGCAACACTAAAAGAAGGAATTGTGTATTCGCCGGCTTTGCGAGTCATTAACTTAACAGACCACGATGTTTGTTTTTTAATGCTGCCGTTAATAATGTTGGTGCGGCTACTTAAGCTCATAGGGCCGACTACGAAATCCTTTAACAGCGCTGAAGTATCGGGTTGTTGCCCTTTGATTGAATCATCAACGCTAATATTGAGCATAAAAAACTCACCCGCCAGTACCGGGTTTTTATCAACGCTTGCCTCTAATGAAGTGGCGGCCATTAATGGCATGGCAGTTAATAGCAATAAACAGCAAAATAATCGCATTACCATGATTTTTCTACTCCTGTTGGACGGCGTTGATATTGTCTTTTTTGGGCTTCTAATTGCATTTTGTTTCTTAATAAAATAGCGGGATCGTCGGGCACTTTTCTTAGTAACTGATTTAGTTGCTGTGCTTTCTCTTTTTCTTCATTAGTAAGTTCAGCCGCCTGTGCCTGCATAGCTTGTTGTTGTGCTTGCTGCTTTTGCTCATCAGATGGCGGTTGCTCATTCATTTGATTGGGTTGACTCTGTTGCTCGTCTTGCTGAGGCTTACTATCGTCGTCTTTGTTCTCGTCTTGCTGGTTTTGTGATTGAGCTTGCATGTCAGGCTGATTTTGCTCATCTGACTGCTCGCCAGATTGGCTTTGTTGATCTTTTGATTGCTCCGAGGGTTCACTCGATTGCTGCTCTTCACTGTTTTGGCTGTCATCTTCGCTTTTATCTGCGTTATTTTTATCGCCATTTTTTTGCTGATCTTGTTTTGATTTATCTGCACCATCTTGACTTTGCTCATCTTGATTTTGCGAATCATTTCCTTGTTGGTTTTCCTGGTCTTGCTGTTGCTTAAGTAACTGCTCAACTAACGCTTGGTTATCGGCTGCTCGGGTAAAATCAGACTGTAGTGATTGCGCTTGTTTGTAAGCGTTTATAGCAGCCTCTAATTGTCCGGCTTTAGCCAGTGTATTACCGTAATTGTAATAACCAGTGGCTGATTTATCTTGACTAAATTCGTTCAGAGCGCTTTCAAACTGACCTTGCTGATACAATGCAGCGCCTTTGAGAGCGCTGGACTTCGCTTGCGCTGCTTGTTGATACTCTTGGTTGTTGTAAGCTTCTAATGCACGCTGATCGGTATTTTTAAATAGTGTTGGTAACTCTACTGCATGAGCATTTTGCTGAGGTATAAAGCTTAGCAATAGCACCGCACCAATAAACGCAGAGCGTCTAAATAAGTATAGAGCTAAGGGCAGTAAAATAAGCAAGCCATAAATGCCAGCATCGATTCGCCACAAGGCTAAATTGGGTTTTTCACTTTTTAGTATTTCACTGTTTGCTTGCGGTGAAAAAATGGCAATATCACTATTGCTTGGTTGATAATTAGCGTACTGGCCGCCACTATTTTTTGCTAGTCCTTTAAGTAAAGAACCATTGAGTGTGGGCACTACAATTTGGCCGTAACTATCTTTTAAAAATCCGCCTTCAGGTAACTTTATTGGTGCACCTTGCTCAGTGCCAATACCGTAAATATTAAGTCGATACTGGCTACTGTTAGTAAAGCCACTTATATCACTTTGCTGTTGTTGTTCAATACCATCGGTGATCAAAATAATATCACCATCTAGGTAGCCTGCTTGAGTGAGCAGCTCTTGCGCCATGTCTAAACCTGCCAGCACGTTTGAGCCTTTATCAGGCATAATTTCAGGGCTCAAACTAGGAATAAGATTAGCAAGGGTGGTTGCATCATTGGTCAGTGGAGAAATGGTATAGGCCGTGCCTGCGTAGGCTACTAATGCAGTATCACCTTCTTTAAATAACTCAATCATATCGAGGGCTTTAAAGCGAGATTGCATTAATCGATTAGGAGCAATGTCGGTGCTATACATAGAGTACGACATATCCATTACAATAACGCGGGCACTTTTGCTTTGAAATACAGGGACTTGTTTTTCCTCAAAACTTGGGCCTGCACTAAATATAATGGCTAAACTGCAAAATAACGCAACTAGCCACAGCGGCTGACGAGCTTGATTGTTTGCTTCACTCATAACAAATTGTGCTAAATGTGGCGCAATGAGTGGCGCCGATTGGGCTTTTTTCTTTTTAAGCATGGCAATAAAAAACAGCCCTAGCGCAGGGAGTAGCAGCCATAAAATAGCGGGGCGAATAAACTCAAAATCCATTAGCTTGGCTCCTTCATTGCACGCACTGTTTTTAAAAATGCCATTGCACTTATTAATAGAATGGCCAGTAATAACGGATAATAAAACAAGGCTGTTTGCGGGCGAAAGGTTTGCTCATCGGCACTAATTGGCTCGAGTTTATCAAGCTCTGCATAGATTTGTTGCAGCCCAGCGACATCTTTGGCTCTAAAGTACAGACCTCCGGTTTGCTCGGCAATATTTTTCAGTAAGCTCTCATCTAAATTACTGCCCCCAGAGCCCATATTAAATAAACTAAAACCACGTGGGTTATCAGAGCCGACTCCGATGGTGTACACTTTTATGCCTTCTTCACGAGCCAGTAATAGGGCATCTTCGGGGTCAAGGTTTCCTGCGGTGTTTTGTCCATCTGTTAGTAACACCACAATGCGATTACTTTCTTTTTTACTAGCAAAGCGTTTAACCGATAAACCTAAAGCGTCACCAATAGCCGTGGCACGTCCTACTAAACCTATTTGTGCTTCAGTAAGCATTTTGCTGACGGTTTTTACATCACGGGTGAGAGGTGTTTGCAAAAACGCGGTATCACCAAACAATATTAACCCAAGTCTGTCGCCTTGACGCTGCTCTATAAAATCGCTAAGCACTGCTTTAACCATTGTTAAACGGTCAACATATTGGCCATTATAAGCCATGTCTTGTTCTGTCATTGATCCCGATAAATCCACAGCGAGCATAATGTCGCGACCTTCATTAGGCAGCGATATAGGCTCATCTAACCAAGTAGGGTTAGCCGATGCTGTTACTAATAATGCCCATAGCAACCATTCAAGAGTGTTTAACTTACGTGCACTGGGCTCTACATGTTGATTATTTAAATTATGCGATGCAAAACTTGGGATGCGTAAACGTGTCGTTGCATTACTTGCTGCGGGTTTTAATAGCAGTAACGTTAAAGGAAGCGGCAGTAATAAAAACAGCCATGGCCAGCTAAATTCAAACATGCAGTGGCTCCTTTAGCTTAAATTGTTTAATAGCTTGGCGAAACTTATCACTGAGTGCCGGTGGTGTTTGTGCTGTGCTATATAGGCTTGAAATTTCATCTTCATTAAAACCAATTGCAGCAAGTTGACTTAGGGTTTTACACCAGTTAGCTGTGGATTGCGCTGCTAAGCGTGGATCGTAATAGGTGATCACTAAACGCTTTAAAATAATATGCAATTGCTGCGCTGATTGTTGTTGATTAGCTAATTTAATCGCATTACGTTTTGGTTTTTTAAATTGATAGTTTTTGTACATAATTATAATTAAGCCACACACTAAGCACAGTGCAATGCTAATAACTACCCACCAAGCAGGGGCTAACGGCCACCAGTCAACGTGAGAGGGAGCAATAATATCGTGAAGGCCATCAAGAGGAGAGGTTTGCATGATTTATCTTCTCACTAATTGCAGTTCCAGCGCAGTGGCTGCATCGAATGATAATAGGTTAAGCCCAGATTTTGTTAAACGATTAATACGCGCGCTAAATGCTTGCTCGGCATTTTTGGCAAATCGTTCTCTAAAACTGTTATCCATCAAAGGGAGGGCAAACTGCTGATTATTAGCACTTACCGTAACCGCTTGTTGGAAAGCAGGTAACTTATGCTCGAAGGGGTCGCTAATATGGCAGCCTATTAACTCACAGTGCCGCGCAAGTAATTCGAGTTGTTTAAAGCTGGCGTCATCTAAGGCGTTAAAATCGGATACGATATAAACCAAACTACCGGGTTTAGCTAAGTGATTTAAACGCTTAAGGTTGTCACTAAAGTTATTACTGGCAGGTTTATCAATATTTTCAAGTGCCTGCTGATGGGCGTCGCATAAATTATGACACAGCTTTAACACGGCCTTTTCACGGGCACTAGGTTTAAGCTCTAAATGCGAGTGCTGATTAAACACAACACCGCCAATTCTATCGCCACGTTGGCAAGCAGACCACGCAACCAAGGCACTAATATGTGCAGCTTGCACCGACTTTAATAATAATTGAGAGCCAAATAACATGGAGTTTGAAAAGTCAGTAAATACAAATACCGGGCGTTCTTTTTCTTCTTGAAAAAGTTTGGTGTGGGTTTCACCGGTACGAGCCGTGACCCGCCAATCAATAGAGCGTATGTCATCACCGTGTTGGTAATGGCGCACTTCGGCAAACTCCATGCCACGGCCTTTATGCGGCGCTAGATATTGCCCCGCTAAGGTATTTTTTATTCTAACTTTAGGTGCCAGCTCAAGCAGTTGCGCTTTTGCTTTATAATACATCAGCTCTTTAAGCGATAAATTAACACCATGGCTATGACTTAATTTAAGCCATGCCTGAGAATCAAAGTATGTTTGCATAACTTAAGGTACAGCAACTAGTTCAACAATACGGCTAATAACCTGATCTTTTGTAATACCATCGGCCTGTGCTTCGTAACTTAAAATAATACGATGGCGTAATACATTATGTACCACAGCTTGAATATCGTCAGGCGATACAAAATCACGACCACTTAACCACGCATGAGCGCGGGCACATTTATCCAAAGCAATCGTGGCACGTGGGCTGGCGCCGTATTCAATCCAGCGGCCAAGTTGCTCATCTAAGTTTGCGCCTTCTCGAGTAGCAATAATCAACTGAACTAAGTATTGCTCTAGTGGCTCTGCTAAATACAGACCTAAAATCGCTTTTCTAGCGGCAAACAGCTCTGCTTGCGAAATTTGCTCAAGCACTGGGGCTTCATCATTAAGTGCTTCACCACGGGTTAGGCGTAAAATATCAAGCTCGTGCTCTGCACCTGGGTAATTAATACTTAAATGTAATAAAAAACGGTCTAATTGCGCTTCAGGTAGTGGGTAGGTCCCTTCTTGCTCAAGCGGATTTTGTGTTGCCATCACTAAAAACAGGTCACTAAGTGGGTACGTATTTTTGCCCACAGTAACTTGGCGCTCGGCCATTGCTTCTAATAAAGCTGATTGTACTTTTGCTGGTGCTCGGTTTATTTCATCCGCTAATATGAGATTATGAAATAAAGGGCCTTTTTCAAACACAAATTCACTGGTTTGTTGACGATAAATATCAGTGCCGGTTACATCGGCAGGTAATAAGTCTGGGGTAAATTGAACACGCTGAAACGATCCTTCAATACCTTTTGCAAGCGCATTTACTGCGCGAGTTTTTGCAAGCCCTGGAGGGCCTTCAACAAGTAAGTGGCCATCGGCTAATATAGCAATTAAAAGTGCTTGAGTAAGCGCTGGCTGGCCAATGATTTGTGTATCTAAGTACGTTTTTAATTGTGAAAATGCGTTAGCTGCCATAATAAGTGGACTGTCCTCGTCAGCTTAAATAATACCTAAAGTGATTAGGTAACAAATACTGAGCTAGTTATAAGGTTTATAAGTGGATAACTCAAGAGTTAGACTGATTTTTTGAAAATAGTTCGTTATTTTTTAACGCTTTTTAGCCTAACACAAAACTTTGTAAAACCTGCTAAAAAAGCCTATTGTATTACCCTTACACAATGTATGTAGTGATTTACAATGGCGCTTTATGATTAATTTACGTTTATCTATTGGCTTTATCACACGGGTTGTTTAGAATCGAGGAAAACATACAGGTCTGACCTGTCAGCGGGAGAGAATAATAAATGTCTGAGCAAAACATACTTAAAACACCAAAAGGCGACCGTATTGCCATTGTAAGCGGCCTACGTACTCCTTTTGCTAAGCAAGCAACTGCGTTTCACCATGTACCAGCATTGGATATGGGTAAGCTAGTAGTTAATGAAATGCTTGAGCGATTAAATTTCGACAAGTCAGAAATCGATCAACTGGTTTTTGGTCAAGTAGTACAAATGCCAGAAGCGCCAAATATTGCACGTGAAATTGTATTAGGTACAGGTATGCCAGTTGGCGTTGATGCATATTCAGTGTCACGTGCGTGTGCAACTAGCTTTCAAGCAATTGCAAATGTTGCCGAATCTATTATGGCAGGCTCTGTAAACGTGGGTATTGCTGGTGGTGCCGATTCATCGTCTGTATTGCCAATTGGTGTAAGTAAAAAATTAGCCGGCAGTTTAGTCGATTTAAACAAAGCCCGTACGCTTGGTCAGCGTTTAAAAATATTCTCAAAACTACGTTTAAAAGATTTATTACCAGTACCGCCAGCAGTTGCTGAGTACTCAACGGGTTTATCAATGGGACAAACAGCTGAGCAAATGGCTAAAACCCATAATATTAGCCGTGAAGATCAAGATGCTTTAGCACATCGTTCTCACTCATTAGCAACTCAAGCTTGGGCCGATGGCAAGTTAAAAGATGAAGTAATGACGGCGCACTTACCGCCTTATAAAAGCTTTATTGAAGAAGACAACAATATTCGTAAAAACTCAACGGTTGAAGGTTACGCTAAGCTCAAACCGGTATTTGACCGTCAGCACGGCTCTGTGACTGCCGCTAATGCAACCCCATTAACCGATGGCGCAGCCGCAGTGTTAATGATGAGCGAAAGCAAAGCAAAAGCATTGGGTTACGAAATTTTAGGCTACGTACGCAGTTTTGCGTTTTCAGCCATAGGCGTAGAAAAAGACATGCTAATGGGGCCAGCTCACTCAACGCCAATCGCGCTTGATAGAGCGGGTATTACGTTGGCTGATTTAGACCTTATTGAAATGCATGAAGCGTTTGCATCGCAAACCTTAGCGAATATGAAAATGTTTGCTTCAGATAAATTTGCACAAGAGCACTTAGGGCGTAATAAAGCCATAGGTGAAATTAACATGGATAAGTTTAACGTTAACGGCGGTTCACTCGCTTATGGTCACCCATTTGCGGCAACCGGCGCGCGTTTAATTACACAAAGTTTATACGAGCTTAAGCGTCGTGGCGGTGGTTTAGCGTTAACGACTGCCTGTGCTGCGGGTGGTTTAGGTGCAGCCTTTGTATTGGAGAGTGCGTAATGACAGATTCAGTATTTAATTTAACGGTTGATGATAACAAAATAGCCGTGGTAACCATTGATGTGCCGGGTGAAAAAATGAATACCCTGCGTGACAGCTTTGCTGATGATTTAAAAGCATTATTAGCACAAGCTAAAGAGCACGCAGTTAAAGGTATGGTATTTATTAGTGGTAAAAGCGATAACTTTATTGCTGGTGCCGATGTTAAAATGCTAGACAGCGTGCAAAAGCGTGAAGATGCATTAGCTATTAGCGAGTTATGCCATCAAGCATTTTTTGATTTGAAAAAGCTTCCGTACACCACCGTTAGTGCTATACATGGCGCAGCGCTTGGTGGCGGTTTAGAATTTGCTTTAGCATGTGATTATCGCGTTGGTACTGATAGCGATTTAACTAAAATTGGTTTACCAGAAGTACAACTAGGTTTATTGCCTGGCGGTGGTGGTACACAACGCTTAACTAAAATCGTGGGTATTCAAAAAGCCCTTGAGTGGATGCTAACTGGTAAGCAAATTCGTCCAAAACAAGCTAAAAAAGCCGGTGTATTGGATGATTGTGTTCCACAAAGCGTACTGCTAAAAGTGGCCAAAGAGTTTGCGGCGAAGAAAAAGCCACAAGCTAAAGAGCCTAAACTTGATAAGATCAGCAAGTTATTAGAATCAAACCCGTTTGGTCGTAACTTTATCTTTAAAAAAGCTAAAGAAAACGTACTTAAAAAAACCGGTGGTCATTACCCAGCGCCGCTTGCGATTATTAAAGCGGTTCGTGCAAGCGTAGAGCTTGATGAAATGAAAGCGTATAAAACCGAAGCAGAAGGCTTTGCCACTTTAGTGATGAGTGATGAGTCTAAGGCGCTGCGCGGTATTTTCTTTGCAACCACTGAAATGAAAAAAGAATGGCGCAACGATGACGCTCCTGCGATTAGTAAAACTGCTGTGTTAGGTGGCGGATTAATGGGCGCAGGTATTGCTCATGTAAGTGCGGTTAAGGCTAAATTGCCGGTACGTATTAAAGATGTGGCAGAGCAGGGCATAAGTAATGCCATGAACTACACATACAAAATCTTAGATAAACGCCTTAAGCGCCGCATTATGTCAAAAGCCGATATGCAGTTAACCATGAACCGCATTACTGGCACTACGGATTACAGCGGCTTTAAGCACATAGATTTAGTGATAGAAGCGGTATTTGAAGATTTAGAGCTTAAGCAAGGTATGGTTGCTGATGTTGAGCAGCAATGCCAAGCGAATACTATTTTTGCAAGTAATACTTCGTCATTACCTATTTCGCAAATTGCAGCAAAAGCAGAACGCCCTGAAAATGTAATTGGTTTACATTATTTCTCGCCAGTAGAGAAAATGCCACTGGTAGAGATCATTCCTCACGAAGGCACGTCACAAGAAACCATTGCTCGTGTAGTTAACTTTGCACGTAAGCAAGGTAAAACGCCAATTGTAGTAAAAGATATGGCTGGTTTTTATGTAAACCGTATTTTAGCGCCATACCTTAATGAAGCGGCTAACTTAATGCTTGCTGGTGAGCCGATTGAAAAAATAGATGCGGCTTTAGTCGAGTTTGGTTTTCCTGTTGGACCGTTGGCACTGCTGGACGAAGTGGGTATTGATATTGGATCTAAAATTGCGCCAATTCTTGAAAAAGAATTGGGTGAGCGCTTTAAAGGGCCTGATGCTTTCTCGCGCATGATTGATTCAAAACGTCTTGGTCGTAAAACAGGGCGCGGTTTTTATGAATACGACAAGAAAGGCAAAAAGGTCGATGAGTCAGTCTATGAGCTACTAGGTGTAACCCCAGCCCCACGTTTAAATAAAAACGAGATTGCTAAGCGCTGTGTTTCACAAATGCTTAATGAAGCGGCTCGTTGTTTAGATGATGGTATTATCGCAGGCCCGCGTGATGGTGATATTGGTGCTATTTTTGGTATTGGTTTCCCACCGTTCTTAGGTGGCCCGTTTAGCTACATGGACAAATTAGGTGCGAGTAAAATAAGCTCTGATATGTCTACACTGGCTAACAGCAATGCCATTTTTGCACCCTGTGAATCACTGGTTGCAATGGCTGATAAAGGCGATAAGTTTTACACTACAGTCACTAAAACAGCTGAAGTTGAGTCAGATCAGTCAGATGATAAATCGACTGATACTCAAAATGAGATGACTGAGCACAAAGATTAATGTTTTAAGTTAACGTAAAAAAGCCGCAAATTATGCGGCTTTTTTTATGTTTGATAATCAGAAAATATAGAGATATATACGCTTATTTACAGTAAGGCTTCAATAGCCTGTTTGTCTTTATCTGGCATGTTGTCGACCACCAAATTAAATGAATTATCAATCATACGCTCAATTTCACCTTGTGGTATTGAGCCGTCTAAAATCACTGTATTCCAAAGGCGTTTATTCATATGATAACCTGAAATCACCGAAGGAAAAATATCTCGTAATGACTGTGCTTCATCAGGGTCGCACTTTAAGTTTAGCCACCAAATAGGTTCGCCGTTTTCATCGGTTTCACCCTCATTGCTCAGTGCAAGGGTGGCGAACATCTTATGGTTTACTTTATATACATCAACATCTTTAGCAAAAGGTTGCGTTAGTTTAACTAACGGTTTGTTCATTAAATAAGTATGTACAGTTTGTTGGTTCATGAGCCATTCCTTGAGGTCATAATCGATATCTTAACCATAGCATTTTTTCATTAGCTTTGTGGCATGAAATATTATTTGAGCTTATTATTTCTTAATTTATAGACTGATATATTGGAAGTTAGTTAAACCAGTAACTATGTTGGAACTGGAAATGTAAATAAAGTTTTTTTGTTAAGCACTGGCTAAACAGATTTAGGCAAAGACAAGTATGCAGTAACAGCAGCATCACGTTTTGTCAGGTCTGTTTGGTACGAGTGTTTACTATACGTAGTGCAATACGAGACAGGCTCTCCGACACTTAATAAAAAATCATTATGGTCGAAATTGCTCAATACTTTTTTCCAGCGCTCTTTGACTTTAACTGGCGCGCAGGGCAAAGAGTCCAAAATACGTTTAGACTCCTCAAAGTTGCTATTAATAGCGACATTGAGCATATCGTCGTTTGCGGCCCCTAGCCAACTTGTACCACTGGTGCCCACACATAAAAGTGGCATATAAGGCGCAAGCGCTGGGCATACATCATTTCTATACACATCAACCTTCCAATAGCGACGAGCTATTTTTACAAACTGATCAAAATCCTTTATTGATGTAAAGTTTGAGGTAGCTAAGGATAAAATCTCTATTCTAGGTTTATTGGCATTTACGGTGTCGTTAGCAACATCAATATACCAAGGACCAAGTATCAATGCGTTTTGAAAGTATTGATCTTGCAGTGAGCCCCATGCTTTTTGTAAAGAGTTACCTTGTACAATTAGATTTTTTAATAAACTGAGCCCAGGTTTTTTAGTGGTAGGTAATTCCGTTTGCAGTAGTGCAAATACCTCATCGCGTATTTCTCTACAGCGGCCAATAGGGTAAGGTTTTTCTGCAAAGTAAGGAATTGATGGTGCAAGTTTTAAATCAGCTAATAAGCGTAAATGAGCTAGATCAGCGCATATCAATGCACGTTGTTTTGGCGTAAAGTGTTCATTAAGCACGTATATTCCTTTGAGTGATTGTTTAATTCTAGTCCTGAAAGGTCATCAGACCCTAATGGAAAATGAATACTTTCAAATTATATGTGATTTTAGCGTAAATCCTTGGGAGTAGGGTAATTTGGATGAACTACATTTTTATGGGCATGAATCGAAGGGATGGGTGCTTCAGGCTTGGCTTTAATGAGCTTAACCAAGGTACTTAAATCGTATTTAGGTTCGCCGTAAAATTCATGCCAAGCTTGCGGAATACTGTTTGGATCTGCCGCTTTAATTACATGTGCCATCCATTGTTTTCTCAGTTCGGCCCACTCCTTAGTTTGTTTTCCACTTTCGGTAATCCCTAAAATTGTCCTTAATTCAACATACAGTGTTCTTCTTGCACCTTGGCTGCGCTTTACTCCTGAACTATGTAAAACCATTATGTCATGAACTATGATGTCACCTGCTTTAGCGGGTTGTTGTACTACATTAGGAATATCCCACCCATATTGATTGGAAAGTTTGTAAATATCTAAAACTTTATGCTGGGTATTTGGTACGTAGCGTAAACAGCCATCTTCTAAAAGAGCGTCATCAAGGTATATACCAATATTTAAATAAGGATATTGCCTAGAATGAGGAGCGTCCTGATGCCAAGTAATATGAGGGTGTGGGTACGGGTATTTATAAGCTACATCTAATTGCAAGGGGACTGCGCCATCTCCTACCAATTCTTTATAAACTTCGATGAGTGGTGGGCTAGCTAATAGTTCAATTATTAATTCAGGTGACTCGAATAGTAAGTCGTTATAACGAAAAAGACGAGGCAAACCTGAGTCTGTTGAGATACAACATTGATTATTGACTTGCCCATTGTGAAAATTCTCTAGTGCTAATGCTTCTAACTTATCTGAAAAACGTTGTAATTTTTTAAGTAATGTTATCGAAAGTGCATTTTCAAAGTGAACAAAACCGTTTTTTAGGAAAAAGTCATGTTTATTTGAGGATATTTCCATAAATTAAATTGTTCTTTTTATTTTAAACAAAGTTCATCCATTTTTTGCAAACTATATATTTGGAAGCGTTTCTATCCAGCGACAGTCTCTGATCCACTTGACCATTACAGGGTAACCTTTGTTTGGGCAAGTCATTTGCCATGCTTGTAATAATGGAAACCCAAAACCATTCCCATTTTCAAAAGCATGCTTTAACGTCTTACTCGCACCTTTATAAGCATCTTTATGAAAGATAATATCTAGTGATAATGACAAATGAATAGCTGCTGCAACAGCCCAAGCTGTCGCAGCCATTTCTTCTGCGTGCATAGCTTGTTTCTCTCTGCCCGCAAGCAAGCCATTCTTATAAAAGTCAGCATCTAATAGGGGCCTAAAAATTGGCTCACAGACAGCAATATGCCCAGCCTCATGAAGGATATCACCAGGATAGAACCCATTGACAAAATCAAGCAATAAAACGCCTTTTTCTAGCTTAAGGCCGGGCAAAAAAGTTCTTTCGTCTAAGGTTTGATACCGGTGCTTAATTCCAATATGAGTAAGAAAGGTTAAAATTTTTTCAACGTCTTTAAGCTGTTTACCAGTGTTAACTTGAGCGTTAATAATCATGATAATGTGAGGTTGCTGTTAGTGCTTAGCCAAGTTTCAAATTCTTCTATACGTTGGCTTTGATAAAGTGCGACTGATGTTTCATGATATGGCAAGGCTAATGAGTCCAATAGGTTGGTCCATTGTGTCCATTCATTTTCATCTACATTAATAGAGCAACCACATTTAGCTGCCTGTGCGTGCTCAAACATATGTTTTACGCCAGGTAACCCTAAGTTATTGAGCTCTGAAAATTTGGTTAATTTGATCTTAGTTTTAATTATCTTTTTTATTGGGAATGTAAATACAAAATCTGGGCTGTGTGGTGTTATGTATTCATAATGAATAGCTTCACCGCCACGAAGCTGCGCATCATGAGGTAAAAAAGTCAGCGGTATATTTAAACTACATTGATTTTCCGTTAGTTTATGGTGTTTGTATACTTGAATGTCGGTTGTTAGTTTGAGTCTGTAATTAGTATCAACGCCATTTGGGATTAGCATATTACCTTTGAAAGAAGATGCGTCTCCTGCATTTAAACGCCTTGCTTCGTCGATGTTTAAGCAATAAAACTCTTTTAGGAGTATGTCATCTGTTGTATTAGCTTCTGCAGACATTAAAGAGTTAAAAGGTGTTAGCCATGCCTTTAAAGAAATTTTTTGTGGGATTAATGTGCCAGAATCACTCAAGTATTGACATAAATGAGCAAAAATAAAAACTTGAGGTTCTCGCTTTAATAGCGCTGTCATAGTTTCTGAAATAATAATGTCAAATTGCTGAGAGGGGGGCGCTTGCCAGCAAGTTGCGTCATCACACGTAATTGCAACAATGTTTTGGGTGATTGAAAAGTGCTTTACTAGCTTTTTAATTGCACTGATATTTTCTGGATGAATGTCAATGAGTGTGACTTTTATACGTGAGTTTGTGGCAACACCTAAATAAGGAATAAGTAACGTGCCATAAGGACCTGTACCGGCATAAAGAACATGAATATCATCAGTCGTTGCTTTTAAACGTTCTTCAATAGCGAGTTTAACACCTTGCATAAAGATTTGCGTACGAAGAGTTTCTTCTATGCATTTAGCTGCTTGTACGGGAGAAATTGCAACGCCTTGGGATGTATTTTCATCATTCCAGTCATTCATATCTAAATCAGTTGAAATAGACGTAATATTCCCTAAGTAATTTTTTAAATCGTTGATAAAAGGCTTTATCACCCCCGCATCAGCTGGCTCATTTAGCAAATGTGTAATCGCATTACGGTATCTGTTCAGTAACTCACTATCCATATCACTCCCTGTATTTAGCTACAAAAATCGTTGCTTGCAATAATATAGCACTCTATTCTAACTAAGTTTAGTCAGCGTTAATAAATCAATTTAAGGTGTTTTGCTTGTCTAAAATCAGGCGCGAAAAGGAGTTATTATGCAAAATGAATTGAGAGTAAAAGTACCTCCTCTGAAAACAACAATGCAGAGCATATTGCCCTGTTATAACGAAACTGGGCGTTTAGGTTTATTTCAATTAAAGCGAATGTGGCACAAAGTACAGTTTCAAAAGCAAGGCTGTGCAGATAAAAAAATAATAGAAGATGAATGGTCACTCGATGTGATGATCATGGATATTTTAGGCTTAGGGCTCACACCGACAATAGAGTCTATTTTTGCGAGTGATAGTTTTTTAACATTCGAAAACTGGGTAGAGCAGCATTATGGTATGGCTATTTCAAAGACGGCTAAAAGTGAGTTAAATGAAAAGATAGCTGCATTTTTCCAGCAAAAGGGCCTTAAACAACAAAAAATATTGCTAAATCAGCCTCGTCATTACGTTCTAACATCGCAGCAGTGGCAAAGCTGGGATGATAATGGTTACGTTATTATTCCTGAGCTAGTGGAAAAAACGCTATGTGAAGACGTTTGTAACATGGTATATGAACGTTTGAATATGGATAAACATAATCCTGTTTCATGGTATCGAAATCATGAACTTAAACAGGGAATTATGGTACAAATTTTTAATGATATAACCATGCAGGTTATTCGGCATCAGCCTCAGGTGCGAGATGTATTTGAGCAATTGTGGGGTGAAAACAATTTAACTGTAAGCACTGATAGGCTTAGTTTTAATCCACCGCAGACAGAAAGTTGGCGATTTCCTGGGCCAAATCTTCACTGGGATATAAACTTTAATAAACCGCTCAGATTTGCAACGCAAGGATTACTATACCTTACTGACGTTGCCGCTGAACAAGGTGCATTCAGTTGTGTACCTGGCTTTCATAAAAAAATAGACAACTGGCTTGCTAGTTTACCTAAAAATACCAATCCACATCATTTTAATTGCCAACAATGGCACAGTACTCCATTAGCTGCAAAAGCAGGTAGCTTAATTGTATGGCGACATACATTACCGCATGGTAGTTGTTCAAATAAGGGGAGTACACCTCGAATTGTACAATATATAAATATGACTCCATTAAGTAAGTAGCTAAACAGCTCTCGATATAGGGAATAATCAATGTTGTGTAATGGGGTGTAATGTTTTTTATTTTTAACTTATGCCAAAATTATACATAACTTATTGTTAAAAATAAGTAGATAGACTTTTCAAGTAAGCGACTATTAAAAATAATAGAATTAAAAAGTTGTATTCTACGTCTTGTGAGTTACTCTACTTACTGAACGTAATATTAATTTGCAACGTGTTTTTCATGGTAGAATTGGTGTAAAGGAGTGCTTAAGTATGAATCTACATGATTCATAGTCTACAGCGAGTTTGGAATATGCGGCCCCCCACATTGATGAGCTATTAAAACATTCAATACGTACCCAGCTTGAGTCTCTTCTAAAATCTAGATTAACAACTGAACTACGCCCAAGTTGAACACCTCTAATTAGTGAACGCTTTTGAGGCTATACATGATCAAGTTGTGCAATCAGTAATATTGATAAAATGGATGGCTTCACAGTTTAATTGCTACATCATTGTACGCTAAGAAATATATATTATAAATTATAAGGAGTGTGTGGTGCTACACCATCAATTGTCTAAGTCAGCCGCATGTATTAGTGAAGAGCCAGTTGTAACTGGGTTACTTAATCAAGCACTGCGCGATCAAATTAGTTTGCTTAAACAGCAACCAGCTACAGCGTTGACTCTACAGCAGTCTTTTTTAGCAATCGCAGATCAAGCACTGACTGAAAGAGACGATGCTGTGTTAATTGAAAAACTTTTTGTTGACGCTTACGAAGAAGCAATAAAAGTCCTTAGGCAAGCTCAATTGCATGAAGTTGAAATGACAAAACAGTATATTAATCAACATGGCCTAGTGATGTCGGTTTTAAACTGCACAACAACAATAAAAGATGTACATCGCAACACCCGTTTCTACAAAGGGATTTTTGAGCTTATTAATGATTTACAACAACGGGATTCGCAAATAAATATTGTCTACCCAGCTTGTGGGCCATTCGCCCCGTTATTATTACCTATTTTGCTGTATATGGATCAGCAAAAAATTATTTCACCACAAAAAGTACGCATTTCTTTAGTCGATATTCAACCTGGAGCGATCAAATCTCTCAAGGTGTTAGTTAATGAGTTGCAACTTAATGACTATATCGATGGCATTTACGAGGCTGATGCTGCTTTGTTTAAAGGTAACAAAGCGTTTGATATTTTTATTGCTGAGGCATTTCAGCATGGTTTTTCTAAAGAAGCTCATTTGAGTATATGCAGAAACTTTGCCTCTCAACTAAGCCATCATGGAGTAATGTTACCGTGTAAAATTATGGTTAATGCTGCATTAGTTAATTGCCAACGAGAATATGTTGAACAGTGGCTGCAACCGCAAAGCGATGCTGCGAATCCGATATTAAATCAAGATACGTTGAATGAAAGAATTGAGCTGGGAAATATATTAACTCTTGATCGTCATAGTTTGCTCACGCTAGACATAATTGCTCTTGGAGAACAACAAGTTGTACGCTGTAACACAGTTTCTATTCCTCAAACAGCCACTGATGTAAGTGAACTAACGCTTGTCCTTTACGCTGAAGTAATGACGTATAATGGGCATTGGTTACAGCAATATCAGTCAGGCATTACGCATCCATTGCCTATGTTCTCGGTATGTATTGATTTTGTACCTAAGGCCCCCGCAGTAGATGGTTTATTACTTACAAAAAAAGATAAAATAGATTTTTATTATAAGCTTACCGGTTTGACAGGTTTTTTGCCGACGAAAGCTGACGAAGAGGTACACTATGGAGCAAATTAGCAAGGTAGTGTTATTTACTTCAAGTTGTTTATCTATACCTACGATTGATATGTTGATACAGCGCCAGTTGTTAGTCGCTGTAGTATTAGTGCCAACGCAAACAAATAACATGCAAAGCGAAATTGGTCAATTGCAAGCACATTGCACATCACAAAATATACAATTTTCAGTATGGAATAATGATGATACGTTGCTTGCACAACTCGATGATTGGCAAGTATCAATGGCCTTGAGCTGTTTTAATGCGGGAACTCAAAGTCAAACGATTATTGATTTTTTTCATGGTAATGCTTATGGAATTTACCCTGCAAAGTTATCAGATTATCAAGGTACTGATCCACTCTACTGGCAAATTAGAGAGCATCAAGATAATTTGTTACTAACTGTTTATCGCTTAAGCTGCGAACACCCCCTACAATTTTCGTTACAGCAGAGTATAGCCATTCATCCATTTGATACTTATCAAAGCCTTGCTATTCGCGTTGCATCTGCAATCCCACAAGTGTTGAGTATTTTCTTCGAACAATTTGATAATTTGCATTGGCAATCAGATACCGACATTGAACAAATCAAGGTCGCGACAGCCCTGAACTATGATAATTTAACATTGTCTTTTGAACAGTACAGCGCGGTTGATTTAGCCGCGGCGGCAAGAGCGGGTAACCCGCTTTATGGTGGCTTTATTTTATCGGGTAAATTTGGTGATTTTAATGTGCTACAAGCATCCTTTGTTGATCAAGCCTCATTCACAGAGCCAGCTGGTACGGTCTTAAGTATTGACAAGTCACAAGGGTTAGTTGTGCAGACTAAACAAGGCTCAGTGGCATTAGATATTGTTTCATGTCAGTTTGGGTGTATTTCAGGTTATCGTTTTGCATCTTTAGCTAATATTACAGCTGGTATGCAATTGTAATTATATAAATTATTTTAAAAGGAAATACGTTATGAGCGCAGACCCATTTTTAGGCGAAGTGGAGATTTTTGCAGGAAATTTTGCCCCTAGAGGTTGGGCTATATGTGCAGGACAGCTATTGAGTATTGCTCAAAATACCGCCCTTTTTTCACTTGTTGGTACTACTTATGGTGGTGACGGCCGTTCGTCAATGGCGTTACCAGATATCAGAGGACGTACACCGGTAGGTGTTGGTAGTGGGGCTGGCTTGTCAAGTCGTGAGTGGGGCCAGCTTGGCGGAAGAGAATTTAGTAAAATTACATCTAATAATTTGCCACCGATGCAAAGTGCGATTGCATTGCCAAGTTTTGCACAGTCAGTTTCTGTCAGTATTCCTGGGCAGACGATAAGTGGAGTAACGGGATCTGCAAACATTGCAACAACACAAGATGCTAATAGTGGAGAACCAACAGCAGGTGCAGTACTTGCTACGGTTGTTGCTGGTGGTGGGCCTGATAAACAAGAAAAAATATATCAATCTACGGCACCAAGTTCATTGATCAGTATTGGTAATGTGACAGTTGATACATTTGATGTTCCAGCACAAGATAACATTGCCCTAACTCTGCCCGCGAATAGTTTAACAGGTATCGTTAATTTACATGGTGGTGGCCAATCGCTTTATTCTCAGTCACCATTTGTTGCTATGCATTATATCATAGCCATGCAAGGGATTTATCCGAGTCGGAGTTAACTATTTATGTCGCGTCATTATCATTTTATCGCTGGTTTACCGAGGACTGGTTCAACATTATTGGCTGGTATATTACGGCAAAACCCCGATTTTCATGCCGATATGTCAACCCCTGTAGCTGGTTTTGTTACTAGTTTACTTGAGCAAATGGGAGCTGGGAGCGAGTTTGCTAGTAGCATAAGCTCAGCGCAGCGCTTGAATATATGTCATGGGGTGTGGTCTGGGTATTACCAAGATGTTGAAAAGCCAATTATTTTTGATACCAATAGACTGTGGACTGCAAAGCTTAATATCTTAAATTCCTTATTTGGTAATGATTTTAAAGTGATTTGTTTAGTCAGAAATCCAGCTTGGATAATGGACAGTTTTGAACGTGTCTATAGGCAAAACAGTCTTGAATTTAGCCGTATTTATTCCCCCGCAGCACGGCAAAACGTGTATACCCGCTGTGAGCACATTGCGTCTAATCAAGGGCCTTTCGGCAGTGCTTGGGCTGCGCTAAAAGAAGGTTTTTATGGTGAGTTTTCGGATCAGTTATTACTGATCGACTACGATTTGCTCGTAAGTAAACCTGAAAAGAGTGTGGCTCTAATTTATCAGTTTTTAGGCTTACCGAACTTTGCGCATGACTTTGAAAATGTAACATATAACGCCAGTGAATTTGATAAAAGCTTAGGTGCAGATGGCTTACATACAGTGAAAAATAAAGTGGCTTTTACTGGGCGTAAAACAGTACTCCCCCCAGAACTATTTAAAAAATACAGTGATATGGCTTTTTGGTTAGAACCACAAGGCAGTAACGCAAGTTTAATAACACAAAAAACACCTTAATTTACCAGTTATGGTATTAAAAACGTTGTTCTCCATAAATATATTAAAGGATTGAATACATGCTGAAATTCTCCTTATCGCCTATTTCTATTGTTGTCGGTTCGGTTTTAGGGCTCACTCAAACCGCAGGCATTGCACAGAGTGTACAAGTGCCAGTGCAATCAGAGTTTAAACTCACTCCACTTATAGTGCCAAGTATTAATTCATTTAAGGCAAAGGCTGATGATCTTGTGTTAACTGCTGCAAGCAGTGTTAACCATCTAGTCATTATCGATGCGGGAGTACCTGATAAAGCCTTATTTTATAGCGATTTAAATGCAGAGACAGAGATTGTTGAACTCAATGCTGATGAATCAGGTATAAATCAGCTTGAAGAGTTGCTTGGTCGTTACCAGCAGTTAGAGAGCGTGAGTATATTTTCTCATGGGCGCAGTGGGGAGCTACAACTAGGTAACAGTCAAATAAATACAGTGGTTATTGAAAGTAACCCACAATTAATGGCGGTATTTAAGGGGGCTGTAAAACCTGGTGGGGATGTGTTTTTTTATGGCTGTGACATTGGTAAGGGTCTGCAAGGCGATCAATTTTTAACACTCTTTAGTCAGTCAACGGAGCTTGATGTAGCCGCTTCTAACGATTTAACCGGTAATAGTCATAAAGGCGGAGATTGGGATTTAGAAATAGTTAAAGGGGATGTCGATTTTGCTGATAGACCATTTTCAGAGCGAGCCTTGATTGACTTTTCTGAGGTGTTAGCGTTTGATGGTACATTGAATTTTGATAATATACCTACGGGATACGCTAATAATAAGAGTTATATAATACCGGGTACCAGCTACAGCATAAAAGTTAAGTCTGGGGCTGGTGGGGGTCAAGATTTATATAATTTTTCAGCGGGCTATGTTTATATATCTACAAGCTCATCATCTCAGACATACAGTAAAATATATTTTACAAATAACGAAACGTTTGATTTATCTAGTTTATATGTTTATAACTCAAGTGGTAGTAATAGAGTTATACGGCTAACAACGGATAAAGGAGGCGTAGCGGATAGCGAGACTTTACCGAGCGGTAGCAGCGAGACTATAAATGCTTCTGGTGCGTTATTTACAGAAATAAAATGGTTAAAAATAGCTTATTCTGATAACGCTACTCTTAGCTGGTTAAAAATTGATAACCTTGCCATCACTAACTTGTCTTCAACTCCTGTTAATTCAGCCCCTGTTGTTGATTTAAATGGCACAATGATTCCAGGTACAGGGAGTTTTTCGGCGTTTACTGAAGGCAGCCCTGCTACCGTGATTGCACCCGATGCTGAAGCCGGTGATAGTGATGGCGACTCAATAACAACAATAACCGTTGCATTAACAAATGATCAAGACGGGGTGTTTGAAGGTCTTAATGTATCTGCCAGTGCGCAAAATGCACTTGGGGGTGTAAGTGGTGCATCAGATATTAGTTTACAAGACACAATTTCTATTACAGGTGCAACTGCAACAACGGCTGAAGTTACCACTTTCCTTAAAGCAATCACGTATAACAATACCAGTTCGTCGCCCAACACAACTTCGCGGACAGTGTCAGTTGTTATCAATGATGGCACTGAAAACAGTACTAGCCGTACAGCGACAATTTCAGTGGCTAATCTTACAGCAGCTAGCTCTACAGCAGCGGGTTTTAGCACCTTAGATGGTACAAATTTAAATCCGGCAATAACGTTTAGTAGTGATGATGAGGTTTTAACTGTATCTTCAGCAAGCCATATTATAGGGTCTACAGCCCAGGGTGGCGATGGTACAGATGAGATTATTGTTATAGATGGTAGTGATCTCACACAATTTACCAGTTTAACCTCCTTTGAAACGCTCTCTACTTATAATGACGGCTCATTAACGCTCCGCGAGTCGCAACACGATGCGTTTACAACGATAAATGGCGCTGGAACAAATACATTTACTTTGGCAAGTGCAGATGGTGATAGCAGCGTAATTGCAGATGCAGACATAGAAACGTATGTTTTAAATGCTGCTTTTAATATTACTTTAGCTGGGACCGCGCAAAATGTTACCGGTAGTAGCAATGCTGATACTATTAATATTGCTGGATTGAGCGTGACAGGTACGCTTGCTGGCGGCGGCGATACCGATGTACTGCAAATGAGCACCGGTGCTGATATTAGTAATGCCACGGTAAGTGCATTTGAGTCTTTAGCATTAAATAGTGGTGCTTCAGTGACGATGACTGAGGCGCAGCACGACAGCTTTCCTTCGATAACAGCAAGTGGCACTGATTCAATTACCATAAGCACCGCGACCGATGGCCTAACTGGTAATAGTGCGGTTGAAACGTATGTGTTGAGTGCAGCGAATACATTTACGTTAGGCAATGCATCACAGAATCTAACCGGTAGTGGTGGTGACGACACGGTTAATGTGAATGCACTGAGTGCAACGGGTATTTTAGCGGGCGGAATTGGTACCGATACCTTGGTTGTTACCAACGGTGGTAATATATCAGGTGCGACAGTCAGCGGGTTTGAAGATTTATCGGTTGCTGCTGGTGGCACAGTCACCCTAGGCGCATCTCAGCTTGCGAGTTTTTCTGGCACAGTATCAGGCAGTGGCACTGAGACAATTTCTGTTTCAGGAGATGGTAATGTAAGTACTGTTTCGGCAATAGAAAGTTATACCTTAAATGACGATAGTACGAATACGCGCTCGGTTACTGTCACTAATGCTAGCCACTCTGTAACTGCAACCTCTGCGACTGATGCAATTACGTTTGATTTAGGTTCACTTACATTTACTGGAATCATTACCGGTGACAATACTGTTGCAGATACACTGAGTTTAAGTAATGGTGCAAATATATCAGCTGGGACCATAAATAATATAAATAACCTAACCTTGGCATCTGGTGCTTCAGTTAACATGACGACCAGCCAGCACCAAGGATTTTCAGGCACAATCACGGCTCCAGGCTCAGAGTCTATTACCATTAGCGGAGATGGCGATTTTACTACTTTAGCAGGTGTTGAAAGCTATAGCGTGGGTGATGACAGCACTAATACTAGAATCATTACAGTTTCAAGCAGTAACACCAATGTGGATGCTACTTCAGCTACTGATGTTGTTACGTTTGCAATAGGCACTAGTGCATACACTGGTACCCTTACAGGCGACGCAACAGCAAGTGATATTGTTAACGTATCTGATGGCGCGGATGTCACAGGAGGGGGCTTCTTTAATATTGGTACATTAAGCTTAGCCTCTGCTGCAACAGTAGCAATTGATGTTAATAATATTAATGATTTTAATACAGCCATTACAGGCTCTGCTGGCGCTGATACGCTAAAACTTATGGATGGTGGTATTTTTAATTTTTCCAGCACCACGGTATCGGGTATTGAAAATCTGGCAATCGGCACTAACAGTAACACGACTATCACCTTAACCGATAATTTTAATACTGATGCTGGCGTTGTGTCTTTTTCTAATGCTAGTGGCAGTGCTATTACAGCTGCAGTGACGCTAGATGCAAGTGCATTTAGCGCTGACATTTTAACAATGACCTCATCAGATTTTAGTGGTGATGATGTACTTAAAGGTGGCTCTGGGGCCGATACTTTACGCCCAGGCGCTGGTACAGATACGTTAACAGGTAACGCAGGTAATGATAATTTTGTAGGTAGCTCATCTCAATTATCAGGCGATACAATTACCGATTTAGCCGCAGGCGATCGTATTACTATTGCTGGTATTACAGGGCTTTCAGCCAGTAACGTACGTTTTAATGGCACAAGTACATTAGAAGTAGATACCAACGCCACTGATTTTAACATTTCTGAGCTAACTCTTGCTCTTACAAACGCACCAGGCAACGACCTTACCTTTACGGTTACTGATAGTGGCCCTGATACTATCATTACTTTTATTTCACCGAACTCAGCACCCACATTTAGTTCGCTTAATGGCGGTGCTACATTTATCGAAAATGGCAGTACAGTGATAATAGATAGCGATATGACAATTGCAGATGCTGAGCTTGATGCACTTAACAGCAACGCAGGGGATTACAACAATGCTAGCTTGACTATTCGCCGGCGCGATGGCGCAAGTACAGAAGATATATTTGCTCATTCGGGACTACTCAGTACATTAACTGAGGGAAGTACATTTAGTTACAATGCTAATAATATAGGGACTGTTACCACAAACTCGGCAGGCACTTTAACGCTAACATTTAATAGTAATGCCACTTCTGCAATCGTAGATTCTGTTGCGCAAGCTATTACCTATGCCAACAACTCAGATGTGCCTTTAAATGCAACTGTGCTTGACTATGTATTTGATGATGGCGCGGTTCAAAGCACCGGTACTAATCAAGCGTCAGTCAGTATTACCTCTGTTAATGATGCGCCTACAGTATCAGCAATCGGGGCTAACCCAACCTTTACAGAAAATGGCTCAGCAGTGGCTATCTTCTCTTCCGCTGCTGTTAGCACGGTTGAGAGTGGGCAAAATATTGAACAAATATCACTAACAGTTACTAATGTAAAAGATACGGGCCATGAGTTTCTTCAATTTGGCACCGATCTTATCAACTTAGAGCACAATGCATCGGGTACTTATTCGGGAGCCGTTAACTTTAGCTACACGGTTATGTTAAGTGGCTCAACGGCAACAGTAACGGTTACCGCAACAGATTCAGCTGCAGTATGGCAAAGTTATGTGCCGTTCTTACAGTATAAAAATACCAGTGATTCGCCTACCACCGACAATAGAGTTGTTACACTTACATCAATAAAAGACAGTGGCGGTACATCTAATGGTGGCGCAGATAGAGCAATTGGTAGTTTTGGCTCTTCTACAGTAATCGTAGTGGGTGAAAATAATGCGCCTACTGATATCAGCCTTTCAAGCTCTACGATTAGTGAATCAGTTGTGGGGGCAGGTGCTGATGTTGGAGTATTAACGACTACGGATGCTGATTCGAGCAGTCATACTTATTCGCTAGTTTCATCTACATCAGCTGCAACGGGTAGTTGTACCACAAGCGCGGGCAATAGTTTTTTCCAAATCAATGGCAACACGTTAGAAACCAAAGCGGCATTACCACTGGGCGCTTATACGGTTTGTGTGCAAACAGATGACAGTGCCGAAACCTTTAAAAAATCATTTACTATAACAGTAATTGAAGCGCCTAAACCGACTACCCCTGAGATCAGTGGCACAGCAGCTACAAAAGTAAATCAAGATGAGCTTTATAACTTTACCCCTTCGGCAACAGACCCACAAAATAAAGCACTGACGTTTAGCATTGCTAACAAGCCTAGTTGGGCTAGTTTCAATACTGCAACAGGTAATTTATTGGGTACGCCCACTAAGGCAAATGTAGGGCTTTATCCAAACATTACTATCGCTGTTAGTAATGGTAGCGAGCAGGCAAGCCTGTCACCTTTTAACTTGGAAGTGGTATCAACAAATAGTGCTCCGATTGCACCTAACTTAAGTTTAGAGCTTGATGAAGATTCTAATATTAGCTTTTCCCCTGATATTACAGATGCAGACTTAGACACACTAACAATTAGCGCTGTGTCGCAGCCTCAATTTGGTACATTAACCAAGCAAGCCAATACATTCACTTATACACCTAATGCAGACTATTTTGGCCCTGATAGTTTTAATTATCTTGCAGATGATACAAAGGAAAAATCTGCTATTGCTAAAGTGAATTTTACGGTGGCTTCCATTAATGATGCGCCAATTGCTAATCCAGATAGCTATTCATTAAATAGCAACGCTGATAATCGCTACTCACTTGATGTGTTAGTTAATGATACCGATGTTGATGACGATGAATTGGTAATTGTTAGTGCTAACGCTAGCGTGGGAACAGTGCAAATTGAAGAGGGAACGCTGGTTTATCAGACCCAGGCAAGCACCAAAGGGACCATTCAAATTAATTATTTGATTGAAGACCCTGATAAAGAAATGAGTAGAACAACAGCAACATTAACGTTAAATAATCAAGCCGAAAATTTGCCAACCATCGAAACACCGGCTGATATTGATGTAAATGCAAAAGGGTTGTTTACAAAGGTCAAGTTAGGTGTACCTTCGGCAATGGATAGCGAAGGTAATAAATTAGCAGTCTCATTAGTTAACCCAAGTTTGTTGTATGCGCCAGGTAAGCATTTAGTTTACTGGAAAGCTGTAGACAGCAGCGGGCTTGAAGCAATCGCAACGCAAAATGTAAACGTGAGTCCGCTTATTTCGCTTAGTAAAAATAGCGAAATAGCTGAGAATAAAACACATAGCTTTAATGTGTTTTTAAATGGTGAAGCACCCAGTTATCCAGTGACGATTGCCTATGAAGTATCGGGTACTGCTGATAGCTCTGATCATGATTTAGTGTCGTCAGAGTTGGTTATTAACAGTGGCACGCAGGGACAAGTTAATTTTACAACGTATGCAGACTCCGAAACGGAAGGCAATGAAACCGTTGTAATTACACTGGCAGATACACTAAATTTAGGTGCGAAGTCTTCAGCCACAATCACTATTGTTGAAAATAATGTAGCACCTACTATTAGTACCAGTATTACACAAGGTTCTCAACAAAGATCACTTGTTACCATAGGTAATGATCTTGTCACGATTAAAGCTGTTGCTCAGGATGCAAATCCGAACGATAACGTAACGTTAAAGTGGGTATCAGAGGATAATAAACTCCTTAATACAAGCGTAAATGAAAACGAATTTGTTTTTTCAACACAATCACTAACTCCTGGTATTTATAAAGTAACGGTAACAGCGCAAGACTCTGGCGAGCCAAGTCTCTCAACAACAAAAGATGTTTACGTTGAAGTATTAACCTCACTTGAGGCGCTAGGGCAGGAAGATTCCGATGGTGACCTTATCCCAGATGCACAAGAAGGTTACGGTGATAGTGATGGTGATGGCATTCCTGATTATTTAGATGCAATCAGTGAATGTAATGTCATGCAAGAACAAGTTAAAGACAGTGATAAGTTCTTAGTAGAAGGCGAGCCGGGCGTTTGCGTTAGAAAAGGGGTTACAGTTTCACAAAATGCAATGGGCGGTGTTCAGTTGCTTGATAGTGAATTACCTGAAGATGAAGGCGCGGTAAATACAGGCGGACTATTTGATTTTATCGCAACAGGTTTACCTAATGCTGGAGATACTTACAGCATAGTAATACCGCAAAGAAAACCAATCTCACAAAACTCTGTTTACAGAAAATTAAAAGAGGGACAGTGGATTGATTTTGATACATCTGGTGACAACCAATTACTTTCTACAGCAGGTGAGCCTGGTTATTGCCCTCCACCAAGAGGTAGTGAGTGGACGCAAGGGCTAACTGAAGGTGCATGGTGTGTACAATTACAAATTGTTGATGGTGGCCCTAATGATGACGATGGCAAAGCGAACCGAACGATAGTCGATCCAGGCGGTGTTGCAATTATTCGTACATCGAACCAGCTTCCTAAGGCTAATCAGGATGAGATAACAATTGGTGCAGGAGAATCGGCGACTATTGATGTATTGAAAAATGATACAGATCTGGACGGCGATACACTTACTTTAAGCGGCGCGACGGCTGATTTTGGTGATGTAAGTATTGTTGATGAGCAGTTACTGTATACCCCACCAGCTGGATTTGTTGGTGTTGCGATTATTGAATATAGTATTAGTGATGGCAAAGGGGGCACATCAAACAGCCAAGTTAAAGTTAACTTAGTTATAAATAATGCACCAACAGCTGTTTTTGATTCGGCAACAACCACAGATAACACATCGATAGAAATAGATGTACTTCGTAATGATTCAGATATTGATGGTGATGAATTATTTGTCGTTAATGCAGTTGCAGCTCAAGGCACAGTAACAATTAACATTAACGGCACTTTACAATACATACCTAAAAGTGGCTTTGACGGTGTTGATATTATTGATTACACAATAAAAGATAGCAAAGGTGCAAAGTCTACAGCACAAGTAAAAGTGACGGTTAGCGCTGTTAAATCAGTGGCCATCAGTAATAAGTCATCAGGAGGAAGTATGGGAGGTTTGGGTTTATTACTGATTTCAGTACTTGTTATTAGTCGAAGAAGATCAATACTTCCAAGCTTTGCAATAGTAACGACTAGTTGTTTAATTAGTACCAGTGCAATGGCTGATACATGGTCGTTTGAGGCCACGCTAGGTGAGTCTAAAGCAAAGCATTCTTTAGCAACTAAGGACAACAAGGCTAATTTAGATTCTATTGATGATACTGATACTAGCTGGTCAATTGGCGCTTATTATGACCTGTCACCCAATTGGGAAGTCGCTATAAGATATATTGATTTAGGTGAAGGTCGAGCCGATTTAACTGCCCAAACAGTGAAAGCTGATGCAGATAAATTACATCAAGATTATTCACGCTTTGTACCGGTGTTACCAAAAGGGGTGGCAGCTGAAGTAGGTTACCGACATATGCTTGCTGAATCTTTAAGTACAAAGGTATTTTTAGGCGCTTATCGTCATCAGTATAAAATACAAAGTAGCATCACGGATGGAGCTCCCTTAGAGTATAAAGAACACGCTACCAAACCTTATATAGGTGCCGCTTTAGGTTATTCGGTTTATAAACAGACTGAATTATTACTAAAGTATACTTATTATAAAGTTTCAAAAAATGATGTAAGTGAGTTATCAGCAGGAATAAAAGTACGCTTTTAAGTTGATGCGTAGTGTGATCAGCGCCGCTATTAGCGGCGCTGAACCACATATTTTTAAAAAGTATGACTAAGTTGTTTTGTTTCTATTGAAGATTCTTCAGTTCGTGGTATGTTTCTCGCAATCAAAAAAACAATAGGAATTCACCCATGCCAAAGGCGAGTGATGTTAAAAAAGGGACGGCTATTGACTTTAATGGCCGTGTATTAGTAGTAAAAGATATTGTACGCTCAGTACCACAAGGTCGTGCTGGTGGTAGTTTATACCGTATGCGTTTATACGATGTAGTAACGGGTAGTAAAGTTGACGAAACATTTAAAGACAGCGATATGCTTAACCTTGCTGATTTAACTCGTCGTGAAGCCATGCTGTCGTACATTGATGGCGATGAGTATGTCTTCATGGATAATGAAGATTACACGCCTTACAATTTAAATAAAGACGCCATAGCGGAAGAAATTCAATTTGTTAATGAAGAGACCCAAGGTGTGCACGTTATTGTAATTGACGGTACTGCTGTAGGTCTTGATCTTCCTTCAAGTGTTGAGCTTGTTGTTGAAGAAACTGATCCTTCAATTAAAGGGGCTTCAGCTAGCGCTCGCTCAAAGCCTGCACGCTTATCAACTGGCTTAACAATTCAAGTGCCAGAGCATATTTCAACCGGTGATCGTATCCGCATAAATACTGCTGAGCATAAGTTTATGGGTCGTGCTGACAAGTAAGCTGTAATGAATTGATAATTGAGAGCCGAGCTTTTAAGTTGCTCGGCTTTTTTGTGTCTGATTTATAAGCACCGCCACTAAAGAATACGTTGCTTTAATTTTCGCCAGTTTAACGCTATTATATGCGCCTTAATTTTTCAGCAGTCAGATGAGCATGGTATTATTTATTTTACTCAGTGGTGTGTTTATCGCACTTATGTATATTGAAACCATTAAAAAGGGTATGCCTGTTAAGCGTTGGTTATTTTTGGGTGGATTATTGGGGCCTGCAGCCTGGTGTTTATTTAATCTACATTATCGACGTGCATTAATACGTAACATTGGTGCAAAAACTTGTCTATGGCGTGCTTAGCTAGTCGCTCTAACTAAGCTGAGTTTTGATTGGCTTTGCTGTTGTTTTAAAAATGCAGTGAATTCATCTTTTGAGAGTGGTTTAGAATAGTAATAGCCTTGTAGTGTTTCACAGTTAAGCTCTTCCAGTATACTTATTTGTGAAGCTTGTTCTACACCTTCAGCAACTACATGTAAATCAAGGTTATGTGCAATAGTGACAATAGAGTCCACCATATTGCGGCCGCGTTCGGTTTTCATATCATCAACAAAGGCTTTATCTATCTTAAGCGTATTCAGTGGAAACTGTTTCAAATACGCCAGCGACGAATACCCAGTACCAAAATCATCCATAGCTAAATGAATGCCACGGGCACTTAGAGAGCGCATAATAGCAATGGCTTCTTGTGGGTCGTCCATTACCGTGCCTTCAGTGATCTCAAGCTCTAAAAAGTAAGAGGGCAGTTCATTTTTTTGTAAAATCACATCAATGCGCGAAGTTAAATCGGGTAAGCTAAACTGTTTTGCTGATAAATTTACCGCAACACGAGCGTTAAATAATCCAGCGTCTAACCATTGTTTTACGTCACGACAAGCTTTGTTTAAAACCACTTCACCAATTTCAATAATTTGCCCTGTTTCTTCGGCGATTGGAATAAATACCCCCGGGCTAATAACCCCTTTTTTCGGCGTAATAAAACGCACTAACGCTTCCATTCCAGCAAGCTTACCAGTACGAATATTCATTTTAGGCTGATAATACACCTCAAAGTGATCTTCTTTTAAGCCAAAGCGCATTAGGTTTTCTATTTGTAGTCGCTTTACTGCTTGGCGATTCATGTTGTCATTAAAGAACAGGTAGCTGTTACCTTTCTTTTTCGCATGATACATAGCGGTATCGGCGTTCTTTAATAGTATTTCAGGGGTGTTACCATCTTCGGGGAATAACACTATGCCAACACTGGATGTGATAGCAAGTTCATGTCCTGCCATTTTAAATGGTGTGGCTATTGCTGCTAAAAACTGTTTCGCCATGCGGGTGATGGTGAGAATATCGTTGGTGTTTGACATAACCAGCGCAAATTCGTCGCCGCCTAGGCGATAAAACACATCATTTTCACGGGTAAGCTTATTTAAGCGCATAGCAAGCTTTGCCAGTAAGCTGTCACCTAACTGATGACCCAATGAGTCATTTATCTTTTTAAAGTTATCTAAATCAAATACTAGCAAGGCATGGTGTGAATGCTCCTTTGCTAATTTTTTTAAGTCAGAAAAAAATAAATTACGGTTTGGTAAGCTGGTGGTGCGATCTCGATTGGATAAATTATTGAGCTCAGACTCCGTTTTTTTACGCTCGGTTAAATCAGAATACACCACCACGTAATTGGTAATTTGATTTTGCGCGTTTTTAATTTCATCTATCGAGATTTCAAATGGTAGTAGAGCATGGTCGCTATTACGCAGCTTTACTTCTTCTTGAATATGTTCATGCTTTCGAACGGTGTCTTTTATGGACTCTATATAGCCTCTGTCGTAACCGGCTAAATGAAATTCTTTTTTAAGGTATTGCTCACGTACACCGCCGAACAAAGTTAAAAAGCTGGGATTAATGTCAACAAGCTTAAAATCTTTATCATAAATAGCCAGTGCATCGGTAAACGACTCAACGCATTTTGCAAATAGGTTTAGTCGCTCTTCGGTTGATTTGAGCTGAGAAATATCTCTTACCGTGCCAGTCATTCGCAATGGACTAAGGTTCGCGTCTTTTTCGATTATTTTTCCACGGTCGAGTACCCAATGCCATTTACCAAAGCTATCTTTAATACGATAAGTGGCTTCGAAAAAAGTACTCTCTTCAGCAAAATGTTTTTTTAGTAGATAATCTACATGGGTTAAATCGCGAGGGTGTATTAGGCTTTTATTCGGTGGGAATTCTACTAGATTGTTGTTATTCAGTACGTACTTGTCGTTAATACGAATAACCTTGCCGGTTTTTATATTCCAGTCCCATAGTGTGTCACCACTGCCTTCTACGGTGCTTTTTAAACGCTTTTCAGATTGCTGTAATTGAGAATGTGAGCGTTTTAGAGAGTGAATAACCGTAAACAAATAAATTAACAGTAACGTCATTATTGCGCACACGCTAACGACAAGCGCATTTAAGTTCAAGCTAAACGATGACTCAAATGCACTAGCAGAATGGGCTGTGGCCAAAGTGGCCAACAATAGAATGTATTTTATTATTTTTATTTTTTTCATTGTCTTACTTCTTATTTACAAAAGACAATCTAAATCAAGCGCGCGCAAGAGTCAAAGAGAATGAGAATAAAGTGGTAGATTCTTCGTTTGATTCACAGATTTAGCGCTTAAAAGCTCATATCTTGGGCGATCTGCATTAAAAATTTCAGCTGCATAGGCTTTTACATCCTCAAGCGTTAATGCGCTTAAAGAATCCAGCAGGCGTTGCTGCATATTAAACTGGTGATCGCCATTGCCAATAGCAAGCCATAAACGTTGTGAACGTAAACGCAAGTTTTTGTCTTTTTCGGCAATATGCGTTGTTAGCCCATATTTTTGTTGCAGCCAGGCTTGCTCTGTTAGTTCATCAATGGTTGATAAATACTGACTGATGAACACATTATGCCTGTGTAGTAACATGCTTGGTTCAAATTTAGGTGACTGAATATAAAAAGCAATTCCGGCACGAGTATTAAAGGGCGCATAACCGGCACCGACCAAATAACCCAATTGTTGTGTGGTGCGTAGTTCATTGAAATAATCTTGATTAATTAAGTGATTAAGCGCCATCATTTTTACTTTTTCATCAACATCATCGCTTAATGCTTGGTAGTAAATCACCATGGCATTATCGCTACAAGCGAGTTCTAATTCGTAACGAGTCACTTTAGTAATTTCAAAGAGTGGGCGCTTTAAATCTTCTATAACTGCTGACTTTTTAAGGTGTAGTGCCACCTTTTTCTGAAACTCAAGGGCTTCACTTTGCTGCCAATTGCCATGTAAAAAAGACTCAACATGAAGTGCATTAAAAAACGCCTGTCTAAACTCATTAAACTGATGAAAACAGGTATCTTTAAGTGCATTTGCTAACTCGTCAGGCTGTGGGTTCCACGGCATTATCTTAGCGCCTAATATACTAAAGAGCTCACTAACAGGTTTATTTTGGTTACTATTGCGCCAATGCCTTACCAGTTGCTTTTTATATTCAGCAAAGCGTTTAGCACAAATTTTTACGTTAAATAGTGCATCAATTAGTTGATCAACCAGCTCAAGTTGGCTTGAAGATAGCCCCGCAGTATGCAAGGTTAAGCCACCTTGGTGAGAGGTTAAGTGATAACTTAAGCCCGCGAGCTCAGCTGGATAAAACTGCTCGCCAACACTATCCATAAACAAATCAGAAAACAATCGAGTCAATGCCATATGCTTTACATCTTTAACTGCAAAGTCAGAGTCCATGGCTAAATAAAAATGCCCTTTAGCCACTCTGAAGGTGGCATCTTGTTTAAACCAAAAATCAAAGCCAGCTTCTTTTACCAATAATGTTGGATGAGCTTGCTGCGACTCTATTGGGAATAGAACAACATCTTTAGCTAAATAAGGGTTTGCGGTAGGTAATAACATTTCACCTTGTGGCTGACTAATTTGTGCCAGCGCTTCAAGCCAATGCAGTGACAATTTTTCAATTTTATACGGTGTGTTATACCAAGCGGCTGTGTGTTCAGGCTCTACACCCGGATGAATCAGCACTAAACGCATATTATGAGGGGTTAACCATTGCATCGCCATTTCATGAGTGGTGGCTTTAAAGCCTTCCATTAAATAGTCGCCTTGTAAGTAATTAACTTCATCGTAATGTTGCATGTTAATACTTAAATTACTGACCCAGTCAATCAGCCGAGATTTTTCTTGGTTATCAAATGCGATTTGCAGCAGCTTTTGCTTATCTTGATAAAGGCGAGGGAGTTTGCCGATGTTGTTATTTATTAAGCAAATGTATTCAAATACCATTTCAATAATATCTTCGTAGTATTCAATGCCTTCATCGGTCAGCGCCATACTAATATTAAAGTCTTTAAAGTTACTACCGTTGATACCACCCCCGGCAGAAAGAGCATTGATCCAACCTTGTTCTTTAAGTACCGAATATAGCGAGCCTTGCCCTTCATACCCTAGTAAGTGGGCAATAAAACTAACAGTTTTATGACGGTAAAAATCGTCAATGTTTGGCATAGCAAAGCTAATAATCAGCTTTTGTACATGCTTGTGTGGCTCAATATGGAGCAACTTACCCAAGTCTTGGCTGCGATAAAGCGGTGCCTCTATGGGTGGCTTTAACTTGCTGTTATTGCCTTTAATCTGCCAGAAATATTGAGTTGCCCATGCCTCAAGAGTATCTAATGATTCATTGGCACAAATCACTAGGGTCATCCATTGAGCTTGGTAATGCTGATTAAAAAAGTCGCGTAACTCATCACTAATACAGCGTTTTCTATCAGCTAATGTTTGTAGGTTGCCTACAGAGAACTTAGCAAACGGATGTGCAGGGTTAACCGTTTCTTTATGTACTTGATAGATGCGCCGGCCATCATCTTTAATCTTTAATTTAAACTCAGCCTCAATCGCATTACGTTCTTTTTCGGTTTCTTCGGGATTTAAGGCGGGCGCTATAAAAAAACGGCTAAATTGTGCTAACGCCGATTCAATATGATTGTTATTAATATCAAAAAAGTAGCAGGTATGCTCGGTACCAGTCCAGGCATTGGTGTTACCACCAGATTGAGAGACAAAATTATTAAAGCTACCGGATTCGGGATACAGATCCGTACCTAAAAACAACATATGCTCTAAAAAGTGCGCTAAGCCTTGCCTATCAAGAGGATCATCAAAGTGACCAGCGTTAACTGCCATGGAGGCTGCCGCTTTTGCTGAGTCCTGATCGCGCACTAAAAGCACTTTTAGACCATTGTCCAGTGTTAGTGTGCGGTAAGCTCTGTTATCATTGGTGCTGATTTTCAAATGATGCTCCTGAAACTAAACGTAAATTGTTAACAACAGATGATAACTTCAGGAATGCGACGCTATTTACCTGAACATCATGAAAGAACTATTTTAAGAAAATAAATAGGTTTGAGTTATTAATATAGCGGAAATTCGAGCAAATTGGCTACTGTTTTATATTCTTTAATTGGTTGATTTTTTATGAAAACAATCTTGATAATGCGTCATGGTGAAGCAATACCTATGCAGGCTGATGATGCCAGTAGAAATTTGACTTCTGTGGGTCAGCAACAAGCTGAAAAAATGGGTTTATGGTTGCAAAAAATACACGCTCCCAGTGGCTTATTAGTTAGTCCCTATGTTAGAGCACAGCAAACGGCCGAGGCTGTTAAAAAAAGTAATCACTTTTTATTTGAAGAAACCTGTCACGATTTTATTCCTGATGGGAACCCCCAGGTTGCCGCAGATTATTTAGAAACGCTAATTGCGCTTCACCCCGAATGCGATTCCTGGCTTGTAGTTGCCCATATGCCCATAGTGAGCTATTTGGTTGACCAACTGTGCCCGGGTAACATGCCAATTTTTAATACTGGTGCAGTTGCCCAAATTAGTTACAATGAAGTGAGCCATAAAAGTGATTACATCACTATAGATGCGCCAGCGAATGTAACTATATAACCTACGAATCTCCCCAACTCAAAGCCTGACGATAAAACGTGGTTAGGCATTTATCTAAAGTAAAATGGTTAACCACACACTAAAACTCAACACACTTAATACTGTAGATAAAACTACCGCACTGGCTAGGGTATCTTGGTGTTGTTTTATTTGGCATGCAATTAAATAGGCATTAACGCCTAATGGTGATGCACTTAATAGCACCAGTACTTTTAAGAGTGACTCATTAAGTGTAAATACGTGAGTGCCTAGCAATAATACCAAGGCAGGTAATATGACTAATTTTAATAGACTGGCAATGGCCGCTGCTTGCCAGTTATCGCTAATTTTATAAAAAGCTAAGTTAGCGCCCAATACAAATAACGCACAAGCAATAGCTGGTTCGGCTAAAAGCGCTAAGCCATTAGTTAAGTCAGCAAATAAAGTAACCCCTGCCAAATTAACCAATAAACCAGTGCTAATACTTAACACTACCGGATTGAGTAGCATATTCTTGGAAAATGCTGACCAGGAAAACGCATGACTGGCGCTGTTTGCACTAATTAAAAAAGTAAGGGTGAACAATAATGCGCTATGAAAGGTAATGATCATAAAAATAATGCCCATCATTTGCTCGCCTAATGCGGCAATAATAATCGGCAAACCCACCAATACAGTATTGGAATAGCTACTGCCAAGGGCAAACACGCTATGGCGTTCGTATTGAAGTTTTTTAGAGAGAATGTAGCGGTCAATAATTAGGGCAAAAAGGTAAATTAAAATAACCGGAATGTAAAAACTTAAAAAGCCATTTAGGCTGACACTGGTTTGTAAGTCTGCTTTGGCCATATTTAAAAATAAAAAGCTCGGCACACTAATATAAAAAGTAAACTTACTTAATCCCGCTATATGAATTCGTTCTAAAAAGCCACTGCGGCTAGCAATATAGCCACATAGCACAATAAATATCAGCGGGAATATAATCGAAAATATATGCACTAAAAAAGACTCTTATTGATTGGCTCTAGTGCTCAGCGTCTAAACTCATCACTTTGCGGTAAATTAATTAATATGAGTACTGCACCTTTACCGCCATATTCAAGTGGTGCTTGATGCATAGCAATAACGTCGGGGTGCTGCACTAAATATTGCGGCACTTTATGCCTGAGGATATGGCCGCCAATTCCGTGTACAACACAGGCACAATAGTAATGCTTTTTTTTACACTCATGAATAAGCCCTGCGAGTTCATCTTTGGCTATCTCTTTATTTAAGCCATGCAGGTCGAGGGTTAAATCAGGTATAAAATCCCCTCGGCGAAGTTGTTTCGCTAAAAAACGATCCTGACCCTGTTGCACATAATTAACAGTACCGTTAGTGTCTATATCGGGCACATATTCATCAGAAAAGAAAAATTCTGATTGTTGTTGCTTTTTTTGCTGGGCAAATTGCTTCGCTTGTGACACTTTAGGTTTATTACTAAAACGGTGAGTGTCTTGTTTGAACACGCGCGCACCGCTGATACTTTGACGAAACAAGTCAATGTCATCAGGGCTAATTAGGTTGTTTGAGTGTGGATCTTTTTTCATAGCGGCAGTCTAAACAAAAAAGTGGTAAAAATCGAGTAAAAAGGTGTGATACCCAAGCAGCTTTGAGGTGCATAGTACAGCGCCAATATGGTTAGTTTAAAAGCGATTTATACTGCGTTAATGATTTGAACAACAGAGTGACTATTACACTTGCAATCAATGCCTTGTTTAAATTACTTTTAATTCTAACTGTCACTCGCACCTAGAGGTGGCTTGGGTATACAATAGGGCAATCATGGGGCCCACAGTTGTGCCCCGATTGAGTTTATTTTTTGAAAGTAGCAGGCAGATAATACTGATGAGTGAATTACTAATAGAAGAAGCAACCCTGGATGAAGCTGTTGCAGAACTTTCAACCTTACATGATTGGCTTCGTTGGACGACAAGTCAATTTGCAAGTAGCGGTATTTTCTTTGGTCATGGCACCGATAACGCATGGGATGAAGCGGTAAGTTTGTTATTACCAGCGCTTAGTTTGCCAATTGATGCACCCAAAGAGCTGATGCATGCCCGTTTAACCAGCACTGAAAAAAACCGTTTAGCAGGCTTAATTGCCGAGCGCATTAACGATTTTACCCCAGTTCCATACCTGACCAACATTGCATGGTTTGCCAATATGCCATTTTATGTGGATGAACGTGTATTAATTCCTCGCTCGCCTTTTGCTGAGCTTATTAATAATCGTTTTACACCTTGGCTAGAGCAGCCAGAGTCAGTAGGACGTATTTTAGATTTATGTACGGGCTCGGGTTGTATTGCGATTGCATTGGCACAAGCATTCGAAAATGCGCAAGTTGATGCGGTTGATATTTCCTATGAAGCGCTTGAAGTGGCTGATATTAATATCACTGACTATCAACTAAGTGACCGTGTATTACCGATCCAGTCTGACGTATTCAGTGGTGTACCTGGGCAAAAATATGACTTAATCGTAGCAAACCCACCGTATGTTGATGCTGAAGATATGGCTGACTTACCACGTGAGTTCCACCACGAGCCAGAGCTTGGGTTAGCATCGGGTCACGATGGCCTTGATGTAACACGTACTATTTTAGATCAAGCTAGTGAGCATCTAACAGATAACGGTTTGTTATTTGTCGAAGTAGGTAACTCTATGGTACATATGGATGCACTGTATCCAGGCGCACCATTTGAATGGATTGAGTTTGAACAAGGCGGATTAGGGGTGTTTGTTATTAGCAAGCAACAACTAGATGCCTACTTTGCGCAGTAATAATTAATACTAGCCATTCATCCCAAATGGCTGGGTAACACTATAGCCGAGTTAATCCTCGGCTATAAGTCATTAGGAATGAGGAAAGTTAATGGCAGGTAATAGCATAGGGCAGTTATTTAAAGTGTCCACCTTTGGCGAAAGCCACGGCGTTGCATTAGGCGGCGTAGTGGACGGTACGCCCGCAGGCCTTGAGATAACAGAGGCCGACATACAACACGATTTAGACCGTCGAAAGCCTGGGCAAAGTCGCTACACCACGCAGCGCCGTGAGAGCGATCAAATTAAAATTTTAGCAGGTGTTTTTGAAGGTAAAACTACCGGTACCAGCATTGGTTTATTAATTGAAAATACCGATCAACGTTCACAAGATTATGGCAAAATTAAAGACGTATTTCGTCCAGGTCACGGTGACTATACCTACTGGCATAAGTACGGCCTACGCGATTACCGTGGTGGTGGCCGCTCATCTGCGCGTGAAACCGCTATTCGGGTTGCGGCAGGCGCCATTGCTAAAAAGTATTTAAAGCAGTTTCATGGTATTGAAGTTAAAGCATGCTTGAGTCAATTAGGGCCAATAAAAGCCGAAAACTACGATTGGGACGAAGTGGAAAACAATTTATTTTTCTTCCCAGATACAAGTAAGCTTGAAGCACTTGATGAATATATGCGCGAGCTAAAAAAGCAAGGCGACTCAGTGGGTGCCAAAGTAAAAGTAGTGGCTAAAAATGTACCAGTTGGCTTAGGTGAGCCAGTATTTGATAGGCTAGATGCCGAACTTGCACATTCATTAATGAGTATTAATGCTGTTAAAGGCGTTGAAATTGGCGATGGCTTTGATGTAGTCGAGCAAAAAGGCTCAGAGCACCGCGACGAGTTAACCCCTGATGGGTTTACCTCAAATCATGCCGGTGGCGTGCTTGCAGGAATTTCAACGGGGCAAGATATAATCGCATCCATTGCGCTTAAACCAACATCAAGCATTACTATTCCCGGTAATAGTATTAATACCGAAAATGAAGCGGTTGAGATGATCACCAAAGGTCGTCACGATCCTTGCGTAGGCATTCGTGCTATTCCGATTGCTGAGGCTATGATGGCCATTACTTTAATGGATCATTTACTTCGTCAACGCGGTCAAAACCCGCATGTAAACCACGAAAATGGGCCAATTAAAGGCGCTATTTAAGCGCCTTTAATTATAATAAATGCGGCTGATATTTGATGCCGCACTTACATAACTGACTATACTTAAATACGGTCAATGGCTTGTTTCGCAACCATATAGAGTTTTTTAATCATTAAACCTAACACCCAACGGATAAATTGAGTTGTGAGCTCTACTACCTCGTATGACGCTTTACCTACAAAAGCAAGCATATGGCCAATTAAACCCTTTAACTCTTCTGTAAGCTCTACAAACTTAACCACAGATTCATGTAAGCATCGCGCTAAAATATCATAAAAAGTTAACCCAACGCTAAGACCTGCTTGTGCAGAAATAAAGGCGTATTGGCCAGTTTTCTTTAAAAAGGTAATTAAGCCATCGGTAATAATTCGCTGCCATCTAAGTGAGAACGTCACGTTATAGCGCAGAGCATATTTTAAAACTGTATGATTATAGTGAAGAGTTTTTAGTGAGCTTTCCATGCTTCCATAATCTTTGTATGCAGCTACAGTATTAACATAACCGGGTGTGTTTTCTTCCATAGAGTGTGCACCAATATTAAAAAACGATCCTTCATTCATCGCCGTTTGGTATTCGCTTGAGGTATGACTAAATGGCCAAGCTGGTACGCAGGGTACAGGATCTGCACCGTGCGTTACACGGTACTGACCAACATTGTGTGCAGCTGAATGCACCGAATGATTTAGCACTACCCTTGGCGCACCAAACGTATATAAATTGGTGGGAATACCTTGATCACTTGCCCATATTGCTGATAGTTGGGCAATCGCACCACCTAAACTATGGCCAACAAGGTGCAAACATTTAGGCTTATGCTGTTTGACATAACTTGCAAACATCGGCTTCATGCTGGTAAAGGCTTTTTCAAAGCCAGAGTGCACTTCTAAGTTTTTAGGGCCATGGGTAATTGCTACGTTTAAGTTTGTTAGCCAATCAGCGCAGGAAGTAAAAACGGTACCACGAATGCCAATAATATGGTGGCCTTCAAATTGTTGTGATGCACCTTCTGCAGTTAAAGCGAAACCTGTAGTGCGGTTTAGAAGTTGATTGATTAAGCCACCACTAACACCTTTAATTTGGTTGTTGGTGATTTTAAAATCTCTATCAAAACTTTGTCCTAATTCTTTTGTAAATGACGTAGATGTTCTTATATCATAAACTCTAGCCGCTATAGTGGCAGCTATATTTGGGGGTAATATTGCTTGGACTTTTTCCATGTCAATCTTCCTTTTATCTTTCAGTTAAATCTGTTAAGTCGTAGTTATTTATCTGGTACTCTTTACCACCTTTTAAAAGTTTATAAGGTAAAAAGTCTTCTTCCCATCGGCAAATACTTTGTGCTACATAGTTACGGTGTATATTCTTTTGATTTCTAAATTCAAATACAACGTGAGGATTAGTTATTTCACAATTTAAAAGTGATAGTTTTTTACTATACTCAGGGACTTCATCAATACCTGACTGAGTTGCAATCCAAAGGGGGATTAAGGTGTCATTATTTTCAATAAATATTTCTTGCGAAACACGGTTTTCAACTATTAGCTTATTTGGTATTGAGGAAAGGATCGTTTTTTTGGGAAAGTGAAAACGTCCATTTTGATCTGTGCTTGCAGTATCTCGGTGGACTTTTTCATCTATGTAGATTAATGATCGTATTATTTCTAAGTTGGCAATTGGTGTGCCATTCTCTGTAACAACCCCATTGACTTCAGGGCTTAAAAATACTTCTTTCTTCTTTTTGAACCAGCTAAACATATCTTCTCCTTGACTAATGGCTGGAAAAATAATCACACAAACAAGAATTAATAAGATAATGAATCGAGGGCTATAGCTAGATTTATTCATAGGCAATCCTTGCATATTTTTATTGAACTCTAATTGAGAATAAAACACATGTAAAGTGAAATGCCCTCTTTTTTAACCTCTCAGAGAGCCTGTAATTTGAGTAACCAGATTTAGCAGTTGATTGATTAAACCGCCACTAACGTCTTTTATTTGTTTGTTGGTGACTTTAAAGTTTTCAATAAAATCTATTTCAAACTCTCTTTTATAACTGTTACTTTTTCTTATATTAAATACTCTTGCCGCAACGCTCGCAGCTGTGCTAGGTGACAACTTATTATTCATAACTCAACCTCCTTCTCTGTAAAAAGCTCTGTAATCTTATTGAAATCTCCATCATGTATTTTGTACTTTATCTCTCCGTTCTCTATTATATGTGTTGGTATATAGTCATCTTCCCATCTACAAATACTGGAGGCTATCCTATTTAAATGCTCATTATTGTAATTTTTGAATTCAAACCTGACTAATTTATTTGTTATTTCGCAATTTATGAATGCTAATCTGTTGGTATATTCAGGTATTTCTTTAATTCCAGACTGATTAGCACTCCAGAGCTCAATTTTATTATCATCATTTAGGATAAATATTTCTTGGGAAATACGGTTTTCAACGATAAGTTTATTCGGAATCGAGGGAAAATTGTTTTTTTGGGAAAATGAAAGCGCCCATTTTGATCTGTGTTAGCAGTATCTCGGTGGACTTTTTCATCTGTGTAGATTAATGAGCGAATGATTTCTAAGTTGGCAACCGGTGTACCATTGTCTGTAACAACACCATTGACTTCAGGGCTTAGAAATACTTCTTTTTTCTTTTTGAACCAGCTAAACATATCTCCTCCTTGACTAATGACTGGGAAAATAATCAAATATGCAATAATAAACAAAATAGTGAATTGAGGGCTGTAACTAGATTTATTTATAGGCAATCCTTGCATATTATTGGACTTTAAAGATGAGAGTACACTATTTAAAATGAATCTACAGTAGCTTTTATATAGCCTCGAACTTTGATACTTTTAGTGTAAAGTATTGCGTTTAGTATATACAGGCTATACATCTTTATTGCCGCTCAATAATTTAAATGTGCTCAGCGCACCTAAAAATAAAGAGCAGTCATTATGCAAAAAAATAATCAATCTCACGTTACACAAGCTGAATATAAAGCCACCATAAAACGACTCGAAGAGTTTAGCCGCTTTACCGATAGCAGCATTGGTATTCCGTTTACTAAATTTAAATTTGGTGTAGAGTCGCTGATTGGGCTTTTACCTGTGATAGGTGATTTAGCAGGGCTTATTTTATCTGGCTATGTACTAATTGAAGCGCAGCGCTTAGGTGTTAGCAAGCGAGTAAAAAGCCGTATTATTATAAATATGTTGATTGATTTTGTTGGCGGGCTCATTCCATTTTTTGGAGATATTTTTGATGCCATGTTTAAAGCAAATACGCGTAACACCCGCATACTTAAAAAACATTTAACAGATAAGCTAACTACAAACCCATAAACATTAATTACAAAGTATGTAATTAGCCCAGTTATTAACTATTTATTTGGCATCAAAAAAGTACTTAGCGAGTATTTCTTTTTGTTGACCAAATTGATCAGACACTCCAATTCCAATCCCAATTATTTCCCCTTGTGCTTGCGGTGGCTCAGCGTGCAGAGTTTTTTGTACTAACGCTAATGCAGGATTTTTCTCATTTGCAAGTAGGGTTAAATGCGGCTGAAAATTTTGAAACACATTAGGGCTGCCATAACGTTCAAAAGCCACAAGTTTATTAGGGTAATGCTTTACCCAACTTGGCACTGGTGCTTGATGATCGCGAAGTGGCTCAAGTTTAAGTGTCACTTCATCGGCTAAGCGTTGTAACTGATAAGATTTTTCTAAGTTTATAAAGGCCCAATTACTGGCAGATACACTAAACCCATTGGCTTTAATTTTAAAAGGTTGATGTTTCTTTACAATACGCTCCACCACCTGCTTAATTTCATTTTGTGCCTCTTGCGGATAATCAGTCAAATATAATGTGGCATGCACGGGTAAGCCTTGCTCATAAAACGTGGTTATTTGCTGTTTGGCTAATTCATTGCTGGTTGTAGCCATGAGCTCAACAATTGGCGAAGAGGGAATAGCAAACACGTTAATACTCACGCTTTTTGCATAACTATTGGCAGAGGCACTCAGTAGCGCTAAAAAAGTAAGAATGCTAACTAGCCATGCTTTAGTGGTGTGTTGTTTAACCATAAGAGTGTATTCATTTAGGTTTTTGGTTTGCATATGGTAAGCGCAATTAGGTGTTCAGTAAATAAAGGCATAAAGTTTTTAAATTTCTGATTTTGTGACTAATATTATTTTAGCTCAAACAATTAATGATTAACTTACTTCATAGGCTTTGAATATTGCTAAATTGCAATTTTCAACGACGTATATTTACTGCTTTTAAAAGTGTTGCAAGGAACGTTCAATGATATTTAAAGCGCTTAAAAAGTTAAGAAAAACAGTACGCTTTTCTATTCGTTTAACGGTTGTGGCAGTATTTGTGTTGGCAACGTCTATTACCGCTATTATAGCCACGAGCTTACAGTATTATTTCAGTGAAAAAATGGCGCTCGAGTCGAACGTGCAACATTTTAATATGACCACTCAATCGGTTGCTGATTACCTAACACGCATTAATGAAAAATCTGAAAATACTTTATATATGATGGTAAAAAACACCTCGTTAGTCGGTGAAAACCTTTCAGATAAAACAGAGCTACGAAATGTATTAAGTGAAATGATGGATTTGAACCCTTTGTTTTATGCTTTTTATATGGGCTATAACAATGGTGATTTTTTTGAGGTTATTAATCTTGAAAGTAGTGCGATGGTTCGTCAGCGTCTTGGTGCAACTGATAATGACCGCTGGGTCGTTATTCAAATAAAATCTGAAGAAGGGCAAAGAATACAGCAAACGCTTTATTTTGATGAGTCATTTAGCTTAAGAGAAAAAACCAAAAAACCGACGTATTTTGATCCCCGCGAGCAAGCATGGTTTAAGCAAGCAAACTCACAGCAAGTAAACAAAACCAAGCCTTATCTATTTACCCATTTACAAACCTCTGGGCAAACGTATTCGATTAAAATAGCGGGTAAAAACCACGTGCTTGGCTTAGGGATTATCGTTGATAATATGTCTAATTATTTAATCGAACAGCAACAGCGTTTGGAGATGCACAGCTCAACACAGTTACTTATTTATAACCGAGAAGGAGAAATTATTGCTTCAAATCAACCCTTTAGTTCAACGGTTGAGGCAAGGCTAAATCGGTTAATACTGGATGAGCAACAGCAAAAAATAGTTGCCAAATATCCTGCTATCACAGTTTCAAATGAAACCAATTGGGCACCTATGGATTTTAGTGTCAGTGGTAAGCCTAAAGGCTACAGTGTTGAATATATAAATGCGATTGCTGAACTGTTGGGTATTAAGGTTAATTATATTAATGGACTCAGTTGGCAAGAATTACTTAATTTATTTGAAAATAAGCAGATAGATGTGATTCATCCGGTACTTAATACACCATCAAATAATACATTGGGTATGCTCAGTACACCCATGGTAAATTTGCCTTTAAGTATCGTTAATCAACAAAACAATCCACCAATTACCCATATGCAGCAACTTGCTGGTAAGTCAGTTGCGGTGGGAGAGGGCTGGTCAATTGTAAAAATATTACGAGCGCAATTTCCAGAAATTAACCTCGTGGAAGTTCCCAGCACAAAGGCGTTGTTAATGCATGTTGCCAATGGTGACACTTATGCGGGAATAGACAGCAAAGCCGTATTGCAATATATACAGCAGCAATTTTTTATTGAGGGGATCCAGTACAATCCGCTTGATGAAGACAGTGCCGCGCTTTTTTCAAATGACTATCATTTATTGTTTCAAAACCAAGACGCGCAATTAAAAGCTTTGTTTGATTACGCCGCCACGCAACTTCCTCTGCAATTTAAACAACAGCTTAGTGATAAATGGCTCAATACTAACTCAGGGAAAAAATCAAAAATTGTAGGCACTGTCCCTTATGAGCAATTAATCACTTTATTGGATGATGATAGTAACTTCTCTAAGCTACAGTTAGTGAACATTAATGGTAAAGAACAGTATGTTTTTATTAAGCCATTATCTGATTATTTAGCGTTAGCCAGTACGGGCTATTTAGCCATTATGGTTTCTAAAGAAGACGTATTGAGCTCCACACGAGAAAAAATAAAGCTTTCAATAATAATAACGGTTGCCTGCTTTATTATGATGCTGCCAGTGTCGTGGTTTTTTGCATCCCCCATTGTCGGCCCTATTAAAACGCTGGTGGGTGAAAACAATAAAATTAAAAATCGGCAGTTTAAACAAGTCTCGACCTTAAAAAGTCATATTAAAGAAATTAATACGTTAGCTTACTCTATGGTTGATATGAGTAAGTCGATACAGCAACATGAAGACAGTCAAAAAGCACTCATGGCGTCGTTTATCGAGTTAATAGCACAAGCCATTGATGATAAATCTCCCTATACGGCCGGGCATTGCGAGCGCGTACCTGAACTCGGTATTGAGCTTGCTAAGGCCGCTTCAGAATCAGAGTTACCGGCTTTTAAAGGGTTTAAGTTTAAAAATGATGATGAGGTTGAAGAATTTAGTTTAGCCGCTTGGTTACATGATTGCGGTAAAATAACCACTCCAGAGCACATAGTTGATAAAGGCACTAAGCTGGAGACTATTTATAATCGTATTCATGAAATTAGAACGCGTTTTGAGGTACTTTGGCGAGATGCTGAACTTGATTACTATAAATCACTGCAACACAGTCCACAAAATAAGCCCGACTTAACCAAGCAGTTGGCAGCTAAACAACAACAGTTGCTGGACGACTTTGCTTTTATTGCACAGTGTAATATTGGCGGCGAAAAAATCACAGAAGCTGCCCTTGAGCGTTTAACTGCGTTGAGTAATATTACTTGGCAGCGTCATTTTGACGATAAGTTGGGGCTTTCACCGGTAGAAATGTATCGCTATGAAGGGACGGATGACACACTTCCCACCACAGAAAAATTACTCAGTGATAAACCTTGGCACTTAATTCCTCATGATAAGCCGATTGAATATGATGAGCGTTTAGGGATTAAAATTGCCCCATGTAAATGTAAATATAACCTAGGGGAGCTTTATAATTTAAAAGTTTCAAGAGGCACCCTTACTAAAGAGGATAGGTTTAAAATTAATGAGCATATGATCAGTACGATACGTATGCTCGATACACTGCAGTTCCCGAAAGAGCTTGAGCGCGTACCGCGTTTTGCCTCTACCCATCACGAAACATTAATCGGCACAGGCTACCCGCGTAAACTCACTGCGGATGACTTATCGATACCAGAACGAGTATTGGTGCTAGCTGATATTTTTGAAGCCCTAACGGCGGCCGACAGACCCTATAAAAAGGCAAAAACACTCAGCGAGTCAATGAGTATATTAGCCAAAATGGTGGCCGATCAGCATGTTGATAAAGCCGTGTTTGAACTGTTTTTAAGTTCAGGTATTTATCTTGATTACGCTAAACGTTACCTCAGTACTGAGCAAATAGATGAGGTAGATATCTCTCAATACTTGTCATAACAACAATGAGCGTGACTCAGGGGGTGTAAACTTAAAGAGGTTTATGCCAACATCGCTTTAAATTGCTAGCTTTTTACTTTGTGCAGAAAAGTACGTACAATTCGCCTCGTTTTTAGTGCGCTTTATATTAGTTTTATATAGCTATAAAGCATCGGGTTCAAACGAGTATACGATATATTTATGCATCAAATAGCTGATTTAATTTCTATTTTCGAACACACTTTTTATCAAAGCCATAACACGCGTTTGGTAAAGGGTGAGCACGAGCCTATCTATATTCCCGCAAATGATACAACGCCTTATCATCAAATTGTATTTGCCCATGGTTTTTACGCCAGTGCACTGCACGAAATAGCCCATTGGTTAGTGGCGGGTTCGCAGCGCCGCTTAGTTGAAGATTATGGTTATTGGTATTGCCCCGATGGGCGCGATGCTACACAGCAAGCGGAGTTTGAATCAGTAGAGGTAAAACCTCAAGCAATAGAGTGGGCATTGAGTGTGGCTGCTGGGTTTGATTTTAACGTATCGGTAGATAATTTAAATGGAGAGCAAACTTGTCGATTTGCGTTTCAATCGCGTGTTCATGCAAAGTTATTAGAGTTGTTGCAAAACGGGTTTAATCCAAGAACAACCTTATTATTAAAAGCACTGTGTAAATTTTATAACACCACGTGGCCATTACATGCTGCGCAGTTTTCATGGCATTCTCCCGAGGAGCTAAAAGATGCAGTTTAAGTTAGGGTTGATTGTAAATCCGGTCGCAGGACTCGGTGGTAGTGTGGCGCTTAAGGGCAGTGACGGTGAAGATACCGCTGCTAAAGCCATTGCATTAGGCGCAGAGCCTAAGTCAAATAGCCGCACTAAAGCTGCACTTGAAGTGCTTATACCTCATCAATCAAACATTACTATTTATACTGTTAATGATGAAATGGGGGAGCAAACAGCAAAAGCGCTGGGCTTTAATACGCAAGTGGTATATCAAAGTAACTCACCCACGTCCAGTGACGATACCGAAGCTGCAGCTCGTTTATTACAGCAACAAGGTGTTGATTTAATCTTATTTGCTGGTGGCGACGGAACGGCGCGCAACATTTGCCATGCGGTAGAAGACTCGGTACCCGTGTTGGGCATTCCAGCAGGGTGTAAAATTCATTCTGGGGTATATGCCATTACGCCAAAAGCTGCAGGCCGTGTAGTTGAAATGCTGGTAAAAGGTGAGCTGGTAACATTAAGCGATGCTGATGTGATGGACATTGATGAAGTGGCTTTTCGCCAAGGAACAGTAAAAGCAAAACGTTATGGTGAAATGCAAGTACCAAGTGAAGTGCGCTATGTACAAGCGGTTAAAAATGGCGGTAAAGAAACTGACGAGCTGGTGCTAGCAGATATAGCTGCTTATGTTGTTAGTGAAATGGATGCCGATAGCCTCTATGTCATGGGTAGTGGCTCTACCGTTGGCGCAGTGATGGAAGAGATGGGGCTTGAAAACACCTTACTCGGTGTTGATTTAGTTGAAGATCAAGCTTTAGTAGGGCAAGACCTAACAGCCCAGCAACTTCTTGAACTTACCAAAGAACGTGAAACAAAGTTAGTGATCACTCTAATTGGCGGCCAAGGGCATATTTTTGGTCGAGGAAATCAACAACTCAGTCCTGCGTTAATTAAAGCGATAGGCCGCGATAATATTATTGTTGTGGCTACTAAAACAAAATTACAGGCTTTAAATGGCCGGCCGCTGATTTGTGATACCGGTGATAGCAAATTAGATGATGAATTAAGCGGTTATATACGTGTAACCAGTGGGTTTAACGACCATATTATGTATGCAGTAGGTCATCAAGATGGGCTGCACCCAGAGGAGAAGTAACACATGAGTTTAGTAAATTACATAGATGCTGCGCAGCAATATTTTGATGATTTAGTGATAAAAGCCACCGATGACGAGTTATTTGCCGGCGGTTATTTACGCGGCCACTTTGATTTAGCCGTAGGTTATGCACAAGTTGAAGAATTAAATCTAGAAGTTGCCGAACTAAACGACACGGTTGAAAAAAGCTTAGTAAAAGCTTATCGCAACGGCGAACTTAATGAAGACGATAAAGCACTCGTAGTAAGAATATGGGATGAAGTAAAAGCACTCGCATAAGCTTTTTTTATTCATTAATAATAGCGCGGCCACTGAGCCGCGTTTTTTTGTGCCTAAAAAAGAACTTGTTTATTCAGTTAAAATTTACCTCATTCCTTAGATACGCTAAAGTAGCGTAGTCTAAATTCTAGGGAACAAGTGAAATGAATAACAATAATGATGCGACAATGCCAACGGGCATAGTTGCGCGATTTTTAAATTTTGTTGAGCGGGTAGGTAATAAGCTTCCTGATCCAGCAATTATCTTTTTGTTTGCCATGTTATTAATCTGGTTTTTATCTTGGTGGTTTTCAAGCGTCACATTTGATGCAATAGACCCTCGTACTGGCGAAGCCATTATCATTAATAACATGCTTGCCAGCGATTCGTTGGCCACTTTTTTATCTTCTATGGTAAAAACATTCACCGGTTTTGCGCCACTGGGTGTAGTACTGGTTGCTATGCTAGGTGTGGGTGTTGCAGAGCATTCGGGCTTTATTAATACCGGCCTTAAATTAATGCTCAAAGTAACGCCTAGAAAATTACTAACACCCTCAATTATTTTAGTGGCTATTGTGAGCCATACGGCTACCGATGCAGGGTATGTGCTGGTTATTCCTCTTGCTGGGGTAATATTTTTTGCAGCTGGTCGTCATCCGCTTGCCGGTATTGCAGCGGCATTTGCCGGGGTAAGTGGTGGCTTTGGAGCTAACTTTATCCCATCTGGGATTGACCCATTACTGCAAAGTTTTACGCAAAGTGCAGCACAAATTATTAATCCTACAATGAGTATTAACCCGCTTAATAACTGGGGCTTTGCTTCAGCATCAAGCTTATTTATTGTAATGCTAGGTTGGTATATCACCGATAAAATTATTGAACCACGTTTAAAAAATTCACCAGTAGATGGTGAAACTCAAGACCTACCAGCATTTGAAGATGCTCGTAGTGACGAAAAACGTGCATTTCTTATTGCCAGTACCGTAATGATTGCTGGTATTGCATTATTAGCGTATGTATCTGCACCTGCTGATTCAGCGATGCGCAGCAGCGATGGCTCGTTAACAAACTTTAGTTCACCACTAATGCAATCAATTGTACCGCTGATTTTTTTATTATTTTGGATCCCAGGCGCAGTATATGGTTTTACCGTAGGCACCTTTAAAAGCTCTAAAGACATGATAGATGCGATGAGCAAAGCCATGAATGGTATGGCGTATTACATTGTTATGGCATTCTTTTGTTCATTATTTATTGCTGCATTTAGTAAATCAAACCTAGGTGCCTTACTGGCAATTGAAGGGGCTCAGGTATTAAAAGCAATGGAGTTACCGAGCTCTGTAACGGTGGTAGGGATTATTTTCCTAACTGGTTTTGTAAACTTGTTTGTTGGTTCAAGCTCGGCTAAGTGGGCACTATTAGGTCCGGTATTTGTACCTATGCTAATGCAGCTCGGTATTTCGCCAGACTTAACGCAAGCAGCGTACCGTGTGGGAGATTCTAGCTCTAATATTATCACCCCGCTAATGCCATACTTCCCGCTGGTGGTAGTGTATTGTCAAAAATACGTTAAAGGCACCGGTATAGGTACGCTTATCGCGATGATGCTACCGTATTCAATCGCCTTTATGATTGGCTGGAGTATCTTCTTGCTAGGCTACTGGGCACTCGGTATCCCATTAGGACTTGATGCCAGCTACGTGTATCCAGCAGTGGCGCCTTAACAAATATAATCGCTATAACAAAGTAGAAGCCCCACCATGAACTGGTGGGGTTTTTTAGAACTTTAAATTAAGCATAATTTATTTAATCGGATTAGATAATAACTCTCTTAGCTTGAGTGTGCATTGAGGGACTTAAAGTAAATGAATAACAATAAACAGATTAGTAGTGTATTTACATATTCATATTTTTGGATAGCTATAATTATACCGGTTGGCTTATCTTCTTTACTGATGAGTTTTATTTTTATAAACGATGGCCTATCAGTTGAATGGCCGAATAAGAAAACCTTATCTGTTTTCTTAGAGTATATGAATGTTCCCTTATGGATTTTAGGTTCAGCATTACCTCTTGCTACTCTAGCAACTGCTAACTTTCGTGCATTACAGTTTCAATCTAATTTGAATTACCAGGAAAGAACAATAAAAAGGCAAGAATTTGAGCATAAAATAGATCTTTATCATAAAGAGTTAACTCTATTTAAAGAAAAATTCTCTGCAGTTATATTTAATGGTAACTTTAAATGCATTCGACCTGAAGATGCTACATTAATTTTTACACGCTTTTATCCAAAACCAACAAAAAAAGAAGATCCATATTTCGAGATAGATATTGAGAAAATAGAATATATATATGAATTTATGAAACTATTCGAGGCTAAAGTATTTGAATTCGGGAAAATAGCAAACACTAAAAGAAATAAGCTGAAGTTTATAAACTTATTGTTTCCAGACTTTTCGGAAGAGCAAAAAATAGAACAAGAGAATTCTATAAATATATATACATTAAAAATAGTATATCTTTTAGGGGTTATGGACGCGACTCTTTTACAAGTTTGTCACGCTATAGGTATTCGCCACTTTTCAATTCAAAAAGAGCCTATTACTTTAATTATAAAATTAATTATAGATATTTACGCATTACAAACTAGCTTTCTTGACGATGGAGAGTCTAAAAATAGCTTTTATTTCTCTCAAAAAAGACAAAGTGCCTTAGTCGATATTTTAAATTTATGGATAAAATATAGTTCAATTTCTAATGTTAAGGCAGATGAATATACCGCTGACGACTTTCGACATGAGTGCTTTATAACAGAAGTATTGAGAAGTCAGCCCAGATAGAAATTAATTACAAATACATAAAATTTGATTTCTTTTTAAAGAGTTATTCTTAATAAAGATTAAATTATATTTTACGATTAATTCTCTATGTTTTATATGTAGTTAAAAATTTAACGCCTAGCTGCTCAAACCTTTCACCTTGAACCTATTATCTTCAAATTTCAGACACAAAAAAACCTTGGCACTTTCATGCCAAGGTTTTTTTACTAAAGAGTCGTTGCTTACTTAGCGGTGAAGCTAACTGGGCGACGTTCTTTACGAGGGCCGCTACGCTTATCAGGGCGTTGACCATCTTTATTAAAGCTACGCTTCTTGTCACCAGCAGGGCGTTCAGAACGCTCGCCGCGTGGCTCAGAAGGGCCTTGATCTTGTGTTAATGTCATACCCATTGGGCGTTTACAAATAAACACTTTTTGGAAGTGATCAAGTACATCTTTAGGCATGTTTTGCGGTAATTGTACCGTACTGTGACTGTCATGAAGACGAATATCACCAATAAACTTGCTTGAAATGTCTGCTTCGTTAGCAATTGCGCCAACAATGTTCTTAACCTGAACACCATGCTCACGACCTACTTCGATACGGTATGTATCCATAGGGCCTGCATCACGGCTATTACGCTCGCGAGGTTTACGCTCAGCGCGCTCACCGCCACGTTCGTTACGACGACCACGGTCACCACGATCATTACGGTCGTTGCGAGGGTTGCGTTCGTTACGCTCACGCGGTTGAATCTTAACTTCTTCAACTTTAATTGGCGATTGTTGCTGCGCTAAACACAGTAATGCACCCGCTAAGTCTTCAGGAGCAAGCTCAAGTTTTTGTGCCATGTTGGCAGCCACTTCATTGAAGAAAGTAATATCTTTGTTTTCAAGTGCAAGCGTAAGCTTTTCTTGAAGCGCATTGATACGTTTCTCTTCAACAACTTTAGCTGTTGGTAATTCAACTTGTGCGATTTCAGATTTAGTATGACGAATGATATTTTTAAGTAAATAACGCTCGTTATGCTTAACGAAAAGAATCGCTTTACCAGTACGACCAGCACGACCTGTACGGCCGATACGGTGAACGTAGGCTTCAGAATCTTGTGGAATATCGTAGTTGATAACTAAGCTTAAACGGTCTACATCAAGACCACGTGCCGCTACGTCTGTTGCAATAACAACATTTAGCATGCCGCTTTTTAAACGATCAACTGTGCGCTCACGCGCTTGCTGGTTCATGTCACCGTTAAGTGGCGCAGCAGAGAAACCTTCGCGCTCTAATAACTCAGCTAGTTGAACTGTATCGTTACGCGTACGTACGAAAACAATAGCACCTTCATATTGCTCTGCTTCTAAGAAACGAACAATGGCTTTGTTTTTATGTACGTGTGCATTCCAAAACACTTGCTCTACTGACGATACAGTTGAGTTGCGTGCAGAAATATGAACCTGTTCAGGATTGTTCATATATTTGCTGCTGATGTTTTGAATTTGCTTAGGCATAGTCGCAGAGAAAAGACATGTTTGCTTTTCACGCGGCGTTTTTTCCATGATGTTTTCAACATCATCGATAAAGCCCATACGTAGCATTTCATCGGCTTCATCAAGTACAAGTGCTTGTAAAGCATCAAACTTGATAGTGCCACGGTTTATGTGATCGATTAAACGACCCGGTGTAGCAACAATAATCTGTGCGCCACGACGAAGTGCGCTCAACTGGATGCTGTAGCTCTGGCCACCATATAGTGCCAGTACTTCAACACCACGAGTGTGTTTTGCATATTGTTCAAATGCCTCAGCTACTTGGATCGCAAGCTCACGGGTTGGTGTGAGTACAAGGATCTGTGGCTGTTTCACAGACGGGTCAATATTATTTAGTAATGGCAGTGCAAATGCTGCTGTTTTACCTGTACCCGTTTGTGCTAGTCCCAGTACGTCCTTTCTTTCTAGCAATAACGGTATACATTGAGCTTGGATTTCAGATGGTGTCTTGTAACCCAACTCTTCAACTGCCTTTAAAATTGCAGGAGAAAGATTTAGAGATTCAAACGTGACTGGTTCTGACATTAATACGCCTCAACGAATTTAAAGAGGCGCGCATTGTATAGGAAATACGAGGCAAATGCTTGTATAAATTACAACTAATTTATATGTGTTTGATGTTGGTCGAAATTTAACCAGCTCAAGTTGTGCGTTAATTAAGCTGGTTAACAATGTACCTACAAATTTACTGGTAAAGGCCTAGGTTTTCTTTGGCGTAGGCTTCAAATTCTGTAAAACCACCAATGTGTGTTTGGTCTACAAAAATTTGTGGCACAGTCGGACATGGCTTGCCTGCAGACTTTTCTAAATCCTCTTTACTGATACCTTCTTTGATGATGTCGATGTAGCGGTATTTAAAATCATCGCGGTCATTAGCAAGTTGCTCTGCAACATCTTTAGCGCGAACACAAAAAGGGCAGCCTTCACGGCCAAAAATTACTGTTAACATAACGCTCTCCTCAAATTAGTTAACCCTAGTGTAACTAATTTCATTATTTATTACAGTGCAAAAAAACGATTATTGTGTTCGCTTTTTTTAGGGCCTGTAAAAAAATAAAAAATATTTTATAAAAAAATCTTGAAATAAAGTTGTCCGCCCATAAATAGTTATTTGAGGACGCCTGATGGGTCTTCATTTAAACAGAACTATTTGAAAATTATATTATTAATTAAATTTTGCCGTTACTTGTTCAAACGAAAAGTGGCAGCAATATATCGCTTAAATATGAGGATATTATTATGCGTACAGTAGACTTATCACCCCTATACCGTTCATTCATTGGTTTCGATCACTTAGCATCATTAATGGATGCCGCTGCACGAACTGACAAGCAGCCAAGTTTTCCTCCATACAACATCGAAGCGCTTGATAAAGACAAATACCGTATCACTATGGCAGTTGCTGGATTTAGTGAAGACGAGTTAAGCCTGCAATCTGAAAATAACACGTTAGTTGTATCAGGCACTAAAGCAGGTAAAGATCAAAACGATGAGCGCAAATTCATTCATCAAGGTATTGCCGAGCGCAACTTTGAGCGTAAGTTCCAGTTAGGTGACCACGTTAAAGTACTTGGCGCAGACCTAGCCAACGGCTTACTGAGTATTGATCTTGAACGTGAGATCCCTGAAGCGCTGAAGCTACGTAAAATTGAAATTGGCTCAGGCAATATGCTCGAAAGTAAATAGCTAAGTTAGCACATGTATTTTCCCTGTGAAAAGCCGCCATTTGGCGGCTTTTTGCGTTGTTAGTCTTTTAAATCTATTTGCATTTGTTTTAAAGCGTTAATTTTATCTATTGCAACTTGTAGTTGTTCTTGTGAAAGCTTTTTTTGTCGGCCTTTTGCAAGTAAGTCTTCAAGCTTTAATATTTTGGCTTTTGCAGCAACAACAAAACGTTGTTCTAGCTGTCTTTGCTGTTCAAGATGGAAATCTTGATATGCTTGGTGATTATTTAAATCACCACTGTACTGAGCCACTGGCTGAGTACTTTTTACTATATTGGGTAAATAGGCCACAGAGGTTATTGCTGGTAAGGGCTGAGGGCTAGTATTACTAGCTGTAACCGTTTCCAATTGCGTACTTTCTAACTCTTGGGTCATGTCAGCAGCAGTAAGCTCAAGAGACGTTATTTGCTTGACACTTTTAGCTTGGTTAAGGCCATCAATATTCTTTATTGTTGGTTTGCTAGTATATTGAGTAAAAAGTGCGTACATACCAACACAAGCTACAACAACAGAAACGAAAACTTTTTTGCTCATAAAATTACTCCCGTCTTATTTTGCCACTTGAGCCAGTTATTTTCATACTGTTGTGCCGCTTTTTGTTTTGCGATGGCCTTTGTTGCTTGGTATCGAACGGTTTCATCTTCTGGCGAAAAGTAATCAAACTGATGCTCATAACTGTGTATCACCACCCATTCACCTCTAGGTGTACGTATAACAGCAGAAATGGTGTTTTCTTTAGTTGTGAACGCAAGTTGTACAACCCAACTACTTTTGTTTTTGCGATTTAATTCACTATTGTATTGAGCATATATATCTTGTTTTCCTGATATTACTAATGCTTGTTTAAGTGATTTGTTATCCGCCAACGTGCGAAAGTCTACAGCATTGGCTCGATTAGCAAATTGAGCTCCGTGGGCTTTTACCTGACTTAAAAATTTAAACTGCGATTTATTTGCTTGATAAAACGCTTTAATTTCGCTTTTGTTTACTTGTTTCTCTAGCTTTTCAAGAACAGGGCTCTGCATGTGCATCATTGTATTTATGCCTAGCCAGCTTTGAATGGAGGGTCGCAAAATATCTCCTTTAGCTATTTCATACAGATGTTCAATATCAATATTCTGTTTTGCCAAAATCGGTTTGGCTTTTGAAAACGCTATATTGAATTGCCGTTTTTTTATTAATTCACTTTTGAATAGTTCACTATCTCCTCTATGGAGTTTAAAACGTACCTGCATTGATAGTGCATCGATAAATTCATATAAGTTAATAGAGTTATACAAAATAGAGGTTAAATCGATCTGCTGCATTTTTTTAATCAAGCTTTGCACATATTGACCATTTTTAGGGTAGGGCCCTAATGTGTGTTTAAGCCAATGGCTATCATAAGTGTCAAGCTTTACCTGACTTGACTGTGCCTTTATAGCTAATTGCGAATCGAACAGATTTTTTAAGTAACGTTCAACATGGTATTGAGTGCTAAAACCAACGGCAGATTGTCGCTTTATTATTGCAGGTGTCTTTAGCGCTGCTTGTTGTAACAAAAACTGATTCTCATACAGACGAGTTCTAACTTCATTGATTGTAATTTCAGGTTTGTGCTTTAAATAAGCACGATGCATAAAGTTAACTTCATCACTACTGTATTGTGTAAATGAGGCCATTACTAGGGAGTGGTAACACGCCCCTAGTAATGTAATCACTAAAATAGCCATTTTTTTCATTAGCGAGCAACCATGGCGTGGTTCAATAAGTGCACCACCATTGCTATTGCATGGGGCACTACTTGCTTAGCTATATTAAGGCGATCAAAATGATCTTTTGAATTGAGTACAATTCCACCTTGAGCATAAGAAAATGAACCACCTTGAGTTAATAATGGGCGAACATCTTGGCTATTTTTATCTAAAGGCGAGAACGTTTGCATTGCTTGAGTAACGAGTGATAAATCGTTGAGCTGCTCTTGATCATAGTAATCTTTTACCCAACTTTCCCAGCTAGAGTGGTTAAGGTCTGATGTGGTCCATGTGTGGTGAGGTTGTAATAAATCAGTCGTATGAAATACAAACCCTAATACTTGAGGATTTCCGCTTTGTAAGTAACTTTGATACCAATATTGCCCTAAATTATCGATAGGTTGAAATGGCATTTCTTCAAAGTCATCGTACATAGAATAGGTTGAGTTGCTATCGATTCTGTAGTGAGATTCTGTTACACCATAACTGTTATATTTTGAAGAGTCGGCATTGAACCAACCTGTTTCTCCCCCTTTACCATCATCAAGGTAGTCACCTTTAAGCCAAGCAGATGCAAGATTATCAATAGTGCCCCAAACGGTAAGCTTCTCATAATTATAACCACCAAAATCGTTTCCATGTTGGTCTGCACCTTGGGTATGATTTTGAAAATGCCAATAGCTTGTATATTTAACTATACTTTGCGCTGCTCCCCATACTGGCGCTTGAACACACGAACCTGTAATGGCACCACAGAAAAAGGTGTCTTCAAAGTCATCTACATCATAAGCCGCTTGTCCTAGCAGCTCGGCTAATTCAGAGATTGTCAGATTGTTTTGTGCAGCGTACTGACGTAGGGCAGCATATTCGGTGCTGGCTGGGTGTTGCTGCATATAATTTACGGCATCAAGAACAATACGTTTGTGAGTTTCTTGACTAAAAGCTTGAGCTTGGCTTGTACCGAGTAATAAAAGTGTCGCTGCAATTAATTGTTTTTTCATTTTATTCTCATCATAGTTTGGAGTAAGAGGTGCTATTAAAAAATAAGCTCATTACATTGCCATGACAAATAAATTAAACATTTAATTAACAATATTACCTATTTTGGTACTTTAATATTAACTATCAAGAATGCTGCCGCCAATTGACGGCATTTATATTTAAAGCTTTTCAATATTATTTAAATAGTTGTTACCTTGCTCTAAGGTTGCTTGGCGTAATGATTCATCTTGTTTATCCCAATTACGATAAACCATCCCTATTCGTGGGTTTTTCTCAAGTCGCTCTCGGTGTTTTTGCATAAACTGCCAGTAAAGGCTATTTAGCGGACACGCGTCTTTACCCACTTTTTCTTTTACTTTGTATTGGCAGCTTTTACAGTAGTCACTCATTTTATTTATATAGTTGCCGCTAGCCGCATAAGGCTTAGTGGCAATGATGCCATCGTCAGCAAACTGGCTCATCCCTCGTGCGTTAGGCATTTCTACCCACTCAATAGCATCAATATAAACACCTAAATACCATTCATCCACTTCATCAGGATTAATGGCGGTTAATAAACAAAAATTACCTATTACCATTAAGCGCTGAATATGATGGGCATACGCGCTGTCTAAGCTTTGTGTTAATGAGTGGCTTAAGCAATTCATTTTTGTTTTACCATTCCAAAAATAACTCGGCAGTGCACGAGTTGCATTAAGCTGGTTCTTGTTGGCGTAGTCGGGCATATTTTTCCAATACACGCCACGCACATATTCGCGCCAACCCAGTACTTGGCGAATAAAGCCTTCAACCTGAGAAATAGATATTTCATCTTGACGTTGGTGGAACTCTTTAACCACGCGGTCGATAACATAGCGAGGGTGTAAAATTTTGGCATTTAACGCAAACGATAACCGGCTGTGATAAAAGGTATCTTTATCAGGGCATTGATCTGTCATCGCATCTTGAAATTGACCAAAGCGAGGCAGTAAATGTGCACAAAAATGATCAAGCGCACTTATTGCTTGCTTACGGGTTGTTGGCCAGCTTAATTGCGTGTCTATCTGTCCAAAGTAATTTATTTTATGTTTATCTAAACGCTCAATAATGGCGCTAACATCATTTTTAAATAATTTGGGTTTGGGGATATCGGCTAAATCACTTTTTGAAAACTTATTACGGTTATTGGCATCAAAGTTCCATTGCCCACCGGCAGGTTTGTCATCTTCCATTAAAATATCAAACTGCTTACGCATTGCCCGATAAAAATGCTCCATAGTGACGTGTTTATCTTTTTTAAAGCGTTTATCTATGTCGTTAAATGCCAATAAAAAGTGCTCGCTGTCGCAGGCATTCACCGTTAACTCGCTATTTATCGCGAATTCGTGAAGTTGTGTTTTTAAACGGTACTCATCTGGGTATTGATATTCAATAGAGGTGCATTCATGCTGCTTGGCTAAACGCTTTAAAAGAGCGGGTAAGTCATCATCGTCTTTGGTGTCATCTAGCGTGAGATGTAAAACATTGAAGCCAGCATCTTTTAATGCATTAGCGAAGTTTTCCATGGCTTTAAAAAAGGCTGATATTTTTTGTACATGGTGTTTTACATAGTGTGCTTCTTGCATAAGCTCAGCAATAACAAATACTGTGTCGTCTGATTTGTCTTTAAACCACGAATGAGCAGGATTGAGCTGATCACCTAAAATCAATCTTAGTGTGTTGTATTTTTTCATAATTAGCCAAAATTAACTTTTATACGTGATATTTTTTAAAAGCGATCTATTTCTTAAAGTATGCTTAACCTGAACTCTGGTTAAGAGGTTTACTAACATATTAAATCAAAAATGATATTTATGTTTATTTTCTCTAGCCAGAGATTTTCAGTGAAAACAAGGCGAAATTACGCGTCAATAGCTAGCCTATTGCAAGTAAATTCAACGCAGTTAGCGCTGAAAATAGCTGCTTGAGATAGATTTATTATCCAAAGTTCAGGTTACCGATAATAGAGCACCGAATGCAATTTAATACAGCGGTTGATTGTAACGATTCAAATTTTATAGCAAACATAGTGTAGGTAAGGCGATAAACTAGGTTGCTTTTTTTATCAACTTATTAGTTATTATGGTTGCTAATTTAGCGGCACATCCTTATAATAGCGGCCATTGTTTAGTAGGTTATAAAATTTACTAACAGCGATATTAAGTTATTAACTTTTTATCTATTGGCGCGGGATGGAGCAGTCTGGTAGCTCGTCGGGCTCATAACCCGAAGGTCGTTGGTTCAAATCCGGCTCCCGCAACCAATCTTAATAGTAGGTTTAAACTTACTACTTTATATCGCGCATTCTAAGTAATGCGCGTTTTGCGTTTAAGCTAATGAAGTTTAATTTGGTCAGGGTACTGACTCGCAACCAAGCTTGGCCCTAGGCCACACAGTTTTGCGTTTTTTGGTGTGACGCCCCGCTTGGTTCGGGGCGTTGTTGTATCTGCACCGTTTGATTTAATGTTTATCGATTAAATCAAAATTTAAACTCAGTATTTTAGGGCTATAAGCCCTTTTTTTGTTTGTATGGAGGATTTTCGTGACAAAACTTGAACAAGATTTAGTAACCATGTTAACGCCTGCGGTAGAAATGCTAGGCTTTGAATTACATGGTCTTGAGTTTGTACAAGCGGGTCGCCATTCTACCTTAAGAGTATATATTGCTCACGAGGATGGAATTTCAGTTGACAACTGCGCAGATGCCAGTCGTCAAATTAGTGCGATTTTAGACGTCGAAGACCCGATTACAAACGAATATGATTTGGAAGTGTCGTCTCCTGGTGTTGATCGTCCATTATTCAAACAAGATCACTACGAGCAGGCGCAAGGAGAGGAAGTACGCGTGCGTACTAAGCTTCCACAAGACGGTCGCCGTAATTTTAAAGGTGACTTAATAGCAGTTAGCAGCGATATGATCACACTATCTAGCGATGGTGCAGAGCATTTAATCATGCTTAGTAACATTGAACGTGCGAACATAATCGCAAAGTTTTAATTCGAGTGCGAAGGAATAGGGCAAGCGAGGCATTACCCATGGCAAAAGAGATATTATTGGTTGCTGAAGCCGTTTCCAATGAGAAAGCGGTTCCAAAAGAAAAGATTTTTGAAGCTCTAGAGTTCGCATTAGCGACAGCGACAAAGAAAAAGCATGATGGTGAAATTGATGTACGTGTTGCAATTGACCGTAAAACTGGCGATTACGATACATTCCGTCGCTGGCAAATAGCTGAAGTATTAGAAGATGGTTCTTTAGAGAATCCATACAGCGAAATCACGTTAGAAGCTGCTCAAGTTGAAGAACCAGACTTGAAAATGGGCGACTACGTAGAAGAGCAGATTGAATCAATTAAATTTGACCGCATAACAACACAAATGGCTAAGCAAGTAATCGTACAAAAAGTACGTGAAGCAGAGCGTGCCTTAGTGGTTGAAGCGTACAAAGATCAGCAAGGCGAGCTAGTAACGGGTGTTGTTAAAAAAGCAACGCGTGATGCAATCGTACTTGATTTAGGTAATAACGCAGAAGCGGTTATTTACCGTGACGACATGCTGCCACGTGAAAACTTCCGCCCAGGCGATCGTATTCGTGGTCTTCTATATGAAGTTAAACCAGAAGCACGTGGTGCACAGTTATTTGTAACCCGTTCTAAACCAGAAATGCTGATGGAATTATTCCGCATTGAGGTGCCAGAAATTGGCGAAGAGATGATTGAATTACGTGCCGCAGCTCGTGATCCAGGTTCACGCGCTAAAATCGCAGTTAAGTCTAATGATAAGCGTATAGACCCTGTAGGTGCGTGTGTTGGTATGCGTGGCGCACGTGTTCAAGCGGTATCGTCAGAACTTGGCGGTGAGCGTGTTGATATCGTACTTTACGATGACAACCCAGCACAGTTTGTTATTAACGCAATGGCACCAGCAGAAGTGGCTTCAATCGTAATGGATGAAGACACTCACTCAATGGACATTGCTGTTGAAGCTGATAACTTAGCACAAGCTATTGGTCGTAATGGTCAAAACGTACGTTTAGCAAGCCAGTTAACTGGCTGGGAATTAAACGTAATGACCGTTGATGAAATGCGCGCTAAGAACGAAGCTGAGTCAGATAAGTTAATTAACTTATTTACTGAAAACTTAGATATTGATGACGAGTTTGCGTCATTACTTATCAACGAAGGTTTCTCAACACTTGAAGAAGTTGCGTATGTACCTGCTTCTGAGTTTTTAGAAATCGACGGCTTAGATGAAGAAACAGTGGACGTATTACGTTCACGTGCAAAAGATGCATTAACAACGAAAGCCCTTAAAACGGAAGAAAGCTTAGAAGGCGCTGAGCCTGCTGAAGACTTACTTGCGCTTGAAGGCTTAGAGCGTCATTTAGCATTTGTTATGGCAAGTAAGGGTGTAGTAACACTTGAAGACTTAGCTGAGCAAGGCATTGATGAGCTTGTAGATATTACAGAGCTATCTGCAGAGAAAGCGGGCGAGCTAATTATGGCTGCACGTAATATTTGTTGGTTTGCAGACGAGTAATTTATTAACGGAGGTATTAGAGACTATGGCAGAAGTAAATGTTGAAAAACTAGCCGGTGATATAGGTACAACTGTTGATAAATTGCTACAGCAGTTTTCACAAGCCGGTATTACTAAACAAGCAGGCGATAATGTAACAGAAGCTGAAAAAGCAACGTTACTTGATCACCTAAGCAAGCAACATGGCGGTACTGGATCTGAAGGTCCAGCGCGTATGACATTGCAACGTAAGAGCAAAAGCACATTAAGTGTGACTGGCTCTACTGGTAAAGCAAAGGCTGTGCAAGTTGAAGTTCGCAAAACCCGCACTTACGTGAAAAAAAGTGCTGTTGAGCAAGAGCAAGAACAGCAACGTCTAGCCGCTGAAGAAAAAGCGCGTCTTGAAGAGCAGCAAAAAGCTGAACAAGAAGCCGCAGAATTGAAAGCGAAACAAGAGGCAGAACGTAAAGCGAAAGAAGACGCTGATCGTAAAGCCAAAGAAGAAGCTAAACGCAAAGCAGATGCTGAGCGTAAAGCGAAACAACAGCAGATGACCCCTGAGCAAAGTGCTAAGTCTGAGAAAGATCGCATCGAAGCTGAGCGTCTGCAAAAAGAAGCAGAAGAGGCCGCATTGAAGAAAGCTGAAGAAGAAGCGAAACGTCAAGCAGAAGAGGCAAGAAAGCTAGCTGAAGAGAATTCAGCACGCTGGAAGAAAGAAGAAGAAGAACGTAAGAAACGCGAAGAAACCGCGGATCACCACCTTACGACTTCAACTTACGCACGTGAAGCAGAAGATGTAGCAGATGCTCGCGAAGAGCAAGGCTCACGCCGTGCGAAGAAAAAGAAAAAAGCGCCAGCAAAAGATAAATTTGCAGCGTCTAAAGGTAAAAAAGGTAAGCTAAAAGCGCCAGCGTCATTACAGCACGGTTTCCAAAAACCAACGGCTGATGTTAAAAACGAAGTGCGTATTAGTGAAACAATTACAGTTGCTGAGCTTGCGTCACGCATGGCTGTTAAAGGCGCTGAAGTTGTAAAAACAATGATGAAAATGGGTGACATGGTTACGATTAACCAAGTTATTGACCAAGAAACTGCGCAACTTGTTGCAGAAGAAATGGGCCATAAAGTTATCATCGTTAAAGAAAACGAATTAGAGCAAACAGTACTTAACGACCGCCACGAAGATGGTAAGTCTGAGCCTCGTGCTCCAGTAGTAACTGTTATGGGTCACGTTGACCACGGTAAAACGTCAACGCTTGATTACATTCGTTCAGCTAAAGTTGCTTCAGGCGAAGCCGGTGGCATTACGCAGCATATTGGTGCATACCACGTTGAAACTAACGGCAACATGATCACTTTCCTAGATACTCCGGGTCACGCCGCGTTTACATCTATGCGTGCTCGTGGTGCAAAAGCGACTGATATCGTAATCCTAGTAGTTGCAGCCGATGATGGTGTAATGCCACAAACTAAAGAAGCGGTACAGCATGCTCGCGCAGCTGGCGTTCCTTTAATCATTGCTGTTAACAAAATGGATAAAGAAGGCGCAGATCCAGACCGCGTTAAAAACGAGCTAGCTCAGCTAGACGTTATCCCAGAAGATTGGGGCGGTGATACGCAATACGTTCACATCTCAGCTAAAACAGGTCTTGGTATTGATGACCTTTTAGAAGCAGTATTAATGCAATCTGAGCTGTTAGAACTAAATGCACCTAGCGAAGGTATGGCTGCAGGTGTTGTAATTGAATCACGTCTTGATAAAGGCCGTGGTCCAGTAGCGTCTATCCTTGTTCAATCAGGTACGCTTAACCAAGGTGACATTGTATTATGTGGTCTTGAGTATGGCCGTGTTCGTGCAATGCGCGATGAAAACGGTAAAGACATTAAATCTGCGGGTCCTTCTATTCCAGTTGAGATTTTAGGTCTTTCTGGTATTCCAGCAGCGGGTGATGAAGCAACAGTAGTTAAAGACGAGCGTAAAGCACGTGAAGTTGCTTTATACCGTCAAGGTAAATTCCGCGATGTTAAATTAGCGCGTCAGCAAAAAGCGAAGCTTGAAAACATGTTTACTAACATGACTGAAGGCGACGTGTCTGAAGTTAACGTGGTACTTAAAGCAGACGTTCAAGGTTCAATTGAAGCAATTTCAGACTCACTAACTAAACTTTCTACTGATGAAGTAAAAGTGAAGATTGTTGGTTCTGGTGTTGGTGGTATCACTGAAACAGATGCAACTCTTGCTGCAGCGTCTAACGCAATCGTAGTTGGCTTTAACGTTCGTGCCGATGCATCAGCGCGTAAAGTGATTGACTCTGAAAACTTAGACCTTCGTTACTACAGCGTAATTTACGCACTTATCGAAGAAGTTAAGCAAGCCATGTCTGGTATGCTTGCTCCTGAGTTTAAACAAGAGATCATTGGTCTTGCTGAAGTACGTGATGTATTTAAGTCTCCAAAAATTGGCGCAATTGCTGGTTGTATGGTTACTGAAGGTACTATCAAACGTAGCGCACCAATTCGTGTACTTCGTGATAACGTGGTTATTTACGAAGGTGAACTTGAGTCATTACGTCGCTTTAAAGATGACGTACAAGACGTTCGTAACGGCATGGAATGTGGTATCGGCGTTAAGAACTACAATGACGTTCGCGTTGGTGACCAAATCGAAGTATTTGAAACAGTTGAAGTACAACGTAGTCTTTAATTGTTGTTAGGTGGTGTTGGACATTCAAGGTCGTACCTCGATAGCCCAACATACCCTATGCTAAGATTTTAAATGGGGGCTCAGCCCCCATTTGTGTATCCATTATTTAGTTAACTTGTTATTGTTTTTCAATAAGTTATAATTTTAGGAAAGTGAAATGAGAGAATTTTCTCGCACTGATCGTGTTGCTCAGCAAATTCAAAAAGAAATTGCTGTGATTCTACAACGCGAAATTAAAGATCCGCGCTTAGGCATGGTGACAGTGTCTGCGGTAGAAGTATCACGCGATTTATCTTATGCCAAAGTTTTTATCACGGTGTTTAACACTGAAGACGAAAATGCAGCAAAACAGAGTGCAAAAGTACTGAACGAAGCAACGGGCTATATCCGTTCGTTACTAGGTAAGCGTATTCGCGCACGTATTATGCCAGAGCTTAAATTTGTGGTTGATAACTCATTAATGGAAGGGATGCGCATCTCTAACTTAGTGGACTCTATCATTCGTGAAGATAATGCTAAGCATGTTGATGATGAAACAGACAGCGAAGAAGGCACTAAAGACTAATGGCAAGACGCAGTAAAGGCCGTCCACTTGATGGTATTTTGTTGTTAAACAAACCAGAAGGCATTTCATCAAACAAGGCATTACAGCAGGCTAAAGGTATTTATTTTGCGCAAAAAGCGGGGCACACAGGTGCGCTTGATCCGCTTGCGACCGGCATGCTGCCAATTTGTTTTGGTGAAGCGACTAAGTTTACCCAGTTTTTACTCGATACAGATAAAACCTATGTTGTTCGAGCTAAGCTAGGTGAACGTACTACCACATCAGACTCTGATGGCGAAGTGGTCGAAACTCGCGATGTGAATGTTACTTCCCAATTACTAAGCGAAGAGATTGCTAAGTTTTTAGGTGAGTCAGACCAATATCCATCAATGTATTCAGCGCTTAAATATGAAGGTAAACCTTTATATAAATATGCGCGTGAAGGTATAGAAGTTCCTCGCAAATGTCGAAAAATTAACGTATTTAGCTTAACGCTTGATGAGTTTGATGAGCAAGCTAACGAGATACAAATGACTGCACATGTATCTAAAGGTACGTATATTCGTACTATCGTTGATGACTTAGGTGAAAACTTAGGCTGCGGCGCGCATGTGATTATGCTGCATCGTAGTGCTGTTGGGCATTACCCTGCAGATAAAATGGTCACACTTGAGCAGTTAGAAGCGTTATTAAATCAAGCGAAAGAACAAGACGTTGCGCCTTCAACTTACCTTGACGAACTATTATTGCCAATGGACACCGCGTTAGTTGATTTACCCGTTGTGGAAATTACCAAAGAGCAGGGAATGGCATTTAGCCATGGTCAAGCTGTGGTGTTGGGTAAAGCCCTGCCTGAAGGTGCAATAAAGGTACTGGCTGACGGAATATTTATTGGTACGGGCGAACGTAATCCTGATGGCCATTTAAAATCAAAGCGCGGCTTGTCTAATCAACAACCAGAGTAAAGTTTAACTTGTAGTTATGCTGATAATTGGTAGAATACGCCCGCTTAATCGTTTTGGCTGAATTAGTGATCGGCTAAAGCACCTATTAAATTTAACTTTTGGAGTTATTATGTCACTAAGCAATCAAGAAAAAATCGATATCATTGCTAAATTCGCACGCGCTGAAGGCGACACTGGTTCACCTGAAGTACAAGTAGCATTACTTACTTTTGATATCAACAAGCTTCAAGGTCACTTCGCTGATCACAAGCATGACTTCCACTCACGTCGTGGTCTGCTTCGTAAAGTAAGCACTCGCCGTAAACTGCTTGATTACCTTAAAGGTAAAGATATCTCGCGTTACACTGCGTTAATCAAAGAGCTTGGCCTACGTCGCTAAGAACTTGATTATCAAAAGGGGAGCTTTTTAGCTCCTTTTTTTGTGTCTAAATTTCCTCATACTCACTACCCACATCGATTAATCCCCTTGAAATATAGGCTAAAAGCCACATTGTAAGTAACAGCAAAGTACATAATTTAGCATCACGTTTATCTCTGGACTAAGCTCGCAATTTTACCTGACTTTGTTATATACTATGGCGCGTAGATAAAAAGGTTTATTTACGGTTATTTACATCATTGCCAATTGTAGTACTTAATTGATTTCCAACTGAATACAATTATGTACTGTAATTGGTACTTTGATGAAAACTTAATTAATACTAAAAATACATTTAAGGAATATTTTAAGTGCAAGCAATTATAAAAGAATTTCAACTAGGTCAACACACAGTGACGCTAGAAACAGGTGCTATCGCTCGTCAAGCTGACGGCGCAGTACTAGCAAGCATTGGCGACACGTCAGTACTAGTAACGGTTGTTGGTAAGCGTGAAGCTCAACCAGGTCAAGACTTCTTCCCACTAACAGTTAACTACCAAGAGCGTATGTACGCTGCTGGTCGTATCCCAGGTGGTTTCCTTAAGCGTGAAGGTCGTCCTAACGATGGCGAAACGCTTATTGCACGTCTTATTGACCGTCCAATTCGTCCACTTTTCCCAAATGGTTTCGTAAACGAAGTACAAGTTATCGCGACTGTTGTTTCTGTAAACCCTGAAATCCAACCTGATATGGTTGCGATGATTGGTACATCAGCAGCACTTGCTATCTCTGGTATCCCGTTCAGCGGTCCAATTGGTGCATCACGTGTTGGTTACATTAACGGTGAATACGTACTTAACCCGACACTAAAAGAGCTTGAAGAGAGCCAACTTGACTTAGTTGTTGCTGGTACTGATAACGCAGTACTTATGGTTGAATCAGAAGCAGACGTACTTGCTGAAGACGTAATGCTAGGCGCGGTTGTATACGGCCATGAGCAATCACAGTCTATCATCAATGCAATTAACGAATTTAAAGCAGAAGCAGGCAAGCCTACTTGGGATTGGACTGCACCTGAGAAAAACGTTGCATTAGAAGAGAAAGTAGCAACTCTTGCTGCTGATAAAGTAGGCGAAGCTTACCGTATTACTGATAAAGTAGCGCGTAAAGAAGCATTAACTGCTGCAAAAGATGCGGTTGTTGAAGCTCTAACAAGCGAACTTGCTGAAGGCGAAACGCTTGATAAGCAAGAAGTAGGTAAAGTATTCGGTTCACTTGAGAAGAAAATCGTTCGTGGCCGTATCGCTGCTGGCGAAAAACGTATCGATGGTCGTGAACCAGATATGATCCGTGCTCTAGATGTAATGACGGGCGTACTTCCACGTACTCACGGCTCTGCAATCTTCACACGTGGTGAAACGCAAGCATTAGTAACAGCAACACTTGGTACAGAACGTGATTCACAGTTAATCGACGATTTAACTGGCACGCACAAAAACCACTTTATGCTTAACTACAACTTCCCTCCGTTCTGTGTAGGTGAAACAGGTTTTGTTGGTTCTCCTAAGCGTCGTGAAATCGGCCACGGTAACCTAGCTAAGCGTGGTATTGCAGCAGTAATGCCAACATTGACTGACTTCCCATATTCAATCCGTGTTGTATCTGAAATTACTGAATCAAATGGTTCATCTTCAATGGCATCGGTTTGTGGTACGTCTTTAGCGCTTATGAACGCAGGTGTTCCAATTAAAGCCTCAGTTGCGGGTATCGCAATGGGCTTAGTTAAAGAAGAAGAAAACTTTGTTGTTCTTTCAGATATCTTAGGTGATGAAGATCATTTAGGTGACATGGACTTTAAAGTAGCGGGTACAACTAACGGTATCACTGCACTGCAAATGGATATCAAAATTGAAGGTATTACTCAAGAAATTATGCAAATCGCGCTTAAACAAGCGAAAGCTGCACGTTTACACATTCTAAATGTAATGGACGAAGCGATTTCTGCACCTTCTGAAGAGTTATCTATGTTTGCTCCGCGTATTTACACGATGCAAATCCCACAGAAGAAAATCGCAGAAGTTATCGGTAAAGGTGGCGCAACTATCCGTCAGCTTACTGAAGAAACGGGTACTACGATTGAAATCGGTGATGATGGCACAATCAAGATTGCTGCTACAGACGGTGAAAGTGCAGCAAATGCAATTAGCCGTATTGAGCAATTAACTGCTGAGCTTGAAGTAGGTACTATCTACGAAGGTAAAGTGGTACGTATCGTTGATTTCGGTGCGTTTGTAAACATTCTTCCTGGTAAAGATGGCCTAGTGCATATCTCACAAATTAGCACTGAGCGTGTTAACAACGTTGCTGATCACCTTAGCGAAGGTCAAGAAGTTAAAGTTAAAGTACTAGAAGTAGACCGTCAAGGCCGTGTACGTCTAAGTATTAAAGAAGCAATGGAATCAGCAGCACCTGCAGCTGACGAGTCTAAAGACGCGTAATTGCTAATCCTTCATCCAGATAATTACTGGATAGTATAAAAAGGGGCTGTTTAGCCCCTTTTTTTATGCTTTAATGTTAGCAACCTATTGTGTTCAAGACGTTAAGTAACATATAACAAGAATGAACCTTACAAGACAGCTTATGTCTTATCTATTTGCTACTTACCTCGGTATTAAGGATTTTAATGAGACTTAAACATTTAGCCTTGGCATCTTTTGCTATTTTGTCTTTAAGCGCTTGTCAGGCTACTACTAAACCCGCTGCTATTATTAATGTGCCATTTACTGCACCGCTTGCATCAGATTTTAGAAATGAAATTGCCATTGCACGTTTTTCAGAGCTATTAAACAGAGCAGACTTGAGTACAGAACAACAAGCAAAGCTCTATTATGACCGTGGAGTACTGTTTGATAGCTTAGGCATGACGACTTTATCGCGAATTGATTTTAACCGAGCGGTTAAACTTAAGCCTGATTTGGCTGAAGTCTATAACTTTTTGGGTATTCAGCATACCTTGATGCAGCAATACGAAAAAGCATACGAGTATTTTGATTCAGCCATAGAGTTAGACCAAGAACATGAATATGCGTATTTAAATCGTGGTATTGCTTTGTACTATGGTGATAGAGCGACGCTTGCAAAGGATGACTTTAAAACATTCTTGGAGCGCTCTCCTAACGATCCTTATCGTGTATTGTGGCTTTATTTAGCTCAAGCAGCACAAGATAAAACCGCGGCAATCGCTGCGTTAAAAGCCAATTCGGCGGCCCTTGATGAAAATGAATGGGCATATCAGCTTATTGCCTTGTATGTAGGTGATATGAGTGAAAAAGCATTTTTTTCAGGGATAGCCGATGGTGTAAGTTCACAACAAGAATATGCTCAGCGTTTATGTGAAGCTTATTTTTACTTAGCTAAACAGCACCAAGCCGCAGGCGAGCTTTCAATTGCCACAGATTACTTTAAATTGGCGCTAGCAACGAACGTACATGAATTTATAGAATATAAGTATGCGCGTTTAGAGCTTGAGTTGATGGCCAGTGAAAGCGCTGGCTAATTATTTAAAACTAAGTGCTTTATTACTGTGCGCTAGCGTTATTAGTGGCTCGAGTAATAAACAAAATAGCATTGGCTTTTGGCAAGTATTACATGCCAAGGCCAATGTGATTGACAGTTATTGGCAATTCCCTCGTTACTTTGCAAACCACATATTACAATTACCCACCACAGCCTTAGCAACCTTAGCTCGCAATAAAATAGCGGATGCTCAATATGGCTATGGGTTGTCATTATTAAGCAATAATCAAACTGAAACGGCTAAACTATTTTGGCAAGCAAGTTTGGATAAAATTACACGAGCACAGCAAAAAAAACTCGCCGACTCGTTATTTTCGCAACAGCGTTGGCAGGATTTAGCGCTACTAAAAAATCAAAATAAGCTTCCTAAAGGCGATATCTTTTATCACCTGCAATTACAGAAACAAGCACCCATAGAAACGTTAAGTAAATCATTTATGGATAAGTTAGGGTTTTTACTTGTAAACGAGCAAGTTGAGATACAAAAGCAGTGTACATTTAATGTATTAATGCTAAGTGATCACCGTGATGGTTTATACAGGCTCAATCAATTTCGTAATGCGTACTTTCAAAACCCAGAGCCGAGTCTCAATACCTTTTGTTTTTCAAAACCAGTTTATGTGGGTAGTGCAATTAGTTGCAATAGTACTGAATCCTCCCGTGCTGTGTGCGATTGGCAGCAATCATCGCTTAAAAAGCGGCTTCCCACTGGGTTTGATTTTGCCGTTATGATGCCCAAACAAGGTACTGCCAATGTAAAAAATGGTTTAATGCATATTAATTCACAGGCTAGCTACGCGGTTTTTTTGCATGAGTTAATGCACTTTAATGGCTTTGAAGATGAGTACGCTTTACCGGTAAAAAAGCAAGCGTGGTTATGTCAGCTTGATGGGTTTGTTGCTCCCAACTTATTTATTGCAAAAAAATCAGATGCCCCTGAAGGGTGGCACAAAAGCCAAAGTTGCCAACAAGGCGGCACTGCTTATAAGCCCAGTGCACAGTGGTCGATTATGCAATATCAGCAGTTAGGCCTATCAGCGCAATATCGTATTTTGTGGCAAAAGCACATAGCACTTAATGCCCATTTATTTGTACGATTTTAGTGATTGGATATTCCGCTGTAAACTGTCTGAAAGCTGTGCTTATTTTGCTACTGTTCATTAATTTATAGGCATTTTTGTTTGATTATTGTTCCGCTAGCGGCGCTTTCTATAGACAAAAACTGCGTTTATCAGTATAACTATACGTGTTAATGTTGTTAAAAAACAGACATAAAACGTATACCCAAGTCACTTTGGTATTTAATAATAACAAGTAGCGAATTGATAAACTTTATGATTCAAAAAGGCCCTTCATTATGACTTTGCTCTGGATACCCCTGTTATCCTTATTCGGCAGTGTTATTTCTGCATGCACCGGCAAACTTTCTCGAAATCAGGCAACGAGCCTAACGGCTATTGCGCCGTTAGCCGCGCTTGCAATTACACTTTATCATGCGCCCGCGGTTCTTGCGGGGGAAACCATTCGTTTTAGCGCACAGTGGATACCAGCCTTAGGGTTAGATATTTCCTTGCGCTTGGATGGATTGAGTTTACTGTTTTTATTTATGATTCTAGGAATAGGGTTACTAGTAATTTTGTATGCCCGTTATTACCTAAGTCAAAATGATTCCTTGCCAAAACTATTTAGCTACTTAATGTTATTTATGACCGCCATGCTGGGCATTGTTATGTCAAACAATGTGATTCAGTTATGGGTATTTTGGGAGCTAACCAGTATTAGCTCGTTTTTGTTAATCAGTTATTGGTGGCACAAATCAGAGGCGCGCAAGGGGGCGCGCATGGCATTAGCGGTAACTGGCGCCGGTGGTTTAGCCTTACTCGGTGGCTTAATGTTGTTAGGCGATATTGTTGGAAGCTACGACTTAGACACCATTTTAGCTAGCAAAGCGATTATTCAATCTCACGACTTATATGAATTGGCATTAGTACTAGTATTATTAGGTGCTTTTACTAAATCTGCACAATTTCCGTTTCATTTTTGGTTACCGCATGCCATGGCTGCACCTACGCCGGTTAGTGCGTATTTACACTCTGCCACTATGGTAAAAGCAGGTATCTTTTTACTTGCGCGTTTTTACCCCGCATTGGCGGGTACCGATACCTGGTTTTTATTAGTCGGTTTAACCGGTTTAACCACATTATTATTTGGCGCTTATATCGCGTTATTCAAACATGATTTAAAAGGCTTGTTAGCCTATTCAACGATTAGTCATTTGGGTTTAATTACATTATTACTTGGTCTGGATACACAGCTTGCAACCGTTGCCGCTATTTTTCATATTATTAACCACGCGACGTTTAAAGCGTCGTTATTTATGGCAACCGGCATTATTGATCATGAAACCGGGACTCGTGATATGCGCAAACTCAATGGTATGTGGCGCTACTTACCTTATACGGCCACCTTGGCGATGGTGGCTGCTGCCGCTATGGCAGGTGTACCGTTGTTAAATGGTTTCTTATCAAAAGAGATGTTCTTTGCTGAGACACTGCATCAGCAGGTACTTGGCTCAATGTCGTGGCTAATCCCGGTGCTGGCAACTGTAGCGGGTGCGTTGTCGGTGGCGTACTCATCACGCTTTATTCATGACGTGTTCTTTAATGGTGAGCCCATTGATTTACCACGTACCCCTCATGAAGCACCGCGTTATATGCGTGTGCCTATAGAAATCTTAGTGGTACTGTGTATTTTAGTGGGTATTTTTCCACACTTTGCCGTTGATGGTATTTTATCGGCCGCTTCACTAGCCGTACTTGGTGAAGCAATGCCTGAGTATAAATTGACTATTTGGCATGGTTTCAACTTACCTCTACTTATGAGTGGTATGGCGGTAATTGGTGGTTTATTTATTTACGTTAATCGTAAGTACTTGTTCCAGTTCCAAGCGTCGTTACCTCCTTTTAACGCTAAAAAAATCTTCGAGCGTTTTTTAGCGGTAGTGGTCAATTGGTGTCAAAACAAAATCCAATCAACAGAAAATGGCTCATTACAACGTTATGTATTTATAATGTTAGGCGTTGTATTACTTGCCTCTGGTTGGCCATTATTTGAAATGAAGCAGCTAGCCGGTAGCGTGCCTAATACACCGGTTGATATTCAAAACGCAATTGGTGCAGGACTACTCATAATAGGTGCAATTGCTACCGTTATTTGGCATCGAATTCGAATGGTATCGTTATTAATGCTGTCGATTGTGGGGTTAATGGTGTCGGTGGCGTTTACCCGTTTTTCAGCGCCTGACTTGGCCTTAACGCAACTTACTGTAGAAGTAGCCACTATTATACTATTAATGTTGGCACTGTTTTTCTTACCTCAAAGCACGCCAAGAGAGTCAAGCTCATTGCGTATTTTACGTGATGTGGTTATTTCCTCTACCGTGGGGATCATAATTGCTAGTATTTGTTACGCCTTACTGACTCGTCCGCTTGATTCAATTTCTGAGTTCTTTATTGCTAACGCCAAAACAGGCGGTGGTGGCACTAATGTAGTTAACGTTATTTTGGTTGATTTTAGGGGCTTTGATACTTTAGGTGAAATTACTGTACTAGGTATTGCCGCACTGGGCATATTTAAACTGTTATCAAGAATTCCACTTTATATGCCAGCGAGCGATAGTGAAGGGCGTCCATGGTCTAAAGATCGCCATCCTATTTTATTGGCTTGTATTTCTCAAAGCTTACTGCCATTAGCGCTATTAGTGTCTGCTTATATTTTCCTACGCGGTCATAACTTACCTGGAGGAGGCTTTATAGCAGGCCTCGTAACTTCTATTGCCTTTATTTTACAATATATGGCGCATGGTACTGCGTGGATAAATGAACGCTTTGATGTTAACTATCGAAAAATTATTGCATCAGGTATTGCTATTGCCATGTTTACAGGTGTAGGAAGTTGGTTCTTTGACAAGCCATTTTTAACTACCTGGTTTGATTACTTTGATATTCCGTTTGTTGGTAAAACAGAGCTTGCCAGCGCCATTGTATTTGACTTGGGCGTGTACTTAACTGTTGTTGGCGCTACGCTGATGATCCTTGCGAGCTTAGGTAATATGACCGCGAACGCAGAGAAAGAAGAGGTAAATATTTAATGGAACTGTTATACGCATCTTGCGTTGGCGTGTTAGTCACCTGTGGCGTGTTTTTATTGCTAAGAGCACGTACATTCCCAGTGGTACTGGGGCTGACAATGATTTCTTACGCGGTTAATTTGTTTTTATTCTCATCAGGGCGCTTAACAATTAATAAAGCCGTGGTACTAGGGACTGGCGCTGATTACGCTGACCCGCTACCACAAGCCTTAGTGTTAACAGCCATTGTAATTGGCTTTGCGATGACTGCGTTTGTGGTTATTTTATCTATTCGAGGCCGAGCAGATTTAGGCAACGACCATGTTGATGGCACCCTAACTAAAAATAAACGCAAGGAGAGAAAATGATTCAGCATTTAGCATCTTTGCCTATTTTACTGCCAATGCTAGCGGCAATTATTTTGTTGCTCCCACCGTGTGGCAAAAGCTTATTTGCACGCCGATTTATGTCTAGCTTAATGGCTATTTTAACCTTTGCAGTCACAGTATTACTGCTGGTTCAGGTTAAAGATAACGGTATTATTGTTTATGCAATAGGTAACTGGTCTGCACCATTTGGTATTGTACTGGTTGCAGATATGCTCTCGACCTTGTTAGTCACTTTAACCGCCTTTTTGGGGGTTGGCGTGGCTTTATATGGCTGTGCTGGTGATGATGAACAAGGTAGCTTTTTTCACCCTTTAATCCATTTTTTAATATTAGGGGTAAATGGTGCATTTTTAACAGGGGATTTATTTAACGTCTTCGTATTTTTTGAAGTGTTATTAATTGCCTCTTATGCGCTGTTAATGCACGGTGGCGGTAAACCCAAAACGCGCGCTGCTCTGCATTACGTTATTTTAAATTTAGTTGGTTCAAGCGTATTTTTAATTGGTTTAGGTATTTTATACGGAGTATTAGGCACCTTAAATATTGCTGATATGGCCAATAAAGTACCGCAGCTAAGTGGTGACGACGTTTATTTAGCAAAAGCGGGCGGGTTATTATTACTCGTTGTATTTGCACTTAAAAGTGCGTTATTACCATTGCATTTATGGTTACCAAACGCCTACTCAAGTGCCACACCTGTGGTTGCTGCATTATTCGCTATTATGACCAAAGTCGGTGTTTACGCAACCTTACGTGTATATACGGTTATTTTTGGTGAACAAGCTGGTGAACTTGAGCATATGGCGCAGTCTTGGTTATGGGCGTTGGCTATTGCCACCATAGTGATTGGCGCAATAGGGGTGTTAGCCGCACAAGATTTACGTAAGCTTACCGCTAATTTAGTACTGGTTTCTGTAGGGACGTTGGTGGCATTAGTCGCACTACAAAACATAAATGCCACCGCTGCATTGCTTTACTATTTAGTGCATTCAACGTTAGTGACTGCGGCGCTATTTTTACTTGCTGATTTAATTGCAACACAACGAGGTAAAGCTGGTGATCGATTAGTCGGCGGGCGTGCAGTAAAGCAACCATTTTTATTAGGTGCGTGTTTTATTATTGCCGGTTTAACCGTTATTGGTATGCCACCTTTTTCGGGCTTTGTTGGCAAAATTTGGATTTTAAAAACGACCTTAAATAGCGAGCAAGCACTGGTATTTTGGCCTGTTTACTTAATTATGAGCTTAGCGCTAATTGTGGCTATATCACGTGCAGGTACTAGTTTGTTTTGGGAACGTAAAGACAAAACAGGTGATGCTAGCGATGTTGCCAATGCCCACCCGCTACAAGTAACCGTGTTAGTTGGTTTATTAGCAAGTTCAATACTACTGGTTATTTTTGGTGACATGGCAACACAGTACGCCCTCGAGGCGGCAACACAGCTTCACGATATTAGTGGTGGTATTAATGCGGTACTTAAGGGAGGTATGTAATGCGCTTACAAGCTCGTTTTGGTTGGTTACCTACGCCGTTTCGTAGTCTATTTTTATTTATAGTATGGCTCTTGTTAAACAACAGTGTGTCGGTAGGGCATATTATATTAGGGGCGCTACTTGCGTTGCTAATACCGTTATTTAGTATGTCGTTTAGAGACCCGCAACCGCTGATATTAAAGCCGGGGCTAGCACTTAAGCAATTACTAATCGTACTTTACGATATTATAGTGGCTAATTTGCAAGTGGCATTATTAATACTGGGCCCTTCAAAAAATCTGCGTCCAGGCTTTGTTAAAGTGCCTATAGATTTAATGCATGAAATGCCAATTACTATTTTAGCAAGCTGCGTGTCTTTAACGCCGGGTACGGTAAGTGCCGAGGTTTACCCGCTGATTAAATCGCTTAATGAAGACGATGAACCGGTACAGCGTTATTTATTAATTCACGTGTTAGATTTAGATGATGAGCAAGCGCTTATTAAACAAATAAAAGCACGTTACGAAGCTCCCCTAAAGGAGATATTTCAATGTTAGATACAGTATTACTGATTGTTTTTTCAATGGTTGGATTGTCGTTATTACTTAATCTATGGCGACTTATTATTGGCCCATCAGTACCGGATCGTATTTTAGCGCTCGATACTATGTACATTAACGTGATTGCCTTGATTATTTTATATAGCATTAGTATGGGCACGGGGCTGTACTTTGAAGCAGCCTTACTTATTGCCATGCTTGGGTTTATAAGTACGGTAGCTGTATGTAAGTATTTACTTCGTGGCGACATAATTGAGTAAGGTATTAAAATGATAAGTGAATGGATCGTATCAATATTGCTGCTGTTAGGCGGGTTATTTATTTTAATTGGCTCAATTGGTTTAATTAAATTACCTGATTTTTTTATGCGTTTACATGGGCCAACAAAAGCCACCACTTTAGGTATGGCGAGTATACTTACCGCTGCTATGGTATTTTTTGCTAATTCAGTCAGTGGCTTAAGTGTAAAAGAAATATTAATCACTATATTTCTATTAATCACTGCACCTATTAGTGGCTATATGCTGATTAAAACCGCTATTCATCATAAGCTTAAAGCTAAAGAGGGAACGAAAGGGCTCGATAATATCGAAAAAGATTAGCTCTGGGAATAAACGATTAAAAGCCGAATAAACACCTGTTATTCGGCTTTTTCGTTTTTTGGTTGTCCCCATTTACAACACTTGTTGAACATGTGATTATGACGCTAATTCAAATACAAAAAGGATATTAATATGGGTAAGGTAATACTGCTTTCACTTTTAATTTTTTCAACTAACCTTGCAGCGCAAACTGCCAAACAGCAAAAAATTGATGAGCTGGTAGAGGTGATGAACATGGATGCCATGGTTGACTCTATGTATGCGCAAGTTGAGGGCATGATGCAAAATATGTCAGTGCAAATGGGCGTAAAGCCAGATGAGAAAGCAATTTTCGACAAATATTATGCTGATATGACCGAGGTATTAAAAACAAAAATGAGCTGGCAAAAAATGCAGCCGATGATGATTAACCTCTACGATAAACAATTTACTGAACAAGAAATTAGCGACATGTTGGCTTTTTATAAGACAGAGTCAGGGCAGGCTATTTTGAAAAAAATGCCACAAGTAATGCAAGAATCAATGCAAATGTCACAAGCCTTAGTACAAGACGCTATGCCTGAAATTCAAGCAATTGCGGGTGAGCTTGGTGAAGCACTTAAGCAATCTCGAAGCAAAGCAAACTAAGGACTACAGTAACTCTCAAATTTAGCAGTCACTTATGGTGACTGCTCTTATCTTAACTTTCTTCCACACTCCCAGCCATATACTTAATTAATTGTTGACCTATGTGTTACACATAGGTTTATTATGTTGTCATTACATAGCCAGCCAGAGGTTTAATGATGTACGTAAAGCAATTAGCCAATACTATGGGCGTGACCCAAGACACGGTTCGTCATTACACGCGAATAAAGCTGCTTAATCCTATTCGTGGTGAGCGCAATGGTTATCAAGAGTATACCGCAGCCGATCAGCAACGTTTAAAGTTTATTATTAGTGCGCTCAACTCGGTTTCTCAATAAAAGATATTCAACAAATTATTGCACAGTCGGAGCAAGGGCAGTGCCCTTGTCCGCTCACACGACAATTAATAGCAAAGCGACTAGAGGAAACAGAGCTGCACTTTCAAGAAACACTTAAATTACGCACGCGAATGCAAGCAGCGGTTAAACAGTGGGATAAATCGCCTGATGGGGCTGTAAGTGCAGATATATGTAGCTTAATAGAGACCTTTGTTGATCCAATCTCTGAAGTTAAAAATACTAAGGAAGCGTTATGAGTAATCAATCCACCACGCAAAACTTTATAATTGAAGGCGCAAATTGTGGCAGTTGCGTGGCTAAAATAGAGAAAGCATTGAAAAATGTAAAGGGTGCGCAGCGCGTTGAAATGAACTTTGCCGATCGAACTGTGCAAGTAGAAGGTTCGGCTAAGGCTGGGGAGCTAATGCACGCTGTCGCTGATATTGGTTATCAAGCTAAACCTATGAACAGTGATTCTCAACAAGACGCCTTAGATGAAAAAGCCGAAGCTGATAACGCGCACTACAAAAAACTTATGCGCAATATGCTATTGGCATTGGGTTTGGGGGCGCCATTAATGCTTTATGGATTAATCTTTGATATGAGTGTCACTAGCAATGCCCAGCGTATTGGCTGGTTTATTGTTGGAATGATGACGTTGGTCGTAATGATTGTGTCGGGTAAGCAATTTTATACTGGCGCATGGCAGTCATTTAAAAATCATACAGCGAATATGGATACCTTGATTGCGCTTGGTACGGGAACAGCCTGGCTATATTCAATGGTGGTGGTGAGCATGCCAAGTCTATTACCAGAGGTGGCTAGACATGTTTATTTTGAAGCCTCAGCAATGATCATAGGCTTAATAAGTCTTGGCTTAGCCTTTGAAGTAAAGGCGCGAGGGCGTACCTCTGAGGCTATTAAACGCTTAATTGGTTTACAGCCTAAAACGGCACGGGTGATCCGAGATAACCAAGAGCAAGATGTAGCTATAAGCCAAGTTATTAAAGGTGACTTGATTCGTGTCTGCCCTGGAGAGAAAATTTCAGTCGATGGAGATGTTATTGAAGGCAGCAGTACACTAGATGAATCAATGCTCACTGGTGAACCGATGCCGGTTAATAAAGGTGAGGGTGACAAGGTTGTTGCTGGCAGTATTAATAAAAGTGGTACTTTGTTGTTTAAAGCAACCCATATAGGCAGCGAAACCACCTTAGCGAATATTATTAATATGGTTAAACGTGCACAAAACTCTAAACCCTCAATTGGACGCTTAGCTGATGTTATTTCAGGCATATTTGTACCCACAGTGATGATTATTGCAGTGCTAGCAGGCTTAGCATGGCTTAACTTTGGCCCACAGCCGAGTATTGCTTATGCGGTTGTTGCAATAACCACAGTTTTAATTATTGCTTGCCCGTGTGCACTTGGCTTAGCTACACCGATGTCAATTATGGTCGGCATAGGTAAAGCTGCTCAGTCGGGTATACTTATTCGTAACGGTGAAGCGCTACAAACAACAGCTAAAATCACCACCATGATCTTAGATAAAACAGGCACTATAACCGCTGGTAAGCCAACCGTGACCGATGTGGTTACGTTCAACCAAAGCGACAGTACCGAGGTGCTAAAGTTAGCAGCTAGTCTTGAAAGTAGTTCTGAGCATCCATTAGCCGAAGCTATTGTTAATTATGCTAAAAACCAAAATATTACCCTTGAAAAAGTCAGGAATTTTAATGCTATCACTGGGCAAGGTGTGATCGGTACCATTAATGAGCAAAGCCTATTGTTTGGCAATCAGGCACTGATGAAAAGCCACAATATAGATATTGCAGAGGCAATACCTCAAGCCGAGCAGCTTGCCAACGCTGCTAAAACGCCGATGTACTTTGCTATTGGTAATCAATTACATGCCATAATCGCAGTTGCTGACCCAATAAAAGAAGAATCAGCTGAGGCCATTAAACGCTTACAAAATAAAGGTATGCAGGTGGTTATGCTGACAGGCGATAACCAAGCGACCGCTAAAGCCGTTGCCAGCAAAGTCGGTATTACAGACTTTATAGCGCAAGTAATGCCAGATGATAAAGCCAGTGAAGTGACTAAGCGTCAATCTCAAGGTGAAATTGTAGGCATGACTGGTGATGGTATAAATGATGCGCCAGCATTGGCACAAGCCGATGTTGGATTTGCCATTGGCACTGGCACAGATGTAGCTATTGAAAGTGCGGATATAACGCTGATGCGAGGCTCACTTCATGGTCTTGCAGATGCCATTGCAATTAGTGGCGCAACCATAACTAATATTAAACAAAATTTGTTTGGGGCGTTTATTTATAACATTGCGGGTATTCCGATTGCTGCAGGGCTGTTGTATCCGTTTTTTGGTCTACTACTAAACCCAGTCGTAGCTGGCGCGGCAATGGCTTTATCATCGCTTACTGTGGTCACTAACGCAAATCGGTTACGTTATTTTAAAGCGAGTAACTCGTAACTTTATTTATAGGGGATTTAATTATGTTATTAATTAATTTATTAGGCGTTTTACTTATTGTCGCTATCATTTATTGGTTTTGGTTGTATGAGCCGAAGTAAACAGTTATAGCAATCAAATAGTCATTACTGTGGGTAACGGGGGGTATTATTATCCAGCGTATTTTAAGGTGGCAGCGAACAGGCCTCTGACCCTGAATCCTTGCGCTAAAACAGTGATTTTCCCCCGCTTGAACTCGTGAAACGCCAAGTATAGGTGAAGATGCGGCTATTGAATTACTTTCGCTTGATGTTGGAGAATATGCTTTTCATTGCTAAATACAAATGTTTAAAGGGAAGTTTTTGGTTTTTTAATAAAACTAAACGTATCCCTGATGCGTATTCTCAAGCAGAAAACATAAAAGGTGTAGTATGAATAAATTAAACCCTAAAAAACTGCTAAATAGTAAATGGACTGCCATCCCAGCTATTAATAAAGAAAAGCACTTTATTATTGTTGAGGTAGAATTTGATGAAGACGCTAATGTGATTGAATGTATCACTGAAGCGGTGATGTCAAAAAATCAATATCCTATTCAGTGGCGCGACTTAAAAGACGAACAAAGATGGCGCCAAGGCTGGAAGTGACCCCATATACTCATGCCCAAATAAGTGGGTATGAGTGATATCAAATTAGTATCCCGCATGAGACTCATTCCTTACTTTTAGTATTTATTCGCCATACGGCGACAAATCCTTGCTTTTTCTCTCCCCGTTAAAAAAATTAATTTATATTTTTCTACAAATCAATTTAAGTTGTTTATTTTCAATTTGTTATCTATTTAATTTAATTTAATTTAATTTGTTTAATTTCGCGTTGTTAATTTGTTCAGTGGCGATTTATTCCTATAGCGGCTCAGTCTTGTTGTTTTGAGTTTAATTAGAGATAGGTGTGTCTTTTTTAGATTATTTAACTTATTGAATTTTAAAGGGTATTTTTTTAGTTAAAAGTAGCTGTTGCAAAAGAGCAACAAAATGTTGGGCATTTTTAAGTAAAAATCACATTTATATTTTTAACTTATTGTTTATAAATAAAAAATTAAACATGGCATCGAAGTTGTAATACCTAAGCTGTATTTAGCAAAAAGTGATTAAGCTTAACGCTTAACCTTACAACCCAATGAAGGAATTACGTTATGACAACATTTAAATCAACACTGGTATTAATGGCACTTGCTTCTTCATCTGTGGCGTTTGCTGCAACAGATTTTGACACACTGGATGTGGATGGTAATGGCGCAATAAGCCAAGCTGAAGCATCAGTAGATGCCTCACTTATGAGTAAGTTTACAGAGCTTGATACGGATAAAAACGGCGAGCTTTCTAAAGCAGAATTTTCTAAGGCTTAAAAGGCCAATGCTCAACGCTATTGCATATTCTGAGTTGCCAAAGACAACCTAAATAGGCAAGGGAGCCTATGAAAGAGAATAACTAGGATGTACGGTTGTAGCGTTGAGTTAATTAATTTATACCCAAACATTGCATACTTTGAAGGATTAATATTATGAAAAAATTACAGTCAACTCTTGTACTTATGGCACTTGCTTCTTCATCTTCAGTATTTGCCAGCACAGACTTTGAAACTCTTGATGTAGATGGTAGTGGCGCAATTAGCCAAGCTGAAGCATCGGTTGCGGCAGAACTTATGGAGCAGTTTGCAGAGCTGGACGTAGATGGCAATGGTGAACTTTCTAAAGACGAATTTTCAGCATACTAACTTTATAATTCCCTAAGGATCTTTGAAAAGGATTTCTTACCCACTTTTTTTTTAAGCTAAGGATTTATTATGAAAACATTTACTAAAACTTGGGCGTGCTGGCCTTTATAGATTGAAGTTTGTTCAATCTAGGGACGATTTAATTGCGGCGCGACATTTGTAACCTAGTGGGCTAAGTAAAAATCGAGCAACAAAGAGTTAATCGTCCCTAGGAAGAACCCTTTGGGCAATGCATGTTTGGCATTTACACTGCGTTATCGCCTATTTATGGGGAGCAACCACACTACATAGGCTCTGCCTTGTCTATATACCAAACATGCTGCTGCAAAATTAATCACAAAAGGTCACCACGCCCTAACTTTAATTGCACTTGCTTCGTCTTCTGCCGCTTTTGCTGCGGTTGACTTTGATTCTTTTGATTCTGATGGCGACGGCGTTATTAGCCAGTCTGAAGCACAAGCTAATTCACAATTAGCTAAATTATTTGATGACTTAGATATTGACGGCAATGGTGAATTATCTCAGCAAGAATTTGCTAAAGTTCAGTAACAAACACGCACAATCTTTAACGATACAGATAAAAGCAGCCGAATAATTTCTCGGCTGCTTTTTCATTTACTTATCTTCTAAACGTTTGGCTTTAAAATCAGACTCGCTTGTCCACTTAGGCCAGTCGCCATTATTGGCAAGTTGACTGGCTATATCTATAACTAGCTCGATATCCTGTTTTGCACCAGCTAATGACCATGTATCTGAATAGTCGTCGGCTTCTTTATGGTATTTATGACTGATGTAGTCAGGATCGGTATCACCTAAGCTCATAAACAGTAAACTTGGCACGCCCTGTTTAGCGAGTGAGAAATGATCTGATCTAAAAAACAATCCATTTTGTGGGCGAGGATCCATTTTTACCACGCGTCCTTGTGATTTAGCCGCGCTTGCTAAGTAACTCTCCATTTCTGATAGGTTGTTACCGTATTGCAAAATATAATCGGTTTCATCGAGCACGTTCATACCATCGATATTTAATAATCCGACCATTTTTTTGGTGGCAATCATATTCCCATTGGCAAATTCTTCTGAGCCGATTAGACCTGTTTCTTCGGCGGTAAAGTTAGCAAACAGGATTGAGCGCTTAAACGGCTTTTGCTGATGCATTTTGCTCATAATGCGAGCAATTTCAAGTGTTGCTGCGGTGCCCGAAGCATTATCTACTGCGCCATTATAAATTTTAGGTCCACTGTCGGTTTGTTTAGTACCAAAATGGTCCCAATGGGCACTAATAATAACGTATTCGTCAGGGGTTTCACTGCCTGTAATTTGTGCAACCACATTATGTGATTTAGCGTGTGACACTTCATTTTTAAATGCAAGGTTTGCCTTTAAGTTCAATTCCTTGGCTTGAAATTGCTTACTTAATGCGTGTTGCTTTAATTGTTGATAATTTAAGTTTGCCGATGCGAATACTTGTTCAGCCGCATTAAGTGTTAACCAGCCCATAACCGGCAGTTCAGATGCATTAAGGTTGTTGTCCATTAAGCTATACTTGGTACCCGTGTTTGAGCTTTCAACCACGCCCCAAGGGTATGCGGCTGGGGCTGTTTCATGAACAATAAATACCGCTTTTGCACCTCGGCGCGCGGCTTCTTCATATTTATAAGTCCAGCGGCCATAGTAGGTCATGGCATTGCCTGTAAATAGTGTATCGTCTTGGGTGGCAAAGCCCGGATCGTTCACCAGCACAATAACGGTTTTATCGGTTACATCAACATTGGCATAGTCGTTCCAGTTATATTCTGGCGCGTTAATCCCATAACCAACAAATACAATATCGCTATTGCGGACATCAATAATCGGCTGTAACTGCTTTGTACGGGCGGTGAAGTCTTTACCTGCAATAAAGCTAAGCTTCCCCATAGTTAATTGCATGTTTTGATCTGCAGTTAGCATGGCCATTTTAACTGGCTGTAAATACTTCCCTTGATACGCGCCAGACAACCCCATTGCTTGGTATTGCTCACTTAAATAGCCAACGGTTTTAACTTCACCTAAGGTAAGCGGGCCGCGTCCTTCAAAGTCATCTGACGCTAAGGTTTTAATATGCTGTTTAAGATTATTTAAACTAACACCAGGGGTGTTTTCAAGAGATGAAGCTGGCGTTGTAGGCTCAGAGCAACCCGTTAGTGCAATAGCTAAAAAAAGTGCAGTGATTTTTATATAAGACATAACTACTTAAAATAATAATTTTTTTCGACTATAACCCCAAGTAACCGGTAAATGCGAATTTTTATCTCTTTTAACCTTATTTTTATGTCACTTACCTCTTCACCTATTTACCCGTTCATCGCCTTTAGGTAAGTTAAAATAATAACAAAAGGGATAAAGCAATGAAGCAATTTAATCGTCGAGACTTTTTAAAAGCAGCCAGTGTTGCCGCAGCTGCAGGTGTAGTGAGTGGTTGTGCATCAAGTGGAAGTGCTAATGCAAGCGCACCAAAACAGCAAGGGCGCAGCGTTATTGGTTTAGTCGCGCCTAAAATGGATGTGGTTAGAGTGGGCTTTATTGGTGTGGGTCAGCGCGGTTATGGACATGTAAAGCGCATGAGCCATATTGAAGGTGCGCAAATAGTCGCTATTTGTGACACGCACACTGAGGTGCTAGAGCGAGCTGCCAATTATTTAGTTGATAAAGGGGTAGCTAAGCCGGCGTTATATACTGGCAGTGAGCGGGCCTATCAACAAATGCTTGAACGACAAGACATAGATATAGTCATTATTTCTACTCCTTGGGCATGGCATGCACCTATGGCTATCGATACTATGAACAGCGCAAAACATGCTTTTGTTGAAGTGCCCTTGGCACTGACTGTTGACGAAATGTGGCAAATTGTAGATACCGCCGAACGTACTCAAAAAAATTGCATGATGATGGAAAATGTGAATTACGGTCGCGACGAGTTAATGGTATTAAACATGGTGCGCCAAGGTGTATTTGGGGAGCTGTTACATGGCGAAGCGGCCTATATTCATGAGCTTCGTTGGCAAATGAAAGAGCTTGAGCACAAAACAGGCTCATGGCGAACGCAATGGCATGCAAAACGTGATGGTAACTTATACCCCACTCATGGATTAGGCCCTGTATCGCAATATATGAATATAAACCGTGGCGATAGGTTTGATTTTTTAACCTCAATGAGCTCTCCTTCGCTGGGTAGAAGCGCGTATGCACAACGTGAATTTGCAGCGGATCATTCCCGTAATCAGCTTAATTATATTGCCGGTGATATGAACACGACACTGATTAAAACTCTCAAGGGGCGCAGTATTATGGTACAGCACGATACAACAACCCCTCGGCCATACTCTCGACATAACTTAATCCAAGGGACGAATGGGGTGTTTGCCGGTTTCCCTAATCGTATTGCGCTTGAAAATGGTGGTTCTAAAAGTTTTCATGAATGGGATTATGATATGAGCGCATGGTATGAGCAGTACGACCATCCCCTATGGATTAAAATGGGTGAAGAAGCACAGCGCAATGGCGGCCACGGAGGCATGGACTTTTTAATGTTTTGGCGGATGATTTATTGCCTAAGAAATGGCGAACCGCTGGATCAGGACGTTTACGATGGCGCAGCATGGTCGGTTATTTCACCGTTATCAGCCCAGTCTGTGAGTGAGCGTAGCCGCTCAATCGATATTCCCGATTTTACTCGCGGTGCATGGCAAACAGCACAGCCTTTAGGCATTGTAGGCTAAGGTTTATAGCAGGCATAAAAAAAGAGCGCATGCGCTCTTTTTTTATTTAACAGTTTATTACAATAGGGATCAGCTACTTCTTACATCTACTTTTAATTTAAGCTTTTGTCCTGGCTGTAAGTATTTTTGTCCGGCAAGGTTATTCCATTTAATAATATCGCTTACCGTTAAATTAAACTTAGACGCTATACGCGCTAAAGAATCGCCTCGACGAACTTTGTAGGTAATAGTACGATTAGTATTACTCGTCGACTTTTTAGGCTGGCTAGCTGACTTATAAACTACCAATTTTTGATTTAAACGCAGTACTGCATTTTTTTTCAGCTTATTCCACTTAGCTAATTCACTCATAGTTACATCGTATTCGCGGCTAATATCCCATAGGGTATCGCCACTTTTTACCGTATGAGAAAGTTTAGTGCGTAAACTTTTATTAGCGGCCGCACGTACTTGCTGAGGCAAATGTTCACTGTTAATTTTACCATCAGTGAGTGGTACTAAAATTTGTTGACCCACACGAATTACGTTTGAGTTAAGCTTATTTAATGACTTAATCGCGCTGATACTAGTGGTAAATTTATCTGCAATCACCGACAAGCTATCGCCACGTTTGACCTTATATTGCTGCCAACGAAGACGGTTTTTAATCGCTGTAGCGGTAAGCTTTTCAGTGAATTGTTCTACTTTATCGGTAGGAAGTAATAAAAAGTGTGGGCCATCAGGATCGGTTGCCCAGCGGTTAAATCCTGGATTTAATCGATATAGTTCGGTAAGGGTCATATCGGCCATATCCGCAGCCAGTGCTAAATCTATTTGTGACTCAATATTAACCACTTCGACTACTTGTGCGTTAATTATTGGCTTCCACGACACTTTAAACTCATCTGCACGTTTTAGTAAATCAGCTAAAGCTAATAATTTAGGCACGTAGGCGGTGGTTTCACGAGGTAAATCTAGTGACCAAAAGTCGGTAGGTAAATGCTTTTTACGATTCTTTTTAATCGCACGCAGCAAGCGGCCTTCACCTGAGTTATAGGCGGCAATTGCGTTCAGCCAATCACCTTCAAGGGTTTTGTGTAAGTACGAGAGATAATCAAGTGCAGCGCGTGTAGACTGCACAATATCGCGACGACCGTCATACCACCAGTTTTGTTTTAAATCGAAACGCTCGCCAGTTGCAGGCATAAATTGCCAAATACCCGATGCAGTACGGTGCGAATAGCCATAAGGGTCGAATGCACTTTCTACAATGGGTAAAAGTGCAATTTCGATGGGCATTTCACGCTTTTCAATTTCTTCAACAATAAAATGTAAATACGGCTCAGCACGTTTAGAAATGCGATCTAGGTATGCCTGATGACGTGCATAATAATTACGCTCAGCGACCACTGGGCGATTTTGTGGAATATCAATAGATAATTGGTAACGAATTCGCTCCCAAACATCGTCAAACACAGGGGCTTCTTCTTCAATATCGTTTACTTGTTGATATTGCGCATTAATCATTAATGCAGTGCTAATATCATTTGGGCTGGCGCCTTCAAGCTGGTTTTGAGCTTGATTTTGTGAATCTGAGTTTAACGTTGTCAATGTTTGACAACCGCTTAGCGTCATCGCTAAAACCAATAAAAGAGGAGATTTATTCATAAATACCAATACATAGGGTAAAAAACTCGGCGAATACTACTCATTATGAGCCAACATTGCCACTTGTCATCGTTAAAAATCCAAACAAATATAATTAGAAAGTGTTAACTTATTGTTATTTAAAATGAACAGTTAATTATTTTTGTTACTGGCTTAAAAATTATCTTTGAACATCCTCAGACTAGCAAAGTTTTCCCAAGGTTCATTGTTTTTTGTAACTAAACAGTACTCTTTTGGTAATGACTTTGTAATATCGGGCAAATTACTACGCATAAAAGGGTTAACTTTAAGCTCTTGGCCTATGGTGCTTGGCAAGCTTATTTCATCATTTTTTCGCAATTCATCTACTTTCTGGCTGTAAGCGAGTAATTCGGGGTTTCGTGGCTCAACCGCTTTTGCAAAGGCCAAGTTTGCCTGGGTGTATTCGTGGGTGCAATACACTTTGCAATCACTTGGCAATGCTCGCAACTTATTAAATGAATGCCACATTTGCTCTGGGCTGCCTTCAAATAAGCGCCCACAACCACCACTAAATAGGGTGTCGCCAGTAAAGGCCAGTGCATCATTAATATAACAAATATGGTCTAGGGTGTGCCCAGGGGTGGCTATAATTTCAAATGGAATGTTTAAAACGCTAATTGTATCACCTTCATTTAAAGGCGTTGTTATTCCCTCAAATGGGCTATTACTTGGGCCGTAAACTGTGATGTTAGGGTACTGCTTTACTAATTGAGCTACGCCATCGGTATGATCATAATGATGATGGGTAATTAAAATACCGCCAAGGGTTAAGTTATGCTGTGCTAAATGCTCTAAAACTGGTGCTGATTGCCAGGATCAACCACCCACGCTTGGTTATTCTGTTCGGTGGTTAAGCACCAAATGTAGTTATCAGAAAAGGCTTTAATTGCTTTGACTTGCACCATGTATCGTTGCTCTATAAAGTGGTATTTAATTAATATTATAACGAGCTTATATAATGAAACCAGCCCTTAGTTTTCAAGAAGGTCCCAAACCGTTGTCCTGGCAGCAGTTTCCGCATGGTGATTATTTACGTTGTGATATAGAACGCAAATTGTCGCCGTGGTTACCGCGAATGTTTGGCTATCATATGCTTAAATTAGGTAATTTAAGCGGTGAATTAGACACCAGTAAAAGCTCCATTAAACATCAAGTATGTGTTGCAGAGCTTGGGCCATACACGGGGGTGGTTGCCGATATAGACGAACTGCCTTTTTATGAGCACTCTATAGATGCTTGCATTATGAGCCATTGTTTAGAATATCACTCAGATCCACATCATATTTTACGTGAGGCTCATCGAACCCTTATTCCAGGCGGTTATATCGCCATTACGGGTTTTAATCCGTTTAGCTTTTGTGGGTTAGCGCAGTTACTGCCGTTTAGCCGTCAAAAATTACCGTGGACAGGCCGATTTTTCACACCAGCACGGGTTAAAGATTGGCTAAATTTACTTGGATTTGAAATTGTGGCCGATGAGCGCTTTATTTATTCGTCGTTGGCACGCGGTAATCGCTTATCGCGGTTCGCATTTTGGCGCAGCTTTACCAAGCAATATTTAAAACCTATGGGGAGTGTGTATATGCTGGTGGCACGAAAGCGTGTTGCGCCACTTACGCCAATAAAACCTAAGTGGCATGCTCGCCCACAATTTGCCCCAATAAAAGGGGTAGGGCTTAGGCAAACCTCAAAACAGCATTATCAACAAAATAAAAAATAGCATGATGTAGAGGGTTACGGTTGGTAACCTTCATCATCGAGTAAATTGTTGCTGCTGGCTGCATCACGAGCAAGGTCGTCAACAATTTCGTTATATTTGTGGCCACTGTGGCCTTTTACCCATTTCCAGGTAACGTTGTGCTCGGCACAGGCTTTGTCGAGACGTTTCCATAAATCGACATTTTTAACCGGTTTTTTAGCAGAGGTTTGCCAACCGCGTTTTTTCCAATTGGTGATCCAAGACTCAATACCCTGCTTAACATATTGGCTATCGGTAGTCAGGGTTACAGGGCAGGCACGATTAAGAGATTCTAGCGCCACAATGGCTGCCAGCATTTCCATACGGTTGTTGGTTGTAAGCTTATAACCTTGGCTTAATTTTTTTTCATGGGCTTCATAAATCATAAAAATACCATAACCACCGGGGCCTGGATTACCTAAACACGAACCATCGGTGTAAATCTCTACGGTTTTTTGCACTGTTTTACCTTGATATTATGTACAATAAAGTGATTATAGAAAGATACCAGAGTCAGGCTTAATTCGATATGGCACGCAGACAAATAGTTTTAGATACAGAAACCACCGGCATCGACCCTAAACAAGGGCATCGTATCATTGAGATCGGCTGTGTGGAGCTTATGAATCGCCGGTTAACCGGCAATAATTTTCACGTTTACATTAATCCGCAGCGCAGCATTGAAGAAGAAGCAATCGATGTTCATGGCATTACTAATGAATTTTTACGCGACAAACCGCTTTATCGTGACATTGCCCAAGAGTTTTTTGACTATATTAAAGGGGCTGAGTTAGTTATTCATAATGCGCCGTTCGATATTGGCCATATGGATAATGAATTTGCGTTATTAAACCAAGGCTATCAAAACACCCATAGTTTTTGTGGCGTGCTTGATACCCTTAAAATGGCGCGTGACTTGCATCCAGGACAGAAGAACAACCTTGATGCACTTTGTCGCCGCTATGATGTTGATAACACTAAGCGTACATTACACGGCGCCTTACTGGATTCTGAAATTTTAGCCGATGTTTACCTGGCAATGACCGGTGGACAAGTAAAGCTAAACCTAAATCAGAACAAAGATGACTCAAGTGAAGATCAAAAAGGCGGTATTAGACGCCTAAGTAGCGACAGGGCGCCTTTGGTAGTTATAGCAGCTAACGATGCAGAGCAAAGCGCACATCAAACGCGTTTAGACATTGTACAAAAGGAGGGCGGCCATTGTTTATGGCGCGCTGAATAGGGCATTATTATGAAAACGCTATTAGTAGTTTCACTGCTTTTAATTGCCGTGTGTTTCCACCCCGATGCACACAGCGTAAAGCAAGTTGAAGAGTTAAAAGGCAGCGGTAAACAAAATGAAATCCCGTTACTGGATAACCGTTTTCGTGTTGATGACAAAATTGATGAAATAAAATTAATATTTTTTAGACGCCCAGGATCGCCTGCCGTAATTTTAGTAAGGCCCGATGGCGCTAAATATTTCGCTACCAATGCAGTGAGAAACACCAGTCTTGATTGGTACGACGAATTAAATTACGACTTAGTGGTTATTCGCAATCCCATGCCTGGGCCGTGGCAAGTTATTGGCCAAATAATGCCAGAAAGCCGCATTGTTGTTATTGGTGAGCTATCGCTAAAAGTAGACCCACTGCCTAAAATTCTGTTTCAGGGTGAAACTGTAAAGGTAACTGGTGAGATTTTAAATGATGGCGAGCCGATTCGCGCCAACTTATTTAAAGACGCGGTATCGCTTAATGTAAGCTTTGTGAGCACCAATAATGAAAACTTTGAAAACTTTGGTGCAGGCATACAACAAGTAACTGAATTCAAAGATGATGGCTACGGGTTTGATGAAAGCGCTAAAGACGGTGTCTTTACCGGTGAGTTTACCTTAAATTTCACACCTGGCGAGTGGCGCCCTGAGCTTTATATTACCACTGATGTATTAGAGAGGCGGGTGGTTCAAGAACCTATTGTTGTGCATGAGCCGCCTTTTAGCTTCACCTCCATTGAAGCAACTGAGGAGGGGGAAGATCACCGTATTACGATCAATATTGATGATAAGCTTTTAAAACCTGAAACGGTGATCATGCAAGGTAAAATTTATTACCCCAATGGCGAAGAACAGATATTTTACTTAGATAGCAACAGCACCACAGCAAGAGAGCTGGCTTTACAAGATTATGGTTGGGGACGCTACAACATTGAAATCTCTGTTTTTGGCTCAACAATCAATGACCGAGAGTTTATGGCTACATTGCCAACCTATTTATTTGAAATAGAAAGACCGATAGAAGTGATTCCGGAAATTCCAGTTGCCAGTGTTAGCGAACCAGAAATTATTCCTGTGCCAGTTGTAAAACCAAAAGTAATGGCCACGGGATTAATGGTTAGTTTAATTGTTGGTGGAAATTTAGCCATTTTATTTATAGGTTGGTTATGTATTCGTGTTTTTGTGCAGAACAAACCATTAAAACTTAAATTGAATTTAGCTTTTTTAAATAAAAAGAAAGCTGTTGAGTCAAAAAAAGCTGAACAGCAAAAATCAGATGAACCAGAAAATAGCTCAAAAAATGACAAATCAGGTGGAATTTTAAACCTTTCGATGTCAGATGACTAAAAAACCTGTAAAAAAACAAAAAAGCCCTTGACGAAGTAGGGGCTGGTTCGTATTATTCACGCCGCTGTCAGGGGAGACTCAGACAGAAACGAAAATGCGGAGTGGTAGTTCAGTTGGTTAGAATACCGGCCTGTCACGCCGGGGGTCGCGGGTTCGAGTCCCGTCCACTCCGCCAATTTTCGACAATTTGTAAGTATGCGCTGGAGTGGTAGTTCAGTTGGTTAGAATACCGGCCTGTCACGCCGGGGGTCGCGGGTTCGAGTCCCGTCCACTCCGCCAACACTTACACAACATATGGTTGTAAAACATATTCTTATTATGGAGTGGTAGTTCAGTTGGTTAGAATACCGGCCTGTCACGCCGGGGGTCGCGGGTTCGAGTCCCGTCCACTCCGCCAATAAGAAAAAAATAACAGTTTAAATACGCGCTGGAGTGGTAGTTCAGTTGGTTAGAATACCGGCCTGTCACGCCGGGGGTCGCGGGTTCGAGTCCCGTCCACTCCGCCAACTATTTAAACACTGTTATATTACAAAATTTGTATGCTGGAGTGGTAGTTCAGTTGGTTAGAATACCGGCCTGTCACGCCGGGGGTCGCGGGTTCGAGTCCCGTCCACTCCGCCAACAAATTAAGTAATGACAAGTAAAAAGATATCTCTGCGGAGTGGTAGTTCAGTTGGTTAGAATACCGGCCTGTCACGCCGGGGGTCGCGGGTTCGAGTCCCGTCCACTCCGCCACTTGATATCAGTAATAAAATTAGTAAGTGCATTACCCCATGCACATACCACTGCGGAGTGGTAGTTCAGTTGGTTAGAATACCGGCCTGTCACGCCGGGGGTCGCGGGTTCGAGTCCCGTCCACTCCGCCACTTGTTATTTCCTCAATAACAAGTTAAAAAATACTTCCCTAATTAATAACAGCTAATATATTTTCTATCAGCTATCAGCTATCAGCTATCAGCTATCAGCTATCAGCTATCAGTCACAATTAACAAGTCAGCCTTGATAGGCTTGAGTTAAAAAACACCTAGTTTAATTTTTAGTTTAGTTCAAAGCTTTACGTGTTATCAAAATTCAAATTATCTTTTAAAACAGTTCTTATTGTCCTTAGGCTAAGTCATAACGCCGCAGATGTAAAAAGCTTATCTTTATAGTGAACTATTAGGGTGAATCGCTGTTGATGATACAAACGGTTTCAGAGCTTCTGATGCTGTTTCAACTTGCTATAAAAGGTTTGTCGCTATTAGAAAATGACGCTACTTTATCGTTATTGTTTTTTAAAGCTGTTGGGGTGGGTTTTGTTTATTATAAAAGTTTATTTATAATATAAAGCTGATCTAAAAAGGATATTTTATGATTGAAGTGATTGGCTTAAATAAGCAGTTTGCCGCCAACGTTGTATACCATGATTACAATAAGGTGTTTAGCAGCCAAAAAGTGTGTATTGATGCACCTAACGGCCAAGGCAAAACCACGTTACTTATGATGCTAGCGGGGCTTGAAAAGCCGCAAAGTGGCACATTTTTATTTGCAGGGGAAACACTTAAAGAACTAGATAAACAGGTCGCTATTGCTACTGATCGTATTGCTTTACCAGATTTTTTAACTGCCAATCAAATTATACATTTATCTGTTAGTACACTCGGTTGCCCATGGCCTAATGCAATGGTTAGTGGTTTTAATTTTGGCGAATTTCTTAATACGCGTTTTGATGCATTATCCTCAGGCAATCAAAAAAAGTGCCAGTTAATTTTAGCATTAATGCGCAAGGCACCTTATCTATTACTTGATGAGCCGAGCGCAGCCCTTGATCAGGCAAGCATCCAATATCTTCTTTCCTTACTTGACACTTACTTAGCAGATAAACTAAACGGGCAAATTATTATTACTTGTCACGAACCTACTGTGTTTGTTGAACATGGCTTTGAGCGCATATCGTTATGAATATTGCACCAAGTAAACACCCATTAGCTCAATATAGAGTGTTTATGGGTTACCGGTATTTAGCTTATAACCAAGAGCTTAAGCAATTATTATTACAACTGAAAAGTTTTGGGTTGTTATTTTTAGTGGTGTTAGGCTCATCGATGTTGGGTTTGATATTGCTACTTTTTTTAGGTCTCGGAAAAATTATAGACAGTAGCGCAGCACCACAATACGGTGCACAAATGGCCTTATTTTATTTGTTATTACAAAGTGTGATGCTCAGCGCAATGAAGTCAGCAATTAAAAATAGTCAGCAGCGGCTATTTCAGCAAACTATTGCGCGATCAGTGTGGTTATATTTAGTTGATATTAAATTATTAACGCTAAGCAATGCTTGGTTAATAGCCAGTGTATTAATTGCGCTAGATTTAACGCTATCACAATGGGTTAAAGTACCGCACTTTGTTGTATTTATGTTGTTGCAATTTAGCTTGGGCGTTTTGTGCATATACAAACCCAGCGCACTGATATATGGCTTTATATTTAGCACGATATTAGTGTGTGTTCCTATTTATATGCAACCGCTCACCTATCATATAGGCTTTGCTTTACTGTTTACGCTGAGTCTTTTTGTTCCCGTGGTTAATGTTAACGGGCGAATTGCAGTAAGTTCAATATTTGGTTTTTGGTTTTGTTATTTACTAAACCATAGCTGGGTACTTGTTTGGCGCGTGTCGCTACTTTTATGTATATTTATGGCATCAGCGGCACTAATAAACGAACGTGCTGATTTGGTACCTATACTCGTAGTGTTGACCATGGCTTTTATTGTGCTCTTTAGTAGCTCTTTGCAATTTGATTGCGGTAAAGTTCACGAGCAGTATCGATTGTTTTTTAAAACATGCCAGCGAGAACGTGCCTTTTATATTAGCCAGTTTTTACCTAGCCTATTGCTGTTTTTAGTAGCAACGATAAGTTATAGCGTTATTTTTGGTCACATTAATATTGCATTATTTTCTATTGGTAATATGTGGTGTGTAATACAGGTTTACTTTGCGCAAAAAAAACCAGCGCATTATGCGCTGGTTTGGCTAATTTTAGCAGGGTTAATGCTAGCTTTACTAAATTAGTTAAGCAGCATCTGCCTTTTTAGCTTTAGCTTTGCTATTACGCGCTGCTTTGCCGGCAAGTAAATCTGCAGGGTCAAAGTCATCAACGTTAATCACGTCTAGACGATCTTTTTCAACTGCAGCAAGCTTATCGGCTTCTGCTTGGCTTAAAATACCCGCTTCTAAACCCATTTGCGCCACTTTATCAAGCTGGAAGAATGGCAGCTTTACGCCTTTCTCCTTACATACACGCTCAAACAATGGCTCTACTTCTAGAACGTCTTTAAGCGTTTGCTCTTGACGGCCTACAAGGTTAAGCGGTTCGTTTGTAAGGTATACATAGCTTGCTAAACGATTACGTGTTTCGCTAGGAACTTGTAACAACTGCGCTAGTTTGTGCTCAAGTTTGTCGGTAGGTTTACGAACCGGACGACCAAACGGGAATAACAATACTTTTAAAACACCACGTAGTGGAGCCGACGGCATGTTATTGATTAAGTCAGCAAGTGCACGCTGGCAGTGGTAAAGGTGATCCTGACAGCTCCATTGAACCAATGCAAAATCTTCTTTTTTACGGCCTTCGTCGTTGTAACGTTTTAGCGTTGCAGATACTAAGTAAAGGTAACTTAATAAGTCGCCTAAACGTGCTGAAATACGTTCTTTACGTTTAAGAGAACCACCAAATACCGCCATGCTAATGTCTGACATAAGTGCAAGTGATGCACTAAAGCGAGACGCAATACGGTAAAACTCTGCCGTTTCGTCTTTGTATGGCACGCTAGTAAAGCGAGCGCCAGTAAGCGCAAGCCACTTAGTACGTACTAGGTTAGACATGGTAAAGCCAATGTGACCCATTAGCGCTTTATCAAATACGTTAAGCGCTTCTTCGCGGTCTTCAATTTCACACGCACCTAGCTCTGTAAGTACAAATGGATGACAACGAATTGCACCTTGACCATAAATAATCATATTACGGGTCAAGATGTTTGCACCTTCAACGGTAATGGCAATAGGTGCACCTTGATAGCCACGACCCAAATAGTTATTTGGCCCAAGCATGATCCCTTTACCGCCTAGCACGTCCATCGCATGAATGGTTGAATCGCGCATTTGCTCGGTAAGGTGGTACTTAATAATCGCCGACACAACTGATGGCTTCTCGCCTAAATCAACCGCGCCCGTAGACATGCTTACTGCAGCGTCTGAGCTGTAAGCATAACCAGCAAGTTTAGCCATTGATTCTTCCACCCCTTCCATTTTACCAATAGGTAAGCGGAATTGACGACGAATACGACTATAAGCACCGGTTGCTACTGCAATCATTTTAATGCCACCGGCTGAATTTGACGGCAACGTAATTGCACGACCAACCGATAAACATTCAACTAGCATACGCCAGCCTTGACCAGCCATTTCTGGGCCGCCAATAATGTAATCAAGTGGAACAAAAATATCTTTACCGCGAGTAGGGCCATTTTGGAACGGCACATTAAGCGGGAAGTGACGACGACCAATTTCTACCCCAGGGGTATCTGTTGGGATAAGTGCACAGGTAATACCTGGCTCTTTAACGTCGCTTAATAATCCATCAGGATCTTGTAACTTAAATGCTAGACCAAGTACCGTAGCTACAGGCGCAAGTGTTATGTAACGTTTGTTCCATGTAAGGCTTACACCCACTACTTCTTCGCCATTCCATTGCCCTTTACAAACTACACCGTAGTCTGGAATTGAGCTTGCATCAGAACCCGCCTCTGGCGAGGTAAGTGCAAAACATGGAATTTCTTGACCGCTTGCTAAACGCGGTAAGTAATGATTTTTTTGGTCTTCAGTACCATAGTGCTGTAATAGCTCGCCTGGACCTAACGAGTTAGGTACACCAACAATTGACGAAAGCAATGTTGATTTACTGGTTAGTTTTTGCAGTACACACGATTGTGCAAATGCAGAGAATTCTAAGCCGCCGTATTCCTTTTTAATGATCATGGCAAAGAACTTGTTATCTTTTAGATATTGCCATACATCCTGAGGTAAATCAGTCAGCTCATGCGTAGCTTCCCAATCATCAAGCATACTACATACAACTTCAACAGGGCCGTCGATAAATGCCTGCTCTTCAATAGTAAGTTTTGGAACTGGATACTGGTGAAGCTTTTTCCAATCTGGATTACCACAAAATAAATCCGCTTCCCACCACGTAGTACCGGCATCAATAGCTGACTTTTCGGTGTCAGACATGCTCGGTGTTACTTTTTTAAAGATGGTGAAAATAGGTTTGATAATGTATTGCTGGCGAATACCAGTAACAGAAAGAGGCACTGCGATGATTAAAAAGATCACCCAGCTAATTAAACCAAAAGCACCAGCAAAGGTACCAATTAATAATGTTGCGGCAGAAACACCAAGTGCTGTGTTCCAACTCGCTCTGTGGTAAAGCGCAATGCTGAGCAGTGCGATTAAACCAAGTGTAAATATGAGTGTCATTGCTAATTCCTTAATAGAGGTCAGACCACCTCGTTTAGAGTAGCGCTAGTAACGCTAAGTTTCAAGTACATTACTTAGATTAAAGTGTAGTTATCGGTACGATTATTACAATCCGTTGTATGTTATACGAACAGTTTGACAGTAATCGTTTATTTTGGCTTGTTATAAAAAATATAAGCGTTAAAAAATCACTTAATCTAATAGTAATATAAGTTTAATTAAGTAAATATACTTATGATGTTCAGTGTACGCTTATTAAAAATAGAACGATATTAATTGATATCGTTCACGACACCATTTACCGCCGTTTTTGTGTGTTATAAACAATCAAAGTGTTGTGCTTAAGCTGTGAAGGAGCTAAGAGTCGAGAAATGATACATAGTATATTAGATAATATTGAATGATTAATTAGTAGTATTTGGTAGGAGGTAAATTGATAATACCTAATAAATTAAAAATGAATGATGAGGTTAGGATAATTGCGCCTTCAAGAAGTTTATCAATTATTGACAAAGAGACTCGAGAAATAGCAAATAAAAGATTTGAAGAGCTTGGCCTCAAATTATCATTTTCAAAAAACTGTGAATTAATAGATGATTTCTCATCTTCATCCATAGAAGAAAGAATTGAAGATTTACATGAAGCATTCTTAGATAAAAAAGTAAAAGCTATCTTTACTGTTATCGGGGGCGATAATGTAAATCAATTACTAAAGTATATTGACTATACGATTGTTAAAAGAAATCCAAAAATTATTTGTGGTTATTCTGATACTACAGCTTTATCAAATGCAATATTTCATAAAACTGGACTAGTAACTTACTCTGGGCCTGCATACTCAACTTTGGGAATGCTCAAGGGGATTGACTTTTCAATAAATTATATTAAAAAGTGTTTATTCTCAAGTGCTCCTTATGAAGTTATAAATCCAGCACAGTGGAGTGATGACTTATGGTTTATAGATCAGGAAAAAAGAAACTTTTATAAAGACAATGGTATAAAAGTTTTAAACCATGGCAAAGCAGAAGGAAAAATAGTTGGAGGGAACCTTTGCACTTTAAATTTACTTCAAGGAACTGAATTTATGCCTGATTTAACAAATTCTGTATTATTTATTGAAGATGATGAGTTAACATCCCCTTCAAACTTTGACAGAGATCTTCAATCATTAATTCATCAAAAACATTTCGATAAAGTTAAAGGAATAGTCATTGGGAAATTTCAATTAAAGTCAGAAGTATCTGAGGTCTTACTTAAAAAAATTATAAAATCTAAGCGAGAGCTAGCGTCAATCCCCGTGCTTTATAATTTAAACTTTGGACATACAACACCCCATATATGTTTTCCTATTGGTGGATTTGTGAAAATAGATACGGAAAGTTATAAACAGATAATAATAGAAAAACATTAGCTAAGAAATATTCGAGTCAATAGCCTTAATATAATTATCAATATAAATTTGTATCCACTTGCTAACGCTCTTCAGCTGTTTAACAATAACGTCATTAAAGAAATAAAAATAAATTATATGCACACAAAAATCCAAAGTGAAACCAAAACTGTGACCGCGTGCCAGATTTAATTGTTTATTTAGTTTTAATTTATTGAATTTAAGGTTTATTTATTTTATGTGTGAATTACTTGGCATGTCAGCCAATGTGCCAACGGATATTTGTTTTAGTTTTTCAGGGTTGTTGGAGCGTGGTGGAAACACGGGACCGCACAAAGACGGCTGGGGCATTACTTTTTATGAAGGTAAAGGCTGCAGAACCTTTAAAGATCCAGAGCCCAGTTACCAGTCAGAAATAGCAAAGCTGGTAAAAGCGTACCCAATTAAAAGCGTATCGGTTATTAGTCATATTCGCCAAGGAAACCGTGGGCGGGTGTGTCTTGAAAACACTCATCCGTTTACCCGAGAGTTGTGGGGGCGCGAAATAACCTATGCACACAATGGGCAGCTTTCAAATTATCACGATTTAAAACCAGAGTATTATCGCCCTGTGGGAAACACCGACAGTGAACTCGCTTTTTGTTGGTTACTTGACAAAATTCGCGAAAAATACCCAAAGCGCCCAAGTAATATGGCGTCGGTTTTTAGATATGCCGCCAAGCTTTCACATACACTGCGTGAAAAGGGCGTATTTAATATGTTATTGACCGATGGTGTATTTGTTTTAGCGTATTGTACTAATAACTTACATTATATAACGCGCCGTGCGCCATTTGGTAAAGCTACATTGATTGATGCTGACATGGTGATCGACTTTCAACAAGAAACCACACCAAACGATGTAGTAACGGTTATAGCAACAAGGCCATTAACTAATGATGAGCGCTGGCAAAAAATGCAGCCAGGAGAGTTTGCGTTATTTAAAATGGGTGAATTAATGTAGCTTGGGTAGCTAGAGTGAAACGAAACCCGACTCAAAGTTTCAAATTGATAAAGTGTATAAGTGTTAAAAATGAAAAACCCAAGTTATGTTTGTCACACTTGGGCCTTTCATTTGCACCTTGTAAGCAATTTACTCTGGTGTTATTTCGTTTTTCACTTCTGCAGGTAAAGCAGGTGGGTTGATCACGGTAAACGATTTCATTTGCACTTCAAACTGCTCCACACCTTTTTCACCCTTCCACATGCGCACTAGCATGTAATCCATTTCTGGGGCAAACCAGGCTAAAGCTTGGCGTTTATCGTTATCGTATAAGCGTTTAACTTTCACTGCTTCTACATTACCTATAGGCAGAGAAATCATTTCGGTTTCTACCACTTCAAAGTCGTAGTCACGGCAATTACCTTTTTTATCAACCAACGGAAACGAGAAGTTGGTTTTGCCTTTTTTAAGACCTTCACGAACTTGTACTTGATAAGAAATACCATCTTGGAAGTTATCATGCCATTGGCATTTTAACGGGTAATCGCTGGTGTTACTGGTAACCGTTTTGGTTTGACGGTCAAAGTTAATTTCATACTTTTTGTCAGGCCCAGTGCCTGTGCGGATCATAGCGTACTGAATTGGCTCTACGTTATCATTTATAAAGCTAAAGGTTGATGATTCTTGACGTGAGTCAGAGAAAATCATCCATTCAATATCACTGTGGTAAGTGACTTGGTAGTTATTATTATCGAGTTTTTTTAGTTCACGCTCGGCTTTGCCGTGATTAGTGCCTTTGCGCAAAATGTCATAACTAGCTTGATACTGGGTTAACTCGCCTGCAATCAGGCTGGTAGGAAGTAATAAAGTGCCCGCACATAATAGCCAAGCACTTAATTTTTTATTTTGGGTAGTGCGCGCCGTGTGCAGGAAGTTGTTTTTCGTCAAGAACTGCATAATCTGCTTCCATCGTAAGTCGTTGTTCACTGAACCACTTGACCACCAAAGGATAAATTATGTGCTCTTGCGCATGCACACGTTTAGCGAGCGTGTCTGCTGTATCGTTCGCTAATACAGGCACTTTAGCTTGAAGAATAACCGGTCCGCCATCTAATTCTTCAGTTACAAAGTGAACACTAACGCCGTGAACGTCGTCTTTTGCATCAATTGCTCTTTGGTGGGTATTCAGCCCCTGGTACTTAGGCAACAAAGATGGATGAATGTTCAACATTTTTCCAACATATTTTTGCACTAAGCTAGGAGTTAGAATACGCATAAACCCAGCTAATACAACTAGATTTGGTTCAAAAGAGTCAATTATATGCATTAACTGGGCATCGTAAGCTTCGCGTGAGTCAAACTCTTTATGACTCAGTACTTGCGTAGCAATGCCTGCATTTTTTGCACGCTCTAACCCATATGCGTCTGCTTTATTACTAATAACAGCCGCAATATGAGCGTTTATCTCGCCGCTTTCACAGGCATCAATAATGGCTTGTAAATTTGAGCCACTGCCTGAGATCAAAACTACTAGACGAGTGGGTGCCATTACGCAGCACCACCTACAATTTCAACTTGCTCTTCGCCAGCAACCGCATCTTGAATCTCACCAAGGTGCCATGCGTTTTCGCCAAGATCTTTTAAAATGTTTAAACTGTTATCAAGTTGATCTGCAGGTACAACTAACACCATACCTACGCCACAGTTGAATGTGCGGTACATTTCGTGAGTGGTAATATTGCCATTTTCTTGCAACCAGCTAAACACACTTGGCCACTGCCAGCTATCACCTTTAACAACCGCTTTAGCAGATTCAGGTAATACGCGTGGGATATTTTCCCAAAAACCGCCACCAGTAATATGTGAAAGAGCATGCACGTCTACTTGCTTGAACAACTCAAGTAATGGTTTAACGTAAATACGTGTTGGTTCTAAAAGGTGCTCACCTAAGGTTTTGCCATCAATCACTTGATTAGTATCAGCGTTAGAGACTTCTAATACTTTACGAATTAGTGAGAAACCGTTTGAGTGTGGACCACTAGAAGCAAGCGCAATTAGCTGATCGCCTGCGGCTACTTTAGTGCCATCAATAATTTTTGATTTTTCTACCACACCGGTACAAAAGCCTGCCATGTCGTAGTCTTCACCATCATACATACCTGGCATTTCAGCTGTTTCGCCACCAATTAGGGCACAACCTGAAATTTCACAACCTTTACCAATACCGGTTACTACGTCGGCTGCTGTGTCTACATCTAGTTTACCCGTTGCATAGTAATCTAGAAAAAACAGGGGTTCAGCGCCTTGTACTATTAAATCATTTACACACATCGCAACTAAGTCGATACCTACGGTATCGTGCTTTTTAAGGTCAATTGCTAAACGTAACTTAGTGCCAACACCGTCAGTGCCTGCTACAAGTACGGGTTGCTTATAACCTTCAGGAATTTCGCAAAGTGCGCCAAAACCACCAATTCCGCCCATCACTTCAGGACGACGAGTTTTTTTAACTACGCCTTTAATACGCTCAACAAGTGCATTACCAGCGTCGATATCTACGCCCGCGTCTTTATAGCTTAGAGACTGTTTTTGTTCGCTCACAGGTTTTCCTCAAAATAGTTGTTTTGATGCTTACTTAGAAACGCGCGTATTTTACAACAATTGCAAGGGCGCGGCTAGTTGAAATCTGGATTTGATTTTAAAGACAAGGACACTTGTCCGCTAGTTGCTGTATTAGTAACCAAAAAAAGCGCCCAATGGCGCTTTTTAACATGAAAATAAAAGTTAATACTACAAATTAGGCTTTTGCTGTAAGTATCGCTCTAAGTGGAGCAGGGTAGCCTTCAATGGTTTTACTGGTGTCAGTAGGGTCTAAAAAGTCAACTAAAGATTCGTTTTCCATCCAGTCAGTTTTACGCTGCTCGTCGAGCGTTGTAATAGCACAATCTTTAATTTTCACATCTTTAAAGCCAACACGTTCCATCCACAGCTTTAGTGCCGCAGTGCTTGGAATAAACCATACATTACGCATTTTTGCGTAGCGGTCGGTCGGTACTAAAACGGTGTTTTCATCGCCTTCAATAACTAAAGTTTCAAGTACTAGCTCACCACCAGGGCGAAGCTGTGCCTTTAATTGCGCTAAAAAGTCGATAGGTGAGCGACGGTGATAAAGTACTCCCATCGAAAATACCGTATCAAATGCTTTAAGCTCTGGTAGGGCTTCTACACCTAATGGCAATAAATGCACGTTTTCATCAGGGTTAAAGTGTTTAATTGCCTGAAACTGACATAAAAATAAGTCAGATGGGTCAATACCCACCACAAACTGAGCACCTTCACCGCGCATACGCCATAGGTGATATCCCGAGCCACAACCAATATCTAATACAGTACGGCCTTTTAATGGCTCAATATGCGGTAGGAGTCGATCCCATTTCCAGTCACTGCGCCATTCTGTATTAATATCGATACCGTGCACATTAAATGGACCTTTTCGCCAAGGCATCATTCGTTTTAATAAATGCGTGGTTTGCTTTTTTTCGCCTTCAGTCATTTCGCCAGGCGCGCCTATTGCTACTTTGCTGACAATATCAACTTGGTTTGTTGATACCTCAGGTAAGTTTTTTAGTACTTTTTGCCATTGAGGCAAATCGCCATGGCTAGCCTCTTGTTGCCAATGCTTTAATTGCGCAGGCAAGGTTTCTAGCCAGTGGCTAAGTGGGCTTTGTGCAATAGCAGCGTAAAATTGGTTAAACCATGCAGACATGTGTCACTCTCTAAATTATTTAATTGCTACCATTGAGCAAAAATTAAAACATTGATACCACACTTGCGTTTGGCTAAAACCAATGTCGCTTAAACGTTGTGTATGTGTGCTAAGTGTATCGGGGCGCATTACGTTTTCAATGGCGGTACGCTTTTGGCTTATTTCTAGCTCAGAGTAGCCATTATGACGTTTAAAGTCGTGGTGCAAGTCAATCAGTAAGTTATCACATTGCTCGTTTTCGGCTTTAATTTTTTCACTTAATAGCAAAACGCCACCGGGCTTTAAATTAGCGTATATTTTTTCAAGTACCGCTTTGCGCTGCGCAGGTGGAATAAACTGCAGAGTAAAATTCATCGCTACTACTGAGGCATTTTGAATATCAAGCTCGTTAATATCACCCAAGGTAACCGTTACAGGAACATCAGATCTGAACCCTTGTAAATGGACCTTACAACGCTCCACCATGGCTTGTGAGTTATCTACAGCAATAATGTGGCAGCTATCAGTTTGAATATTACGGCGCATACTTAGGGTAACCGCCCCTAACGAGCAGCCTAGGTCATACAAATTTGAATTTGGCTGAGCATACTCACCGGCTAATTTCCCCATAGTACTGACTATGGTGGCGTAACCGGGTACCGAGCGTTGGATCATGTCGGGAAATACTTCAACCACATTTTGATCAAAACTAAAGTCTTTTACTTGTTGCTCAGAGGCATAAATACTGTCTTTTATACTCACGAAGGCAGTCTCTTTGAAAATAATAGTGCTATTTTAACATTTTATACTGGATAGTCAGTGATAAATTCAGTAGCTTGACTAGAATTATGAAGAATAAGTATAAAAGAGATTATTAAATGAGCAAAAGTAAAGTTATTAGCACCGACGATATATTAGCAACATTATGCCACTCAGTAACGGGTGTACTTTCATCAGCCAGCGGCAACGAGATCAGCTATTCAGCCATGGTACAAAAAATTACTCGTACTTGTATGCGACCAGACATAGGCTGTTTTGTTTTATTTGATGGGGGCTTTACCGGTTTAGTCGTTACCAACTTTACGGCGCAAGCTGCGATGGAAATTTACGGCGACTATATGCGTAATATGGGCATGCCAGAAGAGGAGATCGCGCATAGTCACTTATCTGATGACGTTTCAAACGTGATGGGTGAGTTGATGAACCAAATAGTGGGCGACTTCACGTCAAAAGTGCGTGAACAGCTACATACCTCTATTACCCAAAATCAGCCAAAAATGATGGCTATTAACAAGCAAGTGCAAATATCGGTTGATACCACTATGGATCGTCCGCAAGCACGCCGTGTAACGTTTACCACTCGCAACCAAAATATCTTCTATTTAGAGTTGGCGATGGATAAAACAGAGTTTATTAAACTTCACGATTTTGACATTGTAGAAGCCATAGACCCAGACGACATTATCGCAAACGAAGCCAAGCAAAAAGCGGATAAGGAAAAAGCAAAACAGCCAAAGCAAGATGATAGCGACGACGACTTTATGGCCGAATTAGGGCTTTAACGTTTTTACGTAGGTTGGGTTGAGTGAAACGAAACCCAACGAGCTTTTGAGCTGTCAGCTTGTAGCTATTAGTAAATTATAAAAACGCGGTTTAGCATCGCGTTTTTTATTTTTGAGTGCTTTAGTTATGATTCAATACGTAATTATATTTTGGCTGATCGCTCAATTATAGGGATTTTCACCCATCGCAATAGCTACACAAAAAATCCGTAAATCCAACTCTAGCTGATGGTACTCTGGCTCCATATGGCAACACAGGGCGTAAAAGCTTTTATTATGATCTTTTTCTTTAAAATGCGCGAGTTCGTGCACCACCAATGCTTTTAATAACGGCTCTGGCGCGCGCAGTAAATCGCTGTTGATGGCTAAATCATGCTTGCGGGTTTTACCTTGCATACGGTACGTGTGGGTACCGAGCGCATTGGTAACCATATCACCTTGTTTTTTAAACGCAGCGCGGCCAAACGGCGGGGCGTTTTTTAAATACTGTTTTTTAAGCTCAGTGGCGTAGCTATACAGTAACTTATCACTGGTAATACGATGCGCCTGTGGGTACTTTTTAAGTAAATACTCACTTACCTTTCCTGCTTTTATTAGTCCTAATACTTGCTCAACGATATTGGCAGGGTAGCCGGTAAAGTAACGTGCGTATTCACTCATTATTGTCTCTGTATTTTGAATTTATTTTTAAAAAAGTGCTTGCTGGTGGGCTTCTTTTTCGCCACTAAATGGGTTGAGTACGTTGTGATTATACCCCAAATCTTGGCAAAACTGGCGAGCCAGTAAAGGCGCTTCGCGGTTATCCGCAGTATGAAAAAACACATAGGGGCTTTTACCTTCATCTAACCATTGGGTTACTTTGCTAAGCCAAGGCTGATAAAAGGTCTTATAATCGTTTTTTAAATCAGCAATAACAAAGCGTGCCATAGGCTCTGAGCCCGTAGCAATAGCGTGTACCGGTAAATAAGGCTTTTTTTGTTGTGCATCTATGAGTGCTTCGGTTGTGGGTTTAACCGCAAATAATGCGCGGGTATCCATTGCAATGCGGTTTATATTGTGTGCCATTAAAAGCTGATTAAGCGCGATTTCGGCCTCACCTTTTTTGAAAAAATCAGGGTGGCGTACCTCAACCCCATAGTTTAGCTCTTTAGGAAGTAACTCAATAAAAGCGGCAAGCTTCGCTAAATGCTGTGGGGCAAACGCTTTAGGTAATTGCAGCATTATTTGCCCTGATTTTTCAAATAGCGGGGCGAATAAATTAAGCCAATTAGTTAGCTCATGTTGCACGTTAGTAAGTTGGAGTTCATGACTAAAGCGCCGATGAAATTTAAAGGTAAATTTAAACTCATCAGGTACACTGGCAGCCCAGCGTAATACAGTGTCAGGTGAGGGGTCGGCGTAAAAGCTAGTATTACCTTCTACCGAATTAAAATGCTGCGCATATTCGCTAAGCATATCGGCATTTTTACACTGGCGTGAAAATAAGTTTCCTTTCCATGCGTTGCTCGACCACTGCGGGCATCCAATATATAGCATACAAACAAAAGCCTTGTTATAAAGTGCCGGTAGTGTAACAAATAACAAAACGGTGCGCTGTAAATTCAACCCCGAAAGGTAAACACGCCCTAGCATCTTCAACCGACTTGGGTATAATGCAGGGCTTAATTTGATTATTTTGAATTGCTAGCGGTTTTATTTTCATTTTGGTGTTTATAAAAACTTTTAAAACAACAGTGTTTAACCGCTATATGCCTTTTATCTGACAGGAAAACTATGCGCTCTATATACTGCGGACAGCTAAATAAAACTCACGTAGATCAGGAAGTTGAACTATGTGGCTGGATCAACAAACGACGTGACCTTGGCGGACTTATCTTTGTCGATTTACGTGATAGAGAAGGTTTAGTACAAGTTGTATTCGATCCGGAAGTTGAAGGATTAATGGAAACAGCTAACAAACTTCGTCAAGAATTTTGTGTTCAGTTAAAAGGGATTGTACGCGCACGCCCAGATAGCCAAGTAAATAAAGACATGGCAACTGGCGAAGTAGAAATTTTAGGCACGGGTTTAACTATTATTAACCGCTCTGAGCCTATGCCACTTGATTTTAACCAAGTGAACTCAGAAGAGCGTCGTTTAAAATACCGTTACTTAGATTTACGTCGTTTAGAAATGAGCGACCGCATTAAATTACGTGCTAAAGCAAGCAGCTTTGTACGTCGCTTTTTAGATGAAAATGGCTTTTTAGATATCGAAACGCCAGTACTAACTAAAGCAACGCCAGAAGGTGCGCGCGATTACTTAGTACCAAGTCGTGTTCATAAAGGTAGCTTTTACGCATTACCGCAGTCGCCACAGTTATTTAAGCAATTGTTGATGATGTCGGGTTTTGACCGTTACTACCAAATTGTTAAATGTTTCCGTGATGAAGACTTACGTGCTGACCGTCAACCTGAATTTACTCAAATAGATTTAGAAACCTCGTTCATGAGCTCTGATCAAGTACGTGGTATGACAGAGAAAATGATCCGTGAAATGTGGCAGTCATTACTAAATGTTGATTTAGGTGATTTCCCAATTATGCCTTACTCTGAGGCAATGAGCTTATATGGTTCTGATAAGCCAGACTTACGTAACCCAATGAAGCTTATTGATGTAGCTGATTTAGTAAAAGACGTAGAATTTAAAGTATTCTCAGGCCCAGCAAACGATGAAAAAGGCCGTGTTGCAGTATTAACTGTACCAGGTGGTGCATCTCTTTCTCGTAAGCAACTAGATGATTACACTAAGTTTATTGGTATTTACGGTGCTAAAGGCTTGGCATGGATGAAAGTAAATGACCGTGATGCAGGCGTTGATGGCGTGCAATCGCCAATCGCTAAATTCTTAAATGAAGATGTGATCACGCAGTTACTTGAACGTACTAATGCACAAACAGGCGATATCATTTTATTTGGTGCGGATAAACGCAACACCGTAAATGAAGCCATGGGCGCACTTCGTTTAAAAATTGGTATTGATTTAGAAATCACTAATTTAGATAGCTGGGCACCACTTTGGGTTGTTGACTTCCCAATGTTTGAAGAAGATGACGAAGGCACATTACACGCTGTACACCATCCATTTACTGCACCAAAAGATATTAGTGCAAGTGAGCTTGAAGCAAACCCAGCAGCGGCTATTTCAGATGCTTACGATATGGTATTAAACGGCTACGAAGTGGGCGGTGGCTCGGTACGTATTCACAATGCAGATATGCAAGAAGCGGCATTTAGAATTTTAGGTATTGAAGCGCAAGAGCAGCAAGATAAATTTGGTTTCTTACTTGATGCACTTAAATACGGCACACCACCGCATGCTGGTTTAGCGTTCGGTTTAGACCGTTTAGTTATGCTGCTATGTGGTACTGATAACATTCGTGACGTTATTGCTTTCCCTAAAACAACACAGGCATCGTGCTTATTAACCGATGCGCCTAGCAAAGCAAACAGCGATTCGCTGACAGAGCTTGCTATTAGTGTAGTTGAGAAAGAATTACCAAGCGCAGAATGAAACCCTAGTGTTTAGTTAGATCAAAACCCCTTAGGCTAAATACCTAAGGGGTTTTTTGTTTGGCATAACCCAATTTAGGTGCTTTATATTTATGAGTGAGCTATTTAAAGATAGTCATTATTTCAGTGAGCCATTTTTAAACTTTACAGCAAATGCAAAGCGCTTTAGCGATATTGAGTTTGAACAATGTCAGTTTATTGAGTGCGATTTTAGTCACAGCCAGTTTAATGCCTGTCGGTTTATAGAGTGTGAGTTTATTAACTGTAATTTGACTGAGCTTAATTGGAATTACAGCTCACTAGAAGGGGTGAGCTTTGCAAATTGTAAACTCAATAGCATAATGTGGGGACAAGTAAATTGGCCACAATTAGCGCTAACGTCACCGGTGAGTTTTAAACAGTGTGATCTGAGCCATAGTTCGTTTTTTGAATTACAGTTAAAAGCGTTAACAATGACGAACTGTTTTGCCAAAGATGTTGATTTTAGGCACGCTAACTTAACTCAAAGCAACTTCTCGGATACTGACTTTAGAGACAGCCTGTTTCATCAAACTAATTTGAGAAAAGCAAACTTTGTTGGCGCAACGCAATTTAATATTGATATAACAAGCAATGATGTGAGTAATGCAAAGTTTGAACGGCTTGAAGCGTTAAATTTATTAGCTGGACTTGATATCGAGCTGGTTGATTAGCCGCAAGAGTTTACGGCTAATGCGTATATTTACTATTAGCAAGCAGGGCCATTTTTGTTGCGCGCGCTAGCAAGTGCACGGGCTATGCTCAGTAGCTCAGGCGAAATATCATCAGCGCCATCTTTAATCAGTTTGGTTACATCACCAGATGAATATAAGCTATCACGCGGCGATTTAATTCCCAGCTCTCTCACAAAGTCTTTGGTTTTACCTGTACTGCCGGTTTCAATGAACTTAAAAATAATCCGTTCGTTGTTACTTTTCGGCTCGGCTTGTAACACTTTAATTTCTTCTTGGTAGGCTTCAATTCTGCTTTGGAGAATGTCGATGCGTTGTTCAATGCTGCTATATGATTTCATGAATGGATTCTTTTGCGATAATAGTAAAACAATAATCGCTATTATCGCACAAATTAGCAAAGGCGCGCGCTAACCTTTATAATAAAAATTAATGTTAGTTAAAAATGTATAAGTAATACAAGGGAATGCATGTTAAAAATTATAAAAAAGCGTTTAATGTTAAGTGCACTGACTTTAAGTTCTACGCTATTTGCATCATCAAGTTATGCCCAAGACGATGCAATCATTGATGAAAGTCGTAATCGCTCTATACCTGTAAATATTACCCTACCAGCTAACCACCTTAAGTGCAGCGCGCAAGTCAAATGCCCTGTGGTATTTGTAAATGCAGGGTATGGCATTAGCCACGATGAATACACCTTTGCGAGTAAGTTATTTAATGCGCAAGGCTATTTAAGCATTGCGGTAGCACATGAACTTAAAAGTGACCCTGCACTTAATCGTGCGCAGCCATACCTAACTACTCGTATGGAAAATTGGCACCGGGGTGTTGTAACCCTCAAATTTTTAGTCAACGAGCTAAGTGTTAAATACCCTGAGTATGATTTTACAAAACTCACTTTATTTGGTCACTCAAATGGTGGAGATATTTCAGCCTTGTATGCAGCTATTTATCCAAGTGAAGTAAGCCAATTAATTACGCTCGATCACCGCCGCATGTTATTGCCACGCAATAAAAACACACGCGTGCTCACACTGCGCGGTAGTGATTATCCAGCCGATGCAAACGTGCTTTTAACCGACCAAGAGTTAACCGTTTATCCTGTTACGCAAACGTTGATAGAAAAATCACGTCACAACGATATGTATGATGGCGGGCCTAAATGGTTGGTAGATAAAATGAGTAAAGAGGTAGCGGCGTTTTTAGAAAATGAATAAGCTTTAGGGACGAGTAACAATGGAATTATATGAGCAAGTAGGCCGTAAATTTGTAGCTGGCATTTATACTTGTGATCTCAAAGGTTTTATTTGGACTGAAGCTTTTGAATTTATATTAAGATCATATGACCAGTTACATATTGAAAAAGATAAAGTTCATCTTGTTTGGACTGAAAATGGAGGGCAGTTAAGGCATAAGCTTTCAAACGATATACTTTTGCTCAGCGTCTTAAAATTGACTCTTCCAAAATACACCGGGAAAGCATTGGTACTATATCGTGGTGAGTGCCAATTTTTATATGATCAAAATAAGATTGGTTTCTGTTGGACTCCTTTGCAAAGTGTTGCAGAGATGTTTGGTAGCGGTTTAAACGCAATTGAATCAGGAGGTGTTCTTTTAAAAGCTTATGCCCCAGAATCCGCAATTCTGTCTTCACCGAATAAGCACAGTACTGAACAGATGGAAGAATTTGAGTATACGTGTGACCCAACAGCTTTGCTTTATATTGAAGCTATACAATTTTTTAATAAATTTTAATTAAGCTTATATTTAAAAAAAATAGCACAGTGCCACCTGCGCTATATTAACTTTACGGAAGTTACTCTTCCAGTTCACTAACCACCAAAGGGCTGTTATGTAGCGTTTTATGCACAGGGCATTTGTCGGCTATTTCGAGTAATCGATTTCGCTGAGCGTCAGTTAAATCACCTATCAGGGTGATTTTTCGGGTGATGGCCTCTAGATTGCCGGTTTTTTCACAACCATCACAATCTTGGTTGTAATTGCGGGTATGGTTGAGCTCTACTTTTATGTGCTCTAGCGGCAACTCTTTGCGACTTGCATACATGCGAAGTGTCATTGCAGTACAAGCTCCAAGCCCAGCGAGTAAATGATCATAAGGGTCTGGGCCTAAGTTTTTACCGCCGACATCGGTGGGCTCATCAGCAAGCCATGTATGGTTTTTAGTACTCACGTGCTGAGTGAATTTATGATCTTTTTCTTCAACTAATACACTGCCGTTAGTTAATTTTGCACTATAGGGTGTTTTATCGTATTCAACATAGCGATTAGCCCACGTAGCAATAACATCGGCTGCGTAGTTAGCGTCTTCTTTATTACTGAGTAAGTGATCGGCATTATCTAAACTTATAAAGCTTTTTGGATGCTTGGCAGCGGCGTAAATTTTTTCGGCTTCACTAATATTCACGGTAGCATCAATAGGAGAGTGCATAACTAACAAAGCACGCTTAAGCTTACCTATATGGCTGTTATCGTATTTGGCGATGTCATCTATAAATTGTTTTTTAATCGTAAATTCCCGCCCGGCTAAACACACTTTTGCTTCACCCGATTGGTTTATTTCATCTAAATGAGCAGCAAAATTATGGGTAACGTGCTGAGCATCCGATGGCGCACCTATAGTCGTAATGGCCGATACTTCGGGTATGTGCTCTGCTGCTGCAAGCACCGCAGCACCACCTAAACTGTGGCCTATCAATAACTGAGGTGCTTTAAAGTGTGTTCTTAAGTGATTGGCTGCAGCCACTAAGTCTTGAATGTTTGATGAAAAGTTACTGTTGGCAAAGTCACCATCGCTATTACCAAGCCCTGTAAAATCAAAGCGTAATACAGCAATGCCTTGCTGAGTGAGCGCGCGACTTATTCGTGTTGCAGCCGCTACATCTTTAGAGCAGGTAAAACAGTGAGCAAATAAGGCATAAAATTTCACTTCACCAGAGGGCTGTTCAAGTTGTCCAGCGAGTTCTAATTCACCGCTTTTAAAAGAAACTTTTTGTCGCATGTAGAGAGCCTTAACAAGTTGATATAGTGTGTGATGCTGATAAGGAATAGATTGGTACGATGGGGTGAAAATTCAATACAAGCGTTATTTTGATCTTGATCAAGGCTGAGAAGGCTTGCTTATTGAATGCGGACATATGTCCTTATAATTTCAAGGGGGTTTGTCTATCCTCGCACAGCATAAAAATGCAGCCTTTATTACTTGAATTAAGTAGTTAAGCTATATTTGAATGTAATACTAATTTCGTGTAGACCTGTGGCTTAAGCGAATTAGTAAATGGCTTCTAACAACCTACTTACTGGAATGTACCATGCAATTACCTACAGTTGATTATAAAGCGGACGATGCGGCTGCGCAATTTGTTGAATCGTTGAGAAATACTGGTTTTGGCGTATTAAAAAACCATCCTATTCCGCAATCTTTAGTTGAGTCTATTTATAAAAATTGGCAAGACTTTTTTAACTCAGAGCAAAAGCATGAGTTTTTATTTTCAAAAGAAACGCAAGATGGTTATTTTCCACCGTCGGTATCAGAAGTAGCTAAAGGCCATACGGTAAAAGACATTAAAGAGTACTTTCATGTTTACCCTAAAGGCCGTGTTCCTGCACAATTAGAAGCTGATGTGCGTGAGTACTACCGTTTAGCTAATGAATTTGCGGCAACATTATTAAGCTGGGTTCAGGCTGAAGCGCCTGAAGAAGTGCGTGCTAAGTTCTCTATTGATTTAAAAGATATGATTGCCCAGTCTGAGCAAACGTTGTTACGTATTTTACATTACCCGCCAATGACAGGTGATGAAGAGCCTGGTGCTATTCGTGCTGCTGCGCACGGTGATATTAACTTATTAACCGTATTACCGGCGTCAAATGAGCCAGGCTTACAAGTACAAAAAACCGATGGCGGTTGGTTAGACGTGCCATGTGATTTTGGTAGTCTAATTATTAATATTGGTGACATGTTACAAGAAGCATCGGGTGGCTACTTCCCATCAACGATTCACCGTGTAATTAATCCATCGGGCAAAGCAACAACCAAATCACGTATTTCATTACCATTGTTTTTACACCCTCGTCCAGATGTGGTGTTATCTGATCGCTACACAGCAGATAGCTACTTACAAGAGCGTTTACGTGAGTTAGGTGTAAAATAATCTTTTAGCATTTGTAATGCTCAGGTAAATAAAAAGCGGCTGTTTAGCCGCTTTTTTAGTATTTGTGTTTATTGATTTGGCACAAAGTAAATAATGGCATGCATTCTGAGCTACTAAAGGTATAATGCGCGCAACTGGCCACTTTGGCCTAATTTGAAATAGAGAGTTTATATGAGTTTTGATGGTTTAGGTTTATCACAGTCTTTAGTTAATGCGGTTTTAGAAAAGGGCTATGAAACGCCAACGCCTATTCAGGCTCAAGCTATCCCAGCAATTATTGCACGTCGCGATGTAATGGCTGCAGCGCAAACTGGTACCGGTAAAACTGCTGGTTTTACTTTGCCACTGATTGAGCGTTTATCGTCGGGCACTAAAGCAAAAAGTAATCATGTCCGTGCGCTTATTTTAACGCCAACCCGTGAGCTTGCCTTGCAAGTGAGCGAAAACGTTGAAGAATACGCTAAGCATTCAAACGTGAGTTCGTTTGTTGTTTACGGTGGTGTTAAAATTAACCCACAAATGCAGCGCCTGCGCAAAGGGGTTGATATTTTAGTGGCCACACCAGGGCGTTTAATTGATTTACACAATCAAAACGCGGTTAAATTTGATAGCGTTGAAGTACTGGTTTTAGATGAAGCCGACCGTATGTTAGACATGGGCTTTATCCATGACATTAAGCGCCTGATTGCAAAAATGCCTGAAAAGCGTCAAAACTTAATGTTCTCAGCCACGTTTTCGGATGATATTCGCGCGCTGGCAAAAGGGTTAATTAACGACCCCGTTGAAATTTCTGTTGCAGCTAAAAACACCACCGCAAAAAGTGTCACGCAAAGCGTATACGCAGTAGACAAAGCACGTAAAACGGCCCTATTAAGCCATTTAATTCGTAGCAACGATTGGCAACAAGTACTGGTATTTAGTCGTACTAAACACGGTGCTAATCGTTTAGTTAAGCAACTTGAACGCGATGATATTGTTGGTGCGGCAATCCATGGCAATAAATCTCAGGGCGCGCGTGTTAAAGCACTAGAGGGCTTTAAAAGTGGTGAAGTGCGCGTATTAGTGGCAACCGATATTGTTGCACGTGGTTTAGACATTGTTGAATTACCGCATGTTGTAAACTACGACTTACCTAATGTATATGAAGATTATGTTCACCGTATTGGCCGAACTGGTCGTGCGGGAGCATCAGGGCATGCTATTTCGTTTGTAACGGTTGACGATGCAGTAGATTTATACGGCATTGAGCGCTTTATTGGCGAGCTAATTCCACGTGCTGAAGAAGAAGGTTTTGAACCGGCTAACCCTGTTGCTGAGCGCGCACTCGATGCACGCCCGTTACCTGCTAAAAAGCCAAAGAAAAAACAACCATTTAATAAGCCTAAATCAGATAGCAGCAAGCCTAATAGCAAAAAGCCTAACAATGGTGGCAATGGTACGGGCCCACGTCGTGGTGGCTCTAAAAAGCCAGCAGCTAAAACCGATGATAATGCACAAAACCCATGGGCAAAGCGTCAATCGGTTGGGGGCAGTGGTCAACGCCGTCGTCGTCCAGCAAATAACGACTAATTAGGTTTAGTTCGCTTTAATAAAAAACGCGCTTACTTTTACTGGTAGCGCGTTTTTTAATGCCTATTTTAAAGCTTTACTAACCGATTAAATAATTAACTGCTAATCCTACAAATAAAGTAACACTAACGCTCAGTAACGTTCCTAGCATTACATATTCAGTGAGTTGTTTATCTTTGCTGGCACTTAAGTCGCCAAATCTAAACACCGATTTAGCGGCAATTAAAAACCCAAGCCCTGCAAACTGATCTAATAAAATAAATGTCAGCATAAGTACTCTTTCAAGCATACCAATACTTTGTCCTGCTAAGGGGAGGCTACCATCACTAGAAAAGTGATTAGTTAAACGCTCTAACATCATTCTTATAAATACCGCACTGGGACTTAAAATAATAAGGTAACCAGCTATAACCCACAGCACTTTATCGTTGCACAATAACGCCATCACATTGTCAGCAAATTGCTGATTGTCAGTTAGCCAAATACTTATCGCAATAATGACAGTGATATGTGCAATTTGGTCTAATAAAAAAGGCACTACGCCTTTATTTGAATACGATTTCGCAATATCAATAAAGTAGTGACTGATCATAACAATGCTGGTCGCCAGTAATACGCTGCTTAGTTGTTGCCAGCCAAAACTATATTCCCAAAGTGCCACTACGATTGCACTGGTAATTCCGTGAACCAATACATGGTAGTAAAGTTTTTTTGCTTTAAAATGACGGGTGTTTCTGTCGTTTACCCAGCTCATGGGTTGCCAATAAAAATCAGCGAGTAAGTGGCCAATAATCAGTGCAACGAGTAATAGTGAAAATTCCATTAGTCATGTCCTTGCTGTATGCTTTTAAGCTGTTGTTGTGCATGTAAAATAAATCGTTCTATCAGCTGATAGTTAGCAAGATTAAGCAGCTTAGTAACGTTTTCGCGGCTGGTGTTGAGCTCTTTAGCTAAAGCTGCATGGTTGTTATTAGTATGGGTTAAATATACATACAAAGCATTTGCTTGTTTTTGGGTTATTTTACACAGTAATACATCGACAAACGCTAGGTTTAGCTTAAAGCTCTCATCAACTGATTGATCTGCAATAGCAAATGTAAAACGCTGATTTGTCATTTTATCTAGCTCATGACCAGAGAGAGTAAACGCAGAGCCTGTAGCAGTTTTTATACTCGTACTAGGGTTATCTATGTGCCCCAACGCCATACTTTGGCGCAATTCATAACCGGCAGATTTTAACTGTAGATAAATAAGAATAGCGGTGGTAACTAACTGTTCACTTTTATCGAGTTGCAGTTGAAATGCATCCCCGCGGTAAATATCCCAAGATGTTGTTTTATTGCAATTTGCACGTAAACTTTGCTCTAGCTGGTAAAGCATGGCATCGTATTGTTGTTTAGGTATTTTTTGCGATTTAATAATATCGCCGCTGATCACACCAATCATAAAAATCCAAATAGATTATTTATATGTAACTAAATTTGGTTACATTGTTAAATGTAACCGTATTTGGTTACATTGGGTTTGGTAACTAATTTAGGTTACTTAACACGCAATTGCAAGTATTACTCATTGGGACATAATAATGACCTCACAACAAAGCAGTAAACCTCGTGTAGGTATTTTTGTCGATGTACAAAATATTTATTACACCTGTCGCGAAAGCTACGGTAAAAACTTTGATTACAATGCCTTTTGGCGAATGATGGAGCAACAATACGATATAGAATGTGCGTTCGCCTATGCAATATACCGAGGTGATGAAAAGCAAAATCAGTTTCAAAATATTTTGCGCGCTATTGGCTTTGAAGTAAAACTAAAACCCTTTATTCAACGCCGTGACGGCAGTGCCAAAGGCGATTGGGATGTGGGTATAACCATAGATATGCTAGAGCAGGGGAAGCAGCTTGATAAAGTTATTTTACTCTCGGGTGACGGTGACTTTGCATTATTACTTGGGCATTTAAAAAATCAATATAATGTTCCGTGTGATGTATACGGTGCTGATAAATTAACCGCAGAGGTACTTAAGCAAAGTGCCGAGCAATTTCATTTAATTGACAAACAGCTACTACTTTAAAAAGTATAAGTATTGTATTTTTGATTTATTTTTGAGCAGAATGTTTGCGTTGATCATGAGAGTATTTAATACAACGGGTGCATAGATTAATTAAGCCTAATTTAGGCTTTTTTTATGGCGATAATAAATTGGGTTTAGTGGATGAGTATGGTAATTTTAAGATTCAATTAGTATCAAGGAATTACATGCTTAACTACAGTAATATGCCATTAGACAGAGGCTCAAATGCGCGCAAAGATCCTACTTGGGTAGACGCAAAAAAAACAGCAGACAGTTTATGGCTTTTAGTTAAAGGCAATCACACCTTATTTGCTAACAGTAGCCCTGAGGTGGTGTATTTAGCTTACCAACAAGTGGCGCATTTAGATTTAACGCAGGCTATTCTTTTAGGATCAAATAAACAGGATAATGCCGTATTTGCGCTAGACGTAACTGAACTCGAAGAGTCGTTATTAGCAACGATTGTTGGTGATGCCAAGTTTGCAGATATTCGTCAATATGGTACTCAAGTAGCACTTGAAGATGGCTCAAATGCAGCGCTTGCTCGTGGGTTGTGTTACTGGCATGCCACTCATAGTTTTTGTGGTCGCTGTGGTACCAAAAATCACTTAGTTGAAGGGGGGCATTCACGTTTATGCGACAACGCAGCCTGTATGCACCAAACTTTTCCGCGTACCGATCCAGCCGTTATTATGGTAGTAACTAAAACATTTTCTGATGGGATTGAACGCTGCTTATTGGGTCGCCAAGCAACTTGGCCAAAAGGATTGTATTCCTCGCTTGCCGGGTTTGTCGATCCAGGTGAAACCCTTGAACAAACCGTGATCCGAGAAGTAAAAGAGGAAGCGGGCATTACCGTTGAAAAAGCAGAGTATATTGCTTCTCAACCTTGGCCGTTTCCTTCATCAATTATGCTTGGTTTTATTGCCACAGCAAGCAGTGATGAAATAAGCACAGAGCAAGATGAACTTGAAGATGCACGATGGTTTTCTCGCCAAGAACTTGCGCAATTTAAAGATTGGCAACACGAGGGGGAGCATTTAAAGCTACCTAGAGCTGATTCGATTTCGCGTTATTTAATTGAATATTGGCGTACTCAGATAGAAGGATGAATCATGTCGAGCAAAAATAAAAATACCCAATTAGTGTCATCAGGGCGCAAAAAAGCGTACACCCATGGCGTAGTTAATCCAGTGATACAGCGCGCTTCAACGATTGTGTTTGATTCTGTGAGTGAGCTTAAAGAAGCGGCTAAAACACGTGGCGACAAAACCTTGTTTTATGGCCGCAGAGGGACGACCACTCATTTTGCTCTGCAAGAGGCAATTACCGAACTCGAAGGCGGTGAGGGCTGTGCGTTATACCCATGTGGCGCGGCAGCGATAAGCCAAACTCTGTTATCGTTTTTAAAGTCCGGTGATCATATTTTAATAGTGGACACTGTTTACGAGCCAACCCGTGATTTTTGCGACAAGATATTAGCTGGGTTGGGTATTAGTACGACCTATTATCCGCCCATGATTGGCGCAGACATAAAAGAGTACATTCAAGACAATACCAAAATGTTGTTTTTAGAGTCTCCGGGTTCAATTACCATGGAAATTCAAGATGTACCTGCCATGGTGAAAGTAGCAAATGATCACAATTTAATGACGGTACTTGATAACACCTATGGTAATGGTTTGCACTATCGTCCGCTTGAACATGGTGTTGATATTAGTATTCAAGCCGCCACCAAATATATTGTTGGCCACTCTGATGTGATGATGGGGGTTGCTGTAGCTAATAAAAAGTATTGGCCAACACTTCGTGAACACTCTTATTTACTCGGGCAATGCACCAGTGCAGATGATGCGTATTTAGCACTACGAGGCTTGCGTACCATGGCAGTGCGATTAAATCAGCATGAAAAAGCCGCGCTAGAAGTAGCAAAATGGCTTGAGCAACATGCGTTGGTTGATCATATTCGCCATCCTGCGTTTACAACATGCCCAGGCCATGAATTTTTTAAACGCGATTTTGACGGTAGTAATGGTTTATTTTCGTTTGTAATGAAAGCGGGTAATCAACACGCCATAGATGCTTTTTTAGATAGCTTACAACATTTCAAAATGGGCTTTTCGTGGGGGGGCTTCGAGAGCTTAGTAACGGCAAACTTATCAATGAAAGGGCTGCGCTCGCAAACAGGGTGGGAGCATGGACCTGTTATTCGTTTGCATATTGGTTTGGAAGATGTTGAAGATTTAATTGCCGACTTACAGCAAGCATTAGTTATTTATGAGCAACATTTATAATTATTAATTGGTTAAATTACATTATTTGTTACAAAGCCTACCTCTGAGTAGGCTTTTTTTTGCTAGCAATTCAACGTGTTTACACTTAGTGTTGTTAAATAACGCTTATTTTAAAGTATGAACAACGTCATTAAGGATAGTCAATGGCAACACCATCACCTATTAACGTAGGGCGCTTAACCCAAATCGCGGGTTTTGAGCTGGTACGTATGTTTTTAACTAAACGAGGACTTATTGCACTGGCGGCTTTTGCGCTAGTGTGGCTTGTTATTTTACGTTACCCCATAGGCCAAGCTGTAGGTATAATCAGCTCGCCAGATTTTGAACAAATAGCCCGTGATATTTCCGGCTCTATTGGATTAAGTAAGTTACTTGATTGGCCTGAAGCCGAATTTGCTATGTATTGGCTTATTGCTTTGTATAGTTTTCCTGTTTTTAGCTTATTTATTTGTAGTGATCAAACCGTCGGTGACAGAGAGCGCGGTACGCTAAGGTTTTTATCATTACGCTCAACGCGCTTTGAAATACTCTTTGGTCGATTTTTAGGACAGTTAGCGGTACTAACCTGTTTAGTTGGCATCACGCTTATAGCGACATTGGCGGTGCTCGGGTTTCGCGAGCCGAGCTTACTTGCTGGTGGCCTTGGTCGTGCTGTTTCAATATTTTTAATACTCATAGTTACTTTTTCGCCGTTTGTAGCCTTAATGAGCTTAATTAATACTTTTGCGAGTTCCTCTCGTCTGGCAATTGTATTAGCTATTTTATATTTTACAGCCGGTGGCATTATTGTTGGATTACTGGAGTGGCAACTACCCGCATTAAGTGTGCTTGATTATTTATTCCCCGGTGTGCAAATAGAGCTATTAGCGGGACAAAACTTACCGTTATTGAGCGCATTAGCTATTCCACTTGTGCAAACAGCGGTGTTACTTGCAGTTGCTCAACGTATTTTTGCAAGGAGCTCATTATGAAATCATTAATAACAGGGCGTAATTTAAGTAAATCATATGGCTCAAAACTGGCTCTTGATAATGTGAATTTTGAGATTCAAAAAGGCGCGCCAGTTGCATTAGTTGGCCCTAATGGCGCAGGGAAAACCACTTTATTTAGTTTGTTGTGTGGCTATATCGCACCTAGCATGGGTGAGCTTGAAATACTCGGCCATAAACCAGGTAGCGCGGCTTTATTTAATAAAGTGAGTGCGTTACCACAAGATGCACAGCTAGATCCGCGTTTTAATATAGATAAACAACTTAGCTTTTATGCCAAGCTACAAGGTATGAGCACCAAGCAAAGCCAAATAGAGGCACTTCGAGTATTAGATTTAGTGGGTCTTAGCGAGGTTGCAAAAAACCGCGCAGGGGACTTATCTCACGGTATGCGCAAGCGCGTAACCATAGCACAAGCATTAATTGGTTCACCGCAAATTGTGATGTTAGATGAGGCCACAGCAGGACTTGATCCGATTCATGCCAGAGAAGTCAGGGAGCTGGTGTCTGAGCTATCGTCTCAAGCAACGTTTATTTTAAGCTCTCATGATTTAACTGAACTCGAACGATTATGTTCTCAAGTACTACATTTAGATAAAGGTATATTAAGCGAGCACCAAACTAAAGCGGCGAATACCGATAAGCATTTTTACACTTTAATGCTCAGTGAAGCATATCAAAATGTGGAGCAACAACTCCAAGCACTTGATGGTGTAAGCCGTGTTTATATGAGCCAACATAAAGAGTATGTGATTGAGTATCAACCAACGAGCGAGTCACTTGACATAGCGCTATTGCAATCTTGTCGCCAACATAATTGGCAGTACAGGCAGTTAGTAAATGGTCATACTCTAGAAAATCAAATATTTAAACAGGAGAAACTATAATGGGATTATTTAGTGGTTTAATGGGGAACGCCAGTGAGGTGGATGATGCCGACTTAGAGAAGGTATTGGCCAATACACTTATCGAGGGTGAGCGAGTTGAAAAGGCGTATAAAGTAGTTCGTGATATGTTTATCTTTACAAATAAGCGGCTAATTTTATTAGATAAACAAGGCGTGACTGGTTCTAAAATGGAAATGATCAGTATTGCTTACTCTAAGATAACTAAGTTCAGCAAAGAAAGTGCGGGGCACTTTGATTTAGATGCAGAGCTGAAAATTTGGGTTGGATCTGATCCAACGCCTATCAGCAAGGACTTTAAAGCTGGCGATAATATAAATGATGTTTATCGAATAATCAGCCAGTATTCATTATAGAAACAAACAAAAAGCGGTGTAAAATTAAAGTAATTGTTTACAGCTTGTTGCGATTACTTTAACATAAATTCCTCCAACACTTTCTTACAAATTCCCTAACAAATACAATTGCTTGATTCAGTTTTCGTTCAGTTTCGCGGCGTTAGCATACCCCCACTTTAGCAATGTAGTTAAAGTACAAAAACAATGTACATAGGGATGTTTCATTATGAAAAAGTTAGCAATTATTATTTCAGGTCTTTTATTATCAAGTGCTGCACACGCTGCAGATAGCTATCAATCAATCAGTAACTTAAGCTACGCAGAGATTGATAACAACGATACGATCAGCGTGGACTCAACTTACTACTTCTCTCCTAAAAGCACACTAGGTCCATACGACCAATTCGAATACATCAACAAGCAAAGCAACGTATTTGGTAGCTACGCTGATGACGATTTTGGCGATGTGACTGCTATTGGTGGTGAATACTTCGTTGAAGATTTTGTGGTTGGTGCGTCTTACCAAAATGCTGATTACAACTCTAACAACGAGTTATATACACTTTCTGCTGGTTATTTCTTTAACCCAGATTTACTTGCAAAAGTAAGATTTGTTGATCAAAAAGATGGTGATAACGTTACATTCTTTTCTTTAGCATACAACCACATGCTAAACGATACAGATTACGTAGGTATCACTGTTGAATCAGACGATGATTTTGATTCTCGTTCAGTAGCTGCTAAATACTTTGTTGATTTACAACAAGGTAACTACTTAACAGTAGAAGGCACATTTGTAAGCCTTGACGAAGCAGATGACCAATGGAGCGTAGAAACAAACTACTACTTCTCTAAAGCGACTTCTGTATTTGCATCTTACGATAAAGAAGACAACTACAGCTTTGGTGCTCAACACTTCATCAATAAAAACATTGGTTTAAAAGTGGGTTACGGCAACAACGCAGATGACTCAGATTACGATGCTTACTTTGCTAACATGCGTTTTCAGTTTTAATTGAGCGTTTAATCGCATAAATTAAAGCCAGTTAAGTAGTAAAAAGCCCACATTTTGTGGGCTTTTTGCTGTGTGTAATAAATATGTAACTCTACTAATAGCTATATTTAATTGTAACGGAATCGGCTCAGCATTTCGTGGCCCCCTCTGACACCCCATTGTATTTAAATTAAGATCGGTCATAATTAAATCAATGTTTTTATAACTGTAAAGGAATGTGTTTATGTCAGTATTTTTTATATTACTGGTTGTGGTGATCGTGGTATTTGCGATTAAAGATATCCGCCTTAACTTAATTACCCGACCTACTTTTAAAATGTTTAAAAAAGTATTACCGCCATTATCGCAAACAGAGCGAGAAGCCATGGAAGCGGGCGATGTTTGGTGGGATGGCGAGCTATTTAGTGGTGATCCTGATTGGCAAAAATTACACAACTATCCGCGTCCACAGTTAAGTGAAAAAGAAACTGCATTTATAGATAATCAAGTTGAAACTTTATTAGCTATGCTTGATGACTATAAAATAGTACAAAAAGATAAAGACTTACCCAAAGAGGTTTGGGACTTTTTAAAAACCGAAGGGTTTTTTGCAATGATCATCCCAGAAAAATTTGGGGGCCTTGAATTCTCTGCTATTGCTAATTCCACCATAGTGTCAAAAATTGCGACTAAAAGCTTAACAGCCGCCGTGACGGTCATGGTACCCAATAGCTTAGGTCCTGGTGAGTTATTACTGCACTACGGAACAACTGAGCAACAAGAGCGCTGGCTACCTAGCCTTGCAAAAGGCGACGATGTGCCTTGTTTTGCATTAACGGGCCCTGAGGCTGGCTCAGATGCTGGCAGTATTCCTGATTCTGGTGTGGTGTGCAAAGGCGAGCATGATGGTAAGGAAGTGTTGGGGCTGCGTTTAAATTGGTCAAAACGCTATATCACACTTGCGCCAGTTGCGACTGTGTTAGGGCTTGCATTTAAAATGTACGATCCAGATGGGTTGTTAGGCGATGAAAAAGAGCTTGGCATTACGTGTGCACTCATTCCAACCGATCACCCAGGTGTTAAAACCGGCGAGCGGCATTACCCCCTAAATATGGCGTTTATGAATGGCACAACGTATGGTGAAGATGTATTTATTCCGCTTGATTGGATTATAGGTGGTCAGCAAGGGGCAGGACGAGGTTGGCGCATGCTAGTTGAATGTTTAAGTGCAGGGCGTGGTATTTCGTTACCGGCACTAAGCACTGCAACAGGGCATTTAGCGGCTAAAATGACTTCGGCTTACTCTGTTGTTCGACAACAGTTTGGTGTGTCAATTGGTCAATTTGAAGGGGTTCAAGAAGGGTTAGCACGTATTGGTGGCCTAACTTATGCGCTGGAGTCGTGCAGGTTAATGACAGCTGGTGCTATTGATTTAAAACTAAGTCCATCAGTAGTAACAGCTATTGCAAAATACCATATGACCGAAATGGGTCGAACAGTAATGAATGATGCGATGGACATTCATGCAGGTAAAGGGATTCAGGTTGGGCCTAATAACTATTTAGCACATGGCTATATGGGTATTCCGGTTTCGATTACGGTTGAGGGCGCTAATATTTTAACTCGTAATTTAATGATATTTGGCCAAGGCGCTACTCGTTGTCATCCGTTTGTATTAAAAGAAATGGAAGCGGCTTCAATGGAAGATGATGACGCGGCATTAGAGCAATTTGATGGTCTATTGATGAACCACATAGTGTTTGCTATTGGCAATGCAAGCATGGCTTTAGTGCATGGTTTAACTCGCAGCCACTTTGCCAAAGCACCTGTGTGCGGAGAAACCGCGGCCTACTATAAACAATTAGGGAGAATGAGCCGAGGACTTGCGTTTACAACAGATGTTGCAATGTTGATGTTAGGTGGTGAACTTAAACGCAAAGAAATGATATCGGCACGTTTAGGCGATGTATTAAGTCATTTGTATATTGCTTCTACCGTGTTAAAACGTTTTGAAGATGAAGGGCGTCAACAAGCTGATTTACCTTTTGTTAAGTATGCAATAGAGACGTCATTATATGAAATAGGTCAAGCATTTGACGGCTTCTTTAAAAATTTCTCTAACCCGGTGGTTAACTTTGCTCTTAAAGGCATTGTGTTTCCGTTAGGCAATCATTATCACAAACCAAGTGATGCAACTTCACAACGTATTTGTGAGCATATGACGCAACCAGGCGTGTTTAGAAATAGACTTACACATTTGTGTTACGTCGATGAGAATGCAGGCACAGGGGTGATGGAAAATGCTTTTTTAGCGATGCACGATATGCAAAATCAATTTAAACAGTTAAAACAGTGGCAACGAAAAGGTAAGGTACCTGCATCTTTTGATATTGGACAAGCTATTGATTACGCTCTTGAGCATGAGTTAGTTACTAAGTTAGATGCTGAAGCTATGCATTATGCTAACAAATTACGAATGCAGGCTATTGCGGTAGATAACTTTAAACCTGAAGAGATCTAACATTCTACTCAAGCACTAAAAAAGCCTTAAACTTATAATTTAAGGCTTTTTAGTGTATTTATATATTTATGAGATTAAACGCTGATCAGCGCCCGTAAGGATCGGCGATGATTTTATCTACGTACCATTTACCTTTTATTTTTAGCATTTCGATACTGCGAAAGTCATCAATTTTTTTTCCATTAAAATAACCAGTAAATACAATATTTATTTTAGCCTGATTGCCGTATTGTTCTCGAAGGCTTGAATTTGACATATCAATTTCAATCACTACTTCATCGTACTGTAAATTAATAAGACTACGGGCAAATTGTTTTGCTGTGCCGTATGACTTCATTATACGAGCTAGTTTAGGTGTTGCAAAATTACTGGCTTTTTGCAAATTATGCTGATTATAAAGTGCATCAAAATACACCGTGGCGGTATCGCCTGGACGATCGTTGTCGATGTACTGTTCTTTAGGTTTAGTATTTTCATTACAGCCGACGATCAAAATACTAAAAATGAGCACAAAAGAAGTTAAAATTGTTTTCATATTTGGTCAGGTTGATTACTCATACATAAAGTGTGTGATGGAATGGAGAAGATGTAAAGAGGATAGCACCGAATAGTTGCCAACTTATTAAAAAAGCAATAAAAAAGGATGTTAAAAAACATCCTTTTTTAATAAGGTCGTTCGATTACTGAACAAGCTCTTGCTCAGAAAACTCTTCATCAAACATTGGGCTTGATAAGTAGCGTTCTGTAGCGCTTGGTAAAATAACCACAATATTTTTATCTGCGTTTTCAGGACGTTCAGCAATTCGTTTTGCTGCAACCACAGCTGCACCCGAAGAAATACCGACTAAGATCCCTTCTTTTTTCATTAGCTCATGACACATTGCGATACATTCTTCATTAGACACTTGCTCTACGCCATCAATAATTGATAAGTCTAGATTCCCAGGAATAAAGCCCGCGCCAATGCCTTGTATCTTATGTGGCCCTGGTTTTACTTCTTCACCAGCAAGTGTTTGGCTAATAACTGGCGAATGGCTTGGCTCTACAGCTATTGATTTTACATTTAAGCCTTGTTCTTTTTTAAGATAACGACTTACGCCTGTAATCGTACCGCCAGTACCAACACCTGCAACAAAGAAATCGATTTCGCCATCGAGTGCATTAAAGATTTCCGGACCCGTTGTTTCAAAGTGAATTTTTGGGTTTGCTGGGTTTTCGAACTGTTGTAGCAAAATAAACTTATCTGGGTCTGCTGATTGAATTTCTTTGGCTTTAGCAATAGCGCCATTCATACCCTTAGCGCCATCTGTGAGTACTAGATTAGCACCCAGTGCCTTTAATAGTTTACGACGTTCTAAGCTCATGGTGTTTGGCATTGTAAGCGTTAGTTTGTAGCCGCGAGAAGCAGCAACAAATGCCAATGCAATACCGGTATTACCTGATGTTGGTTCTATAAGCTCTTTATCTTTGGTAAGTTGACCTGATTTTTCAGCTTCCCAAATCATTGATGCACCAATACGGCATTTGATACTAAAGCTAGGATTACGTGATTCAACTTTAGCGTATACATTCCCACCTGTAACACGGTTAAGTTTTACCAACGGTGTGTTACCGATGCTTAGTGAGTTATCTTCAAAAATAGTAGACATAATGTTCCTTTAGGTACAATCTGATCAACACGTTAACAGCTGCTCTGTTAACTTTATAAGCCTACTTTACTGTGAGATAAAAAAAGTTAAAGTAAGCTTTGGCTATAACATATATTAATTACGCTTATAACGGATTGAACTAAAAACTCAATCTGTTAATTTTTTAGTTATTAAAACGGCGAGCTTGAAGCCATTTGTTCGTTTTTAACTTTGCACTTTATCCTTTGTTTATGTAGCCGTTATTTAAACAAATCAATACTACTCACTGATATTTTGTTGGTTAATTGTGCAAATGAACTGCGGTTGAACAGTTTATTGACACAAACTATTCAAAACATGGTAAAAACACACTATCTAAATTCAATAAAGTAATCACCATGAAGTTAATCTTAAAATTAATTGCCGGTATTGTGGCCGGTATTTTAGTCGGGCTCTACATTCCCCTAACTGGCGTTGAGCTTTTATACACAATAAAAGAGCTTATTGGCCAGCTTATTAGTTTTACAATCCCACTGATTATTTTATTTTTTATTGCCTCAGGGATTGCCGGGCTTCCAAAAGGCTCAGGGCACCTGCTGGGGAAAACGGTGGGTTTTGCGTATGGCTCAACAATTATAGCTGGTACTTTAGCGTTTTTATTAGTGACAGCGGTTATTCCGTTTTTAAGCGGCGGGATTTCATTTGAAGCTGAAGCCGTGACCGAAGTAGGTAGCTTCATTGACTTAGAAATTCCACCGTTAATGGGTGTAATGACTGCTTTAGTCACAGCCTTTGTATTTGGTATTGGTATGAGCCAGCTTGGCTTAGACACATTAAAAACTGTGTCAGATCAGGGGCGCGATATTATTGATGGTTTACTTTCAAAAGTAATTATTCCGGCATTACCGTTTTACATTGCGGGTGTATTTGCTGAAATGACCGTAGCAGGCACCGTTGTTGATACATTACAAGCATTTGGTGTAGTACTTATTGCTGCATTAGTGATGCATTGGTTATGGTTGAGTGTTTTATACATTACCTCAGGCCTATTACTTAAGCGTAATCCTATTGAGCTAATTAAAAATATGTTACCTGCGTACTTTACTGCATTAGGAACCATGTCGAGTGCGGCAACCATTCCAGTATCTTTGCAATCAAGTAAAGCAAATAACGTTAAAGAGGATGTAGCTAACTTTACCGTGCCATTATGCGCCACTATTCATCTATCAGGTTCAACAATTACAATAGTTACCTGTGCTATGGCTGTGATGTTTTTATCGCCTAGCATGGAAGTACCTTCATTAATGGCTATGTTGCCATTCATTATGATGTTAGGTGTAGTGATGATTGCAGCGCCAGGTGCACCAGGTGGTGCAGTAATGTCGGCGTTAGGTTTATTAACTAGCATGCTTGGTTTCAACGAAGGTGCGGTGGCACTAATGATTGCACTTTACCTAGCGCAAGATAGCTTCGGCACTGCGTGTAATGTAACTGGCGATGGTATTATTGCTTTATGGGTAGACCGTTTTAGTGAAAAAGCGTCAGCATAAATCATTGGGGCGTATTTACCTGCTATAGGTAAATACGCTTTTAATCATATCGGTCATGAAGACCGATGGCGAAAGCATAATATTAGTTATGGTTTCGTCGTATCTATGCTAATGTTGAATATTAAATTTGTTAACTTGCATCTTATTAGGCTAGTGAGGGTGTTCCATTGATTAACGTACTTTTAGTTGATGACCATGAACTTGTGCGCACAGGGATCAGACGTATTCTTGATGATATACGTGGTTTTAAAGTAATAGGTGAAGCTAAAACAGGCGAAGAGGCTGTGCAGTTTTGTCGTCAGCATGCGCCAAATATAGTGTTAATGGATATGAACATGCCTGGTATGGGTGGGCTTGAGGCAACTAAAAAGATTTGCCGTTACTGCCCTGATGTAAAAATTATTGTACTTACTGTTAATTGCGAAGACCCATTTCCAAGTAAGGTCATGCAAATTGGTGCTCATGGCTTTTTAACCAAAGGTGCTGGATCTGATGAAATGGTTCGCGCTATACGCTGTGTGCATGCAGGACAACGCTATATTGCTCCAGAAATAGCGCAACAGATTGCACTTGCGCAGGTAACCGGGCGTACCGATGAAAACCCATTTCAAAGCCTATCCGAGCGTGAACTACAAATTATGCTGATGATCACCAAAGGTGAAAAAGCACAGGATATTGCTGATCGCTTAAATTTAAGTTCTAAAACAGTAAACAGTTATCGCTATCGCATGTTTGAAAAGCTTAACGTAGGAGGCGATGTAGAGCTTACTCATTTAGCCATACGCTACAAAATGATTGATATAGATATCTCCTACTAGTCGGTATATATGTCTGAATTTGATCATGTCCAGTTTTTAAAAACATTATCGAGTGAGCCTGGCGTTTATCGCATGCTCGATAATGACAACCAAGTTATCTATGTCGGTAAAGCTAAAAGTTTAAAAAAGCGGGTAAGTAGTTACTTTCGTAGTAATATAACCGATAGTAAAACCCGTGTTTTAGTAAGTAATATTTGTAATATTGAAGTCACGCTTACTAATACAGAGACAGAAGCTTTACTGCTCGAAAACAACCTCATTAAAAAATATCAGCCACGTTATAATATTCTGTTACGTGATGATAAGTCGTACCCTTATATACTGCTCACTAATCATAAGCATCCTCGCTTAGCCTTTCATCGTGGTAGCAGAAAGGTAAAAGGTGAATATTTTGGTCCGTTTCCAAGCGCGGGGGCGGTTTCAGAAAGCTTACGCTTAATGCAAAAAATATTTCCGGTACGTCAATGCGAAGATGCCTACTACCGTGCCCGTAGTCGCCCTTGCTTACAGTATCAATTAAAACGCTGCTCTGCGCCGTGTGTAAATAAAGTCTCTGAAGATGAATACGCGCAGCAAGTTGATTATGTCCGCAAGTTTTTAACTGGTAAATCTCATGAAGTAATAGCCGATCTCATTGCTAAAATGGAAAAAGCCAGTGAGCAGCTTAATTTTGAACTTGCAGCTAAAGTTCGCGACCAAATTATGTTGCTGCGTAAAATGCAGGAGCAGCAATCTATCTCCGGCAATTTTGCGGAAATGGATGTGGTCGGCTTTGCCCATTTAAACGGTTTAAATGGGATTCATCTATTAATGATTCGCGATCATAAAGTGCTGGGTAGTAAAACTTATTTTCCAAAGGTGCCTAAAGACTCACAAGAGCAAGAAATTTTAACCTCTTTCTTAGGCCAGTATTATTTAGCTCCAGGTGCGACAGGGCGCATTGCTAAAGAAATCATTTTACCATTTGAAATAGAAGAAAGTGATGCACTAGGTGAAGCCTTGACCCAAATTAGTGAACGTAAAGTATCGCTTAAAGTGGTTACCCGTGGTGAGCGAGCACAGTACTTACAGTTAGCGAATAAAAATGCATTAAATAGTATTACGGTTAAGCAAAGCACTCAAGACTCGATAAATAAGCGTTATGCGCAATTAAAGGCTACTTTGCGTCTTGATGATATTAATCGCATGGAATGTTTTGATATCAGTCACACCATGGGTGAAAACACAGTGGCCAGTTGTGTTGTATTTGATTCTCAAGGCCCTAACAATAAAGAGTATCGTCGTTATAACGTGACCGGTATTACCGGTGGTGATGATTACGCCGCTATGGAATTTGCACTAAACAAACGTTACAACAAGTTGGTTGATGAGGAGAAAATTCCCGATGTTATTTTTATCGATGGTGGTAAAGGTCAATTAGGTAGAGCAGAGCAATATTTCGAAAACTGGCCGCATTCAAAAATGCCGCTATTAGTCGGTGTTGCAAAAGGCACTAGCCGTAAGCCGGGTCTTGAAACCTTGCTTATAGATGGCGGGCGTAAAACAATTCCTATGGATTCTGATGCACCAGCGCTTCATTTGATCCAGCATATACGCGATGAATCCCATCGTTTTGCAATTGCAGGGCACCGTAATAAGCGGCAAAAACAACGCACTCAGTCATTATTAGAGGAAATAGATGGCGTAGGTTCAAAGCGTCGACAAACATTATTAAAATATTTAGGGGGCATGCAAGGTGTAAAAGCTGCTAATATAGAACAGCTAAAGAAAGTTCCTGGGATCAGTCCTGACATGGCTGAGAAGATATTTAACCATTTGCATGACAAGGGCTAGCCCTATGTGCGAATATAGAAAAAAAGACATATCCAAGTAGTTATGTGGAATATTCCAAACACACTCACAACGTTTAGACTCTTTCTTATCCCCATTTTTTTGGTGATATTTTATATGCCTTATTCATGGGCGTTCTTTGTTGCTGCCTTTATTTTTTGGCTGGCTTCGATCACAGATATACTTGATGGCTATTTAGCCCGTAAACTTGAGCAATCAACGCCTTTTGGTGCATTTTTAGACCCGGTTGCTGATAAAGTAATGGTGTGTGCTGCCTTGGTTGCATTATCTGAGCATTACCAATCTTTGTATATGACCATTCCCGCGCTTATTATTATTAGCCGTGAAATTGTTATATCGGCGCTACGCGAATGGATGGCTGAACAGGGGAAACGCGGTAACGTAGCTGTATCCGATATGGGTAAGTTAAAAACCGCAGCTCAAATGTTAGCCATTATCGGTTTAATTTGGCAGTACGATAGCTGGATGATGTATTTAAGTTATGGCTTGCTTTATATAGCCACATTTTTAACGCTTAGTTCTATGGTGCAATATTTAGTTGCAGCATGGGGAGAATTGACCAAAAATTGATTGTAAACGTCTAATAACGCACCATTTTAGATAAAAAATAATCAAACAGTTCAAAAGTAGCATTTTTTGTGTTGACGCGTTTAATAATCTCTGTAGAATGCGTCCGTGTTGAGAGGGCATAGCCCCCTAGATAAACATAAAGCGGCACTAGCTCAGTTGGTAGAGCGCGACCTTGCCAAGGTCGAGGTCACGAGTTCGAGCCTCGTGTGCCGCTCCAGTTTATCTTAAAGCTAACCTAGTATTGAGGCGGAATGGCAGAGTGGCCATGCACCGGATTGCAAATCCGTTTACCCCGGTTCGACTCCGGGTTCCGCCTCCAATCAACACTCCACACGCTTTAATTAGCAAACTCGATGCCCGAGTGGTGGAATTGGTAGACACAAGGGATTTAAAATCCCTCGACTAACAAGTCGTGCCGGTTCAAGTCCGGCCTCGGGCACCACTTTGTGGTTTGGTTATATACACCAATATGTAACTTATAAAAATTATTTAGAATTAATATGATGCGGCACTAGCTCAGTTGGTAGAGCGCGACCTTGCCAAGGTCGAGGTCACGAGTTCGAGCCTCGTGTGCCGCTCCATATTAGTTTTATCCACTTGCTTTAAATAGCAAACTCGATGCCCGAGTGGTGGAATTGGTAGACACAAGGGATTTAAAATCCCTCGACTAACAAGTCGTGCCGGTTCAAGTCCGGCCTCGGGCACCACTTTGTGGTTTGGTTGCATACACCAATATGTAACTTATAAAAAATATTTAGAATTAATATGATGCGGCACTAGCTCAGTTGGTAGAGCGCGACCTTGCCAAGGTCGAGGTCACGAGTTCGAGCCTCGTGTGCCGCTCCAAATTATTTGATATGTTTAGGCGGAATGGCAGAGTGGCCATGCACCGGATTGCAAATCCGTTTACCCCGGTTCGACTCCGGGTTCCGCCTCCAAATAATTACTCCACACGCTTTAATTAGCAAACTCGATGCCCGAGTGGTGGAATTGGTAGACACAAGGGATTTAAAATCCCTCGACTAACAAGTCGTGCCGGTTCAAGTCCGGCCTCGGGCACCACTTTATACTTTCCTTGTTTATTCTAGTTTAACTATTCTTCGATTAAACCATTAATTATAAAATCGCATTATGAAACTAGTATCTTATTCCTTACACTAAATTATTTCGTTTGTTTGAGATCTTTAAGTCTCACATTTTTCAAAAGCTTATCCCATGAATATATTACCACTGATCATTTTTATAGCTCAAACCTGACGCTAGCTACGGAAAAAACCTCTCATTTAGAACAAAATACTAAATTTAAGTTTTGCTATCGATAAGATTTTCATGCCTCACAATAGAGTACTAATATTAAGCTATTTATATAAAAGCAGTGGTACAAGGATCTTAAATGGAAGTGGTGGCTGTGCTTCGTTTGATACATAAGCGAAAGTCGGCATAAGCTTATTTCTATTAACACCATTACAATGCCACAAAATGTATTAAGAGCGTTGATGTAAACTGTTTAACTAATCGCTTATAAGGGATATGAGAAGCTTGATGATGCTAATGTGTTTGATTGGGTCTCACTAGGTGGGTACTACTATTAGTAATATAATACCAATCCGCAATAATACATAATCATTTTACGGGGCTAAACCAGACGCTAGTTGAGTTAAAAATTTCTCATATAGAACAACTAAACATCGAAATTCTTGCTTTGCCATTAACAGGTTTATCTAGCTCAATATAGGTTACTTAATTAAGTGAATTGGTACTAGACAATAAAAAAACCCGAAATGGCCATTGCCGTTTCGGGTTTTAACTTAAATCTCTTTAAAGTTATTTGTGCCAAATACCTTTCGGAATAGTTTTATTAAGCTTGTTGTTTTTACTTGGATCAAACGTCGGTAACTTTCCAGCACGTCGTTGAGCGTTGTAATCTTTGGCAAGCCATACCACAACTCCTGAGAGCATAAATAGCGCGATTACGTTTACAATCGCCATTAGGCCCATAGACACATCAGCTAGAGTCCACACTAATGGTAATTCACCAAGGGCACCAAACATCACCATACCTAACACTAATAATCTGAAGATCAGCATGCCAGATGCGTGGTTATGCTCTAAAAACAATAAGTTCGTTTCTGCATAAGAGTAGTTAGCTACAATTGATGTAAAAGCAAAAAACAAAATAGCGACGGCAACAAATATTGCGCCCCAGCTACCAACATGCTCCTCAAGCGCTGCTTGTGTAAGTGCTATACCCGTTACATCAGAGCCTGGTACTAACTGTTCTGATAATAAAATAAGCGCGGCAGTGGCAGTACAAATTATAATGGTATCTACAAATACACCTAGCATTTGTACATAACCTTGTGATGCAGGGTGAGGTGGGTTAGGAGTTGCAGTTGCTGCAGCGTTAGCTGCGCTACCCATACCCGCTTCGTTTGAGAATAACCCGCGCTTGATCCCTTGGATCATTGCTTGCATTACACCATAACCAATTGCACCAGCGCCAGCTTGTTCAAGACCAAAGGCACTTCTAATTACATGCATAAACACATCAGGCAACTCAGTGTAATTTACAGCACATATATACAGTGCAACAATTAAGTAGGCAGCGGCCATAAATGGCACTGCTAATTCAGCAAATCGTGAAATTGTTTTTAGACCACCAAATATTATGATGCCTGAACCAATAACAAGTGCAATACCTACTATATAGTTAGGAATACCAAAGGCGACTTCAAAAGCTGCAGCGATAGAGTTTGACTGTACCGCATTAAAAACTAAACCAAAGGCTAAAATTAAACATAGTGAGAACACGATGCCCATCCAGCGCTTGCCAAGTCCGTACTCCATATAATAAGCAGGGCCACCACGGAAGTTGCCTTCTTCATCGCGTATTTTGTAAGCTTGAGCCAATGTGCTTTCTGCAAAACTAGTGGCCATACCGATCAAAGCAATTAACCACATCCAAAAAATAGCACCAGCACCACCTAAATAAAGTGCGACTGCAACACCTGCCATATTACCGGTACCAACACGGGCGGCTAAAGAAGTACAGAAAGCTTGAAAAGAGGAAATACCGCCATCTGACCCTTGGCGACTTTGAAACATGACTTTAATCATGTGTGGGAATTGCACAAATTGGATGAAGCCAAGACGTATGGTAAAAAATAGCCCAGCGGCTATTAATAAGTACACTAAAATATGACCCCATAAGAGACCACTTATACTATTTATTATATCTGTCATGTGTGTTGCCTAGTGAACGAGTTGTAAATATGCGCCGCAACTTACCACAAGCAAGGTAAATAGTTTAGTAAACAGCGCAAAAAAATGAGTTATCCACAGGGTTTTGTGGGTATCTTGTGTGTCTGGGTGGGGTATCTTTGGGGTAAAAATTAAATGCAAAAAAGCGTTTAAAAACGCTTGCGTTAAAATTGATTCGCCCTATAATGCGACCCCACTGAGACGGCAGAGCAGGCAACGCTTAGCGAGGCAAGCAAGTCAATTAGTAAGTCGAGTAAAACTTGAGTTTAGATTTTTAAAAAGTTTAAAATTAAGTGTTGACAAAAAAATAGGAAAGCGTAATATGCGCAGCCCTAGCGAGATAAAGTTTAACGCTTTAATCGCAACGTTCTTTAACAATATAAAGCAATCATCTGTGTGGGCACTCGTACAGATTGAGTTCTAACAGCCAAGCTTGGTTTACTAAGTGAGGCAAACAAATTTAGAGTCTCAATTGAAACTGAGTGACCAACAGCAATAACTACTTAGGTAGGAATTGCAGCACAGTCAATTCAATATCGAAAGATATTAAATAAATTCAGAATTCATTGAGCTGTCGAAAGACAAAAAACTTTTTAATTGAAGAGTTTGATCATGGCTCAGATTGAACGCTGGCGGCAGGCCTAACACATGCAAGTCGAGCGGTAACAGAAAGTAGCTTGCTACTTTGCTGACGAGCGGCGGACGGGTGAGTAATGCTTGGGAACATGCCTTGAGGTGGGGGACAACAGTTGGAAACGACTGCTAATACCGCATAATGTCTACGGACCAAAGGGGGCTTCGGCTCTCGCCTTTAGATTGGCCCAAGTGGGATTAGCTAGTTGGTGAGGTAATGGCTCACCAAGGCGACGATCCCTAGCTGGTTTGAGAGGATGATCAGCCACACTGGGACTGAGACACGGCCCAGACTCCTACGGGAGGCAGCAGTGGGGAATATTGCACAATGGGCGCAAGCCTGATGCAGCCATGCCGCGTGTGTGAAGAAGGCCTTCGGGTTGTAAAGCACTTTCAGTCAGGAGGAAAGGTTAGTAGTTAATACCTGCTAGCTGTGACGTTACTGACAGAAGAAGCACCGGCTAACTCCGTGCCAGCAGCCGCGGTAATACGGAGGGTGCGAGCGTTAATCGGAATTACTGGGCGTAAAGCGTACGCAGGCGGTTTGTTAAGCGAGATGTGAAAGCCCCGGGCTCAACCTGGGAACTGCATTTCGAACTGGCAAACTAGAGTGTGATAGAGGGTGGTAGAATTTCAGGTGTAGCGGTGAAATGCGTAGAGATCTGAAGGAATACCGATGGCGAAGGCAGCCACCTGGGTCAACACTGACGCTCATGTACGAAAGCGTGGGGAGCAAACAGGATTAGATACCCTGGTAGTCCACGCCGTAAACGATGTCTACTAGAAGCTCGGAACCTCGATTCTGTTTTTCAAAGCTAACGCATTAAGTAGACCGCCTGGGGAGTACGGCCGCAAGGTTAAAACTCAAATGAATTGACGGGGGCCCGCACAAGCGGTGGAGCATGTGGTTTAATTCGATGCAACGCGAAGAACCTTACCTACACTTGACATACAGAGAACTTACCAGAGATGGTTTGGTGCCTTCGGGAACTCTGATACAGGTGCTGCATGGCTGTCGTCAGCTCGTGTTGTGAGATGTTGGGTTAAGTCCCGCAACGAGCGCAACCCCTATCCTTAGTTGCTAGCAGGTAATGCTGAGAACTCTAAGGAGACTGCCGGTGATAAACCGGAGGAAGGTGGGGACGACGTCAAGTCATCATGGCCCTTACGTGTAGGGCTACACACGTGCTACAATGGCGCATACAGAGTGCTGCGAACCTGCGAAGGTAAGCGAATCACTTAAAGTGCGTCGTAGTCCGGATTGGAGTCTGCAACTCGACTCCATGAAGTCGGAATCGCTAGTAATCGCGTATCAGAATGACGCGGTGAATACGTTCCCGGGCCTTGTACACACCGCCCGTCACACCATGGGAGTGGGTTGCTCCAGAAGTAGATAGTCTAACCCTCGGGAGGACGTTTACCACGGAGTGATTCATGACTGGGGTGAAGTCGTAACAAGGTAGCCCTAGGGGAACCTGGGGCTGGATCACCTCCTTATACGATTTAGAACTTATTTGTTCGTAGTGTCCACACAGATGATTGTTAGTTAGTTTTACCCTCTGGGTTAACTAATTAATATGCTCTTTAAAAATTTGGAAAAGCTGATAATAAAATTCGTATGAATACATTGTATTTGTACAGAGTTTTCAAAAGTAAAAAAAGAATGATAGCAGTATCATTCAGTGCCAATTTAATCCTCGGATTAATTGGTATCTACTTTAGTATTCAATATTAACTTCTGGCGAAGTTAAACTGTCACGAAACAAAGACCCGTTTGGGTTGTATGGTTAAGTGACTAAGCGTACACGGTGGATGCCTTGGCAGTTGGAGGCGATGAAGGACGTATTAACTTGCGATAAGCCTAGTCAAGCTAGTAAAAAGCACTTGAGACTAGGATTTCCGAATGGGGAAACCCACCTGCTTGCAGGTATCGTTAACTGAATACATAGGTTAACGAGGCGAACGCGGAGAACTGAAACATCTAAGTACCCGTAGGAAAAGAAATCAACCGAGATTCCGATAGTAGCGGCGAGCGAAATCGGAACAGCCCTTAAGCTTATTATGTGTTAATGGAAGGCTCTGGAAAGTGCCACGATACAGGGTGATAGTCCCGTACATGAAAACGCATTTTAAGTGAAATCGAGTAGGTCGGAGCACGTGAAACTTTGACTGAATATAGGTGGACCATCATCTAAGGCTAAATACTCCCAACTGACCGATAGTGAACCAGTACCGTGAGGGAAAGGCGAAAAGAACCCCTGTGAGGGGAGTGAAATAGAACCTGAAACCGTGTACGTACAAGCAGTAGGAGCTCCTCGAGGGTGACTGCGTACCTTTTGTATAATGGGTCAGCGACTTATATTTTGTAGCGAGGTTAACCGATTAGGGTAGCCGTAGGGAAACCGAGTCTTAACTGGGCGAATAGTTGCAAGGTATAGACCCGAAACCCGGTGATCTAGCCATGGGCAGGTTGAAGATTGAGTAACATCAATTGGAGGACCGAACCCACTAACGTTGAAAAGTTAGGGGATGACCTGTGGTTAGGAGTGAAAGGCTAATCAAACCGGGAGATAGCTGGTTCTCCCCGAAATCTATTTAGGTAGAGCCTCGGACGAATACTTACGGGGGTAGAGCACTGTTAAGGCTAGGGGGTCATCCCGACTTACCAACCCTTTGCAAACTCCGAATACCGTAAAGTAATATCCGGGAGACACACGGCGGGTGCTAACGTCCGTCGTGAAGAGGGAAACAACCCAGACCGCCAGCTAAGGTCCCAAAGTCATAGTTAAGTGGGAAACGATGTGGAAAGGCCCAGACAGCCAGGAGGTTGGCTTAGAAGCAGCCATCCTTTAAAGAAAGCGTAATAGCTCACTGGTCGAGTCGGTCTGCGCGGAAGATGTAACGGGGCTAAACTATGCACCGAAGCTGCGGATTCAGAATTTATTCTGAGTGGTAGGGGAGCGTTCTGTAAGCGGTTGAAGGTGTACCGGGAGGTATGCTGGACGTATCAGAAGTGCGAATGCTGACATGAGTAACGATAATGCGGGTGAAAAACCCGCACGCCGGAAGACCAAGGGTTCCTATCCCATGTTAATCAGGGTAGGGTAAGTCGACCCCTAAGGCGAGGCCGAAAGGCGTAGTCGATGGGAAACGGATTAATATTTCCGTACTTGGTATAATTGCGATGGGGGGACGGAGCAGGCTAAGCAAGCATGGCGATGGTAGTCCATGTGAAAGTGTGTAGGCTAGTGACTTAGGTAAATCCGGGTTGCTGTTAGGCTGAGACACGAGACGAGTCACCACGGTGATGAAGTTGCTGATGCCATACTTCCAGGAAAAGCCTCTAAGCTTCAGATTATACCGAATCGTACCCCAAACCGACACAGGTGGTCAGGTAGAGAATACTAAGGCGCTTGAGAGAACTCGGGTGAAGGAACTAGGCAAAATCGTACCGTAACTTCGGGAGAAGGTACGCTCCGATTGGTGATGAGACTTGCTCTCTAAGCTGATTGGAGCCGCAGTGACCAGGTGGCTGGGACTGTTTATTAAAAACACAGCACTGTGCAAAATCGCAAGATGACGTATACGGTGTGACACCTGCCCGGTGCCGGAAGGTTAATTGATGGGGTTATCTTCGGAGAAGCTCTTGATCGAAGCCCCGGTAAACGGCGGCCGTAACTATAACGGTCCTAAGGTAGCGAAATTCCTTGTCGGGTAAGTTCCGACCTGCACGAATGGTGTAACCATGGCCACGCTGTCTCCACCCGAGACTCAGTGAAATTGAAATCGCAGTGAAGATGCTGTGTACCCGCGGCTAGACGGAAAGACCCCGTGAACCTTTACTACAGCTTGGCACTGAACATTGAACCTACATGTGTAGGATAGGTGGGAGACTTTGAAGCAGAGACGCTAGTTTTTGTGGAGTCGTCCTTGAAATACCACCCTTGTAGTTTTGATGTTCTAACGTTGGCCCCTGAATCGGGGTTACGGACAGTGCCTGGTGGGTAGTTTGACTGGGGCGGTCTCCTCCCAAAGAGTAACGGAGGAGCACGAAGGTTGGCTAAGTACGGTCGGACATCGTACGGTTAGTGTAATGGTAGAAGCCAGCTTAACTGCGAGACAGACACGTCGAGCAGGTACGAAAGTAGGTCATAGTGATCCGGTGGTTCTGAATGGAAGGGCCATCGCTCAACGGATAAAAGGTACTCCGGGGATAACAGGCTGATACCGCCCAAGAGTTCATATCGACGGCGGTGTTTGGCACCTCGATGTCGGCTCATCACATCCTGGGGCTGAAGTCGGTCCCAAGGGTATGGCTGTTCGCCATTTAAAGTGGTACGCGAGCTGGGTTTAGAACGTCGTGAGACAGTTCGGTCCCTATCTGCCGTGGGCGTTTGAGAATTGAGAGGGGTTGCTCCTAGTACGAGAGGACCGGAGTGAACGAACCGCTGGTGTTCGGGTTGTCATGCCAATGGCATTGCCCGGTAGCTACGTTCGGAACTGATAAGCGCTGAAAGCATCTAAGCGCGAAGCAGGCCTCGAGATGAGTTCTCACTAGACTTTTAAAGTCTCTGAAGGGCCGTTGAAGACTACAACGTTGATAGGCAAGATGTGGAAGTGGTGTGAGCCATTAAGCTAACTTGTACTAATTACCCGTGAGGCTTAACCATACAACGCCAAACGCGTTTTATGTGATAGTGAAACAAGCGAAGAAGTTAATAGACTAAAGTAGATTACTGAAAACTTTTATTATCAGAAATTCCAAATTTTAGTTAGTGCGTAGCGATACGGACTGACACCAAATTTGCTTGGTGACAATAGCGTTTTGGACCCACCTGACCCCATGCCGAACTCAGTAGTGAAACGAAACAGCGCCGATGATAGTGTAGCATTTGTTATGTGAAAGTAGGTCATTACCAGGCTCCAAATACAAGAAAGCCCGATTCGAAAGAGTCGGGCTTTTTTACGTCTGCAGAAAAGTGAAAATATTAGCCGTCAGCCGTCAGCCGTCAGCTATCAGTTGCACAGCGTCAAACCGACCACCGTATCGTGGGTTTAGTATCTCGACAATATTCTAGGTGATTGCCGTAATTAAGTAGCGCACCGACTCCAATTAGTCGGTATTTACTTTGAGGTTTTTTTATGATCATTAAAGCGAGCTTAATGGCGTTAGTGACTGAGAAAAATATAATTTTGCTTTGTTACTGGCTTTGATTTAGGATCAAAACAGTTTAAAACCATGAATGATTTGCCTGTGTATAGATTATTAATTAGCGCCTTATCCATTTTCTTTTGTGTTTCTGTATCAGCAGTTGAAGTAACTGATCTATATCAAGATATTTTGGTCGTAGAAGATAAATCTCGTGATACTCGTTTAGACGCTAGCCGCAAAGCGTTGCTTAACGTATTAGTAAAAGTGAGTGGTGACAAAAGCGCAGATGAAAATCGAGTCGCTAAGCAACGCACTAAAGATATATCCGATTATATGCTGAAATTTGAATATGATGAGCGTATCCCCGGAGAGCTTAAATTATTAGTTAAGTTTGAAGCACGAAAAATCGATGCACTAATCAAAGAGCTTAATTTGCCATTATGGGGAATGCAACGACCACTGGTTGCAATCTGGTTAGGGATTGAAGATAACAGGCAACGAGAGCTAGTAACTCAAGAAAGTTACCCACAGTTAGAGCAGCTCATTTATGATAAGGCAAGCCGTCGTGGATTACCTGTCGTTGTGCCTTTGCTTGATTTACAGGATAGACGCCTTGTTGGTGTCCCTGAGGTTTGGGGGAACTTTTCTGAACCAGTAGAAGAGGCATCTAAACGTTACAGTGCTGAGCGCAGTATTACTGCTAGAATGTATCAAGAGTTTAACTCCGATAATTGGGTATTAGATTGGCGTTTTACTAATGATGAAATGTTTGAATCTAACCGAATTATTGGCTATAGACAGCAAATCGTTGCGCAAATGATTGATGATTTAGCGCAAGGTTTAGCTGGCGAATATGCGATCGATCCGAATGCGTATTATGAGCAACGTACTGCCAATTTGACCTTAAAAGGGACAGGTAATTTTGTGGATATAGAGTTGGCAAAGCGCCGTCTACTCAACCTAAGTGTTGTCACCCAAGCGGTTATTATACGTAAAACTCCCGATTCTGTTGAATTTAAGCTAGATCATACCGGCACTGTAAACGATCTTAAAAAAGCCCTTGGTCTTGATAATGCCTTTAAAGATTATGTCGACCCCCGTGCTTTTTATCACATAGTTGATAAGCAAAGCCTAGAGTATCAATGGGTTGAAAACTAATGCTAACTCAAGAGCCAATGCAAATGGCGCTACCGGTTACTTTACCGGATGATGAAACATTTGCCTCTTATTTTGGGGGAGAAGACTCATTAGAGGTTAACCACCTTAAAGATAGCTTTTCTAAGCTATCTCAAGCTTTTCAGTATACTTATTTGTGTGGCTTAGGAGACTCAGGTAAATCCCACTTGTTATACGCCACCTGTATTCAAGCCCAAGAGCGTGGCTTATCGAATATGCTGCTATCAATGCGAGAAGTTCTACATTTTGGCCCGATGGTTTTAGATGGTCTTGAGGCGCTAGATGTATTATGTATTGATGATGTTCACTTAGTGGCGGGTAATGATGCATGGGAAAAAGCGTTATTTAATTTCTTCAACCGCTTTAATGAGCCTAATAAAATGCTGGTAGTAACTGCTGATTTACTGCCAAATATGCTTAATATTAGCTTGCCTGATTTAGAATCACGCTTGAAGTGGGGGACCACCTTTCAAATTCGCTCCATGAGTGATGATGATAAAGCACAAGCGCTAGTAAAGCGGGCTAACATGCGCGGTCTTGAACTGAGTGACGAATGCGCGCGGTTTTTATTAACCCGTTTAAGTCGTGATATGCGCGCATTATTGGATGTATTAGACAAATTAGATCACGCATCCATGGCTGCACAGCGAAAATTAACTATTCCTTTCATAAAATCAACGCTAAAGCTGTAGTAGGTCTAGAATCTAGACCCCGCTTTCAGTTATCATTAGCTAACTAAATTGTAATCACCTTCTTTGAAAGATCAGGTATCGAATGAACTTAGAAAATATATTAGCGCAAGCACTTGAGGCAGTTGCCAGTGCCAGTGAAATCGCGCAACTAGAAGAGATCAGGGTTAACTACCTTGGTAAAAAAGGCGAGATCACCAGCTTACTTAAAACACTGGGTAAAATTGCTCCTGAAGAACGCAAAGAAGCAGGCCAGGTAATCAATCAAGCTAAGCAAGATGTGCAAAGCGCAATTAATGACAAGCGTGAGCTTTTAGCGAGTAAAGCACTAGAAGAAAAACTAGCTGCTGAAACTATCGATGTAACTTTACCAGGGCGCGTTATGCCTTCTGGTGGCCTTCACCCAGTAACACGTACAATTGAGCGTATTGAAAGCTTTTTTGGTGAACTAGGCTTTGAAGTTAAATCAGGCCCTGAAGTTGAAGATGATTTTCATAACTTTGATGCCCTAAATATTCCTGAGCACCATCCTGCTCGCGCCGACCACGATACCTTTTACTTTAATCCTAAGTTGGTGTTGCGTACTCAAACTAGTGGTGTGCAAATTCGTACCATGGAAACAGAGCAGCCGCCGCTTCGTATAATTTCACCAGGGCGTGTATATCGTAATGACTACGACCAAACACATACACCTATGTTCCATCAGGTGGAAGGTTTAATGGTCGATACGGACGTTAGCTTTACTGAGCTCAAAGGTATTTTACATGACTTCTTACGTAACTTTTTTGAAGAAGATATGGAAATTCGTTTCCGTCCTTCATTCTTCCCATTTACAGAGCCCTCAGCTGAAGTTGATGTAATGGGTAAAGATGGTAAATGGTTAGAAGTATTAGGCTGTGGCATGGTTCACCCTAACGTACTTAAGTCTGTTGGTATCGATCCTGAAAAATACACCGGTTTTGCTTTTGGTATGGGTGTAGAGCGCTTAACTATGTTGCGTTACGGCGTAAACGATTTACGTGCGTTTTTCGAAAACGACTTAAAATTCCTAAACCAGTTCCGTTAAGAGTGAAGAAATAAAATGAAATTTAGTGAAAAGTGGTTAAGAGAGTGGGTAAATCCTGCAATTGATACGCAAGCTCTTTCGGAACAGCTTTCAATGGCTGGTTTAGAAGTAGATGGCGTAGAGCCGGCAGCAGCCAAATTTAATGGTGTTGTTGTAGGTGAGGTGGTTGAATGTGGCCAGCACCCTGATGCAGATAAACTACGTGTAACAAAAATTAATGTTGGTGGTGATGAACTGCTTGATATTGTTTGTGGTGCACCAAATTGCCGCCAAGGTATTAAAGTTGCTGTTGCCACTGTTGGTGCAGTATTACCAGGTGATTTTAAAATTAAAAAGGCCAAACTTCGTGGTCAACCATCATACGGCATGTTGTGTGCGTTTGATGAGCTAGGCATTAGCGAAGAGGGCGATGGCATTATGGAATTGCCGCTTGACGCGCCGATTGGCACAGATTTACGCGAATACTTAGGATTAGATGACAACATCATAGATGTAGATTTAACCCCTAACCGTGGTGACTGTTTAGGTATTAAAGGCCTTGCTCGTGAAGTTGGCGTACTGAACAGCATTGATGTTAATACATTAAGTATTCCAGCGGTAGCACCGACAATTGAAGATAAAGTATCAATAGAGTTGGTTAACGATGAAGCTTGTCCTCGTTATTTAGGGCGTGTTATCAAAGGCATTAACCTTAATGCTGAAACACCTCTAGGGATGGTTGAAAAGCTACGCCGTAGTGGTGTGCGTTCAATCGACCCGGTAGTTGATGTGACTAACTTTGTGTTATTAGAGCTTGGTCACCCAATGCATGCATTTGATTTAAATGCGATTGAGGGTGGAATTAAAGTACGTAGTGCAAACGCAGGTGAAGAATTAGTTTTACTTGATGGTAACACTGCAAAGTTAAATGAATCGACATTAGTGATTGCCGATCATCATAAAGCGCTAGCCATTGCTGGTATTTTTGGTGGTGAGCAATCTGGCGTTACTGAAAAAACAGCTGATATTCTGTTAGAAAGCGCATTCTTTAACCCTGTTGCCATTGCTGGTCAAGCACGTAGCTACGGTTTACACACCGATGCATCTCATCGCTATGAGCGTGGTGTAGACTTTGCTCTACAACATGATGCAATGGAGCGCGCTACAGCGTTACTGCTTGAAATTGTTGGTGGTGAAGCGGGTCCTGTTGTTGAAGCTGTGGCTGCTGATAAGTTACCAAAAGTAACTGAAGTACGTTTACGTCGTTCACGTTTAGACCGCGTTATTGGTCATCATATTGAAGATGCGAAAGTAACCGATATTCTGACGCGTTTAGGACTTGATGTTAAATTTGACAATGATAGCTGGAGTGCTGATGTACCAAGCTACCGTTTTGATATTCGTATCGAAGAAGATTTAATTGAAGAAGTTGCACGTGTATATGGTTATAACAGCATTCCTAATGTTGCACCAACAGCAAAACTGAAAATGACCACGCATGATGAGTCAACTGTTGCCCTGAGCCGTTTTCGTAATGCCTTAGTAACACGTGGCTATCAAGAAGCCATTACTTACAGTTTTGTTGACCCTAAAGCGCAAGCTATTTTACACCCTGAGTGTAATGCATTGGTATTGCCGCACCCAATTTCAATTGAAATGTCAGCGATGCGTGTAAGTTTAATGCCAGGGTTGCTTTCATCTGTTGCGTATAACCAAAACCGCCAACAACCTCGTATTCGCTTATTTGAACACGGCCTTAAGTTTATCAGTGATGTAAATGCTGAAAATGGTGTATACCAAGTGCCTGTTATTGGTGGCGTTATTACTGGTTTGGTTCATGGTGAGCATTGGGTTGAAGAAAAACGTAACGTTGATTTTTATGACCTAAAAGGGGATGTTGAAGCATTACTTGCAATTACCAACGATGTTAGCCGCTTTGAAATTAAAGCTGAGCAATCTGATGGTCTTCATCCTGGCCAGTCTGCCGTTATTTATGTTGATGGTAAAAAAGTAGGTTTCTTTGGTGCATTACATCCTCAAGCGCAAAAATCGTTAGATATCAACAATGCTACTTTTGTGTTTGAAATTGAAATGTCGGCATTAGAAAAAAGAAATTTACCTCAAGCTGTAGGGGTGTCTAAATTCCCATCAAATCGCCGCGACATCGCGATTTTAGTACAAGACAGCGTTAAAATTGGTGATATTTTAAACGTCATCGGAAAAGTTGGCGGAAATCAATTGGTTGACCTAAACTTATTCGATGTGTATAAGGGCAAAGGTATTGAGCCAAATTATAAGAGTTTGGCGATTGCTCTAACACTGCAGGCGGTTGATAGAACACTCGAAGAGAAAGATATCAATCAGGTAGTTGATAACGTGGTGGCCGCACTGGCCGAACAGTTTAATGCATCGTTGAGGGACTAGATATGGCGCTTACTAAAGCCGACATAGCTGAACACCTATTTGAAAAGCTCGGGATCAATAAAAAAGATGCCAAAGATTTAGTTGAAGCGTTTTTTGAAGAAATCCGCTCAGCGCTTGAAAAAGGCGAGCAGATTAAGCTCTCTGGATTTGGTAACTTTGATCTTCGAGATAAGAAAGAAAGACCGGGACGTAATCCGAAAACGGGAGAAGATATTCCAATTTCAGCGCGTCGCGTAGTTACTTTTAGGCCGGGGCAAAAGTTAAAGACCCGTGTCGAAGTAGGCACAAGCAAAAAATAAACAAAAAGGCAGCGCAAGCTGCCTTTTTTGTATCTGTTGTATTATTTCCGGGGAGAAATAAATTTTCCTTGGTTTATTTGGTGTAATGTTTGCTCGGCGAGAGCATCTAAACTGTCTAAATTCTTTTCTTGTGCTATTAATTGCTGCTCAATTAATAATATATCGATATTTTTTATTCCAGAAAGCTCTGCTATTTTGGCAAAAATGTACGCGTGCTTATATTGGTGGTGCTTGTAAAAAAGACTAATTAAAGAGGTGTAAATTTCTGGATCAGGTATTTGCTTAGCTTGATTTAACGCCAATGTGTTGTATAAAAAACCAATCGCTTTTTGCTCATCAACTTTAATGTAATAAGACGCTAAATAAAATTGCATTTCAGCACTTGTTTCCACCGCGGGGGTATTTTCTAGAGCAAGTAGCCGGGTGAGTGCCGTTTCATCATTGTTTCTTGACCAATGGTAATAGAGTAGGCCAGGGTGAGTGGTTGCATGTGTTTGCTGATAAATACGTGCCATTTCTCTATTACTGGTGAGGTAGGCTCGTCGACGGGCGGTAGTTTTACCTTTTAGTTTTATATGCTGAATATTAGCGGCTAAGCCAATACATTGGTTGTAATGCTCAAACGCTTTGAGTAGTTGATATTTGTTCTCATCGGTTGGTTGTAAGGATTCGCGGTAGCGAGAAAAAATAGTACGCTCTCGCAGTGCCTTACAGTGGCTATCGTGGTTAAGGTCATTGCATATGGCGGGTGATTGCGCACAAACATCTTCAACGGTAAAAGATTCTTCACACCCTGCAAGCAACAATGCAAAAGTGAGGGTTATGCGCTTAAAAGCCATCCGAGTCTCTCAATTTATTAGGGTCTGTTGACCTTTCAAGGTTGAATTTGCAGCAGTCTGTTTGGTATAGAGGCAAGGCAGAGCCTATGTGGTGTGGTTATTCCCCATAAATAGGCGATAACGCAGCATCAATGCCAAACAGGCGCTGCCCGAAGGGTTCTGCCTAAGGGCGATTTACTCTTTGTTGCCTACATGGATGTAGGTAAGGGGCGTGAGCAGGACGCGGAAGCTTTGCTCGGTTTTGACTTAGCCCACTAGGTTACAAACCTCGCGCCGCGATTAAGCTGCCCCTAGTTTGAACAAATTTTAATCCGCAAAGGTCAACAGACCCTCATATAATATTATTCTAGCCTAAACTTTAGTCTCTAACAGTAGAGAATAAAATGAGATTAAATTAGAATAGGCCTGCCCGAAGGAATGTGTTGCTCTCAAAATTCGATACATTCTTAGGCTATCCGTTCAAAATTGTTTAATTAGGTAAAAAAAATGACCTCATCTCACGAGTTAGAATACACAAGTAGCTGGCAAGAACGTCAAGATTACGCTGAAAGCATGCAACCAATTATTGGTAAATTGTACCGTAATCGTGGTATTGAAATCGCTGTTTACGGCCGTCCATTAGTAAACTCAAGCACTATTGATATTATTAAGTCTCATAAATCAGTAGCCCAGTTTGAAGGAACTAAACTTCGCCTACGTGAAAGCTTCCCATTCTTAGAAGCTATCAGCAAAATGGAATTAAATTCTGCCCGTATCGATATTGGTAAATTAGCATACAGCTATTTATACACAGATGCTGCGAATGGCCGTTCAGTAGAAGAGTTTGTTAAAGACGAGCTAGCTGAAATTGTTAATTCTGAGCCTAAAGCGCCACGTGACGTAGTACTTTACGGCTTTGGTCGTATCGGCCGCTTATTAGCACGTTTGCTAATTGAAAAGTCAGGCCCATACGCCGACTTAAACCTACGCGCTATTGTTGTGCGTGGTGGTAAAGACGGCGATTTAGAAAAACGTGCAAGCTTATTGCGTCGTGATTCTATCCACGGTCCGTTCAATGGTTCAATTACCATTGATAAAGAACGTAATGCTATTAAAGCTAATGGTAGCTACATTCAAGTTATCTACGCTAATTCGCCAAGCGAAGTTGATTACAGTGCCTACGGTATCGAAAACGCACTTGTTGTTGATAACACTGGTATTTGGAAAGATGAAGCTGGTCTTGGTCAACACTTAGAATCTAAAGGTGCTGCAAAAGTATTATTAACAGCGCCAGCTAAGGGCAACATTAAAAATATCGTTTACGGTGTAAATAACCAAGATATTTTACCTGAAGATAAAATTGTATGTGCTGCAAGCTGTACAACTAATGCAATAACGCCAACATTGAAAGCATTAAACGATCAGTTTGGTATTAAGAATGGTCACGTTGAAACAGTTCACTCATACACTAATGACCAAAACTTAATTGATAACTACCACAAAGCAGAACGTCGTGGTCGTGCTGCGGCACTTAACATGGTTATCACTGAAACAGGTGCAGCTAAAGCGGTATCTAAAGCATTACCAGAGCTTGAAGGTAAACTAACAGGTAACGCAATTCGTGTACCTACACCAAACGTATCATTAGCTATTTTAAACTTGAATCTTGAAAAGAGCACGACGGTTGAAGAACTTAATGCGTTTTTACGTGAAACAGCACTTCACTCAGACCTACGTGATCAAATCGATTACACAGCATCAACTGAAATCGTGTCTACCGATTTAGTGGGTAGCCGTTACGCAGGTGTTGTTGATTCTCAAGCAACGATTGTTGATGAAAACCGTGTTGTACTTTACGTATGGTACGATAATGAGTTTGGTTATAGCTGTCAGGTAGTTCGCTGTATGCGCGATATGGCAGAAGTCTCATTCCCAAGTTTACCTCGATAAACACTTGAGCAATTAAAAAAAGCCAGCACTTGCTGGCTTTTTTAGGTCTGAAGATTTTTAAAGTGTAGTGGTTATGGTACGCTTTATTAAATTGAGTACGTAGTAATAACCGTTTAAAGTGCATTAATACGTACTTACCTCTTGGCTAAATCCTTTGGTCAAGACACACAGTTAACTAATAGGTTTGTTGTAATGAAAATCAGTAGCAATTTTGACAGTGGTAATATTAAAGTTATTAAAGCCACCGATCCGTTAAATATTCAGTTAGAAATTAATAAAGATCATCAGTCTGAGTTTTATCAGTGGTTTCACTTTCGTCTTGAAACAACGCCTTATCAATTACATCAGTTAAATATTAATAATCTTGATAAGTCTGCATACCCAGATGGTTGGGTAGACTACCAAGCCGTTGCCTCATACGACCGTCAAACATGGTTTCGTGTACCGTCTTCGTATGAAAATGGCACACTAACATTTGAGCTTGAGCCTGAGTGCAGCAGCGTTTACTTCGCCTATTTCGCTCCATATAGCTACGACCGTCATTTAGATTTATTATCATGGGCACAAAGCCAAGAAATTTGCCAACTAGAAACACTAGGTCAAACCCTCGATGGGCGTGATATGAGCGTGCTTAAGATTGGCCAGCCAAGTGCAGATAAAAAAGTCATTTGGGTTACGGCTCGCCAACACCCAGGTGAAACTATGGCAGAGTGGTTTGTAGAAGGCTTATTACACAAGCTACTTGACGATGAAGACCCACATGCTGCAGCCTTACTATCAAAAGCGGTATTCTATGTAGTACCAAATATGAATCCAGATGGTAGTGCACGTGGTCACTTACGTACCAATGCTAAAGGGGTTAACTTAAATCGTGAATGGCAAACGCCAAGCATGGAAAACAGCCCTGAAGTTTACTTGGTGCTTAATAAAATGCGCGAAGCAGGCTTAGACATGCACCTAGACATTCACGGGGATGAAGCCATTCCATATAACTTTGTTGCCGGTAGTGAAGGCATACCAAGCTATGATGCACGCCTAAAAGGCCTTGAAGACAGCTTTAAAGCCGCGCTTTTAACTATTACTCCAGAGTTTCAAGATACGCATGGCTACGATAAAGACGAACCAGGTCAAGCTAATTTAACAGTAGGCTCATCAGCGACCGCTGAAGAATTTAAAGCACTAACTTACACCGTTGAAATGCCATTTAAAGATAATAATGACTTACCAGATCCAGATTACGGCTGGTCAGATCGTCGTTCATATCAATTTGGTCAAGACACTTTAGCAGCCATTGTTAATGTTGTAGACAACTTAAGATAAAACGCTTGTTTTAAAGGGTATCAATAATTTTGATGCCCTTTTTATTTTAAGCTAAACCGGCCGTACCAGAAAATAAAATTCATTTACCCACCACAGCACCAAAACATTCCAATACACCTTCTCGGCAGATTTAAAACCGCATAGTCTATATCAACCTGCACTGCGTAAAACGTCATCGACAAGTCTATAGTGAGTTGTTTTGAAAATTAACTGTTAACAAGGTTGGGCACTTAAGTTAATATAAATTAAACAATAAGAAAGACGGAAAAGATTAACCCCTTATTTCGTAAAGCTTATGACAGGTATTCTGAATAGCAGAGTATGGTAATTAATAATAATAAATATAACTGTGAGGATGTTCATGGAAGCTTTTGTAAGCGCCGTTAATGATGTTGTTTGGAGTAATGCACTCATCTATTTATGCCTTGGCGCAGGCTTATTTTACTCAGTGCTAACTCGATTTGCTCAAGTTAGACATTTTAAAGAAATGTGTAAGCTATTATTTAGCCCTAACACTTCTGAGAAAGGGATCTCGTCTTTTCAAGCCCTTGCGGTCTCGTTATCTGGCCGAGTAGGGGTTGGTAATATTGCCGGTGTTGCAGCCGCAATTGGTTTTGGTGGCCCGGGCGCTATTTTTTGGATGTGGGTTGTTGCTTTTTTAGGTGCAAGCACTGCATACGCAGAATCCACATTAGGTCAAATTTATAAATTAGAAGAAGACGGCCAATACCGCGGTGGTCCAGCCTATTATTTTGACCGTTGCTTGGGGCAAAAGTGGCTGGCTGTTTTATTTGCTGTATCGGCAATTATAGCCTGTGGGGTTTTCTTACCAGGCGTACAAGCAAACGCTGTAGGTAATGCATTCACTCAAGTATTTGGTGATGGCACTATGGTCTCTACAAGTTTTGGTGACGTAGGCAGCTTTAAACTCGTTGCGTTGGCTATTATTCTTATTGTTTTAGCGTTTATTATTTTTGGTGGTATAAAGCGCATTGCTAACTTTACGCAAATTGTTGTGCCATTTATGGCGCTTGGTTACATCGTACTGGCCTTAATTGTGGTATTTATAAACTTAGACAAAATACCAGGTATTTTCTCGCTCATCATTGGTGATGCATTTACAGCTCAAGCAGGTTTTGGTGCCGCAATTGGCTGGGGTGTTAAGCGTGGAATATACTCAAATGAGGCGGGTCAAGGTACAGGCCCTCATGCTGCTGCGGCGGCAGAGGTTGATCACCCTGCACAGCAAGGTTTAGTGCAAGCTTTTTCTGTTTATGTTGATACACTTTTTGTATGTACAGCAACGGCATTAATGATTTTAATAACGCAGCAATACAACATTGTTGGTGAATTACCTGCGGGTCAATTCATTGTACAAAACGTTGATGCAGCAACTGAAGTGGGCTCAGCAGCGTTCACCCAAATGGCGTTGTTTAGTGTATTTGGTGGCTTTGGGGAAGCGTTTGTAGGCATCGCCTTATTTTTCTTTGCTTTTACTACCATACTGGCTTACTACTTCATTGCTGAGACGAATATTGCGTACCTAAACCGCTACTTTAAAGGAAGTATTCCGCTTGTAGCTGTAAAACTTGTCATTATGTTTATGGTAGCTTACGGCATGGTTAACAGCTCAGGTTATATATGGACTATTGGCGACATAGGCGTTGGCTTAATGGCGTGGATAAACATATTGGGCATATTAGCTATTTTCTTTGTCGCTAAACCGGCTTTAACATGTTTGAGTGATTATGAAGACCAGAAGAAAAAAGGTGGAAAAATTACGTTTGATCCCGTTAAATTAGGGATTAAAAATGCTACCTTCTGGGAAAAGCGTCTTGAAAAGCAATCAAAAGACGCTGAATAAACAGACCTTAATAACCTAATATGAACTATTGGGTTAAATTCAAAAAAGACAAAGAGCAATAAAACAAGTACAATGAAAAGCGCCGAAAGGCGCTTTTTTTATGCGTAGTATGGAGAGAGATGTATGGCGATTATTCGTTGCCCCAAATGTGCAAAATCAATTTCAGATAAACATCCGCAGTGTCCACATTGCCAAAGTAACGTTGCTGAATTAAATGCCGAGCAAGTTCAACAACTTCAACGTGAGCAGCGAATTAAAAAGCAGCAAATGTTTATGAACCACTCCTTTTTAGCGCTGATCTTATTTTTAGGTGGCTTCTTTTGTTTGTACTTCCTACAACCTCAAGAAAAAACACTTCAGTGGTATGCGTATACCTCAGCCATAGGCATTGGCTGTATTTGGTACCTTATTAACCGTATTATTTTAGTGACTCTGAAAAAGAAAAAATGACATGAATATTGACAACCTAGTACAGAATATTACTCCAGAATTATTTGAGCGTCTGCAATATGGTGCATCAACAGGAAAGTGGCCAGATGGCACACCTTTATCAGATGAACAAAAACAACAAACAGTGCAACTTGTGATGTTGTATCAAGCAAAAGTTGCACAATCAAACGAGCAGTTTACCATTGGTGCAGATGGAGAAATGATCCAAAAAACCAAAGCGCAACTACAAAAAGAATTTAAATCAGATAACGAAATAGCTAGGTTCAGTGAAAATGATCTTTAAACACCTTTTTACACCAAAATGGAAACACCCGAAGCAACAAGTTCGTTTAGATGCGATTGAAAAACTTGATGTAGCACGCGACGTAACAATTTTAAGTACCTTAGCGCTTGAAGACTCATCGGCTGAAATTCGCCGTAAAGCACTGCAAAAAGTAAACGATTTACCGCTTTGGTGGAAAGCTTACAAGCAAGATCAGGCATTAAAAGATGTAGCTGAGCAGCAAATATCGTCTGCTGTATTAAACAGTGAAAGTAGCTTATCGGCGCAGATTAAAAATGAGTACATTGAACGTTTTGCACCGGTTAAAACCCTTGAAAAACTGGCATTTGCAGAAAAAGAGTTACAAGTAAGAGTAAAGTTATTAAAACGCCTAGCAAACCCTAAACTGATTGAAAAAGCCTTTAAAGAAGCCAATGAAGAGCTGCAAAAGCAGTTAGTTGACTTAGTCATTACACAGCAGTTAACTAAAGCTTTGTTAAAGCATGCTCAAGGTGAAGCTAAAACGGCCCTTGAAAGCCATCTTGAAAACGAGCGTTTAGCGCTTGAAATGCCAGCGCAAGTTGAAAATGCTACCCGTGTTATTTTAGCCAAGCTTAATGCACTGCGTGATAAACACGACTACGCTATTGTTGACCCACAAGCCGCCGAACTTATGGCACAGTGGCAAGCACTAGAGTTAAAATGGCTAAACGAAGAACATGTAAAAACCCTTGATGCTAAATATATTTCAATTACCGATAAGCTTGATGTTCACATTGCCACATTGAAAGCGCAGCACGAAGTAGAGCAGCAACGTTTAGCGCAACAACAGCGCCAAGTGTTAGCGTTAGCTACGTTAGAAGCATTAAGTGAAGAAATTGAGAATGCATTACAGTTAGGATTAGAAACGCCAGAGCAAATTCAGCAAGATTGGCTAAATGCCAAAGTAGCGCAAGCGAAAGACACGCTAGATAAAACGCAACTGGTGGCTGATCAGCAATCAAAACAAGTGATTAATAAGCTTGAGCAGCTATTCTCACAAGTTGCTAAGTTACCTGAGCTAACTACGGCGATTAAAGAATATAAAATTGCCTACAATGCGCTTAGTGAAATAAAACCTGCAGAGCAACTTAGCGATTACGATCAACAGTTAACAGCGTTCAATGACACATTTAAAACTGCACGTAGTCAGCTAAATGTACTTAGTACTGATTTACAAGCGTCATTCAAAGCTCAGCTTAACAGCCACAAGAAGCAGTTTTTAGCCGCAATGAGCGAACTCACTAAGCCGCTAGAAAAAACCCAAAGCCAAGCTAAGAGAAAAGCGCGCGATGTTAAACGTTTAATTGAAGAAGGGCGTTTTAATGTTGCATTTGGTGTATTTAAAGGCTTCGAAGAGCTATTTAATGCGCTAACTGAGAAATACCAACAGCCGTTGGTTAACTTAAAAGCTGACCTAGAAGCGCAGCTAGCTGATGCTAAAGATTGGCAAAAGTATGCAGCGGCCCCTAAACGCACTGCACTTTTAGAAGAAGTAACACTGTTAGTTGATGAGCCTTGTAACGATCCACAACAGCGTGCTGATCAAGTTAAAGTATTGCGTAAGCGTTGGAATGAACTAGGGCGCCTTGATACAGAGCAAGAAAAGCAGCAAGGTAATGAGTTTGATGAAAAAATTGAGCTATTGTTCGCACCTTGTCGTAGTTATTTCGCAGAGCAAGAAATCCAGCGTGAAGCGGCTAAAGTAGAGCGTGAGCAACTAATAGCGCAAATGCATGCATTGCATTTACAAGCGACAAAGGGTGCTGATTTAGATTGGAAACAATTTGAAAGCCACTACAACCGATTACAAAAAGCATGGCGTAGTGTAGGTAAAGTTGATCCTAAAACATACCGAATTTTAAACGAGCGTTATAAGGCAGAACAGCAGCTAGTTGTATCTTCACTTAATGCGTTTCATAAAGGCAATGCCGCACTTAAAAATGAGCTCGTTGAGCAAGCGCAACAGCTATCTCAAAGTGAAAACCTAGCAGAGGCGTGTCAGCAGTTAAAGCAGTTACAGCAACAATGGCAGAGTATAGGGTTTGCAGGCTTAAAAGCTGAGAATGCACTATGGCAAAAATTCCGTGAGTTTAATGATGCAACATTCACTAAACGCAGCGAAGAGTTTGAGCAGCAAAAACGCGAGCAAGGTGAATCAGATAAGCTAGCAACAGCCGAACTAAATGAGCTCGAAGCGGCTTTAAATAGTGTTGAAGGTAAAGCCCAATTACTTGATCTGCAAACCAAAGTTAAAGGGTATATGCCATTTAAATCGTTAACGCCTAAAGTATCCGCTTTATTGTCAGCTATAGATGAAAAGCTAACCGGATTAGCCGCCAAAAACGAACAAGCTAACTTAAACGCATTATTTGTTGCGCTTGAGAATAATGAACCAGTGCCAAGTCAGTATACTGGTGTGGTAAAAACGTCATTAAGTATCGAGCAGTTGCTAACGCGTATGGAAATACTAGCCAACGTGAGTTCGCATGACTCAGCGCAAAGAATGGTTGAGCAAGTGGCAATGCTAGATGACAAGCACCGTGGAGACCACGCTGATTTAAACTATTATTTAAAGCAATTAATTGCACTCAGCGAAGGTTCAGTCAAAACTGACACACTAGCAAGGTTAAAAGTTATTTTTGCTGTAAATTAACTTTTATCAACTAAAATAAAAAAACCGCTATTAAAGCGGTTTTTTATTATGGCTACTTACTGCCGATACGATTAATGAATAGGGTTTTGTATGAAAATTTTTGTTTTTATTTCACTATTATTTTTAACTGCCTGTAACAGCACTCAGGGTATTTCAGTTTATTCATTTACAAATTCAGAGGTTGAGTCGTTACTAAATAAAGAGTTACCTAAACTAAGTGAAAAAGTTAGCCTGATGGGCTTACCTGTGCAGTTTGATGTAAATGATTTAAGCGTTAATATTGGTCCCGACAACAGTGATTATGTTTTATTAGGTGCTGATTCGAGCGCCGAGATTAATGCCTTTGCATTAAAGTATCCTGTGCGTTTAAAGTTACAAATACAAGGCACGCCTTTTTATGATAGCGAGAAAAAAGCCGTATTTTTACGTAATGTTAAGTTACGCGATTCAAGTATCGATGCAGGGGGTTTTAAAGGTAATTTAGAAGTGCTGGATAATGAGGCGATGGATGTCATGAATGCATTTTTAGCGGTTAACCCTGTTTATAAGTTAAATATGAACGACCCTAAAATGGCACTGTTAAGTAATTTACCCTTAGATTTAAAAGTAGTCGAAGGCGCGATTAAGCTAGTACCTCGGTTATAATTTAGATCTAATAAGCGTAATAAAACGTATTAATTGACCTTATTATTAATAGATTAGGTTAATTATGGCTAATGAGCGATCCGTTCCCACCTCTCGACTTTCACGATTTGCAAAGTTAGGCTCATTAGCCACAGGTGTTGCCACAAATATGTTAGTAGGTGGTGCCAAAAGTGCGCTTAGTGGTAAAGGCTGGGATAATAAAAGCTTATTACTCCAGCCGAAAAATATTGAAAACTTAGCCACTCAGCTGTCGCACCTTCGCGGTGCGGCAATGAAGCTTGGGCAGTTACTTTCAATGGATGCTGGCGACTTATTAACTCCCGAGCTTGCGCAGTTACTGTCTTTGTTGCGTGCCGATGCCAACCCAATGCCACATAAGCAATTAGTGAGCGTGCTAAAAGAGCAATGGGGGGATGACTGGTTATCGCGTTTTTCTCATATTGAACTAAGGCCGTTTGCAGCTGCATCAATTGGGCAGGTTCATTTAGCTTATATAGAAAATGGTGATCAATTAGCGGTTAAAATTCAATATCCAGGTATTTCTAAAAGTGTGGTAAGCGACGTAGATAATGTGATCACTTTACTTACTTTATCGCGATTATTACCTAAAGAATTGGATATAAAACCCTTAGTTGAAGAAGCGAAAGCGCAGTTACTAGCTGAGGCTGATTACACCCTAGAAGCACAGTATTTAGCACGCTATAAAAACTTATTATCGACTAACACCAACTTTAAAGTGCCTAGTGTGTATGTAGAGCACAGTACTGCACAGGTACTTACAATGGAGTTTGTTGACGCCAAACCCATAGAAAGTATTTGTGATTTACCGGCTGCTGAGCGATGCTTTGTTGCAGAGCAACTAATTGATCTGTTCTTTAAAGAAATGTTTGAGTTTAAGTTAATTCAAACCGACCCCAACTTTGCTAATTTTCATTACCAACCAGAGTCACAAAAAATTGTGTTATTTGATTTTGGTGCCACCCGAGAAATTACAGCTACCCTAAGTGATGCCTATTTAGCCCTGTTTAAAGCTGGCAGTAATAATGATCGTGAAGGCGTGCTCAATGCTGCCACTGCTATTGGCTATTTTAAAGACGCTCTAAAAGATGACTATAAAGAAAGAGTAATTGATTTATTTTTAATGGCTTGCGAGCCACTTCGCTATAATGGTGAGTTTGATTTTAAAAACAGTGAACTTGCTAGCAACATCAAAGATGCTGGAATGCAATTAAGTGCACAGTCGCAGCAGTGGCATACTCCACCTGTGGATGCATTGTTTATTCACCGTAAATTAGCTGGCTTATATTTAATTGCAGCGCGTTTAGACGCCAAAATAAATATTAAGGCGTTATTTAGCCATTATTAAGTGCTAAAGCAGGGTAAAATTGGCATAATGCTCGCGATATTTCGCGAGGTTGTATTATGATAAAAAACTTTTTAAACGATCCTACCTTATTGCTCAATGCGGTGGGTGAGGGCATATATGGATTTGATTTGTCCGGTAATGCGGTATTTGTAAACCCAGCTGCAGAGCGAATGACTGGGTGGACGGCCGATGAATTATTAGGAAAAAAAATACATCAATATCATCATCATAGTCATGCCGATGGCACCCCTTACCCTGCCGATGAGTGCCAAATTTATTGCACTATGTTTGATGGCAAACGCCGCGAAGTAAAAAACGAAGTATTTTGGCGCAAAGATGGTAGTGCCTTTGCCGTTGAGTACACCTCCACTCCCGTTTATAAAAATAACCAGCTTATTGGTGCTGTGGCAGTATTTCGCGATATATCAGCACAACAGCAAACCCAAACCCAGTTGCACGAAGCGTTAGCTCAAGTAAAGCATCTAAGCGAGCAGCTAAAAGATGAGAACGATTACCTTATTGCCGAGCTTAATGAGGATTGGCAAGATTCAGGACTGGTTGGCCACAGCGCTGTATTCCAACGCATGTTAGATCAAATACAGTTAGTGAGTGAAACCGACAGCACCGTACTCATTCTTGGTGAAAATGGCACTGGCAAAGAGTTGGTAGCGCGTAACTTACACCGTCTCAGTAAACGCAACGAACAAGCATTTATAAAAGTAAATTGTGCGGCATTCACTCCAAGTTTATTAGAGTCAGAACTTTTTGGACATGAAAGGGGCTCGTTTACTGGCGCTAACGAGCGTCGTAAAGGACGTTTTGAACTTGCCGATCACGGCACCTTATTTTTAGATGAAGTCGCAGAGCTGCCGTTAGAGTCCCAAAGTAAGCTATTAAGGGTATTACAAGAGCGTGAATTTGAACGCGTTGGCGGTAGTCAAACCCTAAAGGTTGATATTCGCATCATTGCTGCAACCAACCGTAACTTGTGGGAAATGGTACAAGCAGGTCAATTCAGAATGGACTTATATTACCGTTTAAATGTGTTTCCTATTCACGTGCCTGCACTTAAAGAACGAAAAGAAGACATTCCTTACTTGTGTCAAAACTTAATTGCACAAATAAACAAGCGCTTAGGTAAGCAATTACAAGGGTTAAGTAAAAAAGCGATCAGGCAATTACAAGCCTATGACTGGCCAGGTAACATTAGAGAGCTACAAAATGTACTCGAACGAGAAGCTATTTTATCTAAACACTCTACATTACAGTTAAGTCAGTCGCTTACAGCGGACGATGATAACGCCATAAACCCAACGCTTACACTTGATGAAGCACAAAAACAGCATATAAGCAGCGTATTAGCACTGTGTAATTGGAAAATTGCAGGTGAACAAGGCGCGGCAAATAAGTTGGGCTTACCAGAGAGCACCTTACGCTCAAAAATGCAAAAGTTAGGACTGCGTCGTCAGAGTTAACTCGTGATATATCGCGATAACCGCTAAATATCGCGATATTATAGTTCGGTTTTATTTTTAAAATCATTTAATATCAATGCTTTAGTTTAACTTTCAGTGTGGTCTGAAAGTTGCAAATACTTGTTTAGTACCCGTCACTATGAAGTAAGTAGCATGAAGTTTGATATTAAAGAAGAAGACATGATCATAAAGCCCTATAAAGAAGAGGGGCCAATTTATATACGCGAGCAAAAAGGTTTTTTTCAACGTATACGTCGCAATTTAGGCTGGTTGTTAATGCTGAGTTTTATTGCCATTCCGTGGGTTCAATATAACGGCCAGCAAGCGGTTTTATTGGATGTGGCCACCCAAAAATTTACTATTTTTGGCCTTACCTTGCTCCCTCAAGACTTTATGATTTTAGCCATGCTGTTTATGGTGGGAGCGTTTGCCCTATTTTTTGTTACCAACTGGCTTGGCAGAGTATGGTGTGGTTATACCTGCCCACAAACCATTTGGATGTTAATGTTTTCTTGGGTTGAGCAACGTATAGAGGGTACGCGTAACCAGCGTATTAAGCTTGATAAGAGCCCTTGGGATATTTCCAAATGGCGAAAAAAAATCACTAAGCACAGTGCTTGGCTGGTTATTTCGGTGCTCACGGCGACCTCATTTTTAGCGTATTTTATCCCCGCTAAAACCTTGTACCTCGAAATGTTAAATTTAGAGTGGTCTGGGATCACCTGTTTTTGGGTATTTTTATTTGCGTTTTGTACTTATGGAAATGCGGGCTTTTTGCGTGAAAAAATGTGTACTGTGGCTTGTCCGTATTCGCGCTTTCAATCGGTTATGTTTGATAAAGATACGCTGGTGGTTACTTACGATAGCGAACGGGGTGAAAATCGCGGCCCACGTAAACGCAAAGCTGATCCTAAAGCGCTTAATTTAGGTGATTGCGTAGACTGTAACTTATGTGTGGAAGTATGCCCTGCAGGGATTGATATTCGCAATGGCTTGCAATATGAATGTATTAACTGTGGTTTATGTATTGACGCTTGTGACGACACCATGGATAAGTTTGGCTACGAAAAAGGCTTAATTAAATACGCCAGTGAAAAGCAAATGGCAGGGCAAAAAACGAATCCATTTAGGCTTAAACTTGTAGGCTATGGGGCGTTAACTGCGCTATTAATTTTATCTATGTTTGCATGGATGTTACAACGTACCCCTATAGAAGCCTCAGTACTTAGAGATAGAAACGCATTGTACCGGGTAAATTACGAAGGCTTAGTTGAAAACCCTTACACGCTCACTATTATCAATAAAACTCAGCAACCGCTGCATTATTCAATTTCAATTAGCGGTTTAGAGGGGGCTACATTGCAAAGCCCAAATGCAATATTAGTAGAGCCTGGGCTGATGAAAAGTGTGCCGGTAACGGTGACTGCAGACGGCTACGATTTAGCACGCAAAGTGAGCAAGCTGAGTTTTGTGATTACTTCGCAAGAGGATCCTGAAATTACTATTACCAAAGACAGCCAGTTTTATAAAAATTAATAAAGTATGAGTCCTAGCCAGTTAACAACCTGACTCGGCTAGGGCTAGCTGCTTAATTACAAATTTTTTGGCGCTTTGAAAATCATCAAACAAGCACTCTTGTAAATGAGCATCACGGCCAGAGCTGTGCATAATCCGCTGCAATTGCCTTATAGCAATAGGCGAGGTGAGGACAAACGCACTGATCAAACAGTTATTAATCCCCATTGTTTGGCTTACATCTATCATGTTTTTTTCAGCATCGGGGGTAGCAGCAATCACTTCTGGAGAGTGGCTAATATAACCCCAAGACAAATGTTTAAATGGTTCAATGCTATTTAATAAAGCGGCTTTAAAATGATTTAATAACTGAGGGTTTAAGTTACCTTTAAACTGCCCAATAACTATATTACCTTCAACGCGCAAGCTATAACTGCCGTAGTTATTTTCAAATTTCAATAGCCGCCCCTTTTATTGATTATTTACTGCATTGGTCACTTATTAATAATGTAGTCTAAGGCACCTGAAATTGCAGCAACTTGCGCTAATATACACTCTTCAGGGTTAGCCGTTGCACTGTCTGGATATACTTCAGTGGTGGTGACATATGCAGCTTCAGAAAATCCCATGCATAGGCCTAAATCACGGGCCGCGTAATTAATTACCCCAAATTGCGCTTGTGGTACACCAATTAATTGCTGATTTTCATCGCTAGGTGCAATATGCGTTACTTTTTCAACATGTTCAATAATTGCTTTTTGAAAAGCAGGCTCTGGTTTGTTGCTATCAGCCACTAAATAAAAGCCATCAGGAATGTTCCAGTTGGTGTTTACTTTGCCTTCGCGTGCTGCAAGTGCAGGTCTAAATTCACTGTTATCCGAATCTGTTGTTTCATGTAAATCGATATGCGCGATTAAATCAGTATTTAAAGATTGCACATAGTTCATCACTGCCGCTGATTCTTGTGCTGGACTGCCCTGATAAAAAGAGCGGTTAGGGTCTACCGCATCTGGGTTCCAACGATTAATCGTTTCATAACCCCATGGGCTAATACAGGGGGTAATTACAATATTAAAGTGCTCAGCGTACTTATTTGCCAATGTTTTAGCGAATCTTAAAGCGCCATGAACACCACTGGTCTCGTAGCCATGTACGCCGCCAGTAATTAAAACAGTGGCTTTGTTTGTATCAAAATTAGTGGTTTTTAACGCGTACAAAGGGTAGCTACCTGCGGCATAATTAAGCTCACCGTATTGCTGTACTTCTAGAGTGCTTTTAAGTTCATCAATTAATGTTACGACTTCTTGTTGATAGCTTCGCTTAATTTTTTGTGCCTCAAGCCATTGGATTTTATTATTGTTGTTCCACTTCTCACCAGGCGTACCAATTGGGTAACTACTGTTATTCATATTAAACCTTTACGTTGAATTATCTCTGCGGGCTATAGAGCACATAGACCATAATGACGAAAATAAAGCGTTAGCTTAACGCTGACTAAAATAGCGCGCAAGTATATGCGATAGTCACTGCATTAGTTAATGGCTGAGCTTGAATGCGCATAGTGCCTTTGTTGCATAAAGTCTTTTAAAAACTGTGCGGCAAACTCATGTCTGCCCTCTACACCGGCTTTGCTGTAAATGTAACACAGTACATTTTAGATGGTGCAAGTAGGCGGCTACGCCCTGTAGCAATGACCGCGACAATTGCCATGTTTGGTTTATTGCCGCTGGTGTTTGCAACAGGGCCAGGAGCTGAAATTTAAAAACCATTAGCTATCGTGGTTATTGGCGGGTTAATTACCTCAACTATTACAACACTTTATTTATTACCTATCTTTTATGGCTGGTTGGAGAAAAAACATGGCTGAACAGTTACTTTTTACCCTAAATGCACCTACAAACATAAAAGATGACGTGGTTGATATATTAATAGGCATAGGCTTCATTACCGGCTTTACCTTAAAAAAAATTCAAGGCTATAGTAAAGAGCATAACGAGTTTGATATTGCCGAGCAAGTAGAAGGGTATCGTAGTTTTTATCAATTTGAGGTGCATATTTTATTATCTGAACTTGCCATACTAAAAACGGCGCTAAGCCCTGTTTGTAAGTACACACCGTTAAATATTGGGTAACCCCGGTTTATGAAAGTGAGCATATTGGATAGTTACCATATGTTAGACTAACTTTGAGAGTCACTTCAATTGGATTAGTTATTAGACTTATTTAATTGATTTTGACAACTTATCAATGTTTAATTGAATGACATGTATTAATTGTTGTTTATTATGCACTTTCTCCATAAGTACTTCTTACTTAACGATCATCATACTGCCCATGATGAAGTCGCACACTGGCGGGTGAGTGCACTGCGGATAATTTTAACTCTCGTTACTTTGCTCTGTTTTTTGGTAGTTTGTTATACATACACCCGCGCAATTGAATTCAACCTAATTTACATTGCAGTTATTACTATTAGTTTTTTCACTATTGCTTTTAGTCTTTTATTAGCAAGTAAGCGATTTTACACATTTAGTGCAAACGCACTTTTATTAACTATCGTTGCCGGTAGTTTATCAATGAATTTATTTTTAACTGACTTAGAGCTTGCAAAGATTGGTTCTATGTTTATGTATTCATGTCCCATCATTGCTCTTATGCTACTCGGTTACAGAACGGCTTTGGCCTACGGTATTTTAAACATCATACCTTTTTACATGATTATTAATAATGTTGATTTATCTGGCTATTCAGGAATATCAAGCCAATTACCAGAAGCTGACTTATATATTACAGGCCTGATATTTTTATTTTTTAATATTTGTATTCCACTGGCTACTGCGCGAACAATTGTTGCTGCCAAACGTTTAAACAAAACCATGTTAAATGCTAATAGCTTCCTTAAAGATAAAAACGAGCTTTATCGCACCTTATTTACTGAATCTAATAAAGCTAAAATTATTGTCGACGAAAATTTAGTAATTACAGATTTAAATCAACATGCTATTGAAATGTTCGGATTAAAAAACAGCTTGAAAGAAAAGGCTGTAAGAATTAATGGATTATTCCCTGCACTTAATAGCAAAGAGTTAAATATAAAAAATCAAATCATAGAATATAAGAGTCGCTACTATAAGAGTAATTATCAGCAAATAGCAATGAGTACAAATTACCGAGTGTATGACTTTTATGATTGCACGCAAGAGCAGTTAATTAAACAAAACTTGTCTATGATGGAGCAAGAGAACAAACGTCTAAGGTTTAGAGACTCGCAGACGAAATTGCCTAATCGAGAGTGGTTTGAGATGCAATGCGATAGGTTAACGTCTAAATATCAAAAAGGCTTTTATATCATAGTCACACAAAGCGCAAATAGTGAATATTTAAATTTAAAACTTAACAAGGCTGACTCCCAATCATTGCTAATTACTGCTTATAAGCGCTTAAAAGCAATGCCTGAAGGGCCCTTGCTTTGTGCGTATATAGAAGGTAGTAAACTTTGCTTTATTGTTGGTTCAAGCTCAAGTGAACAGCAAAACAAGTTATTAATACAAATTAAAAGCACTTTAGATCAAACTTATGATGTATTTGGTACTAATTACCAACAATCATTTTTATTTGGTTTTGCTAAGTGTCCTGAGCACGGTGACGATAGTGCTATTGTTCTTAGTAATGCGTGTGAGGCGCTCAAGCTCGCAGACTATAACTTGCCTTTTAGTGGTTACAACCAAAAACAATCACAGGCTTTTATGGAAAAGTATGAAATTTCCATGTTACTTGATGAAGCTTTGCAACAAAATGATCTGTCAGTACATTATCAACCTAAAGTGAATGCAAAAGGTGAATGTATTGGGCTTGAAGCATTAGCTCGTTGGCATAGCTCTGTGCTTGGTAATATATCGCCAACTGTCTTTATTCCTATTGCAGAAGAGTACAGAATGATTAGTAGATTAACGGATTTAATTATTCAAAAAGTCTGCGCTCAAATTGCCCAATGGAATAAAGTTGGTTTGCCACTTTTACCTATAGCAATAAACATATCTTTGCTCGATTTTAGCCAAGCTGACTTTATGTCAAAATTGGTGAAATATTTGGCGGATTTTAATGTAAAACCGAATCAAATAGAATTAGAGCTTACCGAAACATCACTTGAGGCTAACCAAGCCCACTCTCTAAAACTTATGCAAACTTTGCAAGATTGGGGGTTCTCTATTACTGTGGATGACTTTGGTGTTGGCTACTCAAATATTGCACGCCTTGCTGATTACCCTATTGATAAACTTAAATTGGATCGCTCTTTAATAAGTCAGGTTACACGCTCTACACGCCAGAAAAGCTTAGTTAAAGCTATGCATGTGATGTGTGATGAACTCAATATCAAGTGTGTAGCCGAGGGAGTAGAAACCGAAGAACAGGTCTTAATAATGTCCGAAATGGGATGTAAAGAGTTTCAAGGTTATTACTTTTCTAAACCCATGAGTGCTCAGGTGTATGCTGAATGTATAAATGAAAATGGTCTTGTTTTTATGACAAAAAACTCAGCTACAATGAAAGGTAGTTGAATTTAATAACTATGTTCTAGCGACCTTTTCGGATTAAAATTTCAAACTAGGGTAACGAATTTTTTGGCGTTAAATGCTGCTGAAATATTTCAGCAGCATTTGAGCTGTTCTAGTTTATTCAAACACTCCTTTTATAACCGCGTGGCGGTTTTGCACCATTAATATGCCGTTAGCCCATACATACTCAGGGGTTAAGGTCTCTTTATCGAGAAGCACAACATCCGCGTCGCTCGCTGTTTTAAGGCGGCCTTTATCAAGTCCTAAAATATCGGCAGGGTTACTTGTTATGCTCATTAAAGCGTGCTCTATAGGGACGTTGTATTCTTTGACTGCTTGCTGAAACGAACTCAGTAGTGATGCCTCTTTGCCCACCTCAAGCCCTAATAAATTAAAGTCTTTATCAAAAATAGGTAAACTAGCATGGCCATCTGAGCTCATAGTGAGTTGATTTGGTGCTACGCCTTGTTCTAAGCAGTAGGCAAGGGCATGGGCTGCTGCATATTCACCATGGGCTAAATCGTAGTCGGTGGTGCTGGTGGTAAAGTCGATAGTACCGCCCTGATCACAAAAGTGAATACCGGCATCAAGAAGTGCTTTATTGCGGTTCATATGCGTAGGATAAAACTGTTTAAGCTTAATATCACTTTGCTGAGCCACCTGATGCAAAATACTTAAGTGACTATCGACAGGGCCGACATGAATACTCACGGTGCCTTTTTTACCACTGAGCATACCGGCTACTTTGGCCTCGGCTGCCAATTCTGCTAATTGCTGGACCGTAGGTTGGCTACTGCGATGATCAGAAATAGCCACTTCGCCAACACCTATAAACTCCTCTATATACATGATGTCGTCAGTGATTGAGTGAGTAAGAGTTTTAGCGGGTAAATGATACGAACCGGTATGGCAAAATACATTCAGCCCTTGCTCTTTTAGGCCTTTTGCTTTGGCAACCAAATTGGTAAGCGTACGTGAGCTTGAGTCGGTACCCAGTGCGCCCACCACTGTGGTAGTGCCCGATAGGGTTGCATCGGTTAGGTTCATTTCAGGGGTGCGGCTGGCAAATCCTGCTTCGCCACCGCCACCGGTAATATGCACTAACGAGTCAACAAACCCCGGCGTAACAAGCTTATTTTTACCGTCAATTCGTTTGACGAGTACACTGCTGTCGAGGATTATATTTTCGTCAATAGCAATGATTTTACCACCGCCAATTAAAACATCTTGTGTGCCTAGGTAGGTAGGTGCATAAACGTTTGCACCTTGAATTAAAGTTAACATAACAAATTCTTTTTATTGATAATTAATAAAGTAAGCAAGAAATATAAAGCCGCTTGCTAATACAAAAAGTGCTAGAGCAAAGCGCCAAATAAACGCAGCCCATTCTCCCCAATCTAATTTCACGACCCCTAAACAACCAATTAAACTAGCTGAGGTGGGAATTAAAATGTTGGTTAATCCATCACCTAATTGAAAGGCCAATACTACAATTTGCCTTGATACATTGAGCAAATCGCCAAGTGGAGACATCAGCGGCATAGTGATGGCAGCTTGGCCTGAACCCGATGAAACAAAAAAGTTAAATACACTTTGAAACACCAGCATTCCCCAAGCTGCAATGTAATCTGGCACACTGGCTATGCTGCTTGCACAGTAATAAAGCAGGGTGTTGAGGGTCGAGGGAGTGGTTAAATCACTACCCCCTAATAGTAATACAATGCCTTTAGCCAGTGCGACTAATAACGCCGCTGGCAATAATTCTTGTGCACCGTGTTTAAACGCATCCGCGCACTCATTCGCGGTTAGCTTTTTAAACACGATGGCAATTATTGCACTGATAAGGCCAATACAAAAAAACTGTGCAGCAAGCTCAGGAATATAATATTGGCGCGCCATCACCCCCCATACGACCCAAGCTATGCCCAATACAAACACTAATAATGTGAGTGCATCGGCTAGGCTGAGTTTAATCGTTGGCTGATCACCCGTTTTTTGGGATTGTGTTTTTATCCGTTTTGCATAGCGCATAGTAAACACAAGGCCTACAAGCGTAAAACAAGCCCAAGCTAGCATACGAAAGCCCGCACCAGAAAACACTGGAATTTCAGCTATCGATTGCGCTATAGCAATGCTAAAAGGGTTCATCCATGAGGTGGCAAAGCCTATTTGCGTGGCCACGTAAGTTGTAAGTACAGTGACTTTAGCGTCGTAGCCAAGTTGTTGCATAATAGGGAGCAGCACAATACAAAATGCAATAGCCTCTTCGCCCATACCAAATACCGCGCCGCCTAACGAAAATAGTAAAAACAGTAAGGGAATAAACAGCCATTCAACCCGCTTGGTTTTATTAATAAGTGCCATAATGCCGTTATTAATCGCGCCGGTTTTCATAATAATGCCAAAGGCACCGCCAGTGATTAACATAAACGCCATTACGCCAATAGCTGCACCATATTTATCACCCGACACTAAGCCTTCAAACAATACATTTGCTAAACCAATGTCGCCACCTTGTGCAAAAACAGGTGGTGATTGTTGGTCGTTAACGGCTTGATATTGTGAAAGCTGCACAGTGTGGCTACCAGATTCTGCATTAAATACCCCAGGGGTAATAAATACCGTGGCCATATAGGCAACCACTGCCACACACAGCAAAATGATGCTTGCATCTGGCATAGAAAATTGTTTTTGTTTCATAATTTCACTTTAATAAAAGGAAGGCCGCAAAGCGTTTGCTTTGCGGCTAAGCGGTTAAAAGCGGTAGCTAATACTTAATTTATAATTAGCACCTAGGGCATTATGATTAATTGAATCAAAGCCACGGCTTGAGCCATAAAGAGTGGGTGGCTCTTTATCAAAAATATTATTGATGCGCGCGCGCAAAGTCAGCGATTTATTAACATAAAAACCCGCTGATAAATCCCAAACGAGCCAGTCATCAACCTGATGCTCACCTTTTGAGTCTAATACGCCAAGCGAATCTAGCTCATCAATTTCACGACCACGCAGGCCTTCTATATCATCTTCGTAGCTGCTGGTGTAGTTTGCACCTAAGTTAAGGTAGTAATTTTGCGCTTCCCAATCTATTGACATACGCGCAATATTTTCAGGATAACGATAAGTTCCTACCAACTTCTCTAACGAGTCAGACCCCGGTTTATTACGTTCAAACTCAAGGGAATGAGTGCCGTCAAACGCAAAGGTCAAATCGCCGCTTGATAAAACAAACCTATGGTCAAACTTAAAGTCTATGCCTGCTAATGTTTGTGTACCAGTGTTTTCAAGTGGGATAGCATGATCGCGAAACAACGGTAAAAATAGCTCGTCATCACGTGGGTTAAATTCATCTATATAACTGCTTAAAATTTCAGTTAAATTAGCGCCGTCTTGCTCTATGTTTAAACCACTGGTGTCGGTGACATCACATAATGCTTCATCGTACGATATGCCTTGCTCGCCCGGTGGCACAATGCCACAGTGACGAAGTGATGCATCAGTTATGGCGCGGTCGAGCACTGCGGTCATGTTGGTATCGATTACTTCTTCATGATCAAACTGCCAATAATCAATGGTTAAATTAGTATTAGCCGATGGACTCCATGCAAAACCAACACTGATAGCCTCAGATTCTTCTGCATTTAGATTAGGGTTACCTAATTCTAACGAATTAACACTCACTTGGGTGCCATCACCCATACAGTATAAATCGGCTACAGCTTGGTTGGCACCACAGTCAAAAGTAGATTGCGTGGTTCTTAATTTAACGCCAGCTTGAGTTAATGATGGTGCTCTAAACGAGGTTGACCATGAACCACGAACAACTAACGAATCAGTCGGGCGATAGCTCAAACCTATTTTAGGATTAAAGGTGCCACCAAAATCATCGTAATGATCGTATCGACCCGCTGCTTGTAGCTCTATTTGCTCACTCAGTGAAATACTTAATTCAGCAAAGGCGGCATATTGAGTGCGATCGGCTTCTGATAAACTAGAGCCAAAGCCAAATACATCAACAAGATAGTCTTTATCTGCTTGAGCTTGTGAATTAAGCGAAGGAATGTCGCTTAGCTCTTCACGGCGTGCTTCTACCCCAAATGAGGCATAGGCTGGTAGGTCGTTAAAGGTAAATAGTTCACCATTAAAGTTAGCATCCCAGCCGTAAACAGTACTTTCTCCACTGCGTGTTGGGCGAGCTTGCGCTGTTGCCAAAACGGCATCATTAGCGGCGTCGCCTTGAAGGAAAGGGTTGTAAAAAGGTAGCAACTCTCCCGATGCACAGTTTAAGTCAGTACCGTCATAACTTGCCAGCGTACCGTCTGAACATAGCTCGCCTGTAATCGCGCCATGAAACTGGTAACGATTATATACCCCTGCAATCGCTTCTTGCTCTGAGCGTGAGCGAGAAAGAGTAACACCAGATTCCCAACCCCAATCACCAATTTCACCACTTAGACTGCTTACCAAGCGAAAGTTTTTCGTTTCTACTTCCACCGTTCTTGGGGCATTAAAGCGCGCATCAAACGCAAAGCCATATACTTCTCGGCCACTTTGGGTATCAAATGGGTCAATGTAGAGTTGATCTAATAAATCATTACTTCCATCGGCATTATTGTAAATAAATAAGGCGTCTTCTAAAACATACGGGCCGTCGTCGTCATTAATTTGGTTAATAGGTGAGGGCGATGAATACGCTTTTGCCTTGGTCTGACTGTAAAAAAAATCAGTATGCCATTGTAGACCACCAAGCTCACTATTAAACATAAAGCCAGTTGAAAGGCTTTCAAATGGGGTATCTAGGTAATCATCTTGATTTGGGTAGTAAGCACAAATTTGTTCATCAAGTTCAGTAGTAACTAACTCGGTTTTGCAGTTTGGTGATGGAAGTTCGTTACCATCTCGGCTGCTGAAATAATAAATATTAGGTGAGTTCTCCAGCTTAGGTAAATATGAGTAACCATTCACTAAAGAGGGAGAGGCCGTGTAATTACGATCGGTCGCTTTAAAAGCGTTACGGTCATATATATCTGCAAATACCGTTAAGTTACTCTCGCCTATTTTTGAACCATACACTAAGTTTAATTGTTTTTTACTTTCGTCATGTTGATCAAAGCTATCGGCAAACGAAGTGTTGATTTCAGCGCCTTCAAAATCATCTTTTAAAATATAGTTAATAACACCCGCTACAGCATCGGCACCATAAACGGCTGATGCACCGGTGGCTAAAATATCAATACGTTCAATGGCCGCAAGTGGAATAGAATTAACATCTACAAAGTTTTCAGTGCCTGCAGCAAATGAGCTAGGCGCAACTCTTCGCCCATTTATTAATGTAAGCGTTGCTGATGGCCCCATGCCTCTTAAGCTCGCTGCTGATTGACCCGCTGGTGTTGAGGTAGACGTACCGCCACTTTCAGAGGTTGAAAATGTGCCACTTCCGCCTTTAAAAACAGATAAATCTTTGAGTAATTCATGAATAGTATTAGCGCCAGAGCGTTTGATTGCATCTTGGTCTAGCACGGTTAGTGGAATAGTGCCTTCCAGATCAACGCCTTTTAAGCGAGATCCTGTTACTTCTACTCGTTCAATGTTGGTATTAGTTTGAGTTTCTTGTGCATACACACAAGTGACAGGGCTCAGTAAAGCGCTTACTGTGGCCGCAATAGTTAGTTGACGAAACATTGTAGTACCTTTTGTCTTTTTTAAGCGCGCAGAAATAGGTTTAATATTTCTTAAGGCTTTAATTATTATGGTTTTTTAGACAGGGCAATGGTGAAATGACACGCTGAGCCCCTCACAGAAATTAGTGAGGTGGTGGGCTACTCGTCAAACCACTCCGAAAGGTAGTGTGGTGAGTAGAAATATGTTGTAAGCAGTGTTGCTTTTTTAAACATAATTCTCGTTCCAAAAAGGTTTTTGACAAAGCTAGCAAATGGGTGCTAGCTTACTCGCGTTTTAAAGTTCCTTTTTTTTATAGCAAGTGAGAGACGCTCTCGCAAGTTATTTCTTATAATTTTTTACATGAGTGTAACATAATGGAACGAATATATTTACCAAACAAGCGGTTAGTTAAATCGCGAATAATAACCGCTTTTTACTCAATTTTAATTGCTTTTTCGCTACAGTTAGGCGCAAAAGAGTCTAATCAAACTCTTGTTTTAGTGGGGGGAGCTCTCACAACATGCGCCAGTTTAAGCTCTAAAAACTGTGAAAAAAATACTCAGATCTCGGGTAAAACGCATAATGTATTTGCGCTCTCTCACACTAAAATTAGCCAAATAAAGCAACAATGGCCCAGTAAAAATAGCCAAGCTAAAAATAACACTATTAAAAATTTAGCAACAATGCAGGCTAAGTCATCGCCCACATTATCGAAAAAAGAACTGTTATGGTTGTGGCGCGATGTTGATAGCAAACAGCTCAATAGTTTATCGGATCAAGAATACAATTTTGTAATAGATATGCTTGAAGTAGCTCAAATAAAAAGCGACAACACACGGCTAAAAGAGCGGGTAAATACTGCGCTTAATAGCGAATCGGCAGCGACAGAGATTTTGCAGTTTATATCGGGTAGTTTAAAAGTTAATAACTCCAACCCGAGTATACTGGCCATTACCGCCTCAAGCAGAGACCCTTATGAATCTGCTGATTTTTACGAAGGATTACTAAGCTTCCCTAATGTAAATTCGCAATGGCTTGCATTAACCCCTGCGCTTGCTAAAGCAATAACCACCAACAAGTGTGATGATTTAACCACGCTTAGGCACTCCGAAATGGGGCTATATCAACGCGAACATATTTACCCTGATCGCACACAAGCTGAATATCAATTGTGTAAAAAAGGCATCGACGCTTTAGTAGAGCTAATAAAAAACAGTACCGGTGTGATGTTTAATGGTGGCGATCAAAGCCTAACTCGAAAAGTATTATTTGATGAAAATAACCAGCCTTACCCTTGGACAAAAGCATTACAGTCTCGCCCTGTTATTGTTGGAACAAGTGCAGGTACCGCGGTGCAAAGTGGTGGGCAAGCCCACGCCGGGAATGTGGTGATGATCACCAATGGCACTAGCTTGTCGGCATTGAAAGAAGGCGCACAAGCCATTGATGCCCCAAGTGAACGCTCAAACAGCGATAGTTTAACTTACAACCGCTTTGGGGGTTTAGGCACATTTAGTTACGGTGTACTCGATACACACTTTAGCGAGCGAAACCGTACATTAAGACTAGGCACTTTGCTCGACGACTTAAGCGCAAACCAAGATCAGCCGACATTCGGTTTTGGTGTAGACGAAACCACCGCTCTAGTGGTGATTAAATCTGAAGCTGGCAATTTAATGACTGTAATTGGCAAAAATGGTGTAGTGATGGTTAAATCAACAGGGCAAGCTCAGGCTAAAACTAAAACCTATAGTTACTCTTATTGGCCTGTGGGCAGTGTGATTGATATTAAAAATAACGATTTTACCTTAAGTCAGCGCAGTATTAGCCAAGCATTGCCAGCAATTAAAATACCGCCTTTACCAGTTCAGCGTTTTGGCAGCATTTTAACGCAGGCCAAATTACGCTCTTTAACGCAAGCCATGTGCCTTAGCCAAGAACAAACGGCTGTTGGCCAGCAAGATGAGTTTATTATTAGTTTATCTGCCACGCCTGAGTCTGGATATTACCGTATTAGTGCTGCGCAGTATGGCTGTGCAGTGAGTAATTTAGAAATTGCAGTGAGTACCTTTTAATTTAATGTCACACAAACTCATTTAATTAAACACGCTGCTTAGTTGATTTTAGATTAAGCGGCCATACTATAGTTACAAGCGTGTTTATTAAATCACAACAAAAGGAAGGTTCATGAGTAAAGTAGCGGTTATTTATTTTTCGGGATATGGCCATACCAAAAAAGTGGCTGAATTTGTAGCTGATGGAGCAAACGCTCAGCTTATTGCAATCGATGAGAATGGCGACATAAAAGACACCGATTGGGATGTATTAAACAATGCAGACGCCATTATTTTTGGTGCACCTACCTATATGGGCTCATATCCTTGGCAGTTTAAAAAGTTTGTTGATGCTACCTCTAAAGTATGGTTTACCATGGGGTGGAAAGACAAAGTATTTGGCGGGTTTACTAATAGCGGCAGCCTAAATGGCGATAAACAAGTCACTCTAATTAGTATGCAAACATTGGCTTCGCAACATGGTGGAATTTGGGTAAGCCTAGGGTTACCACCAGCCAATAAACTGGAATCAACTCGTCAAGACATCAATAACTTAGGCGGTTCAGTTGGCGTATTAGTGCAATCACCTACTGATGCAGATGAATCTGCTATTCCATCAGGCGATTTAGAAACTGCTCGTTTATACGGCGAACGTGTAGCTGATGTAGCGAAGCGTTTAAAGTAAAAATCACTTTAGTTAGCTAATTTTAAAAAGCCACATTGTGTGGCTTTTTTAGTTTGATAATTCTAATTTTTGTTGTTTGTGCTCTAGCTGGTATAAGCTTGAAAATTGACGTTTATGAACTTCAAATAAATACGCTCTTAGCTGCTCTTTACCATGGTGAATGTGTTTAATTTTTGCTGCTATGCCACACTTACTCTGCCTAACCGGTTCTATATCTAATGATATCGCCGCTTCGTTGGGTAAAATAAATTGCATATTCTGCAACTCATCAAGTTCACTGTGTACTGATGTGGGTTTTAAAAATATCCCTGTGCTAGATATAGATTCAATGCAAAAACCTTGGCTTTGGATATTTAATTCGCTCAACCGCCAGCTGCGCTGAATACCTTTAGTATCAATCACCTCGGGGGCTTCTAATACAGTACTGAAATGGCCTAATTCATCGGTTTTAAATTGAAGTGGAAACCACAGTTGGTAGTGGGCTACTTCTGCTAATAAGGTTAATTTAGCTTGCCCAAGTAAATGCGCAATACCATCTGGAATCGATGTTTGCACTGTAAGCTTTGTTTCAGTGGATAATGCAGTACTTTGACTAGGTTCAAATAAGCCAGATAAAAAGTTAATTTCTTCGTCAGACAAATCCATGTATTTTCCTTAATACCTAAATTGTGGATTTTATTCCTCACAAGGTTACTGCCCAATGAATGAACAGTTTGTTATTTTGTAAGCTCCGCATAGCGCGGCTAAATTTTTATACAATTAAAAATTTCAACCTTCCTGATTGAAATTTTAAATGGTTGATTCTAATTAGTTTTGTTTATTTCTAAACTCAGTGAGTTAAATAGTTGTATGCGTTTTTTAGTATTTTAACCTTATTATCACCAATAAGTTAAGTAATAAAGTGTACAAAATTAAAACGCTTCGCGATGTTTTTATATCAACAATGCGTAAATGAGACTTAGGTCTAGCTTACGAAGCATAAGGAAATACTTAGAATAGCGCCAAATAAAAATGGGGTTTAAGGGGTTCCAAATGCAATTAGAACGAATTCGTCGTAGCGACTTACACAACAAAGTGATGTCTGCAGAGCAGGCCAGTTTATTTATTAAAGACGGCATGACCGTGGGTATGAGTGGTTTTACTCGTGCCGGTGAAGCGAAAGCTGTACCACGTGCGCTTGCAGAGCGAGTGCGTGAAAACCCAATGAAAATTAACCTAATGACGGGCGCGTCATTAGGAAACGACTTAGATAAGCTACTAACTGAATCAGGTGCGTTAGCGCGTCGTATGCCATTTCAAGTAGACAGCACATTACGTAAAGCGATTAACAACGGTGAGGTCATGTTTATTGACCAGCATTTATCTGAAACCGTTGAACAGCTCCGTAATCATCAGTTAACGATGCCTGATGTAGCGGTCATTGAAGCCGTAGCTATTACTGAAGAAGGCCACATAGTACCTACAACGTCAGTGGGCAATTCAGCCAGCTTTGCTATTTTTGCTAAACAGGTAATTGTAGAAATTAATATGTTACACCAGCCAGAGCTTGAAGGGCTGCACGACATTTATATTCCATCTTATCGTCCTACACGTACGCCAGTGCCGCTAGTGAAAGTAGATGACCGCATTGGTAGTACTGCAATTCCAATTGATCCGGTTAAAATTGTGGGTATTGTATTTACCAATCAAAGTGACTCATTTTCAACTGTTACCGACCCAGATGCAGACACAGCCTCTATTGCACGTCACTTAGTTAACTTTTTTAAAGAAGAAGTAGCACAACAGCGTATGCCTGAAAACCTAGGCCCATTACAAGCCGGTATAGGTAACATTGCCAACGCAGTAATGATGGGTTTATTAGACTCTGATTTTAAAGACCTCACTATGTATTCAGAGGTACTACAAGATTCTACCTTTGATTTAATTGATGCGGGTAAACTTAATTTTGCATCAGGGTGTTCAATTATTTTATCAGAGCGTTGTAACTCACAAGTATTTAATAACCTTGAAAAGTATCGTGATAAGCTAATACTTCGTCCACAAGAAATGTCGAATCACCCTGAAATTGTGCGTCGTTTAGGTATTATTGCAATTAACACGGCACTTGAGTTTGATATATATGGCAACGTTAACTCAACTCATGTATGTGGTACTAAAATGATGAACGGTATTGGTGGTTCAGGCGACTTTGCACGTAATGCGCATGTATCGGTGTTTGTAACTAAATCAATTGCCAAAGGTGGCGCTATTTCAAGTGTTGTGCCTATGGTAAGCCATGTTGATCATACCGAGCACGATGTTGATATTTTAGTAACCGAGCAAGGCCTTGCTGATTTACGTGGTTTAGCACCACGCGAACGTGCAATTGAAGTCATTAAGCACTGTGTACACCCAGATTATCGCAACGCCATGCTTGACTACTACGAGCGTGCATGTGTTCGTGGCGGTCATACGCCTCATATTTTAGAAGAGGCATTCAGCTGGCATACCCGCCTTGAGCAACAAGGCACAATGAAGCAAAGTTAATACATAAAACCCCGCATCTGCGGGGTTTTTATTTTGTAATTAGTCTAAAATATTAGACTCAGACCAAACCCTAAGATCGTGAAGAATTCCTAGTGCAGAGCGCCCAAACTCAGTGAGCTCGTAGGTGACAGCAATAGGTCTAGTGCTGATCACCGTCCTTAAAACCATCTTATTGGCCTCTAACTCTTTTAAACGTTGATCTATCATTTTTTTGCTCGCTCCACCTAACATTCGAGTTAGATCATTAAAGCGAACAGGTTCATCTTTTAAGTGATAAATAATAGAGCTTGTCCACTTCCCGCCAATTAAGCGCATTCCTTTTTCAATAGCACAAGGTTCTAAGCAGGCATTTAAAACTTTTTTTCTTCCCTTACTATCTGTTTCTATAGAGCTTTCCAAAATTTAACCTCTAAAATAGGGTGGTTACTAAAAGTATACTAATTGAATCTATTCTTCAGGTAACTATTATATACCACATTAAAGTAAAGACCAATTTTTGTACTATTTTTGGAGAGATCACATGAGCAAGGTACTCATTATAAATGCACACCAATATTATTCTTTTTCAGAGGGCAAATTAAATGCCACCCTAGTTGATGTAGCATCATCGATACTGATAGAAAAAGGCCATGAAGTTAAAACCGTAACTATGACAGATAGTATTGATGTAGAGGCACAATTAGCACTTCATAAATGGGCTGACGTTGTCTTACTGCAATCACCTATTAACTGGATGGGCGTGCCATTTTCGTTTAAAAGATATATGGACGAGGTGTATACAGCCGGTATGGGTGGCGCCATGTGTAATGGCGATGGTCGTCACCAGGACGACCCAAAAAGCGGTTATGGCACAGGTGGCACACTTAAAGATACTAAATATATGATGTCACTCACATTTAACGCACCAGAGGAGTCATTTAACAATTCAGAAGAATTTTTTAATGGTAAAAGTGTTGACGACTTAATGTTCCCAATGCATATGAACTTTAAGTTTTTTGGTATGACAGCAATGCCTACCATTGCTTGTTTTGATGTTATGAAAAACGCCGATATAGATACTGACTTAGCGCGCTTTAAAGCACATATAAGTACACACTTTTGAGAGGAAACACAATGACTAATGCATCACAGTATACAAATAAACTTCTTCCGGGGAGTCGTTTCCCAAAGATTAATTGCCCTGTACTAAATAGTAACGAAGTAGAGTTAGGGCGTGTCCAGCAAGACGCTGCTTGGCAAATGGTGGTTGTGTATCGTGGCCAGCATTGTCCTATGTGTACGCAGTATCTAAATCAGTTAGAAGAAATTAAACAGTCATTACAAGACATTGGAGTTTCTTTAATTGCTGTATCGGCCGACAGCGAAGCGCAGTTGTTAACACATAAAGAGAAGTTATCAGTGAGTTACCCCATTGCGTTTGAATTAAAGCCTGAACAAATGAATGCGTTAGGGCTGTATGTTTCTCAACCTCGCAACGCTCAAGAAACAGACCATTTATTTGCTGAGCCTGCTGTGTATGTAGTGAATGAACACGGTACAGTACAAGTTGTTGATATCTCAAATAATCCATTTGTAAGACCAGATCTGTCTACTTTATTGCGAGGTATAACTTGGATTAAAAACCCTGATAATAATTACCCTATTCGTGGAATGCATAAAGGTTAATGTTTGATGGTTTAAGTTTGCCACTATGATCTGTAAAATAACTGCATATTATTTACAGACTCGCTATGGCGAGCAACACAGAGTAACCATAATGGAAAACAAACTAACTGCAATCGATACACTCGCTGAACTTGAAAGTTTTTTACTGCAAGTTGAAAACGGCGGCCTAGGTTTAACCGGCGTAGCAGGCGTGGGTATGGCAACTAACAATGCTGACGGCAGCCGTTTTGTAGCCGTGTTTGATGACAAGCAACAACTTTTATTAGCACGTGAAATTACCGAAGAGATCTTCCAAAGCGGACAAGACATGGTGCGCAACGGCGTAGGGCGTAAGCACTAGTACCTTACTACTAATTTAAAAAGCGCCAAATGGCGCTTTTTTTGTGGTTTTATTTTAAACAGGTATTAAATATAAAATAAATTTACACAAATGGCACGCTATGTAATGGTTTCACTAGTTTTATTATGTAAAAGCGAAATAGCTCAGGTGAAATCATCAATATTCAACCGTTATCAGGTGTTAGTTAGTATGGACTTTATTGCTATAGTACTGTTCTTTTTAGTTCTTCTAATCGCTTTATCTATTGTTTGGAGTACTCTAAAAACGGGAATTTCACCGATGATGAGTTCAAGCAAAGCGCGCCAAGCCATGCTTGCTCAAGTAAGCATGAATGAAAAGGACGTATTAATTGATTTGGGTTCAGGTTGGGGGACGCTCGTTATAGCGGTTGCTAAAAATTATCCTAATAAACATGTTATTGGCTATGAGTTATCGTGGTTTCCTTGGATGGTTTCAGTGCTTTTTAAATATAGTTTGGGTTTAGGTAATCTTACCCTCTATCGTAAAGACTTCAAAAATGCCGATCTTAGTTCTGCGTCTACTTTGGTATGTTACTTGTTTCCTGGTGGTATGGTAGCGCTTGAAGATAAGTTAAAGCATGAAAAAGTTAATAATAAAATCACTATTGTGAGTAATACCTTCGCTTTACCTTCATGTAAACCAACTAACGTTATCAAGCTTAAAGATTTTTACCAAACGCCTATTTATGTATACCACTGGCAATCCAAATAGAGGGATATTATTTGGATTCAGTGCTTAGTTGATGTCATATTTTTTATCCATAAGTTCATGTTATCTGCAGACATTGGTTTGGCAATATAATAGCCTTGCCCATGATAGCAACCCATATCTATAAGTACTTTTTCGAGCTCTTGCGACTCGATCCCCTCTGCTATTAGGTTAAACCCAAATGCTTTACTTAGCGCCACGATACAGGTAACGATGGACTTGTCTTCATGGTCTGATAGGAGCTTTTTAACAAAGCTTTGATCTATTTTTAATGTATCTAAAGGTAATTTTTTTAAGTAACTCAAAGAGGCGTAACCTGTACCAAAGTCGTCTAACGCAATACTTACCCCTAAATTTCTACAGCCATTGAGAACGTCGACTGCCTGTTCAACGTTTCCAATGGTGGTGCTCTCTAAAATTTCTAATTCGAGGGTTTTTGGTTTTATATTATTAGTGCTGATGAGTAACTCTCTGAGGTTTTCAACAAAGCCTTCACTAAGTAAATGAGCTGGAGAGATGTTTACACTCATAGAAAGATGATTTCTAGTCCAAATTTTATGTTGTTTTAAGGCTTCAGCAAGTACCCATTCACCAATTAATATACCAATGTGTGGGTGCTCTAATGCCTCTGAAAAGTGACCAGGGTAAAGTAAACCCAAAGTAGGGTGATTCCAGCGTATTAAGGCTTCAACGCCAATCAACTGGTGATCCATTAAATTTACCTTTGGTTGATAATGTAGAATAAACTCTTTACGAGCAATGCCTTTTTCAGCAGCCAATAACAAATCATGTCTTGCATGCCTTAGGCTTTCTTCCTCTGGATCAAAAAACAGAATCCGGTTTGTTCCTGATCTTTTTGCTTGGTACATAGTTTGATCGGCTCTTCGTAAAATGTCATCACAAGTTAAGCCATCATCACTGGGAAGTGCAACGCCGATGCTGACTGAAATTTGAACGGAGCACGAAAACTCTGCTAATTTTATCGGATCATTTACCTCAATCAGCACGTCTTGTAACAGAATCTCATATTCTTGTATTGTGTGCGCAGCCCCTCTTAATAAAAGGATAAACTCATCTCCACCAATACGCGCTAGTGTATCTTCCTTGCGTAATGTGTTTTGTAGCCTTTGGGCAATGGTTTTCAACACGAAATCTCCGATTTCGTGACCGTATTTGTCATTAATAGGTTTAAAGTTATCTAAATCTAAATAGGCAACGGCGAGCTTTTGGTGAGATGTAATAGCTTGTTGAAGTTGATCGATTAAAATAGGGCGGCTTGCTAGGCCTGTTAGGCTATCGTAGTGTGCCATGTCATGAAGTTTTTTCTCTGAGCTTGCGCGTTGAATAGAGCTAGATATAGAGTGTATCAACTGAGCGCTTTTTAATTGGTTTTTAAGTAAATAATCGCTTGCTCCTAGCCGCATAGCTTCTGCTGCTATTTGTTCATCTCCCAATCCCGTGATCATAATCACAGCGCAATGATTATTTACAGACTTTCTAATATTATCTAGCAGGGTAAGCCCGGAGCCGATACCTAATCGATAATCAACTATGACGCAATCAAACTCCCCATGTTCAAGATAAGACATCGAGCTTTCAATAGAGGATGCTTCTGAAATTTTCGCCTGTATGTTAGAGCGAGATATCATACGACGTATATGTTCTCTATCAACCGCATCGTCATCAACAATGAGTAGGTTAATAGTGTCGCAGTTTTCAAAATCATCTATTGAAGTTCTCATATCCATATCTCTTGCAAAATAGCTTATTCAAGCTCAATGGCATGTATATAAGCATCCATAAGTATCGCTAATTTGGCAAACTGCGGGCCAATTGCATGTTTAACCATATAACCTGCTACGTTGTTATGATACGCGCGAGTACGATCGTTATCCTCATTGGAGGTCGTTAGTATAAATACAACGGTATTGTTTAAGTTTTTATCTTTACGAATATGGTCTAAAAATTCAAACCCATTCATCACTGGCATATTTAAATCAAGTAATACCAAGTAAGGCTCCGATATTTCTTTTTGTTGCGCTTTTTCTCGTAACGCATCTAGCGCAAGTTTTCCGTTTTGTTTCCAAATTATTTTAATTTTAGGATCAACTTTTTTTAAGCTTCTTGTAACGGCTTCCGCGGCAACATCGTCGTCCTCAACAAGCAGTATAGATAGATTTTTGATCATAAATTCTCTTTCCTAGCAAAGCGTGGCCACCAAACATGAAATGTTGACCCTTTGTGCGGTTCATTTGAACTAACTGAAATGCGCCCACCATGGGCTTGTGCAAGGCGCCGACTAATAGACAGCCCTATACCTGAAACCGACTTATCATCGGAAGTTGTTTGAAACAAACTAAAAATACGCTCGTAAGCCTCTGGTGGTATACCGGGTCCATCATCAGTCACAGTGATATGGCAAAGCGTATTTTCTGCTACACAACTAATCTCTATAGTTCCTTCTTTACTGTCATGGTGTTTAATAGCGTTACTTAATAAATTACGGACCACGGTTTCAAGTGGCGTCCATGCAGTCACGATGGTATTTAATTGAATGTCTTTATGAATCTTCATTCCAACTGGTAAATCTAACAGTTCGGTAACGTTATAAATTAATTTATGCATATCGATTACTTGAGTATCTAGGCTGGCTTTACCAGCTCTTGCATAGGCCAATAAATTATCTATTAACGTCTCCATTTTGTGAATACGATCATCAATACGCGTTAAGTTATATTCGACTTCAGGCGTGGTAGTGCCCAAATCTTCTTTTACCCATTCAATTAAGTTTGAAATGCCTCGCAATGGAGAGCGTAAATCATGAGAGGCCACATAGGTAAATTCTTTCAGGCTAGTGTTATTTTCTTTTAGCTCGGTTTCCATTCGTTTTCGTTCTGTTATATCTAACAAGGACACAAACACCATGTCTTCGTCATTGGTGTTTATAAAAGGACTCAGGCCCACTTCAACTGGGAATTCTTTTCCATCTTTGTGTAAGGCGGTTAAATCTCTGCCTACTCCCATACTTCTGACACTGGGTTCACGATGAAATGAATGGCGAAGTGCTGAATGGTGCCCTTGATAGCGCTGCGGTAATAGCATTTCCATTTTTTTATCGAGTAATTCTATTTCACTGTAGCCAAAAGATTTACATAACGATTGATTAACCGCTTGAATAATGCCCGCTTGGTCTACTATTAACACACCATGTGGTGCAGCCTGAATAGAGCGTTGAAACATATTGTTAGCGCGCAGCCTTTGCGATATATCAACCAGTGTGGCTAAAACTAACTCTTGTTGTCCGTGTATTGGGTTTAAGCCTATTTCGATTGGGATTTGCTTACCATTTTTTTGACTCGCAAATAACTCACGACCTTCACCCATTAAGCGTTTTCGAGGGTTAACAAAAAACTGACTCATCAAATGGGTATGGTTCGCTTTAAATTGCGCTGGAAGTAAACTATCTATGTTCATTCCTATGAGTTCTGAATCCTCATACCCCAGTATTTCAGATAGTTGACTATTGGCAAAAAGGATCTGAGCATCAGTATTAACTATCATTGCCCCCATGGGTAAACAATTAACTAGCTGAGTTAAAAATGCTTCATCCATATTTACATTTACACTTGGCGAATTAGATTTTTTATTTACTTTTTTAAGGTCCATCAAGCATCCCGCAAGTAAATGTAGTTCCTATTATATAGTAATAGTCGAACAAGTAATGAACAGCAAATTTAGAGGAAGATCATGTTATTTAGATGCTCATTTTAATAGTTTCTTCTTATATTTTATCGAGTCATTATGAACGTACTGTTCAGAGTGAGGTGTATAAAAGACGTGTTTCTTTCAGCTTTTAATAAAAATCATTTCACACCAACACAAAGAGTTTAGGTTGACACTTGACCTGTCTATTACTCTATAGTTTACATTTAACATCGCATTTAAAAATGTATGGAGTCATATGTGTATCGTATTTCTGAGCTAGGTGCATTAGTTGGTTTATCGAGGACCACTTTACTTTATTACGAAAAGCTTAAGCTAATTTCTAGTAAGAGGTTAGAAAGTGGCTACCGAGTATATAGCGAAAGAGTTTTACAGCAGGTGCGTTTAGTTCAACACCTAAAAAGTGGTGGACTGAGCTTGGCTGAATGTAAGTCTTGCCTCGATAGTAAGTTAGATAAGTCTGTTCTTAAGTTTCGTTATAACGAATTAGAAGAAGACATTAAACGAAAACAAAAGTCATTGGCTTTGCTGTCGTCTCTGTTAGGAGAAAACAGTAGCAAGTCATGGCATGAAATGCTTAGCGAAGTGGCTCCAGATGCGCATATTGACTGGTTAAAAACTCAAGGGTTTAACGAAAAGCAAGCTCTAAGAATTAGGTGGTTATCAAAAGATATGAACGAACATGACAAATATATGCAAGATTTTATGAGCGTATTTGCAGCACTAGAATCTTGGGGGCCTAATAGTGAAGAGGACACGAAAAAAGCGTTTCATTTACTTAGTACCAATCCTAAACGAATTTTAGAGATTGGCTGTGGCAAGGGTAACTCAACAATATTACTCGAAAGGTTATCGAACGCAGAAATAATAGCGACTGACAATGAGCAAAGTGCGCTTGATAAAGTAGAAGATAAAATAAAGCAGCATAACTTGAGTGAGCGGGTATCAACTAAATGCACCAGCATGACAGAATTAAACTTTGGCACTAAAAAGTTTGACGTTATTTGGGCTGAAGCCTCGGCTTATATAATGGGTATAGAAAACGCCCTAAAAAAATGGAAATCGTTACTTACCGACGATGGTACTTTGGTTTTTAGCGATTTAGTTTGGTTAACTGACAGCCCAAGTCAAGATGCTATTGATTATTGGAAGAGCGAATATCCAGATATACAAACAGTTAATACACGTAAATCACAAATAGAAAAAGCTGGCTACCAGCTTCAGCATACATTTACGGTATCAGTGCAAGCTTGGAAGAATTATTACGAGCCACTCGAACTGCGCTTACAAGATGTTGCATCAAAAATGACTGGGTCACAAGCTGTGGTTGATATTCAAAATGAAATAGATTTATATAAATCTCATTTAGGCGAATTTGGTTATCAGTTTTTTATTGCTAAAAGGCTTTAAGAAATCAATAACCATGGGCTAACCCATAGAATAAATAACTTTAGCTTAAACACTATTCATATTAACCGGTTGAATGGTGTTTTTAATTATTATTTTAAAAGTATTTAACTGTGGCGTCACATAATCTCAATACCATGGAAATCAAAAAGCAGAAAAACAGTCAATAAATTAGTCGGTGCGATAAATGTGCGATATTTTTTATTATTAAATTAGGTATTACGAAAGGAAAGCAGTTTTTATTGAATAATATAGAATTATGAAAGGATTTAAATGGTCGGTATGGAGAGGTTCGAACTCTTGACCCCTGCCACCCCATAAAAATTAATGTTAGGTTTAAGTAGAAATAAGTAGCTGTAAGTAGAACTGAATGTGTTTTTAAGGTTTTGTTATATATAAATAAATTAAAATAATTAGTTGGGATTAGCTATAAGTAGAATTAAGTAGTTGAATACGGGTGGTGCTACATATATGCTGCATATAGTTTATTTTTATTCTTTTGGTGCTACATATGTCGATCGTGAAAATGCTATTAACCGATTCCTTACTAAGCTCAGTCCCTGAACCTATTAAACGAATAAATGACACAAAGTTAAGTGGTTTTCATGCCCGTGTAGGTAAAACGCAAAGTGATAAAAAACGTAAAATTGCACTTTATCTTAATTATCGTTTTGGTGGAGTTAAAGGCAAGCAACGTAATTACCTTCTCGGATACTATGGTGAGTGCGATTTAAAAGAAGTAAGAAAAGAAGTTGAAAGTCTTAAAGGCAGAATTGCTTCAGGTGAAGACGTATACGCAACAAAACAGCATGCATCAAAACAACAGTTCATTGAAGATAACTCACCCACTATAGCTGTGCTTGCAAATGAGTTTATTGAAAGAGACATAAAAGTTAATCGAAAAGGTATAGACCCAGTAATTAGAATGTTTGAAAAAGACATTCTGCCCTTTATTGGCAATTACAAACTTAAAGAAATAACCCGCCGTGAAATTTTTGAAAAGGTGCTTGATCCAATAACAGATAGAGGTGCTAAAACGCAGGCGAACAAAACGCTATCTATCCTTAAGCAAATGTTTAATTTTGGTGTAGAGCGAGATTTAATACAAGGTAACCCAATAAGCACAGTTAAAAAGAAGAGTGTGGGTGGCCTAGAAAAGTCGCGAACCAGAGCGCTTGAGTTTGAAGAGGTTATTCAAGTATTTGAGCGTCTACCAAAACTAGGTATAAGCCAACAAGTTATATACGCATTGAAGTGTATTACTTTAACTGGTTGTAGGCCAATAGAAGTCACAGGCGCACAGTGGCAAGAGTTTGATTTTGATAAGATGATATGGACAATCCCTGCCGAGCGCGTAAAGCAAAATAAAGATGGCGAGAGAACCCATAAAGTACCAATTACCCAAAATATGGTTATTTTGCTTGATGAATTACGTGCAGCATTTGGCTACCTCAATTCTAAATATGTATTCCCGAGTACAGCAACCAATAAATCAGGCCCAGGTGAACAACCGATTGACAGGCACTCACTGTCACGATCCATAAGTCGGAAGTTAGAGCAACTTGGAGTACCAAAGTTTGTACCTCACGATTTAAGAAGAACCGTAGCCACTCGGTTAGGTGATGCAGATATTGGAGCTGATCCCATAGTGATTGAAAAAATTCTCAACCATCAATTGCAAGGTGTGCAGGGCGTTTATAATATGCAGGAGTATATGGACAAGCGATTTCAAACATTAAATGATTGGAGTAAAAAACTATGTATGCATACTACAAAGGATAAATTATAGATAGTTAGCAGTGGTTTACCTTGAAATTAACATTTTTGGTGGTAAAGTTCACTTTGATAAGCGTGCAGTATTTAGTTTATACGCCTCAAATATTAGGGATGGAAATGGCGAAAATAAAAATAAATGTTGGATCGTTAAATAGTATAAAAGCTGTTTACAATAGTACAAAGCACGACCTTGGCAAGTTTAATAAGTTTTGGAGTGAAGGAAAGCAACCCTCTGTAGAGTGGGACTTAACAGACTTAACTATTGGCAAGGTGAATGTGGCTGGCCTTTCTTTCTTTCTAGCTCTAGCCCATAGAGTCAAAGAGTTTACTGGGAAACCGCAAGATATATTATTGGAGTGGCACCCTAAACAGTTCGGATTTTTTCATGACATCGGTTTTTTTAGTGTGTCTGATAAGTATGATTTATTCATATGGCCTTTTACTATCGGTGGCTTTGAAACTGGAGAAATTAACCCAAAGACTAAGATACTGTCCTACGAAAACATCCATTCATTACCAGACACGTCAGACCAAGATGAACTCTCAGAATGGAAAAAGGTTCATCGTGAAATGTATAGAGGTGATGTCATGCAAAGGTGCAGTGCCTTATTTGAAGGGATTGCGGATAATGGTAAGCGCAATTTGCCTTTAGTGATGTCAAGAACATGTGCTGAATTAGTAACAAACTCTTTGCTATGGGGGCAAGCAACGGCTTTTGTTGGCCTGCAAAGAACTTCGAATAAAATATTCATTAGTGTTACAGATATAGGCCTAGGACTTAACCGGAGTTACAGTTCCAAAATTACCCATACCCCCAAGTTGTCAGATATCCAGGCTATATCAGCTTGCTGTGCAATTAACCAAAATGATTTTGGACTTAAGCGAGCAATAATGACAGTGCTTGAGTTAAACGGTAGCGTTAATATTATATCGAATGGTGGTGAAGTCCATTGGGGCCTTGAAAACTGGACTAAATTTTTAAACCGAATTTCGCAAATCGGATTTGAGCAGGCAGTAATGGAATTAGATGCTGATAAGAAACAAAATGAAAGAACAAATCTTACTCACTTTCAAAATGGGTATTCATGCTTTCTAAATAACAAAATTAGGGGCACACGCATTTCGTTTTCTATTCCTGTTGATAAGGGAATGAGATGAGTGCATTTTTAACTTCTACAGATTTTATTTACACAAGAGCTCTATTATTTAGTTGGGAATCGGACTCAAACCCGACAAGCCTAACTCAGACTAACGGGCAATACTTTCAGAAACTGGCTCAAGAAATGCTCAATTTAACACCAGTCAAGATACTTGTTGTGAATTGTAACTTAGTTTCAGACGTTGATGATCATTATTTGAAACCTCTAATTGAGTTGGTAAATAAAAATAAACTCTCAATACTATTTTATTCATCTGATAATCAACACGAATTAATTAATTATTTAGAGGAGCATTTATCAGAAGATAAATACCAAAATCAACTGACAAAAAAGTCTTCAGGAACTAGGTTCTTTCATATGTTCCATAAAAAAGTGTGTGAATCACAGTGGGATAACATAAAAGCAAAAGCTGAAGAAATTGAGTTGGAAAATATTAAGAGATTAATAGAGTCAGCATTTGTCCCTGTTAAAGATGGTATAAGACTTTCTTCTAGCCCAATACATGCATCCGGACATTTTAATGCTACAAAGCTATTTAGCAACCCTGAGAAATATCGGTGGGTAGTTTTAATGCTGAGTGAGATGATTAATAGGGCGTTGATAGATAAAAGATTAACTCGGGAATTTTCAATCGTTGCTGGTAGCTTAAGGGGCTCAATTCTTGCTGGTGCAGTAAAAGAAATTCTCGATTATATTTGGAAGCCTAAATTTATTATTCTTGACCACCTAGGGCCTAAACATAACTATGTTGAAAACCCCAAACAAGAACGATTGCAAAATGAATGTCCTTGCATATATATAGGGGACTTTATGGTCGGTGGCACAGAGTTAAAGCTAGCTCAAGTACATATAACTATTTTAGGTGGCAATTTAATTAATGCATTCTTGATTGGTAAGTACACAAAATACGATACCTTAAATGATCAAATAGGATTAAAAGCATTAGTCCAACTAAGCGATTGTTGCTCTAATCTGACCTATACGTTGGTTTGAAAACTATGAACATATTACACTTAACAGATTGGCATCTACATGAGCCTAACTCACCCAAAGAAGCTTTAAGAGAAGCCTACTTTCAAGAATATTTACACCCCCTATTGTCAAAACTCCACTCTAAACCTGATTCTATTTTTATTACAGGGGATATTGTAAATTTTGGAATTTTTGAAAATTATAGCTGGGCTTCAAATATAATTGAGTATCTAAAGAACTTTTTTTCTCCTCATAAAATTGATGTGTTTATTGCAAATGGGAATCATGATGTTTGCCAAAATACTGGATCTAAAAAAGATTTTTTAGTATTCCAAAGTTCTCACTTTACTGATACTGACAATATTGCTTTTCAAAGTGATGACTATGTAATCTATAAAATTAATGACAATGATGCTGTATTAATGCTTGACTCTATAGGGCCGAATTTTAAAGATGGCTCCCCCAGGGAGTTAGGTTCTTTAGAGGATGAGATCGTCGTAAATATAAGAGATCTAAGACTTAATAATTTATATGTGTTGTCTCATCACCCTCCTGTTACTCAATTGGCAGAGTATACAGTAAATGAAGAAGCAAACTGGAACGGTAAGCATATTTGGACAAGTGGCGCCAATTTAAGTCGAAGGTTGTCGTGTGAACCTAATATATTCGGCAAGTTATTTTGGTTCTCAGGTGACATTCATATCCCTGAGCATGTCGTCTATGACCAAGCTAGAGTGATGATTACAACTGGAAGCTTGTATGCAAAAGGTGAAAATGACAAAACAAAGCTAAATCCGAGTGCGAGGCTTTTTGATAGTGAATATTATGATGTTTCGACACTTTTTGAATTTAACTTTAAAACACATCAAGGTAAGCATTTAGACGGGGATTGGTCATTCGAAGAAATTGATGCAATAAACTCTAGTGCTAATAACAAAAATAGTTCAAAGGAGAATAAAACTAACTTAGTCAAAACATCATTAGGAACTAATTTAAACGGACATTTTCAAGTTATAAATGATGGTTTTGAGCAAATAGTTTTTGATGAGGTTGTTTCTAAAGAGCTCTGTCAGTATGGTTTAGTATCTAAAGGAAGAAGTGGATTTAGTCAATTAAGTTGGATTGCAATCACGTCACTTCTTAGTCAACCTGAGATTTATCGTAATACTATAAAGCAGTTTAGAGATACGGTTTTCCAAATATTTGAATCCTACCCTCCAGATGTTTTGATAAAAAAAGATTGTCTTTTCATAGGTATAGATAATTGGGGGGCTATAATTTCAGCAAGGCTCGGAGCTGCATCAAATATTAAAAGCTGTAGTATAGCTGTAAAAAATGAAGTTACAGCATATGAAGATGTTGAAATAGTAAACTCAGAGTTGAAAAAAATCATCAATGGCAAGAAAGCAATTTTCATTGTTAGTGATGTTATTGTTTCAGGAGACACTGTAAAAAGAGTCGTAGATGAGTTAGAAATTGGCACCGAAATAGATGTTTATTTATTAACAGTTTTCTTTGATCAAGAACAGAGTAGAACTATAGATTTAGCAAAGTATAAAGGCCTTTATTACTTGTGCGGAAAAGTGAGAACGCCTTTTGTTCCGACGAAAATACTGACTAATAAAAGTTAAGTATTTAGCAGGTATATTTTTGTAATCTCTGGCCTAAAATGCCCCATCTCTTGTGAAACGGTCTCTAAGGCCGTTTTATATTTAAAACCTAATGCATTAAGTTCAATCATTCTTTCTTGAGCATAGCTATGCCTAAGGCCGTGTGCGCCGGTTGAAAAGAGTAGGGTGCGGTTAGAGGCTTTAGAAAAAGAATCAGACCATTTTTTTCCACCACCAATATCATAATGCTGTAAATAATTAATTTCTCTATCGGTGACTGTGATAGGTTGCTTGAGCTTTTTAGCTTCTAATTGATAAACAAGGTGGTTTGGTATTAATACATGGCGTATCAAGCCGCCTTTACCTGCTACAGTGTATAGCTCACCACTTCGGCCTTGCCATTTTGAATCTAAAGCAGGGCGGTTATTTGGCGGTCTTTCACTTGCTTTAGAGAGTGTTAATAGTTCATGGGCTCTCAAGCCTGCGGCGTAAGCAAGTTGTGTTGCTAGTTCGTGTTTAACAGTTTGTCGTTGAGAGATGGCGTTAGCTTGTTCAGGTGTGTATGCACGCGAGCGTTTTATTTCTTCTAATAATGACTTCACGCGGTAAAGGGTCTGTTTTGGTTGTAACTTACCATTGAAGTGCATCATAGCTTGTATTGCTTGGCGTTCCATATCCAAGGCTTTTTGACCAACAATTTCAGCTCTGTAATCGAGATACATGCGTGCTTGCTCAATGCTCATTGCCTGAATGCCATTAATACCGATATCTTTTGACCAGCTGGCAACCGTTTTAAGTGACTGCATATAGTTTCTGGCAGTACCTAGAGATTTTATACGCTTTGTTTTAGTTAGTCCTTTAATAACGTTTTTGGCTTGCGTTTCAGCTTTGGCAAATTTAGGCATTTTTATCAATCCACCGTTTTACAGTTGTCCAATGCACTTTAACCCCTCGTCTAGCAAGCCAAAGTTGAAGGTCAGCTTTTGTATGACCATTTTCATAGAATTTCCTGAGCTGGTATTGGTATTTGTCGAGCTTTGAAGGTTTATGTCGTTTTTTAGTACGTAGCTTTTTTAGCTCATTTAATTGTTCGATTTCTTTATTAAAATTAAAAGTCATGTCTATCTCCAAGGTTGTAAGATTAACTGGCAACTTAGTTACTCAGCGACACTGAAGCCTATTCGCCCCTGTTTTTCGCACATGCGAAAGGCTCGGACCGATCTCGCCTTAATGAATTTCCTCTTTACGTGAAAACGGCAGCAGAAAGCGCCGACTTAACGCCTTAAATGTGGCGTGAGACATGACTATTAAATTGATATGAGTGAAGGTCTTCATTACGTGTTGTCGGCAGCTGAACAGCGCCGTTTTTGGTAAATGCCTAATAGGCTATTTCAGTATTAGGTTAGCGTTAAAATCGATTCTGTGCAATCTGCAAATAAAAACCTGCGTATAAGGTATGAAAAACCAAGCCCCCGCTATGAAGCGAGCGATTTATCGCTTAGACATAGCGGGGGGAGTAACCCCTTTTAAAAGAGGAGGCATTTGCTCATGATGCTGGACTTCCCAGCTTTCACTAGACAGTTTTTAATTCAGAATAATACGCTTCTTCAAACTTAGCAGGTGAAACACCGCCTGTATGTGAGTGGCGCTTTTTTGGATTGTAAAACATTTCTATAAAATTGAATATCTCACCTTTCGCATCTTCGCGTGTCGAGTATATCTTACGCTTAACTATTCGCTTTTTAATTGTCGCAAAAAAGCTTTCAGCAACCGCATTATCATGACAGTTCCCAGCACGGCTCATCGACGGCACAAGATTATGTTCTTTCATAAATGCGAGATAGTCAGCGCTACTGTATTGACTACCTTGATCACTATGCACCATTACCTCAGCCTTCGGTTGACGTTGATATACAGCCATCAGCAGTGCGTTTATAACAAGGCGCTTATCCATATTTTTATCCATCGACCAACCCACAATACGCCTAGAGAATAAATCCATTACTGTTGCCACATATAAAAAACCTTCATAAGTTCTTATGTAAGTTATGTCGCTCACCCATGATTGATTCGGCGCAGGTGGGTTAAATTGACGCGCTAATAAGTTATCTGCAATCCGCGATGTCTTACCGCCTTTAATATGGCGACGCTTATACCCAATTTGTGCTTTAAGCTTATGTTGTCGCATGATCTTAGCGACACGATTTACGCTGCATTGCTCACCGGCTTCACGTAAGTCTGCATGTATCCAAGGGCTACCATACGTGCCACCACTGGCTACATAAAACTCTTTAATGAGCTTCAACAAACGATTATCTTCAAGCGTTCTATTGCTTAAAGGCTTTTTCAACCACGCATAAAAACCACTGCGATGCAGCTTAAAAAGGCGGCACATCGTCGTAATGGAAAACTCACTTTGATGATCACGAATGAAGCCGTACTTTACTCGGGGTTGCTGGCAAAGTACCTTGCGGCCTTTTTTAAAATATCCCGTTCCTCCGTGACACGTTTCAATTGCGCTTCTAATTTAGCGATCTTTAATTTTTCATCGGATGGTTGAACGGATTTAGGTTTATCTGATAATTGGCTTCGCCAGTGATATAGCGTTTTAGTAGAAATATCTAACCGTTCAGCGACTTCTGCAACTGAATATCCGCGCTCAGTAATTTGTTTAACAGCCGCTTCTTTAAACTCTTGGGTATACCGTTTACCTTTGCTCATAAAACACCTCTTATTAGAAGTTACAATGTAACTTATTGGGTGTCTAGCAAACTATGGGAAGTCCATGCCTCAGTTAAAAAGGGCTTGGTTTTTGTAAATTTGTAGATCTACAAACTAATTAAACTTAGTATGTAATCGAACATTGGATTGAAAAGATCGTTCCTGTGAGCGTCGGCAACTTACTCACTTCGGGAGTTTTTTTTAGTGTTGTTTGGTGTTGTGGACCTAAAGAGTATTAAGCCAGGAAGCTTCGAGGGACTTAGCTTATCTAATTGAAGAGCATTTTCTTCGCTTCAGCGTCTAATGCTGTTACCTCAGTACACTTAAATCCGGGCTTTAATACAAGTTCACACTCTTGGTTGCTTCCCTTAAATAATACCTCAGAGTCATTAACTGTTGCTGAGAATACAGGCCTACGCATTATTTCGGCTTCTGAGAGACCTGAAGCTTGATAGTAAGCTTTTAAGCCTTCAATGTTTGTAGACCATGAGCTTCCTAAGCTATCTGTAGATTCACCATCTCTGCCTATTCGATATAACGTTATAGGTTGGTTAGTTGATTTATACGTCTTAGTGAAATTAATGAGGTTGAAGCGAAAACAATCATAGTTTCCTGAAATTATTGGTGATTTGTATAAATCTTCATAATCTTGGCTAGTTCCCTTACCCTCCATGATTTTTTTAATTTGGTCTTTATGTTTAGTGAGGAAGAATAAAAGGCACTCTAAATTAGCTCCTAGCGAATCGGTGTAGAAATCACGCTCAAAATCTTCTTTAGAGGTAAGCGTTTGATTTAATGTTTTTTGCTGTTCTTTTGTTAAATAAATACTTGTCAAATGATTGATATCTATTTTAATTGCACTTAATAAGCAAGTTAGGTATTGATTCAAATTTATCTCCTTGTGAAGACTCGAAAGCTGTTGTTTATCTAACTTTAAGGACGTTGGCACTGTTTACTTTTATATTCAATTATTTGATCTGCAAGCGCATCTTCCTCACAAAACAAGAAAGCGGTAGGTACTTCGAGTACTTTAGCTAATGCTCTTACCATCTGAAAATCAGGTGTATGCACACCTTTTTCATATTGATTCATTCTCGGTGAAGCCGAAGAGGGGTCAACACCTGCAAGTATACCAAGCTGTTTTTGAGAAAGGCCTTTTCGCAATCTTGCTTCCTTTAGCCTCTTCGGAAAAGGCGAACCATCATTTGTTTTCATTATTTTGATAATCTTCACTTGAAAACTAAGAGTTTCTTAGCTTTAATTGATTGTGGATACTAAGGATTTCTTAGTTTTAAATTTTGGAGATAAGCTAATGCTACTTAAAGCACTTAAAGTAACCGCGCTTGTTGCGCTTGACGTGTTATTCGAGGACACAGAAAATAAAAAGACCGAGCAAGATAAGTTCATTGATGAACATAATGACGGGACAGGTAACGTTAACTTCTTTGGCGACGAATATACTGAGCAAGAAGCACGGGAAGCTGATGATAGGGGGGAGTTTTATTATTGATTTACGAGATTATTAGTGTCAGTGTGGAGTTGGGTTTTTACAGTGTTGCGCTGGGATACGCAGCTTACAACTGCGTAGCGCTTTCATAGAGAGCGCTTAACTTGAACTGTCAGATATGAAAATTGCAGATTTTATCTAATCTGGAAGTCGCGAAAGTGTTAGAAGTGGATCTTCAACGCTGTATTTGAAACCATGGTATCAACATGATTAGATTTGCGAAATAGATGTAAAACAGTCTTCTAATTTACTTATTGTCGCATTGGCGACAGCAACCAAAGAGGTCCTGTCGCTTGCCTTCTGACTCTCACAGCGCTCCTACATCACGGTAAATCTTCAAATATTGTGTTAACGAAAACGGATCATAGGTCATACATAGCCTAACGCAACTGCTCCCTTACAAGTTACATGAAAAGTTTATGAATTAGGTATCATTCTGTAGTAGTTAAGATCACCTTTTCCGGAATTAATACGCTTGAAACTCAAGCCCCCATTACCATTAGTAGCTATAGGCCACTCTGCCCGCAAACTGCTTTCTACTAACACTTCATTTCGGCCATAATTTAATTTTGAAGCGTCATAAACACATGGGCCAAAGGCTTTTATTTCAGCTCCGCTGCCTAAACCCACCTTCGATAATAATGTTGGACTCATAGCTAACCCAACACCAATCTGCATAATCTCTTCTTTATAATATTCTTGTAGTCTTTTCTCTAGCATCGGACTAAGGCTTTGAACAATATATTTTGATGCCAGACCACTATTTCTAATTGCGTCTAACTTTTGTTTTTTTGCATCAAAAAAGCCCAGCACACCATCACCAAGGAATTCACTTACAAAACCATCATAATGATTAATTACCACCTCTAAGCTTGGAAGTAACGCACTCGTAATGTAATAAGCTCTCTGGAATTTATTTTGATAATTCCCTAGATCATTAAAGTGCGTTTTTATTCTTTTTGTAGAGTCTCTCAAATCAGCTGAAATACAGACCAAGTCACGTTCTTCACTACTATTAAAATCATCTGGAAAGAAATCAGTAAGAGATTTTTTTCGTGAAGCAACATTACCTTTTCTAACAACTGATTCGCTCTCAAATCCCTCAAACATAAGCTCATCAAAAGCCGAGCCACTTTCTTTCCAATTACTTTCTGCCCTCTGAAGAGCTTTTTCGATAGCCTCTTCGACTTTCTCTGCCAATGTTGTCATTTATAAACTTCCTTTTCCTATAATAAGTGGTTAATTATTGTCAAAAACACAAATATTATTATTGAAGTGAACGCGCAAGATAAAACATTTTTCACTCTTAGTATTTTAACATCACGAATAAAAACGAGCTTATACAAATCATAAGCAAGCTCTTTTTTTAATATTTCTGAGCTGGGCAAATCTTTGACATATGAATCAATATCTACTTTTGGTTCGATTGGAGTGTTAAATAAATGATCAAGCTCATTACTATCAAAAAGATGACTGTTGTAAGCTATACCTTTCACAGTATTATCATTAACTAGTATATTGGAGTTATGGATAGGTCTTAAAGCCAAAAATAGAGAATAGAGGCCAAACAACCAAAATAAAAGAACAACTGACAGTAAAACTTTTAAAATGCAGTACTCAATAGAGTCTAATACTTCTAATGCCACCTTCCATCCAATCAGTGGGGCGCAGTAAAAGGCAAATAAAAATCCAAGCTTTACATCTAAAGCCCTAATAGTTGTTTGCGTGTCATTAATCACTTTATATAAGAAGTCATGTTGAAGATTTACACTTTCATTAGCCATAAGTTATTCCTTTAAAAAGATTATGATAACAAAAAAAGCCACTTAAAAAGTAGCCTCTCTTTTACTTATTCAACGCATCATCTAATATGCTAACTAATTCATCATAAAGTTTGTTAGTTGTCTTTCTGGCTAGGATAAGCGCTTGATGAACACTTTGGTTGCGAGTTTGGTTTAATAGTAAATGGGGCTCATATCTTGCATTTACACACTGATGCAAGTTGTAACGTTGTCGCCTTTCCGCTTTTATCTGTCTGACAGTTAAATTCTAAACTTATTAGTTGAAACTTTCAGATCAGGTTTGAGTTCCTAAATATTCAACTTTTCTAACTTTGGTTGATTGTTCTAAGACAAAGAGTTGATTCAACAACAAAAACTCTCTTATATCATCATGAATGTCACTTTTTAGCTGTTGATGGGCTCGGCGATTACGAAAGGCCATAAATATGCTTGAGTACATATTTGTACGGCCAGTACTCTCACTGCCATCCAAATCATCCCAATATAGCGGTGCATTCTCACCAGTAAATGCTTTTGAGAAGAGCTTTGCACCTGTTTCTTTAGTTAGCCCTGATTTCTCTTTAACTAAACGCTCTAGCAGCCTGTACCCTATCATTAGTGCGTTATCAGGGTTTTCCTTGAATGGTATCGCAACTTCAAATAGCCGCTTATCTATTAGAGAAAGCGGGATTTCTGCTGGAAAACCTTCTATCCAAGAAGCGTTGTTATGGCGATGGTCATGGATATAGTCGTACCACTGCTGAGGTCTAACTGGTTCTTGATCTAGAAGCCACTCCAAATCTTGTAGTGTTAGAGCAGAGTTATTTATTCGTCTTATAAAGTCTTTGGAAACTCTATATTCACCAATGTCATCAGCGAACTTTCTGAGTAATGATAAAATATAGGCAAAAGATCTTGGCCCCTCACCCAAGTAGCCAGATGCAAATCCTGATTTTATCGCAATATTTACGTCAACATCGACATTCAGTAATAAAGCATGACTACAGCTATCGTCACTGCCGCTGGTTAATATTTTGACTGTATTGATTTTTCGGCCGAAATGAATCAACTCAACTACAGCATCAACACAGTGTTGTGAAATACCAGCTGTACCTCGATACTCTATTCCTGCCAACTTTGTCATCATAATCTTTTATCCCTATTTTACAGCAGCCTAATTAACAACCCACTTTACTTTTAGCTACTCATAGCTTAACCTAAATTTACTGGATTAATCCAGTGTCAAAAAAGGCGCTTCTAGTGAGCTGCCTGTTACACGTAAAGAGGACATAAACGGCTTTTATAAAAAAGCACGGTCGATACGTATTTAACAGGTTTGGTTAGTTAGGAGGGCTCATGTCCACATTTTTTACCACAAGAGAAGCTGCGAAGTTTTTAAACTGTTCAGAACAGCATTTATATAATATCCGAAATAGACGAAAGGCTGCTCTCATACAAGGTGATCATTATCTTGCGAGAAAAATTGCACCTGAGGCTATAAAAATTGGCGGAAAATTGCTTTTTGAAGAGTCAACATTAGAAGCTTGGCTTAGAAAGTACGGCGAAGTTGCTTAACTTGCGAAAACGGCAGGCGTAAGCGACCAAACTATCCGCCTGCCGTGTCGAATTTACTTCAACACGGATATTTTATGACAAATACTGCTAAACAGCTAGTTTCAGCTGCGCCAAGGTGTGTGCGGGAGCAGCTTATTGAACGACTTTATAAAACAACTCCACCAAGAACATTATGCACAAATGAAGACATTACAATGGGGCGCTACCGTTATGGTGAGATAGCTTTGGATGAGTACCTCCATGTTCAAGTTAACCCAAGAGTCATTCAATATTGGTTGATTTTTGATATCGATGACGAATCAGCATTTTCTTGGGAAGACAACCTACTTCCAGTTCCAAATATAATTATTAGTGGTCCATCTATAAGTAAATTAGGCAAAACAGAAGGAGGAGCACATCTGCTTTACGCCATTCAGGGCGTTACAACGAGTCTTAGAGGTAGGCGAAAACCTATCGCGTTCCTGAAGTATGTAGACCAAGGTATGCGAGTCAAACTTGGTGCTGATGAGGATTACACAGGGCCTTTATGTAAAAATCCGCTTCATCCACATTGGAAAACTACTTATTTACACGCGCATGAATACAGCCTAAATGAACTTAATGACTTTTTATACAAGCCTAAGAGAGAGTATGGTCATGGGTTCGATTGGAATAGTGTCGCTAATTCTCGTAATTGCTACTTGTTTCACCAATTACGCTTTATCGCGTATAAAAGAATTAACTATGCCAGAGAAAATTGGCGATTTGAGGACTGGCAAAAACATCTATTTGAGGTTTCTGAAAGCATAAATAATTTTGATGGATTTGGTTTAAAAAAAGAATATCCATTGAAGTATAAAGAATTGCAGTCGATCACTAAAAGTGTAGCTTCTTGGACTTGGCAAAAATACTATCCAAACCACAATCGAGGGGTAGCGGGAACGTGGTTGTATCAAATACCTATTCAATCAATAGCACTTGCTCAACGTGAAGGTGCACGATATACCCATCAAAAAAGACGTAAGACATCTGAAGAGTTAATAAAGCAAGCAATCAGGAAGTTAAAGGACACAGGCCTGAAACTCACTCAAAAGAATATAGCAAACGAAACAGGGCTTACTCGACAAACGGTAGCGAAGTATAAACAACTAATTTAGGATGTTAATTATGCTTCCCCTCAGGGTATTAGAGGTCAAGGTAAATAACTTAAAGGGAGTGATGGTTATTATATCTTTAGCTCTTAAATGTATAAGTAGAGTAAGCTACATATATGCTACACATAAATAAAATTGACTAATATTTAGTGCTACATTAAAAAATGTGTGTTTAGCTAAATTTTTGAATTAAATAGTAATTAAATGGTCGGTATGGAGAGATTCGAACTCTCGACCCCTGCCACCCCATGACAGTGCGCTACCAAGCTGCGCCACATACCGACTTCGATAGCAATAGTACGTGTATTTATAAAAAAATCAATAAGCTTTTGTTTGTTTGGATGTTTATTGCGCAAGCGCTTAGTTTTAAGGACTTGCGCAGGAGACTCTTTACGGCCCTAGTCTTTATTTAACCACTGGTTGATCGTGTTATACATTTCATCTCGTAGTATTGGTTGTGCAGTTTTGTTAGGGTGTAAGTTATCGTTTTGCATTAGCTCGTTTTTTCCTGCTACTTTAAGTATAAAAAACGGCATTAAATGCGAGTTAGTGGCTTCACTAACACTGGTAAAGCTATCGGTGAACATTTTACTGTATCGTGGGCCATAGTTAGGTGGAATATATATTTCCATAAGTGCGGTTTGTGCATCTGCAGCTTGGCTTTTTTCAATTAAAGCGGTTAAGTTAGTTTGCATTTTAGTGATTGGAAAACCGCGCAGGCCGTCATTAGCACCGAGCTCAATAAGTACGTGAGTGGGTTGATATTGCTCAAGTAGCGCGTCTAATCGGCGCAATGCACCGCCGGTGGTTTCGCCGCTAATACTGGCATTTACTAAGTTGATAGGGCGTTGCTCGGCATCGTATTTATCTTGTAACAATTGCACCCAGCCTTGTTCTTGTTTTAAGCCATAGGCTGCGCTTAAACTGTCACCAAGTATTAAAATCGTGTTGTTAGCTGCCGCGTGTAGTGGGTTAATAACTAAAAATAAAATGAATACACAACGTAGGATTGAATGAGTCATATGTCAGCGCTTTCTCAATTAAATATAATTCAAGTAAATGGTTTGTCTAAAGTGGTTTCCACCTTTGAAGGTGAGTTGTCCATCCTCAGCGACATCAGCTTTAATGTCAAGCATGGCGAGTCTGTTGCCGTAGTGGGCACGTCGGGCTCTGGTAAATCTACATTATTGAGCTTGCTAGCAGGGCTTGATACCGCCAGCAGTGGCGAGGTAATGTTAGATGGTGAGCCTTTGCACAAGTTAGATGAAGAAGCGCGTGCAGCACTGAGAGCCGCTAAAGTCGGTTTTGTATTTCAGTCTTTTATGTTGGTGCAAAGTTTAACCGCACTTGAGAATGTGATGCTGCCTGCTGAGCTTGCAGGCGAACACGACGCTAAAGAGCAGGCGCTCGCGTTACTTGAAAAAGTTGGCTTGAGCCATCGTATTGATCATTACCCGTCGCAGTTATCTGGTGGTGAGCAACAACGAGTTGCGATTGCTCGTGCATTTGTGGGTTCGCCTAAAATACTGTTTGCCGACGAGCCATCAGCTAACCTAGATAGCAAAAATGGCCATATGATTGAGTCATTATTATTTGATTTAAATAAGCAAAATGGCACAACGCTTATTTTAGTTACCCATGATGAAGCACTGGCGCAAAAGTGTGAACGTATTATTCAGATTGAAGCCGGTGAGCTGGTTCACAATTCAACTGAGGAAATGGCAAATGTGGGCTAAATTAGCACTTAAACTATTTTCTCGAGAGTTTCGCCGTGGTGAACTAACCGTGATAAGTGCTGCCATCGCTTTAGCGGTATTAACCGTGCTTACTTTATCTATGGTGACCGAGCGAATTGCACAAAGTATTGCCCAAAAAAGCAGTGCCTTTATTGCCGCTGATAGGGTATTGGCCAGCAACCATGCTATAGATACCGCTTATATTACTCAAGCCAAACAGCAAAACCTCAAAACAGCGCAAATGGTGTATTTTGACACTATGCTGTTTGCAAACGATGAAATGCAATTTAGCTCAGTAAAAGCTGCGTCAAACAGTTACCCGCTTAAAGGCCAGTTAAAGGTTAAGTCGGGCTTAAACGCCGAAACAGAAGTTGCCCCGGGTGCACCAACCCCCGGTAACGTGTGGTTAAGTGAATCGGTTTTTTATAGTTTAAGTATAAACGTAGGCGACCAAGTTGAGCTAGGTGCCGCGTTATTCAATGTGGAAAAGGTGATTGTTGAAGAACCCGATGCGCCGTTTAATGTGTTCTCTAGCAGCCGCAGGGTACTTATTAATATTGACGACGTACCAAAAACTGAAGTAATACAGCCCGGTAGCCGTGTATTTTACCGCCAGTTGTATGCAGGTGATGAAAGCGACATAAATAGTTTTTACGATTGGCTAAAACCGCAACTTAAAGAAAACCAAAATTGGTATGGTGTTAAAGACCGTCAATCGCCTATTTCAAATAGCTTAAATAGAGCTGAAAGCTTTTTGTTATTAGCCGGTTTGCTAGGGATTATTTTAGCCGCGGTTGCTATTGCAGTATCGGCTAAGCGCTATTGTGAGCGTCAATACGACCCTGTCGCGATGATGAAAACCTTAGGTGGCAGCCGCGAGATGATCCGCAAAATCTACCTTATGCACTTATTATTAGTGTGTACCATGGCGGTGGTTGTTGGCCTAGCTATTGGCTATGGCTTGCAAGAGGTGGCTACCGGTTATTTAGCTAAAAGTATGGGCACCGAACTGCCCATGGCTGGTTTTAAACCTTGGCTGGTGGCGATTAGCACCGGAGTAATTTGTGCAGTTATGTTCTCTATTAAGCCACTTTTAGATTTATTTGATATTCCACCGCTTAGAGTACTTCGACGTAATTTAGGCGATCGACTAGCGGTAAGTAAAATTCATTTAGGGCTGAGCGCACTCACCGTGTTTTTATTAATGTGGTTATTTAGCAATAACATTAAAATTACGCTTATTTTGTTTGTCTCAACGCTTGCGCTTATTTTGGTGTTATTTTTAATCTCTAAGTTAATATTTGGCGGTGGCCGCAAGCTTGGCTTAAAGCCGGGTAACAGCTGGTCTTTGGCTATTGCGTCTATTCAAAAGCGCGCCAATGTTAATGCAGTGCAGTTAATTAGCTTTTCGTTAGCGATTAAATTACTGTTATTTTTAATTGTGCTTAAAAACGATATTATTTCTGATTGGCAGTCACAATTACCAAGCGATGCACCTAATGCCTTTTTAGTTAATATTACGCAAAATGAGTTGGACCCGGTAAACGAATACTTGGCGCAAAAGGGTATTCAAGTGTCGGAGTTTTACCCAACTATTCGTGGTCGCGTAAATGCCGTCAACGGTGAAGCGGTTGCGCGTGAAGTGTCACTGCAAGATAACGAGAAAAAAGACGAAGAAGCCCGCTCAGGCATTGGGCGCGAGCTCAATTTAACCTGGCTTGAAGAAGTCCCTTCGCAAAATGACATTATCGATGGCCAGTGGTTTGGCGATGACGCCGTTGCCGAGGCCTCACTGGAAGAGTCGATGATGCAGCGCCTCGATGTTAAATTAGGCGATACTCTTACTTTTTTAATCGGTGCGCAGTCGTTCGACGCTAAAATAACCAGTGTGCGAAAAGTAAATTGGGCCACACTCAAGCCTAACTTTTTTATTATTTTAAGCCCAGATGTACTTAGCGACTTTCCGGCAACCTATATTTCATCGGTACGCATTGAACCTGAGCAAAAGCGCGACTTTAGCCAGTTATTACGTACATACCCCACTATTACAGCAATTGATGTAGATAACTTTGTTAAGCAAATACAATCGACTATTGAACAAGTGTCGTTAGCTATTGGTTTTGTACTCGCTATTGTGGTGCTATGTGGTGCACTGGTACTTATATCGCAGGTGCAAGCAAGCTTAGGTGAGCGGATGCAAGAAATTGTGATATTACGTACGCTAGGCGCTAAAGGTAGATTAATAAAAAACGCTACTTTGTATGAGTTTTTATTACTGGGCGGTTTAGCCGGACTGGTCGCTGCATTTTTCAGTGATATAGCACTGTTAATAGTGCAGCAGCAAATGTTTGATTTGGCGGGTAAGCTGCATCCAAATATTTGGATTATTGGCCCCGTTGCTGGTGGCGTGTTTGTAGCAGGTTTAGGTTATTTTATGATTGCCCGTACGCTCAAACAAAACACCCAAGGCTTAGTGCGCGCATTGGCGTAAACTTTTTGGCCAAATAGCGTTTAAATGCCTACTTTTTAAGTAGGCATTTTTGTTTTGGCTTGGTACTGGTAATTTATACAGTGCTCTGGCATTATTAGCATTATTAATAAATAACAATAATGAGAGTGCTGTTTGGCCATTATTTTAGGGATCGATCCGGGCTCGCGTTTAACGGGTTACGGTGTGGTTGCGCACCAAGGTGCTAAGTTTACATACTTAGGCAGTGGCTGTATTAAATTAGCCGATCATGACTTTCCCACCCGACTTAAAATGATATACCAAGGTATTACGCAGCTTATAGAGCAGTTTTCGCCTGAAACCTTTGCCATAGAAAAAGTATTTATGGCACATAACCCCGATTCTGCTTTAAAGCTTGGGCAAGCCCGTGGTGCTGCCATTGTGGGGGCCTCTATGGCCGACTTACCGGTGTTTGAATACTCCGCACGGCAAATAAAGCAAGCCGTGGTGGGTAACGGTGGAGCAGATAAATCGCAAGTGCAACATATGGTTAAAAATATACTTAAACTGCCAGGTACGCCGCAAGCCGATGCAGCAGATGCACTCGCGATTGCAATTTGCCATGCTCACTCTGAACAAAATTTAATAAAACTAGCGGGTAGCGCAAGCAAAACCGTTAGAGGACGTCTAAGGAAATAACAATGATAGGTCGCTTAAACGGCGTGTTAGTTGAAAAACAGCCCCCAGAAATATTATTAGAAGTGAGTGGCGTTGGCTACGAAGTACAAATGCCAATGACCTGTTTTTATGATTTACCCAAAGTGGGCGACAACGCCATTGTGTACACTCACTTTGTAGTACGCGAAGACGCACAGTTATTGTTTGGCTTTAATAATAAAACCGAACGAGCCTTATTTCGAGAGCTGTTAAAAGCCAATGGCGTAGGACCTAAATTGGGTTTAGCTATTTTGTCGGGTATGTCGGCGCAGCAGTTTGTAAGTTGCGTAAATAATGAAGACGCTACGGCCTTGGTTAAACTGCCAGGGTAGGTAAAAAAACCGCCGAGCGCTTAGTGCTCGAAATGAAAGACCGATTAAAAAATTGGGGCAACGACTTATTTACTCCATTTAGCGACAGCGCTGTAATAGAGCCTGCGAGCGATGCAACTATAGCTAATAATGCGGCCGATGATGCGGTTTCGGCGTTAGTGGCGCTCGGTTATAAATTGCCACAAGCGCAAAAAGCAGTAAAATCAGTAAGCAAACCCGATATGTCGACTGAGGTTCTAATTAAAGAATCTTTGAAATCAATGCTGTGAGTAAATTATGATCGAAGCTGATCGCTTAATAGATGCTGCTGAAAAAACCAATGAAGACACCATAGATCGTGCTATTAGGCCTAAGTTACTGGCCGATTATCGTGGTCAGCCGCATGTTAAGCAACAAATGGAAATATTTATTGAAGCTGCGCGTAGCCGCAGTGAAGCGTTGGATCATTTATTAATATTTGGCCCGCCAGGCTTAGGTAAAACCACGCTTGCTAATATTGTAGCAAATGAATTAAGCGTAAATATTAAAACGACCTCGGGCCCTGTACTTGAAAAAGCCGGCGATTTAGCTGCATTGCTTACTAATCTTGAAGAAGGTGATGTACTGTTTATTGATGAAATACATCGCTTGAGCCCACAAGTAGAAGAAATTCTTTATCCTGCAATGGAAGATTACCAGCTCGATATAATGATAGGTGAGGGGCCTGCAGCACGCTCTATTAAGCTTGATTTACCTGCATTTACCTTAATTGGCGCAACCACGCGTGCGGGCTCATTAACCTCACCACTGCGTGACCGCTTTGGTATTGTACAGCGTTTAGAGTTTTATTCTGTTGAGGATTTGTCGCATATAGTGGGGCGCTCAGCGCATTACCTTGATTTAGAAATGTGTGACGATGGCGCAGCTGAAATTGCCAAGCGCTCTCGTGGCACACCGCGTATAGCAAACCGTTTATTGCGCCGCGTGCGCGATTACACCCAAGTTAAATCAGATGGTACGGTTAATGCCGAGGTTGCTCAACAAGCCCTCGATATGATTGATGTTGATAAAAGCGGCTTTGATTACATGGACCGTAAATATTTACTCGCCATCATCGAAAAATTTATGGGTGGCCCGGTTGGCCTTGACAACCTAGCCGCTGCCATAGGCGAAGAAAAAGAAACCATAGAAGATGTGATTGAACCGTTTTTAATTCAACAAGGGTTTATTCAGCGCACGCCGCGAGGACGAATTGTGTCGGATAATGCGTATCATCATTTTGGTTTACTTCCCAAGCAAGACTAATTAGCTGCTTGAGATAGATATATTATCCAGAGTTTAGGTTAAATACTAAAGCCATTGTCTTTTTAACGACAGTGGCTTTTTTGTATGAGCAAACATTACGTATTTTACTTTGCCAATAATTCACAGAGCGTTAAGACATATCAGGCTATTGTTCGACTGCTTATTTAGCCCGAGTTGAGATGGTTTGATAAATTGTGGGCAAAAAAAAGCCCGCAAATAATGCGGGCAAACAACAAGTTTAAGGAAGTAATCTAGGGAACTACGTTTTACTTGTTGAGGTCATACCCCAAGAAGTAAAAAAGTAATACGAAATAAATCATATTACGAAGAACTGGATTCAATGAAATAGCTTTCATTTAATGCGCTAGCTCGGTATGGGAGAATAATACCGAAGCGACACAATTTGTTCAAACTAGAAAATTTATATTTTCAGATTAAAAAAACTAATAGCAGCGGTTTTTTATTTTTGCTTATTGTTGCATGTTAATTAATCATTAATTCTATAAGTTAATGAAATGCTTTGTTTATGTATATTAACATATTAACGTTCGGTATTAGTTTTACTATTACGTTAAGGTAAGCATGTGCTGGTTATGAGTGCTTATGCATTAATTTTGAATAAACAGCGCATTTTGTCACTCTTTAGTGAAACTAAGCGCGCTTCCATAAAGCTTTGTTGTTATTTATTTATACAGTAGAACAAGAGTTAAGTAGTAAATATTGAGTAAAGCTGTTTTTTTTAACGTTTTTTGTTGTCTATTCACAGCAATATCGTTGTCAGCAGTAAATACACTAGATACACTAGCAAAACTTTAATGGTGGCTAATGTATTGCTAAGTTACCTTACTCAAATAAATCAATTTGATGTTTTTAATTATTTAGGAGTTTAACGTGGGATCAGGGCTTAATTTTTTAGATCTAATTCTAGAAGCCAGTTTGCTTGTGCAATTAGTAATGCTAGCGTTGGTTGCTATGTCGGTTATGTCATGGGCTATTATTTTTCAACGTAAAAAAGCCATCTCTGACGCCTTAGCAAATGCCAAAAAATTTGAGCAACGTTTTTGGTCTGGTGTTGACCTAAGTAAACTATATAACGAAATCTCTTCTCGCGGTGGCCAGTCTGCTGGTATTGAGGCGTTATTTACCTCAGGCTTTAAAGAGTTTGCACGTCATAAAAAAAATACTTTTCAAAGTGCGGGCATTGTAATGGAAGGCACACACCGTTCAATGCGGGTTGCGCTTTCTCGCGAAATAGAAAAACTAGAATCAAGCCTATCGTTTTTAGCAACGGTCGGTTCAATTAGCCCTTACATCGGCTTATTTGGTACGGTGTGGGGTATTATGAATGCCTTTATTGCCTTAGGTGAGGTAAAGCAAGCGACCTTACAAATGGTTGCTCCTGGTATAGCAGAGGCACTAATTGCTACAGCAATGGGTTTATTTGCGGCAATTCCAGCCGTTATTGCTTACAACCGCTTTGCTAACAAAGTTGAAAAGTTAGAATCTCACTATATTAACTTTATGGAAGAATTTGCCAATATCTTACACCGTCAAGCAGCTACCCAAATAGAGGCTCAAGCGAATGTACCAGCGTAAAAAGCGTCGCCCAGTCGCAGAAATTAATGTAGTGCCATACATTGATGTAATGTTGGTGCTGCTTATTATATTTATGGCCACTGCGCCGTTAATTACTCATGGTGTAAAAGTAGACCTGCCAAAAATGGAAGAGTCGGACTTAGTCGATACGAAAGACACGCCACCCATTATTGCTTCTATTGATGCCGATGGTAAGTATTATGTGAGTGTCGGTACCGATCCTGAGGAGCCGATGGAAGCATTAGATGTAGCCGCAGTAATTAAGCTACAACTAATGAAAAACCCAGATGTGCCTGTGATGATCAAAGGCTCGGGTAAAGTGTCGTATCAGGAAGTGTTACTGTTAATGGACTTTTTAAAAAATGCAGGTGTACCGTCGGTAGGATTAATGACCGAATCCTTTGAGGGGACCAAGTAACTGTATGAGTAGTTCATTAATTAAATCAGTATTGCTGCATTTAGCGTTAGGCGGGTTTTTGTATGCATCAGCAAACATTCATCCTCCTAAACCTAAAGTAATGGAAGTGACGCTTAATGCGGCTATTCCTGAACCAGAGAAAGCGGTTTCAGCGGTTACGGTTGATCAAAAGCAAGTTGAGCAAAAAATAGCTGAGCTTAAAAAGAAAGAAGATGATAAAAAGCGTGCTGAAGATAAACGCATTCGAGATTTAGAACGCAGAGCTGCCGATGCACGTAAACAGCGTGAAGCTGAAGCAAGACGCATTAAAAAGCTTGAACAGCAGCGCAAAGCGAAAGAAAAAGAAACCGCAGAGGCGCAAGCACAAGCTAAAAAAGCCCGTGAAATAGAACAACGCGAGCGAGCAAAAGCGAAGCAAGCCGAAAAGCAAAAGCAAGAAGCTGAAAACGCAGCAAAAGCGGCTGCCGATAAACGCAAAGCGGAAGAAGCGGCACTTAAAAAAGCCGAACAAGAGCGTAAAAAGCGCGCTGAAGAAGCAGAACGTAAACGTCAGCAAGCATTGCAAGAACAAATGCTGCAAGAGCAGCTTGCCAAAGAGCAGGCGGCACGTAATAAAATACGTCAACAGCAAGTAGTGAGTGAAGTTGATAAATTCCGCGCATTAATTATGGCGCGTATTCAACAAAACTTATTAATTGATGAAAAAATGAAAAACCAGCAATGCCGCATTAACATCCGTCTTGGATTTAATGGGCTAGTAACGCAGGTTAAATCGTTAGGTGGTGATAAGTTAGTATGTGAGGCTGCATTAAGAGCTGTTCGCATGGCCGACACATTACCGGTATCTAAAGATAAAGACGTATTCGAGCAACTAAAGAATATTAATATAACCATCGCGCCAGAGTTTTAAGGGATGACATGTTTAACAAAATTAAAATAGCCTGTTTAGTTTTAATATTAGGGTTTCAGGGTGTTGCACATGCGGCACTTGAAATTGTTATTACTGAAGGTATTGACGGCGCAAGACCGATTGCGATTGTGCCATTTAAATACCAAGGTATTGGTCCTATTCCACAGCAGCTAAGTGATGTAATTGCTGCCGATTTAATGCGCAGCGGTAAGTTTAAGCCTGTGAGTGTGTCGCAAATGCCACAACAACCTCACAAAGATGCTGATATTGATTACGGTGCTTGGGTAAATCAAGGTGTAGAAGCTGTATTGGTTGGTGAAGTAGAGCAGCAAACCAATGGACGCTATTTAGTGCGTTATGAGTTGGTTGATGTTATTCGCGGCCAAATCACTGGCGGTGAAACACAAATGATGAGCAACGGTAAGCTGGTTCAAAGCCAAGACCATATCTTAGAAGCGCGCCAAAGCGTGATCGGTGAAACCGGCTTTCGCCGTTACTCGCACCGCATCAGTGATGTAATTTATGAAAAACTAACCGGTGAAAAGGGCGCGTTTTTAACTAAAATAGCCTATGTTATTGTTCGTGATACTGACGAAAAGCCTTATCAGTTAGTGGTTGCTGACTACGATGGCTTTAATGAACAAGTGTTATTGCGCTCAAAAGAGCCATTAATGTCGCCAGTATGGTCGCCTGATGGTACTAAATTAGCGTATGTAACGTTTGAAAATCGCCAGAGCCAAATTTTTATTCAAGACATTTATACCGGTAAACGTGAACTGATCACCAGCTATAAAGGAATTAACGGTGCGCCGCAGTTCTCGCCAGACGGTAAAAAGCTACTGTTAGTGCTATCAAAAGATAAAACTGGTGCAACTGAGGTTTACTTATTAGACTTACTAACGCGTAAAGAGACCCGATTAACACGCCATCGTAGTATAGATACCGAACCTTCGTGGTACCCAAATGGTCAAGATATAGTATTTACGTCGGAAAGGGGTGGTAATGCTCAGATTTATAAGTTAAATTTAAAAACTGGCAGATCTCAAAGATTAACCTTTGACGGTGACATGAACCTAGCGGGTTCTATTTCACCAGACGGGAAAGAATTAGTGATGGTAAACCGTACTAACGGACAGTATCATCTTGCTAAGAAAGAGTTGGCTACAGGTGCGTTCCAAGTTTTAACTCGAACTCGCCTTGATGAATCGCCGAGCATAGCGCCAAATGGCTCGATGATTATATACAGCACGCTCCATAATAATAAACAGGTACTTGCGCTAGTATCGATGGACGGCCGTTTTAAAGCACGCTTACCTGTGCTTGATGGACAAGTGAAGGCACCGGCTTGGTCGCCATATTTACAGTAATAATTGCTGGTTTACTCAAAATAGGAATCTACTCAATGCAACTTAACAAAATACTTAAAGGCCTGCTAATTGCTGTGCCAGTAATGACACTAGCAGCTTGTAGCTCATCTTCAGATATCGATGAAAATGCAGCCAACCAGTCTAACCAAGCAACTGTTGAGCAAACAACAACTGATACAGTTGAAGTAGCAACAATGACGCCAGAGCAACAAGCTGAAGAGCAACTTCGTCAAAAGTACGAAGCGCTTCGTCAAGAGCAAATCATTTACTTTGGTTTTGACACTGCAACGATTCAAGGTCAATACGGCGAGCTACTTCGTGCACACGCTGAGTTTTTAGTTAAAAATCCTTCTGTTAAAGTATTAATCGAAGGCCACGCAGATGAGCGCGGTACGCCAGAGTACAACATTGCACTTGGTGAGCACCGTGGACAAGCAGTTGAGAAATACCTACAAAGCTTAGGTGTTTCTGCAAGCCAAATGTCAGTAGTTAGCTACGGTGAAGAGAAGCCAATGGTTAAATCTCGCACTGAAGAAGCTTTCGCTAAAAACCGCCGTGCGGTACTAGTTTACTAAGATAAGAGATATTATGAAGCCGAAAATTATTTTGGCAGCCATGATATTGAGCGGGAGCACCCAGTTAATGGCTGCTCCCGCTCCTGTTTCAGAAGCTGCAAGTTCACAGTCGAGCATTGAAAAGCGTTTAGAAACGCTTGAAAAGATGATGCAACAGCGTAATTTCTTACAAGTAGAGTTACAACAACAGCTTAACTTACTGCAAGATGAAGTGAGTCAAATTCGCGGTGTTACCGAAGAGCAAAGCTATAAACTTGAAAAGGTATTGCAGCGCCAGCGCGAGCTTTATCAAGAAATAGAAAACCGTGTTAGCCAAGCATATGCTAAGCCGGCTACTCCAGCGCCTACAACAGACTACACGCAACCAGGTAGCGATCAGAGCTACAGCAGTGATTTATCTGAAAACGAAGCGTACGAGCGTGCTGTTGCGCTTATAATGAAAGATAAGCGCTATGACCAAGCTATTCCAGAATTTCAAGCGTTCTTAACAACGTATCCAAATTCAGTGTACACCTCAAACGCACATTATTGGCTTGGGCAATTATTAACGATTAAAAATGACGGTGTAAAAGCAGCCGAGCATTTCAAAGTAGTTGTTAACGAATTTCCAAACTCAAATAAGCGCCCAGATGCAATGTTAAAGCTTGGTACACTTTTACAAGAGCAAGGGTTAAAGGCTGAAGCGCAAAAAATACTGAATGAGCTAATCAATCAGTACCCAAGTACAACTGCTGCTAAACTAGCCACAGATCGCTTATCAAAATAAATGTTGATGCTTGATTAGACTGCTTTTTGTCATAAGCGGTCTAAATTTGCTCAACTAGACATAAAAACTTAAAAAAAGAGACAATTTCGGTTGCACTCATTTTATAAATAAGTATTATAAGCGCCCGCAGCAAACGAATGGTAACCCCACTCGAAATGCGACAAAAAGAGCGGGTCATTAGCTCAGTTGGTAGAGCAGTGGACTTTTAATCCATTGGTCGATGGTTCAAGTCCATCATGACCCACCATTCTTTATTGTTAATAAAGTTTGGTCTTTAATCGGCGGATTTACGTAAAGTGTTAACAAACACACAGAGCGGGTCATTAGCTCAGTTGGTAGAGCAGTGGACTTTTAATCCATTGGTCGATGGTTCAAGTCCATCATGACCCACCATTCTTTATGGAATGGTTATAATCGGCGGATTTACGTAACCTTACTTTTTATAAGTAAACCAGAGCGGGTCATTAGCTCAGTTGGTAGAGCAGTGGACTTTTAATCCATTGGTCGATGGTTCAAGTCCATCATGACCCACCATTCTTTACTGGATGGTTATAATCGGCGGATTTACGCAGCCTTACTTTTTATAAGTAAACCAGAGCGGGTCATTAGCTCAGTTGGTAGAGCAGTGGACTTTTAATCCATTGGTCGATGGTTCAAGTCCATCATGACCCACCATTCTTTATGGAATGGTTATAATCGGCGGATTTACGCAACCTTACTTTTTATAAGTAAACCAGAGCGGGTCATTAGCTCAGTTGGTAGAGCAGTGGACTTTTAATCCATTGGTCGATGGTTCAAGTCCATCATGACCCACCATTCTTTATTGAGTGGTTATAATCGGCGGATTTACGCAGCCTTACTTTTTTATAAGTAAACCAGAGCGGGTCATTAGCTCAGTTGGTAGAGCAGTGGACTTTTAATCCATTGGTCGATGGTTCAAGTCCATCATGACCCACCATTCTTTATTGAGTGGTTATAATCGGCGGATTTACGCAGCCTTACTTTTTATAAGTAAACCAGAGCGGGTCATTAGCTCAGTTGGTAGAGCAGTGGACTTTTAATCCATTGGTCGATGGTTCAAGTCCATCATGACCCACCACTTCTGGTGCACTTTCTCCGTATAAAATGTCTCTTAATATCTCCCTTATTTTTATTTATAAACTGCCTGACTAGATTGCTATTATTTAGCGTTGGTTTCTCGTATAATTTGCGCTATTAATTGCACTGTAAATAAAGTGGTCGAGAACATGAGTTTAGCTCAAACTATTATGCCTGAAGGTTATATTTTCCCTCCTAAGCCGGCACCGTTAACACAAGACGAAAAAGGCGAATATAAAGCGCGTATAAAACAATTACTGCAAGAGAAAAACGCGGTACTTGTTGCTCATTATTACACTGATCCTGAAATTCAAGCGCTTGCTGAAGAAACGGGCGGCTGTGTAGCCGATTCACTCGAAATGGCGCGTTTTGGCGCTCGCCATGAAGCCGATATGATTATCGTCGCGGGTGTACGTTTTATGGGGGAGACTGCTAAAATTTTAACCCCTAACAAAACCGTGGTTATGCCAACACTTGAAGCGACTTGTTCATTAGATATTGGTTGCCCAGTGGATGAGTTTTCAGCGTTTTGTGATCAGCACCCAGACCGTAAAGTGGTAGTGTATGCTAATACCTCTACCGCGGTTAAAGCGCGTGCTGATTGGATAGTTACCTCATCGTGTGCACTTGAAATAGTAGAGCACTTAGATGAGCAAGGCGAAAAAATCATTTGGGGCCCAGATAAGCATTTAGGCAGTTATATTCAAAAGAATACTGGCGCCGATATGATCATGTGGAACGGCGCATGTATTGTACATGATGAGTTCAAAACCAAAGCGCTAAAAGACTTTAAAGTCTTGCATCCAGATGCAGGCGTATTGGTGCATCCAGAATCACCGGCTGAAATTGTTGAACTCGCTGATGCTGTTGGCTCTACTAGCCAGCTTATTAAAGCAGCGCAAACTATGCCTAATAAAAAGTTTATTGTGGCGACCGATCGCGGTATCTTTTATAAAATGCAGCAACTATGCCCAGATAAAGAGTTTTTTGAAGCGCCAACGGCTGGTAGCGGCGCTACATGTAAAACTTGCGCTCACTGCCCTTGGATGGCAATGAACGGCTTACAAGCGATTGAGGAAGCACTGATTGATGCCAGCGGTAAAGAAGTGTTTGTTGATATGGATTTGCGTGAAGGCGCACTTAAATCATTAAATCGCATGCTAGACTTTACAGCCAATATGGCAAAATAATAAATAGCAATATAATGCATTAGATAAAGGCGATACTCAGGTATCGCCTTTTTATTTACTTATGAGTAGTTAGTTTGATTATTGAGCAGTTAAAAGCATGATGTTAAAAAGGCCTTGCACCAAGCAAGTGTATTTCATACTATAGCGCGCTGTTGCAAAGCAACATTGTGGAGAGATGGCTGAGTGGCTGAAGGCGCACGCCTGGAAAGTGTGTTTAGGTTAATCCCTAACGAGGGTTCGAATCCCTCTCTCTCCACCATTATTCTATATTAGGACGTCTCAGGGCGTCCTTTTTTGTGCCTGTAATAAAGTTAAGCGTGTTGGCTTTGTACTTGGCGTTTGTTTTTACGCTGGTGCTTTAATGTATACATTCGTTGGTCGGCTAGGGTTAAGCAAGCTTTATAGTCATTACACTCCTCACTACTTGCTAAGCCATAGCTCACGCCTGATAGCGGCCAGTGTTTATGAACTTGTTGATGAATATAGTTTAACGACTCGTTGATGCTCAGGGTGAGTTGGGCGAGCTGTTGTGCTGACTGAACGTTACACACACAAATAAACTCATCACCGCCGGTTCTGCATACCTCGCCTTTGTCGGCTAACGCATTTTGTATTAACCGCGTAACCTCAATGAGTAGCTTGTCACCGTGAGCATGACCTAGGTGATCGTTAACGCTTTTAATATTGTCGCAATCTATAAACACAATGAGATAAAAATTATCTAAGTTATCGAGCTTTTCTTGTAATTGCAGCCGGTTTCCTACTTTGGTGAGTGGGTCTATGCGTGATAGCTCTAGCGCTTTTATAAAATTATTTTGCTTTATTTTTAGCCATTCAGATAAAGAAAGTAAAATACAGATACAATCAATGGCCAGAGCAATAAGTACCCATAATTCAGGTGAACTTATTTCTATTAAATTTAGGTGCGATAAAATAAAAATAACTAAGGAGAAGCTATAAACAAGGTTGCCAGTTAAAAAATATTTCGCTCTAAAGTCTTTCATCCCCAGCATTGTAAAGCCCAGTTTTAAGCTTAAATACACCCAAATGGCAGCAAGGAAATGAGCTAAATAAAACACCCAATGAAAGGGTAAAAAGGGGTTTAAAAAACCACAGGCAAGTGCGGTTATGGAGAAGTATTTTAAAAATCGGCTAATACCAGTGCGGGTATGTTGGTCAAAGTTAAATAAGTAATAGGCAAATGAACTGGCACAAGCAATAGCAAAGGCAAAAATATACATGCCAAAGTAATGGGTGTTAATTGCGTGGTAATTAAAAAGTAACGCAACTACCCCCGCGGCGAATGCCCAACCAATGCCGTGTAATCCTATATAACCTGCACAAAATAATGCCACGCGATGTCGTGTTTTAAAAAACATGATCAAGGCCATGCAAGCCAAGGTCAGCATTATAGTAATAGACACTAAGCTTAATGAATTGATATAAAACTGAAGTTTAATAAACCTAGATTGAGGAATAACATTAATGCTGACAGGTTTAGCAAAGTGTTTAGCATTAACATAAAGCCATAAAACACCGTGTGAATTAGCTTCTAGTTGTAATTCAAAAGCTCGGCTGTGCATTACAATGGCTGATGGGCTGGCACTATCTTGTGAAAAATCAGCGACTTTTCTGATCCCACTAGTATCTTGATAAAAAGCAACGCCACTATCTAAATAATTAATTTGGGGGATTATAAACCAGCGTCCTGCGCTCTCTGTGGTTAAACTGATTTTTGCTATTGCACTGCCATGGGCACTATACAGCGAAGTGACGGGAGTACTTACATTGTTATAAGCATTAATGAGTTGCTCACCTTGGGTTGGTTTAGCTAAATCTACTTGATGCCACATAGCTGACTTTAGTTGTAAGCTGTCATTTTGATTTAATGCTACAGCAAAAGCATTAAAACTAATGGTTTGAAATAGTAAACAACATATAAAATTGAAAGTGTACCGCATGTAATACCTAAGTTAGTTACCGGTAAAAATTGTACTGCATTTTTAACAGAATAATTATTGCTATGACCGCTTTAGCGTATTCTTGCTTTATAGTTACTAACTTTAATCACTAAACGGTGAGCTGTTATTATAAAAATATAGTTAATGATTAATTAAAGGGTTAATAATTTATCTAGTTTGGCTATTGAGCAATATTTATGACAAAAATACTCTTTAAGGTTTACGCTCGTGTAGACGTGTGATTAGTTTCTGATTGATTTACATGAGTTTGGTATGTATAGCGATGAATGATTATAAATCGCTATGCAAAAGGAGATACTTATGACTATTTTATTTAAAGTTATGCTCCATAATTTTATCTGATAACGCGCTAAGTATATCGACTACTTTAAAGCTTGCTTGCTCCATAAGAGATACTTTTTCAACAGCAGTATTGAGATCGCCTAATTGGAATGCTTCTAGAGCAGCAAAGCCATTTTTATGGACATCTGCATGTGGTTTCTCTAATTCTTTGAAGTCGTTAATGCTTGAATATTTTAATGCACCTTCACCTTGATAGTACCATTGACCTAAACGGCACATGGTATGATCAGAAAAGTCTTCTGCCGTCTTGTTTGATTGACCTAAAATGACTTTATAAATATCGTATTTCCATACAATATGGTCCATTTTTACTGTTTGAATAAATGCATCCGCACTTGAATTAACAATAACGCTATACATATTTTGTGATAGTTCAACCACCTTTTTAGCAGTAGTATCAATTTCTGATGAGCTATTTGCAATGCCATCACTTTCTTCGCTAACGTTAGTAATGTTAGTTACAACGCTTTGCATTTGCTCATTAACCTTATCTATTAAATTAGATATCTCGTTAGATGCCTCAGAAGAGCGTTGAGCAAGCGTTCTCACTTCATCTGCGACCACTGCAAAGCCTCGCCCTTGCTCTCCCGCTCTTGCTGCCTCAATGGCTGCATTAAGTGCGAGTAAATTTGTTTGATCAGAAATCCCTTTAATTATGTTTACAAAATCATTAATGCCGATTGTTACTGACTGCAACTCTTTAACGGATTTAGAGGCGGATTTTGTATCTCTTGAGATATTATGTGTTGACGATGAAGTCGTTGCTAACATATCTAAAATTGTATCAAGTAATTCTTGGGATGACTTAAATGACGTAATATCATTGATTAGTTTATGTGAAGTTGAGGCTAAGCTTTCTCTGATATCACTAATTAAATCAGATGACTGCAATGATAAGGTATTTAATTCACGCTGTTTTACAAATGCCGTATCGTTTGCTATTTCATTGTCGTTTAGTTGTAATTTCTCGCTGTTTACTGCTAATAATTGCGCCTCAAGTTTTTCATTGGCTTTTTTTAATTGCATTAACTCGTTATTTAACTCGTTAATTTTGTTTTTATATTTTGAATTGAACAGCATGTAGACCCCAATTTAAACACGGAAAATAAACGTTATATTTTTTATTAAATTTACCTGATTATAGATTACATAATTCGATTTTTAACAGGGCTGGAATTAATGTCCACCCAAATCGATTTTTATAAAAGTAAGTTACAACACAATAATAGATGCTTTATAACTTTTTGGTAAAAAACTTTTCATTTCATGCTTATATCAAACTTATTTAAAATGGTCACTATTTTAGAGATTAGGGTCTGTTGACCTTTCAAGGTTGGATTTGCAGCAGTCTGTTTGGTATTTAGTCAAGGCAGCGCCTATGTGGTTATTCCCCATAAATAGGCGATAACGCAGTATCAATGCCAAACAGGCGCTGCCCGAAGGGTTCTGCTTAGGGGCTATTTACTCTTCGTTGCCTACATGGATGTAGGTAAGGGGCGTGAGCAGGACGCGGAAGTTTTGCTCGGTTATGACTTATTCTTACATGGTTGTAAGCCAGTAGAATAACGCAGGAGCAGTTATCGAGCCCACTAGGTTACAAACATCGCGCCGCGATTAAATCGCCCCTAGCTTGAAAAAATTTTAATCCGAAAAGATTAACAGGCCCTAATATTTTCTAATTGATTTATTCAACTGCGCTTGAAATTCATCAGGAAATAAAATCGTGCCGTCGTCTTCTTCGGTAGGGAACACGGCAACTAGTAAGTCGTCTTCTTCAAGGCCTGGCGTCCAGCGGCTAAACCAATCTGCTGTTGGAATTGCTTTTGGTGTACATCCTTCCCATTCACCGGTTGCCCATGCTTGTGCAAACTCACGGGTTGGCCATACGGGTACGCAATCGTCGTCTTCGTTAGTGAGCATTACGCAGCCGTCGTCATCGTTTAAAATCCACACTTGCTTAAACTGTTGCACAGTTTCGTACATGTATGCGAGTCGTTTTTTTGCGCCAAGGCCTAAAATTACGTCGTCTTGCTTTGATAAATTGTCAGTGGTCATTTTTGGCTCTCTCTCACTGTGGGGGGGAATACAAAAGGCAGCGACATACTGCGCTTTAAAATTAAGTTTAGCTAATGGCTGCAAGCAGCTCGTCGGCTAGTTGGTTTAGTGCGTCAGGGTCTTGATTTGTTAATGCATAAGTGCGCAATCCATAAATACCCATAACACAAAATCGTGCAAGCTCTATGGCACTTCGTCCATTGGTAATTTCTTTGTTATCTATCGCTTTTTGTAATTGCTGCGCAAAGGCATGCTCGTACGCCGTTAAATTAGTACGTAATACGTGGCAAATTTGTGGATCGTTACCCTCTACCTCGCTAATGCTTTTTGTAAGCAAGCACACTTTAGTTGCTTCGCCGTCAATACATTCTTGCACAATGATATTAAGGTATTGTTTCAGCGTATCTAAAATACAATTACTGTGCTCAAACAGCGCTGTAAATTGTGTATTGCGATCGGTTTGGTATTGCTCCGTAGCGGCTAAAAAAATGCCTTTTTTATTACCAAATGCCCCATACAAAGAACCCGGATGTAAATGGGTGGCTTGAGTCAGTTTTTGCATACTGGTTTTTGCATAGCCATGAAGCATAAACATGGCCATAGCTTGGCGCAGTACAAACTCTTTATCAAATTCTGCAGTTCTCATAATGACTCTTTTAGTGGAGAGAGTAGTAATGAATAAATTTATTTTTCTTAGGCCTAGGTGGCAGTTTACGCAATCTTAAACAAAGTTTCAAAATTATACTTGAATATTCATTCAAGTGACCTTATCTTGAATGTACATTCAACAAAGGATAAATATTATGTCGATTGACTTACTTTCACCTTTTAAATTAAATAACAGCATAGAACTGCAAAACCGCGTACTTATGGCACCATTGACCCGTTGTATGGCAGATGACAATTTAGTGCCAACACAAGCCATGGTTGATTACTACGCTCGTCGTGCTGATGTAGGCTTAATTATTAGTGAAGCCATTATTATCCGTGCTGATGCTCAAGGTTATCCAAATACACCTGGGCTTTTCACTAGCGAACAAATTCAAGGTTGGAAAAAAGTCACTGACGCAGTACATGCTAATGGCGGAAAAATGTTTGCACAACTATGGCATGTTGGCCGTGTAGCACACCCTCACTTTTTTGGTGGTGATGTTTTGGCGCCATCGGCAATTGGGGTTGAAGGTTCAGTGCCGCGTATGCGCGAGCTCACTTATGTTACGCCAAAGCCTGTAACTACAGACGACATTAAAGGCTTAGTGGCTGACTACGCTAAAGCCGCAGAAAATGCGATGGAAGCGGGTTTTGACGGCGTAGAAATTCACGGTGCTAATGGTTATTTAATTGATCAATTTTTACATTATGCGGCAAATGAACGTGATGACGAGTACGGGCAAACACCAGAAAACATGTCGCGCTTTGCACTGGAAGTAACCGATGCAGTTATTGATGTTGTAGGCAATGAGCGTACCGCTATACGTTTAACACCGGGTGCCTACTTTAATATGAGCGAAGACAATCGCGATAAAGCAGTATTTGACTACTTATTACCAGAGCTTGAAAACCGCAAGTTAGCTTATTTACACGGCGGTATTTTTGACGACAGCATGCGTTTTGATTCACTAGAAGGTAAATCAACCTCTGAGTTTTTACGAGCTGGTTATGCCAGTACCTTAGTGGGTGTAGGTAGTTATAGTTTTGAAACTGCGAAAGAAGCGATTAACGACAATAAATTTGATTTAATTGCTATTGGTCGCCCGCTTATAGCTAACCCAGATTACATTAGCAAAATTAAAAACGGCGAAGAAGTCACAGCTTACAGTGATGAAATGCTAGCTGAATTGAAATAGCAGCTAATTTTTTAAAAAATAATATAGCACTCATGGGCAACCGTGAGTGTCTTTTTTTATACATTTATTTGCCATAATTTACTCATAATTGTTTAATCTTGCTGTCAATAAAGTTCCCCCTCGTTGTCATATTTAAAAAATAGACTGTGCCCGCTTTCATAATTACCTTTTATAATTAGAATCAAACGGGACAACAATGTACGCTTTAAAAAATAAATCGATTTTGAGCATGGCTGTGGCCATGGCGGTATCAACTTCAGCTTATGCTAACGATAACGTGATAGAAGAAGTAACCGTTACTGCAAAACCAACCAGTTATGCAAACAACGTTATTGAACCTGCCATGCTTGAGCAACAAAGCTCGGTATCGAGTGTGTTATCGGTAATTGATAACTTGCCAGGTATTAGCATAAACGAAGGCGACGCATTTGGCGGCGACGATTGGTCAACAACTATTACCATGCGTGGTTTTAGTATTGACTCAAACCAACAGCAATTAGGTATGACGATAGACGGCATTCCTAATGGCGGCTCTAATTATGGCGGTGGTGCTAAAGCGAATCGTTACCTAGATAGCGAAAATCTTGTCACCGTGGAAGTAGGTCAGGGCACCTCAGATATTAAATCTGCCTCGTTAGAGGCGCTAGGCGGTACTTTTAACTTTGTAAGTAAAGCGCCTAGCTTTGAAAAAAGCACCACTTTTGCATACACCTCAGGCAGCCATGACGCAAGTCGCTATTACGTTAAACACGAAACAGGCACCATTTTTGATAATACTCAAGCGTATGTGAGTTATTCGCAAACCGATACTAGCCGTTGGATTGGCTCGGGCAGCAATGGCGGGAAAGATAACCAACACGCTGAAGCGAAATTTGTCACCACCCTTGATGAGTTAACTATTACAGGGCGTTTATCGTACGACGATGTAAGCGAAACCAACTACAATAGCGTGAGCTTGACACAATTTGAACAAACTCCAGATTGGGATCAACTAACATGGAACTGGACAGGCGTTCCTCACTTTGACCAAATGTTTGCAGAAGGTTGGGGCACGCTGCGTGAAAACACTCTAGGGTATTTAAAGTTTGAATACGCGATTTCACCCATCTCATTGTTAACCGTTAGCCCGTATTACCATAAAAACTCAGGCCGAGGTGATTGGATCCCTCCTTATTTAACGTCTCCTGTAGATGAAAATGGTAACCCAACCACGGAAGGTGGTACAAACGCAGGCTCTTATGGCTTTACAGATAGTAATGGCAACCCACTTGCTCCCAATGCAGGTTGCACGGTTAGCTTAAATTGGCCGTGGGAGTCAGGCCCTGAGCTCAACCCTGCATGTTACGACGCTGATGCCACGCCTGTTATGTCTTATCGTCATACACATTATAATAAAGATCGTTTAGGGGTAACTGCTAATTATCAAGCAAGCATTGGCATGCACGATATTGAAGCCGGTTTTTGGTATGAGCAAAGCGACCGTGATGAGTCACGAGATTGGCATAAAGTTATAGATGCGCGTATTTATCATCATTTTGATAACACCCCTTATTGGACGCAATATAAAAACACCTTTGAGACCGATACGCTCAAATGGTACGCCCAAGACTCAATGGCATTTGGCGACTTAACCCTTAATCTAGGGGTGAAAAAGTACTTAGTAGACATAGAAAAGTATGACCATTATCAAAACGCCACCACAGCTAAAGTAAACAGTGATTCAGACCTTCTATTTAGTGGCGGCATTTTGTATCAGCTAAATAGTAATACTGAGTTATTTACCAGCTATAGCGAAAACTTTGCCGCCATTAAAGATGGTGTGCTTGAGCGCGACAGCTCTGACTTATCAGCTATTAAGCCAGAAATCGCTGAAAATATTGATCTAGGTGTACGCTATCAAAATAATGCACTTAAGCTAACGGCAACGGCCTATTCAATTGAATTTGATAACCGTATTACCTTTATCGCACCAGGCAGCGACACGGGGGGTATTGATTACACCATAGGTACTAACGGCTCGTACCTAAATGTGGGCGGTATTGAATCGACAGGTTTAGAGCTGTCAGCAAGTTATATGCTTAATAATGAGTGGAATGTATATAGCTCATACACCAATAATAGCTCTGAATACAAAGGCGATGCGCCAGGCTTTGAAGCAGGAGGCAAAGTAATTGATTCAGTAGATGATTTATTTGTGCTTTCAACCGATTATTACAGCGGTGATTTCCGCTTTGGTTTATCGGCTAAATACACTGGAGAGCGTGGCGATGTAGATAGCTATACCGTGGTTGATTTAAATGCAGGCTACGCAGCCGAAGTTAATGCTGGCCCATTCAAAGCCGTTGATATTGCTTTTGTGGTTTACAACATTACTGATGAAAGCTACCTAGCAGGCGGCACAGGTAATGGAAGCACTTACTTTATTGGCGCCCCACGCACAGCAGCCGTGACGTTAACCGCCACGTTTTAAAACGTAATTAAGCCCATCATTGATGGGCTTTTTATTAAACGAGGTGTGTATGCAAGCAATAGTAACAATACTAATAATCGGTTTGGTTTTACTTAACAGTCAGGCGGTTTTGGCAGCACCACAAAATGTGGTGTTGGTAACTTTAGATGGGGTTCGCTGGCAAGAAGTCTTTAATGGTGCCGATAGCAAGCTGATTAATAATAAAAAATTTGTTAAGCAACCAGCACATTTAAAGAGCCAGTTCTGGCATGAAAGTGTGCAACAGCGTCAACAGTTGCTAATGCCATTTTTAACTCAAACTATCGCAAAGCAAGGCGTTATTATTGGCGATAGAGCTAAAGGCTCAACTATGTCGGTGAGTAATCCGTGGTATTTTTCATACCCTGGGTATAACGAAATTCTTACCGGCGAAGTGGATGAAAGTATCAACAGTAACGACAAGGTATTCAACCCAAATAAAACTATTTTAGAGCGTTTAAACGCCCAACCTGAATTTAAAAACAGCACCGCATTATTTGGTAGTTGGGATGTGTTTCCTTTCATTGTAAATACCCAGCGCAGCAAGGTGCAGGTGAATGCGGGGTTTATGCCCGTTGCTGATGATTTATTTGCCGACGCAGTGCTACTTAATGCGCTACAAACAGAGATACCTAGCCCTTGGCATAATGTGCGGCTTGATAGTTTTACCTATCGATTTGCCAAGGCGTATATGCTGGCGAAAAAACCAAGACTATTGGTGATTAGTTTGGGAGAGAGTGACGACTTTGCTCACGATGGGCATTACGATGCTTACTTAAAGTCGGCCAAACAAAGCGATGCATTTTTAAAAGATTTATGGCAAACCATTCAAAGTACCCCAGGTTATAAAAATAATACGACGCTGATCGTTACTACTGATCACGGCCGTGGAAGTCATGCCAGTGATTGGCAGCATCACAGCTCTCGTCGAGCATTGCTAGAGCTTAACTTAGGCGCAGATGTGTTTCCTAACGGTATAGTAGGCTCTGAGCATATTTGGCTTGCAGCTATTGGCCCTGCAATTAAAAATAACGGTTTAATTAAAACTAAAAACGAGCTTAAACAAGCGCAAGTTGCCGCCACCGTTTTAAAAGCACTTGGGCAAAACCCACACATAATTAACCCCAATATGGCACCGGCTATTAATGAGATTTTAAAATGAAACAGTTGCTAAAAACCTTTAAGTATTCTGCACTGTCACTGACTATTGTGATTAGCAGTGGAGCAATAGCTGCGCCGTCTAAAATATTATTTGGCTCTTGCGGGCACCAAGATAAAGACATTCCTATATTTAACGCCATTAACAAAGAGCAGAGTGATTTATTTATATTTTTAGGGGATAACATCTACGGCGATACTAACGACATGACTGTGCTTAAAAATAAATACCAACGCCTTGGGGCAAAGCCAGGCTTTAAAGCACTACGCGCAAAAACACCAATAATAGCCATGTGGGATGATCACGATTATGGTCAAAATGACGCGGGGAAAGAGTATCCGCATAAAGAAGCATCGCGGCAAATCATGCTCGATTTTTGGCAAGAACCGGCAAACTCAGCGCGCCGTACCCGCCCTGATGGTATTTATACCTCGTACATGTATGGCGAAGGCGAGCAAACCGTGCAGGTGATCATGCCAGATTTACGCTTTAATCGTGACACACTTAATTCTGTTAGCGAGCTTGAGTATTACACCAAGCGTAAATTAAATAACCAAGGCCCGTATAGTCCAACTGAAGTTAAAGGCGCGTCAATGCTAGGGGAGGCACAGTGGCAATGGCTTGAGCAAGAGCTTAAAAAGCCAGCGGCAATAAAGCTAATAGCGTCAAGCTTGCAGTTACTGCCAGATTTTACCGGCTGGGAATCGTGGGCAAATTTTCCAGAGGATCGAAACCGTTTATTTGCGCTAATTAAAAAACATCAAGTAAATGGTGTGATTATTATTAGTGGCGATACTCACTGGGGCGAGATTTCAAGGTATCAAAAAAACCTTGATTACCCGCTTATTGAAATGACCAGCTCAGGCCTGACAGAAAAGTGGAAAGACGTTAGCCCTAACCAGCATCGTGTGGGTAATTACACACATAATGTTAACTATGGTGATTTAAGCATAGACTGGCAACAAGTCGACCCTGCTATTTCATTAAAGCTTAAAGGCATTGATGGCCAAGTTATTATGCAAAGTGACTTTAGTCTTTCAAGTATTAGTCCTTATTAATAGCATCACCATTTAAATAATAAACGCACTGCGGTTAAAGCTGTGCGTTTAAAAGTTCACTATCGGCGGGCTAACTTGCTGATTTATTAATGCCAATTTCCCCTTAGCGCTACCGCTTAAATTGAAAATATCTTACACTGGCTTTATCTCAAGTAAGGCTGGTATCGTATGCTCAATATTATTCAATCAAACCGTATGGAAGCCCTGCAAGCGCAGTTTCATCAGCTATTAAAAATAAACCCATTGCAAAGCCCATTTGATAAAGAAGTGGTGTTAGTGCAATCGCCGGGTATGTCGCAATGGCTTAAAATCGGTTTAAGTGAAAATTTAGGCGTAGCTGCACAGGTAGACTTTCCGCTGCCGTCGAGTTTTATTTGGCAGTTGTATCAGCAATTACTGCCAAATGTGCCTAAAGAGTCGGCCTTTAACAAACCTAACCTTGCTTGGAAATTATTTGCCATTTTACCCCAGTGCATAAATGAGCCGCTGTACTTACCGCTTAAAACCTATTTAAAGGGCGATATTGACGGCCAAAAAACCTTTGCTCTATGTGAAAAAATAGCCGATGTGTACGACCAATATTTGATGTATCGCCCCCATTGGATAGCCAAATGGGATAGTGGCACTGATGAGCTTGATGATGTTGATATAACGATTGCGCCTTGGCAACCCGATTTATGGCGTCGTATCGTCAAATTAAGCAAACAGCTAGGGCAAAGCCAATTTCACCGTGCCAATATGCAAGGGCAGTTACTCAGTGCACTTGAGAGCATGGATAGCGCCTTATTACCAAAACGCATTAGCTTATTTGGCATATCGGCGATTGCCAGCTCGCAGCTTGAAGTGTTTGAAGCTTTGAGTAAAAAAACTGAAGTGTTTTTGTTCTTTTTTAACCCTAGCGAGCATTACTGGGGCGATATCATTGATGAAAAAACAGCAGCGAAAATAAACGCTAAATACGCAAAAATGCCGCTGCTGGAAGCACAGCAAAAAAAGCACACCAACCCCGATGAGGAATACTATTTTATTGGTAATCCGCTGTTATCGTCGTGGGGTAAACTCGGCCGCGATTATTTTGAGCAACTAGTGCAGCTTGATGCCCGCTGGATTGATGGCTTTATAGATGTATTTGACGACAGCCTACTCGGCCAAGTGCAAAGTGAAATTTACCAACTTGCCTTTAAAGGTGAGTCGCTCACCGACAACAAAGAATGGTTTATTAACGATGAGGGCAAGCTGCCAATTACTGCAAACGATGCAAGTATTACACTAAGTGATTGCCATACACCACTTCGAGAAGTAGAGCGTTTGCACGATTACTTACTTAATTTGTTTAATCAAAACCCAGCGCTTACCCCGAAAGACATCATCGTGATGATGCCCGACGTTGGTGCCTACAGCCCTTATATAGAAGCGGTTTTTGGCGGTGCGCAGGGCAGTCGATTCATACCTTATGCACTAGCTGATTTAGCCATAGAGCAAGAAAAGCCAGTACTGAGTTCGTTTGCTAGTTTAGCTAATTTACCGTTTTCACGCTTTGGCGTGTCGGATATTCTCGATTTATTACAGGTTACCCAAATTGCTGAAAAATTTGGTTTAGAAGCACATGAATATGAGCAAATTCAGTATTGGTTGGAGCGTGTTGGCGTTAAATGGGGCGTAAACGCTGAACATAAAAGTAGCTTTGACTTACCCGCAATTGAGCTTAACACTTGGCAGCATGGCTTAAACCGTTTACTACTGGGTATTGCCATGCGCGATGAACAGTGCCCATTTAATGGTATTTACAGTGCCGATGAGGTTGAGGGCATGGCGCTCGATACACTCAATAAGCTGGTACATTTTATTGATGTGCTGCAAGACTTTAAAGCTAAGCTCACCCCCGATGACACACTCACCAATAAAGCCCAAATTTTAAATGAGCTGCTCAATACTATTTATGAGAGCGAAAGTGACGACAGTTGGGATTTATTAGTACTGCAAAAAGTACTCGAAGACATTGGTAAACATCATGATAATGGTGATTACAGTGAGGCCGTGTCGCAGCGCATTGTTAGCTATTTAATTAAACAAGGCATACAAGAAAAAGGTGTCGGCCAACGTTTTTTAGTGGGGCAAGTGAATTTTTGTACGTTAATGCCAATGCGCGCCGTGCCGTTTAAGGTAGTGTGTATGTTAGGCTTGAACGATGCCGATTACCCACGTACCGTGCAGCCTATCGGTTTTGACTTAGTACCTTACTCTAAAAAGCAAAAAGGTGATCGTTCACGAAAACTCGATGACCGTTACCTCTTTTTAGAAGCACTTCTCAGTGCCCGAGATAATTTATATATGAGCTACATTGGCCGATCATGTTTTGACAACCAGCCGCGCATGCCATCAACGCTTGTCAGTGAATTGTTAGAATACATAGGTCGCAGCTTCAAACTTAGCGAACCCAGTGATAAATCCTTGCCAGATTGTCTTATTAGCCAACAACATTTACAACCTTTTAATAGTCAGTATTATCTGCCAGCTAGCGCTGAACAGGCAGGGCTTAACAACCACAGCTATAACCCAATTTGGCTGCCTAGCGAGGCCATTGAGCCAAAAGCAATTACTACGCTTGATGTAACGCCTCCAGAGCTACTTGATCTTGATGTGTTTATTCGCAGTATGTGCCATGCCCAAGAGAGCTTTTATCAGCAAAGCTTAGGGTTACGTTTGCCGCAATTTAACGACATAGCCAAAGATGAAGAACCGTTTAGCTTAGATGCGCTACGCCGTTATTTTTACCTTGATGAAATACTTGAAGCTAATATTAACGATACACCACTGAGTACCGAACAAATACTGCAGCGCGGTGAGTTGCCGCAAGCTCATGTTGGTAGCTTAATTTATGAAAGCATGCAACATCGCGTTGATGCGCTTGCAGGGCAAGTAAAACAACAAATAAAAGCGGGTAAAAGCGAACCGATAGAAGTATTACTGTCACTTGAAAACACCACCATTGAAGGCTGGCTAAACCATGTGTATATGCAAAAACAAGTGTTTTATCGCAGTGCCAGTATTAAAGCTAAAGATTTAATTAAAGGCTTTATTTATCACCTTGCTGCACAAAGCATGCAACAAGAGGTTGAAACCTTATTGCTGGGTTTAGATAAGCAAATAAGCTTTGCCCCAATGAGTAAAGCCGATGCCGATTTACTGCTTGCAGATTGGTTTGCGCTTTATAAAGAATTACGCAACAAGCCCGTGGCGTTTTTTCCGGTAAGTGGTTATGAATACGTGAAAAGCGGTGGTGATATGGCAAAAGCCAACAGTAAATTTAGTCCACAGTATATTGGCCGAGGCGAGGGGGAAAACCCTTATATTCGTTTAACGGTGCAATCACTTAATGACTGCCAAGACGAATTTATACATTGGAGCGATAAGCTACTCGCCCCATTATTTGAGCACGCCAAGGAGAGTGACTATGCAAGCGCTTAATCCACTCACTATGCCATTATCAGGGCAAAGCTTAATTGAAGCCAGTGCTGGCACCGGTAAAACCTACACGATCACGGGTTTGTATTTGCGTTATTTATTGGGTATGCAAATATCCGGTGAGCTAAATACGCCATTGAGTGTTGAGCAAATTTTGGTAGTCACCTTTACCGATGCCGCCACGCAAGAAATTAAAGACCGTGTTCGTAGCCGTATTATTGCTGCGCGTGATGCGTTACTGGGGCAAGTACCCAATGATGAGCTAATTGAGGATGTAATAGCGGGCGTTGATGACAAGCACCGTGCATTTGACTTACTCGATGCCGCAGCTAAATCAATGGACGAAGCAGCTATTTTTACCATTCATGGTTTTTGTCAGCGAATGCTAAAGCAGCATGCGTTTGAATCCGGTGTGGCATTTAACTTAGAGTTCATTTTAGATGAGCGCGATATTCTGCTTGAAACCATAAAAGACTTTTGGCGCGCGTTTGTATACCCACTTAGTAAAGAAAAAACAGATGCGATTTTAGCGGTATTTGCCGCGCCCGAATCACTATTTAGTCATGTAAGTAGTATTTTAAATAAGGCGAACGCAGAGATAACCCCGAAAGTTAGTTTAGATGCGGTATGGCAAGCGCGAGATGAATACTTGGCGCGTATTCCTGCCTTTAAAAAAGCGTGCCTAGAGCAAGAGTTTATTGGCGCTGTTAAAGCATCCGATTTAAGTGGTTCAAAAACACCTGGGCGAAAGGGCAGCCTTGCTGCACTTGAAGCATTTTGCTTAGGCAATGATGACTTTTTTGAATTTGGTACCAGTAAGTATTCGTTTGAGGTGTGGAGTAGCGAGAACTTAAGTAATGCCGCTAATTATAAAAAAAATGGCACATTACTGACTCATCCACTTATTAGCCAATTCGATGCCTTAGCCGCACTTAACAACACCATTAACCAAGGGTTAAAAATTGCGATAGTGCAATATGCGGCGAGCTGGGTAAAAGCGGCCATAGTTAAAAGCAAACAAGAACAAAGCGTGATCACCCCTGACGATTTACTGACTAATTTACACAGTGCCTTAAAGAGTGAACAAGGTGATGTGCTCGCACAAAAAATAGCGCAGTTATTTCCGGTGGCAATGATAGATGAGTTTCAGGATACTGACCCGATTCAGTACGGGATTTTTAGTAAAATTTATGCTCAAAGCAATACCACTTTAGCTATGATAGGCGATCCCAAACAAGCAATTTATGGGTTTAGGGGCGCAGATATATTTACCTACATTGGCGCAAAAGAAGCGGTAGATGAGCCACAACAATTTACATTGGGCACTAACTTTCGCTCAAGCAGTGATATTGTAAATAGCGTAAATAGCTTATTTAGCAAATACGAAAACAGCTTTATTTATAACGACGCCATTCCATTTAATAAAGTGAAAGCGAAAGGAAAAAAAGCAGATGAGTCGTTTTTAATTGATGGCAAACCGGCCACCGCGTTTGAGTTTAATGTGTTTGTAGATGAAGCCGGCGATGAAAAAAATAAGCCGACCAGTAAAGGCTTAGGGCAAGCTCATTTAGCCACCCATTTTACCAATAAAATTGTTACTTTACTTGAGCAGGCAAACCAAGGAATAGCCTGTATTGGCAGTACGCCGGTAAGCGCTGCTGATATTTGTATTTTGGTGCGCGACCGCGTTGAAGCACAAATAATGAAGCAAGCGCTGAGTAAAGCTAATATTGCCAGTGTGTATTTGTCGCGCGACAGTGTATTTAGCCAAGAGTTGAGTCATCACTTGCTCAATTTTTTAACGGCTTTGCATGGTCAGTACGATGAGGCGTTACTACGCGGTGTATTAGCTGGCCCGTTATTTTGTTTAAGCTATAACGATATTTTTGCTCTAGCCGATGATGAAAATAGCTGGCAAGAACACCTAAACTTTTTTGCTCAACTTAGCCATATTTGGCATAAGCAAGGGGCAATGGCAATGCTCGAACGCTTACTGAGTCACAATCAGCTCAGTGCCAAATGGCAAGGCTTGGGCTATAACGTAGAACGGTGGCTTACCGACTTTAGACATCTTGGCGAAATTCTGCAGCAAAAACAAATAGAGCTTGAAGGGACACTTCGTTTATTACGTTGGTTTGCGCAAAAGGTGAGCCAGCAAGATGGCGAAACAGTGCAAGTTCGCTTAGAAAGTGATGCGAACTTAGTTAAAATTGTGACTATGCACGCTTCTAAAGGGCTTGAATACCCATTGGTATTTATGCCATTTGCCAGTGGTTATCGTGAAACTAAAGACGCGCTTTATCATCAAAATGGCAAGTTGATTTACGATTTAAGTAAAGACGAAGACGCCCTGCAAAAAGCCGAACAAGAACGTTTAGCAGAAGACTTACGTTTGCTTTATGTGGCACTGACCCGAGCAGTGCATTTTTGTTCGCTGGGCGTGTATAACATTTCTCAAGGGCAAAGTAGCCGTTTAGCAATTCAAAGTAGTGCGCTGGGGCATGTGTTGTTCTCAGGGTTAGAGATAAGCAGTAGCCAAGTGTGGCGCACCCATTTAAGTGAATTTTGTGAGGCTAATCATGCTATGCAATACCAGCAATTTACCTCAGGCGAATTAGTTGATCAGGGCATACTTCGGTTAAAAAATAGTGACACTAAACAGCACAATTTACTTATTAATACAGTAACGGCGCAGATTGAACGTGACTGGCGAGCAACCAGCTTTAGTGCTTTGAGCTTTAAAAAGCATGCTGATCAACTTGCTCCAGGGCGCAGTGATGAAGATCATCAAAGAGATGAGTTTGCCGTGCAGCAAGATGAACTTCCTTCACCGTATAGCTTTCCAAAGGGTGCAAAACCAGGGAGTTGTTTGCACGAAATATTTGAGCAAATTGATTTTACCAGTCCGGTAAATCATCCCACGAATACCGAGCAAAACTTAACGGCTGTGATTGAGCGTGCTTTTGAAAAATACCATATTGATGAGCAATGGCAGCAAATTACCGAGCAATGGGTACTCGATGCACTTAATTGCCCGTTAAACAGCGAGAATAATTTAAGTTTGAGCCAATTAGCGCCAAGTGACTGTTTAGTCGAAATGGAGTTTAATTTACCGCTTAGCAGCCTCAGTGCCCCTAAGCTTAATGAAGTGTTGATTAAACATTTTGGTTTTAACCAAAGTAAACTTGAGTTTGCCCATGTTAAAGGGTTACTAAAAGGCTTTATTGATTTAATTTTTTGCTACCAAGGCAAGTATTATATTTTAGATTATAAATCGAATTATTTGGGCAGTACCGCTGCCGATTATGTGTCTGAGCAGCTAGAGCAAGCAATGACCAGTCACCAATATCATTTACAGTATTTAATTTATACCGTAGCGCTGCATCGCTTGCTTAAACAGCGAATTCCCGATTATTCAATAGAGGCGCATTTAGGCGGTGTTTATTATACTTTTTTACGCGGTATGCCAGCAGGTGAGGGAGTGTACTTTAAACAGCTAAGTCCAGATCAAGTCGTTATTTTAGATGGCTTGTTTAGCCAAGGAGCCATGCTATGAGTGATTTAAATCAACAACCGGGTTTGTTTGATGACTTAGATGATGCCCCTGTAGATGAACCTGTGCTCACAACAGCACAGCCAACGATGCAGGGCAGCGAAAGTATTAAAGTCGTGCCGTTGCTAACGTATTTAACGGACGAACATAGAGTGCGTGTGGTTGATGTAAAACTGGCGGAATTACTCAGTGGCACAAACGCACAGCAAGGGTATGACGACCTCTTTTATATAATTTTAATGCTGTGTTTATCGCAACAAAGCCAGCATAGCTGTTTAACCCTAACAGAGGTTGATTGGACTAATCCGTTTAATTTACGTCAGAGCGACTTTACTAAACTAGAAGGCACGCAGCCTGACACTCTCAGCCCATTTAGTAATGACTTTACGACTGAGGCAGCAATACGTTATTTATTCTCACATCACAGTGTTGGGGAGCAAAAGCCGCTGCAATTGTTTAATCAACGGTTATATTTTTCTCGTTTAGCAGGCTATGAACAGACTCTTGCCCAACGATTACTGACAATGAGCGAACGACAACTTAACCTTGATGATGCAGTACTTGCCCAGTTATTAACCCGCTACTTTCCTGATGATCCGAGTATTGACATTGATTGGCAAAAAGTAGCGTGTGCGATTGCCGCCACAAAAGGGTTTAGTGTGATCACGGGCGGGCCTGGCACCGGTAAAACCACCACGGTAACAAAGCTGTTAGCGATTTTACAATCGTTATATAAAGCGGCGCCATTGAGCATAAAATTAGTAGCACCCACAGGTAAAGCAGCGGCACGGCTAACAGAGTCAATTTTAGGGGCTAAAAATAAGCTTAGTGAAATACCGGCTGATATTAACGCGTTGATCCCGCAAAGTGCGCAAACCATTCATCGTCTGTTGGGAGTTAAGCCATTTACCAATAAATTCCGACACGATAAAAGCAATCCGTTGCATGTTGATGTATTGATTATTGATGAGGCCAGCATGGTCGACTTATCACTTATGGCTAAATTAATTGAGGCCTTGCCAGATCATGCACGATTGATTTTACTCGGCGATAAAGACCAACTTGCTTCGGTTGATACTGGTAGCGTAATGAGTGATTTATGCCAAGGGTTAGTACTTGGACAAACACCGCGTTATTCAAAAGTACGCTGTGAGCAATTGAACACGCTGTGCTTTAATGGCACTGTTAAACTCAACGCGCAAACTCAAAGTGAGTTTAAACTCGCTGACTGCATTGCCTTTTTACAACATAGCTATCGGTTTGATGCAAAAAGTGGCATAGGTCAATTGGCGCTGGCGGTTAATACCAACAACCGTGGGATATTAAACTATGTTGAACAACAAAGCAGCGAAGGGCATTTTAGCGATATTATTTTAGACTATGATTTTGTTTCCACACCAATTGAAAAGTTAGTAAATAGTGCCGCAAGTCATTATGCTAATTACCTAACACTGATAGCGCAAGGTGCCAGTGTTGCGCAAGTGCATGCAGCTTTTGCCAGTTATCAGTTACTTGCTGCAGTACGTGAAGGCGATTACGGCGTTAATAGTTTAAACCAGCGTATTGAACGGGTATTACAGCAGCAAGGTTTAATTAGCGTTAATCCTAATCAGCGGCATTATATAGGGATGCCGATAATGGTTAGTCAAAACGACTACCAGCTAAAATTATTTAACGGTGATATAGGGATTTTAATGCCCGATGATAGCGGCCAACTCAAGGCAGTGTTTATTGATGAACAAGGTAATGAACGGGCATTTTCACCCGCACGGCTTCCGGCGCACGATAAAGTGTATGTAATGACCATTCATAAATCCCAAGGCTCAGAGTTTAGTTATACCGCGATGGTGTTACCACCGCTCAAGCAGGCGAGTATCGGTATTAATAGGCAATTAGTGTACACGGGAATTACCCGCGCAAAACAGACCTTTGAGCTTGTGGCAGATAAAAAAGTGCTGCAACTGGCCATGGGGAAAAGTGTATCACGGGCGTCAGGCTTGTATGAGCGATTAGTGTAAAGCCATACTTATACTAATCTCTTATTTTTGGGGTTCGTTTTCTAAATAGGTTGGGTTGCCAGCCAAAATGAAGTGCGCCCAATCTTAGAAAAACGGTTACCAATAATGAGCCTATAATGCACCATAAATAAGGGACATCCAATAAAAATAGCGCGGCATAAGTTAAGCCTCCTGCAAAACACGCGGTGGAGTATAGCTCTTCGCGCATCACCAGCGGTACTTCTCTACAGATCACATCACGTATTAAGCCGCCAAATATACCCGTCGTCATTCCCATTGTAAGCGCAACCACCATGGTTGTACCTTCAATTAATGCTTTTTCAATACCGACCACATTAAAAATAGCCATACCGATGGCATCAACCAGTAACATGTAATAGTTAGACAGGTCGGGCAAGTGGCGAATAAACATAACGGTGACAAAAATAGCGCCATAGGTGGCATATAAATAATCGGGGTTGGCTATCCAAAATACAGGTTGGTTAAGCAGAATATCTCTGAGCGTGCCTCCGCCTAACGCAGTGACTGAGCCAACAACGACAACACCAAATCCACCAATATCTTTGTCGTGGCCTAATAATGCACCTGAAATTGCAAAGAATGCCACGCCAATAAGGCTTAAAAAATTAAAATACTCTGCTGTCATTGAGGTGTCCTTACCAAGTTGAGAATTTATATTAGATATTAAAGGTAAGTGATTGGGGATTTATATTAGCTGAATAACACTCTCTATGACACAAGCACAAGGTTATTAGCCCTGTGCTTCTATGATGGGTTGTTATTGTAAGTAGTCAACGACCAGTTGAGATAATGATTTTACGCCAAGTTGTAAGGCATTTTCGTCAACATAAAACTGAGGTGAATGATTACTTGGCGCTGTTTTAGCGTTTTGATCTTTTGGAGTGACGCCTAAAAAGTAAAACAGTCCAGGGGTTTCTAGCGCATAATAACTAAAGTCTTCTGCACCGGTAATCAAATCTGTGGTAATAATGTTGTCAGCACCTGCAATACGGGCAAGTGTAGGGGTCATTTTTTGGGTCAGTGCAACATTATTTACTGTTACAGGGTAACCATGATCTATATGCACATCAGCTTTAGCCCCCGCGGATTCGGCAACCAGTTCAGCGGTTTTAGCTAAACGTTTTTTAATATCGGCACGCATCGTTTGATCAAAGGTTCTAATTGTACCAATAAGCTCTACATTATCGGGGATAATATTTGAGCGTATGCCGCCGTTAATCGCGCCAAATGAAATAACAGAAGGCGCTTTAGTTACATCTACCTGGCGAGAGGCAATTGTTTGAGTTGCCATTATAATTTGTGATGAAGCAACAATGGGATCTACGCCATTCCAAGGGCGTGAGCCATGAGTTTGACGACCCGTTACGTTAATTGTGAAAGAGTCTTCACTGGCCATTAGAGGCCCTTCTCTAAAGCCAATTTGACCAGTATTAAGTGAGCTGGTGACATGCAAGCCAAACACCGCTTCAGGTTTTTGTTTAAATAAACCTTCTTTTAGCATTAGCTCTGCGCCTCCTTCTTCTCCTTCGGGGGCACCTTCTTCAGCCGGTTGAAATACAAACAGTACGTCACCCGCTAACTGATCTTTAATTTTTACCAGTGACTCTGCTACGGCCATTAGAATAGCAACATGAGTGTCGTGCCCGCAGGCATGCATAACGCCTACTTCATTACCACGATAGGTTGAGGTTTGTTTAGAGGCAAAGGGTAAATCAACTTGTTCGGTAACGGGTAAAGCATCCATATCGGCACGAAGGGCGATTAAAGGGCCTTTTTTACCACCGCTTAATTTAGCCACAACTCCGGTATGCGCAACACCAGTTTGTACTTCAAGCCCCAGTGATTTTAAATGGTTAGTAATGTACTTCGCGGTTTCAAATTCGCGATTACTCAGCTCTGGATATTGATGCAAATGGCGACGCCATGTAATGACTTTTTCACTTACACTTTGTGTTGCTTGTTCAAGTTGGGTGTTAATACTACTAGCAAAACTAGGCGCTGAAATTGCAGTAAATAAAACACTGCCAAAAATTATTTTTTTTACCATTTTAATTCCTTGGTTTTCATCGTGTGTAATTAACTTACGCTATTACATCAATAAAAAGTAGTGTTGTTTAATAGTTAACCACAGTTAAAAGAAAGTTTATTGATACTGCTTAAGAAGGGGATAAAGCTATTTTGTTTAACACAATAGTTTGGCGCTTTTGTCGTATTTTAACGCAAATATTTAGCTTTAACGGTGAAAATGATAACAAAATGTTGCATTTTTTAAATTTGTTCCCAATACTGGTCAATGCATTGCTTTTACCATGCACTGACAACAGCGTGTAACAAGCTAAGCATAATAAAAATATTCAATCAGTTAAGGATTAATATGAACAACACACACACTTTTAAACGCGCTACTTTATTTGCAGCAGCAATAGGGCTCTTAATGAGTTTTTCTGCGCTTAGTAAAGAGTATAAAGTAGTTTTAATTCATGGTTTGCAAGTATCCCAGCTTACCAATAAAGCAGGTAGTGATGTAGTACACGATGGCCAAAGCTATTGGCAGTCTTATTGGGTAAACCGTGCCGACGAGCGCATTGACTGGCCTGCGTATGAACGAATAGAAGGAAAAATTACTACAGATTGGGTATGGCCCAAGCTACAACAGATCTCTCGCTCAAATTTATGCGAGCCAGGCTGCGTGTTTGTAACCCACTCTACCGGTGACTTAGTTGCCCGATATATTATAGATAACCAGGAAAACTGGCTAGAAAACGCGGGTTTAAAACCGCTTAATATTATTGCTACCTTTGATTTAGCAGGTGCTGGTGGCGGTAGTGAATTAGCCGACTTAGCGGTGAGTGCGTTAACCGGCGCATCGTGGAATTTTGCTGTAGATGCTGCATTAACTTGGTGGCTAGGCAGTGAGGTTAATGAAGCGGTAGGTGTTTTACATGATTTAAAAGTTAATAATGCACGTAGAATCGCGCCATTACCTGATGCGCGCACACCGCGTTTACGCTTTGTGGCCGATGGTAATGCATACTTAGGTTTAACGGCTGGTTTTTTGCGTGGTAACGATGATTCGGTAGTCGCTACTCACTCATCATGCGGTGCAAGCTCGGTAAGCTCATTTGGCAGTTGTAGCGCCAATATTGATACCAATGGGCGTTTAAAATCACAAGGTGATGCTGTTAGTAGTTTCATGCCATACCATTATCCATTAATGATGACTAACAGTTACAGCCATAACGAAATTCAACAAGCGCAGCACCAAGGTAATGTAACGGTGGCAATGAATAATATTAGCGTGGCTGGCGATACATTAGGATATGAAACTGTCGATGAAACTACCGGTAGCTGGTTTTGGAAAAAACAATACCGCTATGTAAAAGGCTCTGATAATTTGAGTGCTTCAACGCTCATATATAATGTGATCCCATAAAGGTGATTGTGCGTACGGCTTTATATGCTGCACGCTTTTGATACCAATTCGCTTTATGCAGTTATTTATTTTTAGGTAAGAAAACCTGAATGCAAATAGCAACAGGTTATCGCTCTAACAATGATTAACTGCTAGGGTCTGTTGACCTTTGCGGATTACAATTTGTTCAAACTAGGGGCGGTTTAATCGCGGCGCGAGGTTTGTAACCTAGTGGGCTAAGTCAAAACCGAGCAACAAAGAGTAAATCGCCCCTAGGCAGAACCCGAAGGGCTGCGCCTGTTTGGTATTGATGCTGCGTTATCGCCTATTTATGGGGAATAACCACACCACATAGGCTCTGCCTTGCCTAAATACCAAACAGACTGCTGCAAATTCAACCTTGAAAGGTCAACAGACCCTAGTATTTATAGGATAAATAACAATGAAAAAATCCTACGTTATTGTTTTAGTAATAATAGTTACCGGCTTGATGTGGTTTTTAGGTAAAGGCAATGCTAGTTATTCAGTATCGCAAACAACAGCTAAAGAGCATACAAAAATACCTGAATTTGTTGCTATGCCGGTAAAAAAAGAGGCATCAGCAGTTAAATTAAGCATAAAAAAAATGCCTAAAGAGCAGCATGAGTTTAATGAAGATATAGCTAAAGCAGCATCGGCGGTGGCGCAGCAATATCAACAAAACCTAGTATTCCCGCCTTATTCGCAACCTTTAACGGTACATGATGAAGACCGGCTAAAGCCAAATCAGTTTTTCCCGGTTACTAGCCCTGTAGGAGAGCAAGGCGGGGAGTTAACCTTAAGTTTATCTCAATATCGCTATGTCTATCCGCAAGTAATTGAATTAACCATAAGCGCACAAAATTTAGGTAAAGCACAGGTAACACTCAGTGATACGGATACTAAACAGCCGTTAAAAACACACAGTGGTGTTGCTCGTGACAATGAACTTGTAATTACGTTTAAAGGTGAGGAAGACTATCCTCGCAATTTACAGTTATTAGTTGAGGCCGACATTGCGGGTAAAATGGTCCCTGTGGTGGCACAAATACAATATATGCCGCCTAGTGCAACCCTAACTAGTTTTGATAACGCATATCCACGTAATGATAATATGATAGTGCCTGCTAACTTAAAAGTGATTAAAAGTGGCTTATATCGCTTAAGAGCTAACCTATACAGTGGTACTTCGCCATTAGCGCATTTAGTTGCTAAAGCACGTTTAAATGAGGGCAGTGAACAAATTGATTTTAAAGCGCATTGGTCTGTTTTGCCTAAGCAAACAAATGGCTTACGATTGAGTGACTTTGTTATTGAACGTATGTCGCCAAGTCCAGGTGAGCGAAACAGCTTTGGGCAAAGTAAAGTGAGTGAGTTTACTATTGAAGATTTTGCTTATGATAGCTTACAGCAGCTGCCTTATCAGGCGAATAAACAAGAATTGCAGAGTTTAGAGTTTTTACAAGGATTAGCTGCCGGTAAGTAGCAGCATAGAACAGAGTGAAGGGTTTGCATTACTGCAAACCCTTAAAAAATTAGCTTAAATTAATTGTAACCACGTCGGCTTGTTCTGTTTCATCTTGTTCAGGATTAACTGGCGCTTTTGGAATATCTGGTTTATCTAACGCGATATCTCCACCATCAATAACGTCACCGGTTTGCAGATTAGCAAAATCAAACAATTGGTTATCAGCTAAATGCGAAGGTACAACATTTTGCATGGCAGTAAAAATACTTTCTATACGCCCTGGGTGCTCTTTATTCCATTGTTCTAGCATGTTTTTAGTGTGCTTACGCTGTAAGTTTTCTTGTGAGCCACATAAGTTACACGGAATAATAGGGTAGCCTTGGCTAAATGCGTATTGACTAATATCGGCTTCTTTACAATAAGCTAATGGGCGAATAACCATGTGTTCACCATTATCGCTCATTAGTTTAGCCGGCATACTTTTGAGTTTGCCGCCATAAAACATATTTAAAAACAAGGTTTCTATCATGTCATCGCGGTGATGACCCAGTGCGATTTTAGTAGCGCCTAGCTCTTTAGCTGTACGATATAAAATACCACGGCGTAGACGAGAGCAAAGTGAGCACGTTGTTTTACCTTCAGGAATAATATCGGTAACAATACTGTAGGTATCTTCTTCGACAATTTTGTATTCAATATTTAAATTATCAAGGTATTCAGGCAGTACATGCTCAGGGAAGCCTGGTTGTTTTTGGTCAAGGTTAACCGCAAAAAGGTCAAACTTGATAGGGGCAACACGCTGTAAATGTTGCAGCATATCGAGCATAGTGTAACTGTCTTTACCGCCCGATAAGCACACCATGATACGATCACCTTCTTCTATCATGTTAAAATCCATGACAGCTTGACCTGTGAGGCGGCGTAAACGCTTTTGAAGCTTATTTAAGTTGTGTTGAGCTTTGGCTTGAGCAGAATGAGACACTACGCCCCCTTATAAACAGTACGGCAAAATTAATTGCTAAAAATAAAGGGGCGTATTATATGCCATATGTAATATCACAGCTACAGCAAACGTTAACTTTCTGCGAGTGGGCTTACATAGCCGTCAGGTTTCAATGCAAGTACATCACAATCGAGGCTGTCAATTACATGCTCAGCGGTGTTACCCACTAATGCTGCACTTAAGCCGGTACGTCCCACAGTGCCAATAACCACTAACTCACTATTTAAACGATTTGCAACATCCGGTATCACATCTTCTGGCAATCCCTCTTCAATAAAGCATTGATCAGAGGTTAGGTTAAACTCGTTAGCTAGTTCATTGGTTGATTCAATATGATGTTTTTTAACTGATTCATTGTAAAGCCCAGGGTTAAATTCTGGGATTTCTATGGCAATATTTACTGGTGTAGCAGGGTAGGCATTGACTAAGTTAAGTTTAGCATTAGCCAGTTCACATAAAAATTGTGCATCTTTAATTATGCGTTTATTAAGTGATAAGTGCTGCTCATTTTCACTGACTGCATTTACTGCAGCTAAAATATTCCCCTGTGCTGGCCATTGCATATCTTTGACAAATAAAACGGGAGTTGGACACTTTCTTACTAAGTGCCAGTCTGTAGGAGTAAAAATAACCGCTTTTAGTGCGCCGTGTTGATGCGTACCTTTGATAACTAAGTCGTATTTATCATTGATAACGGTATTAATTATTGCCTCGTATGGGCGATTATGCCAAATAACTTGCGTATCAATATTAATATTTTGGTAAGGAGAGACCAGATCTTTAAGCCATAGCTCGCGATCTTTGAGGACGGCTTGACGCATTGCTTCACGTTCATCGCCTGATAACATAGTGGTCATTTCGTAAGAAAAATCGTAAACCGTCATAAAGGCGGTAATGCTTGCACCCGATTTTTTGGCTAAATCTATTGAACGCGCGAGGGCATTTTGATCGTCTTTAGTTGGGTCAATAACCGCGATAATACGTTTAATCGTTTCCATTGTGCTACTCCATTCACTTAACAGTTATACATTCAGTGTAACGCAAATACACAACAGTTAAAGGGGGAAGCACTAAGATTATTGTTCTATATCAAGAAATAAAGTTTCTCTAATTTTAAAACTCTTTATGTTGAATAAAAGCATGAAGGGCTTTATAAAAATTTAATTATTCTCAGGTTTTATTAAAGTGTTATCTTCTACAGTAAATCCACTCGTTTTTTTCACAAAGCCCACTTCAGGTAGTAAGTTATAAACGTTATCTTTAATGGTAGAAAACAGATAACTCTTTCCACCTCTACTGAATAAGTTAATAAGATAGCAATATTTTTTTTCAGGATAAACGGTCATATCAACGTTAATAAAGTGATTGTTATTGATATAAATGCCTCTAACGTATTTGTCATCTATTAGCTCGTCGGTTACATCTGACTGTATTCTAATGCCTCCCTTAGAACGTAAAATAGTGTTGTGAGTAAAATAAATATTTCCCCAATTAAAAGGCTCCGTTACACTTCTTGGTTTATTTGGGTAAGCATTGAGGATAAACTTATCACTGTCTATAAAGGTATTAGCAATAATTTTTACGTTAGAATAATAAGTAATTTCTATAGCAGTGCCTTTGGTGTTTTTGAAAGTGTTATATCTTACTAGAGCCTTTGATACAGGTTTAACCGTTGCAAATTTCAATGATCCCTTCAATCCCTCAAAAATATTATCTTCAACTGTAATATCATGCGTACCTCCATAGTTATTATTCCACGGGTGAGTAGTTGTTACTTGTGTGACATTTTCAAAGTAATTATTACGAATATCAATTCTGAAAGAATTTATATTCGCATCATGGGATGATAAATGTGAAGATGTTGCTCTTATAGCCGCATCACCAAAATCATAAAAGTGATTATGTTTAATTGAAATATCTTCGGAGCCTGCAAAAAGGATACCTTGCTCACCCCAAACATAATTAATTTTGTCTGTCGTTAACCCTCTAAAAATAAAACCATTAATTTCTATGAAGCGTGAATTATAAAAGGATAAAATATATTCTCCTTCAAATTGGTCACACTTTTTTAGTATGACGCCAGCATTAGCGGTGATAGTAATGTTACTAAGGTTTCTGACGATAATAGCTGAACATATATCGTAAACTCCTGGTTTGTCTATTTTAAGCTCAGAGTTTTCTGCAGTGTTTAAAATCAAGTCTTTTAGTGCTTGTGAGTCATCAATTCCATCATCGGGGATCATAGAGCTTGATACTTGACTACTAAATAAAATACTTAAAGAAAGAGTGATAAATAGAAATAAAGAATAAGGCATAAGATTGTCCTTCTATATAAGAGTGTAATAGGACGTAGTTGCTTTTATGTTAGAAAATGAGCTAGATAAGTAATTATCTTCATCGACTCTTAAAAGTGAATGGTTAATACCTCTACTCAAAGTGTTAGTAGAGATAGAGCATAATTGCAATAATTACGCTCTGATTTAGGGGGGATTAATTTTAAAATGAGAAACTATTATTAACGGGGTTTTATAATAGCAGCTGTTTTTGCAAGCGCGTCATTATCTAAAATAGTAATAAACTTACCTTCTACTTTGATTAAATCTGCTTTTTGAAAACGGCTCAATAAACGGCTAATAGTTTCAACAGTTAAACCAAGGTAGTTGCCAATTTCACCGCGGGTCATGGTAAATCTAAATTCTTTACGTGAAAAACCACGTTCACCAAAACGCTCTGATAAATTATAAATAAAACTCGCTAGACGCTCTTCGGCAGACTTCTTATTGAGTAATAACAGCATTTCTTGATCGTAGGTTATTTCACTACTCATTAAGCGCATAATTTGTTGGCGTAGCTTAGGCAACTTACCAGCGAGTTCATCAAGGGTATCAAAGGGGATTTCACATACCATTGAGGTTTCTAGTGCTTGAGAAAAGCTTTGGTGCTGCATTTTATTAATGGCATCAAATCCAACAAGGTCGCCAGCTAAATGAAAGCCGGTAATTTGTTCATCGCCTTGCTCAGACAATGTATACGATTTAAACGAACCCGAACGAACCGCAAAAATTGCATTTAAAGGCGCGCCCGATTCAAATAAGTAGTCACCTTTGTGTAATGGTTTTTTTCGCTCAATGATCTCATCAAGTTTATCCATTTCTTGGCCATTTAAAGAAAATGGTAAACATAACTGGCTAATACTGCAGTTATTACAGCTAATGGCACAATTACCTTTAGCACGACTTTGAGAAAAATCCATAAGTTCAATCCGTTAAATTTCTATGCACGACATTTTATAATGTTAATGCACTAGCTTATCTGTTGCAATGATCAGAAGGTAGATACCATACCAAATGATAACACTGCCTAATGTTATTCGTGTCCATGGGTGATTAAAAAGCGTATTTAGCTTTTGTGCAGCCATACCTAAGGTGATCATGGCAGGAAATGTGCCTAGAGCAAATGCCAGCATAACTAAAGCACCATTAATAGCGTTGCCACTGGTCATTGCCCAAGTAAGTGCAGAGTATACTAAACCGCACGGTAACCAGCCCCATAACGCGCCATAGCCAAGGGCTTTAAAAGGCGAATCAATGGGCATTAAATATTTATTAAGTTTAATTAAATGCTGCCAAATGAGGGTTTTACCCAGTTTTTCGAGCCACTGTAAGGTGGCGGCTAAGCGCATAATATAAATGCCAACCAGTAACATAAAAGTACCGGCTAAAAATGACAGAAATAATGAAAAAGCAGAATTTTGCGTAGCAAACTGGCTACTAATACCCGCAACAAGGGCTCCTGCTAGCATATAACTTAAAGCTCGACCGCTGTTATAAGCTAGAGAATATAACCACGTTTGACGTTTATTGCTGGCAAGTTGTAATGAGCTGGCAATACCACCACACATAGCAATGCAATGACCACTGCCAATTAAACCCATTAAAAAAGCGCTAACAAAAATAGGGTCAATCATTACTTTTATTGTGCTGCTCTTTGTCGTCTTCAAACAAAATACTGTGGCCTTGCTTGTTTAAATCAGAGAATTGCTCGCCTTTTACTGCCCAAAAAAATACGCCAATAGCAATCAATACAAACAAAATAGCGATAGGAACTAAAATATAAATTATGCTCATAACTTTAATAGCCTTAGTGAATTACATATCACAATAATAGAGCTGGCAGACATACCAATAACGGCCATCCAAGGAGCAACTAAGCCCATAGCCGCTAGCGGTAATATAGAGCCATTATATAATAAAGAAAGCGCCAAGTTTTGCTTAATTATACGTCGTGTTTGTTTAGCAATAGTTAACAAATGCGAGATTGAAGCTAAGTCACTGTTAAGCAATACAACATCAGCACTGTTTTTCGATATATCGGCACCGGTTTCCATGGCGATAGATAAATGGGCACTGGCAAATACTGGGCTGTCGTTTACGCCATCGCCAACCATAGCAACAATTTCACCTTGCGATGACCAGTGATCAACGGCATTTTGTTTATCTTTTGGACTGCAACTGGCAAGTACTGAATCAAGCTTTAACTTTTTAGCTACTTTGGCACCCGCATCAGATGCATCACCAGTTAGCATATGGCAACTAAGGTTAGCCGCTTGTAAAACATTAATTAGCTTATCGGCATCAGCTTTAACTTTATCTACAAAGTAAAAGCGTGCAACAGCCTGCTTGTTTATATAAAGCGTGGCTTGTGCGTTGGTTTTCTTTGTATCAAACCAGCCACTTTTACCAATAGCGTAATGGGTATTATCAAACTGGGCGCTTATCCCAATGCCTGGGTGGAGTTGTACATCGTCAAATTTACGCTGTCCTTTAAACTCCTTAAATGCACTGGCAATAGGGTGTTCAGAATAACTTTCAAGCTGGGCTGCAATATCAAGAATTTGCTCTTTACTGTAGTTATCATCAAGTATGTCAATCACGTCGAGGCTAAATTTACCTTGTGTAAGCGTACCTGTTTTATCAAAGGCAAATAAAGTGAGCTTTGATAGCGTTTCGAGCACATGCGCTTGCTTTATTAATATGCCTTTGCGGGTTAAGGTTGCTACAGCACAGGTTAATGCGGTTGGAATTGCTAAACTTAATGCGCACGGGCAAGTGGCCACTAACACCGAAATAGTGATCCAAAATGCAACGTCAGGGTCTACCTGATACCAACCAATCGCAGTTATGGAGGCAAATACTAGTAATACAGCAACAAACCACTGCGCCACTTTATCGGTAATTTCAACCAGTCTTGGGCGTTTTGTCAGGGCATTATGTTGCAGGCGAATAATTTGATTAAGCAGGGTATTTTGGCCTAGCTTGTTGATTTTTATTTCAATTATACCATCATGATTAACCGTGCCTGCATACACGTTATGATCAATGTACTTTCGTACTGGTTGATGTTCGCCGGTCATCATCGACTCATCAACACTGGTACTGCCTTTAACTAATATGCCATCAGCAGGAATGGTTTCGCCTGCCTTTATTAACACAATATCGTTAAGTTTGAGTTTTTTGGCGGCAATGATGTGCTCATTACCGCGTTCATCGAGCGTACGGGCAGTAAGGGGTAACAACTTTTGCAAGTTAGCAGTGAATTCATTGGCTTTTAAACGCGCTCTAAATTCTAAGTATTTACCTAATAAGAGTAAAAAGGTAAACATACAAATAGATTCAAAGTAAACCTCGCCTACTTCCATTACTGTGGCATAACAGCTAGCGCCATAAGCACCAAAAATAGCCAATGATACTGGTAAGTCCATATTCAACTGTTTTGCTTTTAAGCCATTAATTGCATTACTTAAAAAGGGCAGGGCGCTGTATAGGATAACGGGGGTAGCGAGAATTAAACTGATCCATCTAAAGTACTGTTCAAAATTGCTGTCCATTCCAGAGAACATGCCAAAGTACATTGCAAAGGCAAACATCATCACTTGCATGGTCATCAAACCTGCAACACCGAGACGACGAATATACGCTTTGGCAGTTTGCTGCTTTTGCTGAGCTTCTAAATCAGATTGAAAGGGGTACGCTTTATAACCTATTTCAGCCAATGAGGTAATTAGCTCACTTAAAGGCGTGGCGCTTTTATCCCAGTGGATCATGGCACGATTTGTTGAGGTATTTACATCAACGCGTTTTACCGATTTAAGGTTTAATAATTGCTTTTCAATTAGCCAGGCACAGGCGGCGCAGGTTATACCTTCAACACTCAGTAATACCTCAGAGTTGTTGTTGTGCGTACTAATAAATTCATCTTGGATATCTTCATTGTCATAGCTTTTAATAAAAGCGAGCTGTTCAGGAACCAGTTGCTCTACTTTGCCGGCACTTACGGTGCGGTATTTGTAGTAGTCGGTCATTCCTTGGTCAATGATGTTTTGAGCAACCGCTTGGCAGCCAATGCAACACATTGGCTCAGCGGTATTGTCTATAATAACGTGTGCGTCAAACCCTGCCGGCACACTTTCAAGACAATGAAAGCAATTTTTAGACATACTAAATACTACTTATAGTTAGGAGTAACTAAAACGGTGGTTGTGGTTGGTAAAGTGACACTTTCTTTCATTTTCCAACTAGCATCAACAGGTTCAATAAACACTGAGTAAGCACCAGGCGTGTAGCTTTCTAATAATGCAGTAAATTCTTGATTAGCATTTGGAGTGAGGGTAGCTTCAAAATCATGAGCTTTTATAGTGCGATGAAAAAACGATAATTTTAGCGCGTGAATGTTGCTCGTATCGCCTTTAGTAAATTTAAAGCTTACTCGCTCATCAGATACATTTAGGTCACCATGTAAATATAAAGCTTTTGCTTTATCAAATTTGATCAGCTCTAAATTAATTGCTTTGCCTTTTTTATAATAGTCATCAACGACCATATCTGGGCCGTTACCAATGGCTGTAATAAATAAACTAATGCAGCCAATAATTGCAGCTAGAGGGAAGAAGATTAAAAACCAAGGCCAAAAATTTTTATACCACGGAGTCGGTTGCATAGTTGCTCTAAAATTGATGAATGTGCAGCTATATTATAATAAATAAAAGAAAAAGACTAAAAAAAAGCCTCCGAGTGGAGGCTTTTTTGATCTGTATTAATCTATTGAAATAAAAAGATTAAAACTGAAACGTTTTGTTAACTTTATCGTTATTTTTCTTGCGATAAGCTATAAACGTAAGCAGTTAATAGGTGAATTTTGTCTTCGCCTAAGATCTCTTTAAAAGCAGGCATTACACCAGCACGGCCGTGGTTTAGTGTTTCTTCAACAGCACGTTGAGAACCACCGTATAACCAAATGTTATCAGTTAGATTAGGTGCACCGAACGGTAGGTTATGCGCAACTGAGCCTTTACCATCTGCACCATGACAAGCTGCACACATCGCAAATTTCGCTTTACCTGCCGCGGCATCTTTTTGGTTAACAGTACGACCAGATAGGCTAAGTACGTAAGCCGTCATTTCTTTAACGCCTTGCTCGCCTAATGCATCACCCCAAGGAGGCATTGCTGCAACACGACCTAAAAGTAACGTTTCTCTGATTTTGTCAGGGGTACCACCATATAACCAGTCGTTATCTGTTAGGTTAGGGAAGCCTGTACCACCACGAGCATCAGAGCCATGACATTGCGCACAGTTTTGAGCAAATAAGCGTTGACCAATTTCAACTGCTAATTGACCTTGCGTTTGTTCATGTTTAGTGCCATTTTCAAGAGCGATTTGCTGAGCTGCATCACCCGCTAATTTAGAGTCAACCAATTCTAAAACAGGGGTTTTTGCCAATTCATTGAAAATTGGGCCAAAACGCTCTTCAGCGGCGCGGTATTCTGCATCTAGCTTTACAAAGCGACCGTTTTCTTGAGCGTCTACCACTGCTTCTTTCGATTCAGTTAAAGAGGTAACACCTTGATTTGAGCTGGTCCACTTTGCTAAGCCTTCCCAGTTACCTAAACCTGGGTAAGCTGCTAAGTAATAAACAGACCATACAAACGTTGCGAAGAACATGTAAGTCCACCATTTTGGTAGTGGATTGTTTAATTCTTCAATGCCGTCAAACTCATGTCCACAGCTTTCACCTTCTTTTACACCTACATAGTTTTTTAAGTTCCAAACTAGTAGACCAAAGATAATGATTAAGCATGCAAGGGTTAATACAATAACCCATATACTCCAAAAGCTAGTCATTTCTCAGACCCCTTTTCCTCGTTAGAGAGTGTATTGTTGTGTTTTTTTTCATCTTCAAATATGACATTAGCAGCGTCTTTAAAACGACTTTTACTACGCTTGCTATATGCCCATCCAACAATCACAATAAATAATACTAAAATTACCAGAGTCAAAATGCCTCTGTATGTCCCGTAGTCCATAATAATCTACTTCAAATGTGTGCCAAGTTGTTGCAAATAAGCAATAAGGGCTTGCATTTCTGTTGCACCTTTACCGTCATTCATTGCGTCAACTTTAGCAATGTCAGCGATTAATTCCTCGTCACTGCCATAACCTAAACCCGGGTGTTTTGGGTTTTCTGGGTTAATAGCAAACGTGTCACGGAAAATTTGTAGCTTTTTCAGAGTCAGGCTTGTATCAAGCGTGTTCTCTGCTAACCAAGGGAAGCCTGGCATATTCGACTCAGGAACCACTGCACGTGGGTCAACTAAGTGCGCATAATGCCAGTCATCTGAGTAACGTTTACCTACACGTGCTAAGTCAGGACCAGTACGTTTAGAGCCCCACAGGAATGGGTGATCCCATACTGACTCACCCGCAACCGAGTAGTGACCGTAACGCTCAACTTCATCACGAAATGGACGAATCATTTGTGAGTGACAGTTAGCACAACCTTCACGCACATAGATGTCACGACCTTCAAACTCAAGCGCATTTAACGGGCGTAACCCATCAACGGGTTTAGTTGTGTCGTCTTGGAACATTAGCGGAGTAATTTCCACCAATGCACCAAAGCTGATTGCGAAAACAGTCAAGATGGCCATAAGGCCGATGTTTTTCTCGATAATTTCGTGTTTATTTTGCGAATTTTTATTGCTCATTATCTGACTCCGTTATGCTAACTGCGCTTGTTCATCAAGTTCTAGCGAGTTATTTTTCGCTGAAACTGTACGATAAACGTTATAAGCCATAACCAGCATACCTGTAACGATGAATACACCGCCTAAGAAACGCATAACATAGAAAGGATGAGAGGCTTCTAACGACTGAACAAAGCTGTACATTAATGTACCGTCAGAGTTAACTGCACGCCACATTAGGCCTTGCATTACACCTGAAATCCACATTGCAACAATGTATAAAACAACACCCACTGTGTGTAACCAGAAGTGTGTATTGATTAATTTAATGCTGTACATACGACCTTGTGAGAATAACGCTGGAATAAGGTGGTAAATTGCACCGATAGAAATCATTGCAACCCAACCTAATGCACCTGAGTGTACGTGACCTACTGTCCAATCTGTGTAGTGCGATAACGCATTTACAGATTTAATTGCCATCATTGGACCTTCAAACGTCGACATACCGTAGAAAGACAATGAAACCACTAAGAAACGAAGTACCGGGTCAGTACGTAACTTATGCCATGCGCCTGAAAGTGTCATAATACCGTTGATCATACCACCCCAAGACGGCACGAATAAGATAATAGACATCACCATACCTAAGCTTTGCGTCCAATCAGGAAGCGCAGTGTAGTGAAGGTGGTGAGGACCTGCCCAAATGTAAAGCGAGATAAGTGCCCAAAAGTGAACAACCGATAAACGGTATGAGTAAACTGGACGACCCGCTTGCTTTGGTACAAAGTAATACATCATACCTAAGAAGCCAGCAGTAAGAAGAAAACCTACAGCATTGTGCCCGTACCACCACTGAACCATCGCATCAACCGCACCGGCGTAAATTGAGTATGATTTAGTTAGTGAGACTGGAACAGCCATGCTGTTAACAATATGAAGTACTGCAACAGTAATAATGAAACCAGCATAGAACCAGTTAGCTACATAAATATGAGCCACTTTACGTTTAGCAATAGTGCCCATAAATACAACAGCGTACGTTACCCAAACAACAGCAATTAAGATATCGATAGGCCACTCAAGTTCTGCATACTCTTTAGAACTTGAAATACCCATAGGTAGAGTAATTGCTGCTAGAACAATCACTAACTGCCAACCCCAAAAGGTGAAGGCGGCTAATTTATCTGAAAGAAGGCGCGTTTGACATGTACGTTGTACGACGTAATAAGACGTCGCAAAAAGAGCACTTGTACCAAATGCGAAAATTACTGCGTTCGTGTGTAACGGACGAAGTCGAGAGTAAGTTAACCATGGTGTGTCAAAGTTAAGTGCTGGCCAAGCTAGTTGGGCAGCAATCAGAACCCCAATACCCATGCCAACGATGCCCCAAATCACTGTCATAATAGCGAATTGGCGTACAACTTTATAATTGTACTCAGTTTGTGATGCTACTGTTTGGCTCATTTTCTGGCTTCCGCTGCAATAAATGCGTTTAGAAATGAATTACCTACTTGTTAAAGTAGGACCTACTATTATTCCAAAGTATACTATCTAAACCCCACAAAATGTGGTTGTTAAAGATAATAATCTCAAGAAATACTTGTTTTTTTTGCGGTTGAAATGATAAATTTTTTGGCCTTAAAAAGATAGGTCAATTGCGTAATAATATGACATCAATCAAACTTTATTGAGTTGCTGTCTATTTTTTGAGGTGATTTGTACCTTACTCACTCATTAAAGCCGATAATCAACCAACTTGCCCTAAATGTTGGGCCCATACATTAGATATTTGAGAACCTGCATGTATATATATAGAGTATGCTTACTTTCTTTTCTATTATTTTTACTAGGTTGTGACTTTTCTGGATCAACATCAACATCAACAGCAAAAGTAAGCCAATCGCAAACTGAGTGTAAAAATAACAAACCATGTCATTTTGAAAATCAAGTTAAGGTTTGGTTAAGCGAAGAAATCTTATCACCAGAGACACCGTTTTCAATTTATGCTCACTTACCTAATGATCTAACAATAACAGCGGCTAAATTGGAGGGAGTAACTATGTATATGGGTTACATTCCATTGCAGTTTACTAAACAAGATAATATTTGGTTAGCCGATACTATGGTTGGTATTTGCTCAGAGCAAAATATGGTTTGGAAATTAGTGCTCACTGCAGTTAATGAAAGCACTTCGGTTAACCAAACGGTTGAATATTATTTTAATGTTACTTACTAAAATGTTTTAGTTTTCAATTATTCATAATCGCACTATTTTTTGTGTAACACACTCCTGAGGCATAGTTTCTTTCCTAGCCGATGTTAGGGTCTGTTTTATGCTCAGCATAAAAAAGCTACATTCATTACTAAGTTAAAGCGCTGGGACTGTAAGCGCAATGATACCCAATAATCAAATCTGATCAGCGCTATACCAACATATGCAATAAAATACTTTTCTTCTATTACACCCTCGTTTTGCTATTACTCCTTTATAGGTATAGATCTAGATTGAAACTCTCAATAAACATAAAATTTGCACGATTAAAACTTTTAGTAAAAAAATTCAGACTAAATAAACAATCTACTTGCATAAATATGGTTAGTAATTAACACCTAGTTTTACCGTTTTAATAATGAGCTGTGATTAACATGTTAATTTACCTATTAAGGGCACATTAATGATTAAATTACATTTGATTACAAACTCCATATATTTGATTTCACCTATGTTTTTTATGTGATTGCGCTTGGTTAAGTTCATGACTTTTATCTGTTTTTATTAATTAACAATGAAACATGCTGTAACCTTTGTCCCTTTCATGGGGTACCTTAATTTTGGCTGTTTATATAGTGATCTTCCGTTAAGTTTTCGTTCAGTTAAAGGCGCCTAAGTTGCCCCCGCTCACTCAAAATTCTCATAAAAGTGAGCGTTACCAATTTAGGTAAATTTCAACAAGTAGGGTTCATCCATGAAAAAATCAACTCTTGGTTTAGCTGTAATTGCAGCAATCCCAATGTTCTCAAGTGTTCAAGTTTTAGCTGCAGACGAAGCAGTAAAGTCAATTGAAAAAATTCAAGTAACGGGTTCTCGTATCAAGCGTTCAGACATGGAAAACGCAAGCCCAGTTACACTTATCGGTGCTGATGACATTCAAGCTATGGGTGCAACAAGTATTGATAGTGTTTTACAAAAAATGACCGCTACGGGCGGTGCAATGACCAACCCAGGTATTAATAATGGTTCGGGTGGCAACGCACGTATCGATTTACGTGGCTTAGGTGCTAACCGTACATTAGTACTTGTTAATGGTCGTCGTATGATTGCATCAGGTACTGGTGCAGCATCAACGGTTGATTTAAACACCATTCCGGTTTCGATGATCAAACAAGTAGAAGTACTTAAAGATGGTGCATCTGCTGTATACGGTACTGATGCGGTAGCAGGCGTAGTCAATATTATCTTAAAAGATAATTTTGAAGGCCTAGACATGAACGTAAATTCTGCAATTACCGGTGAAGGCGATGCAACAGAAAACTCTATAGATTTCACTGTGGGTAGCTCTTTCGATAAAGGTAATATCGTTATCGGCATGCAGTACACAGATCGTGGTAAAGCATCACAAGCAGATCGTGACTTTTCAGATTGCCCAATCGCAGAAGATGCAAACGGGTTAAACTGTAACGGTGGTTCTGTTTATGCTGAGGGTGGTCACATTTGGCAAGACAGTACTACAACAGCATTAAACGATAAAGGCGAAGAAGTTAGCGTTGGCTTAGCACAAGGCGACAACGGTTTAAGTGGTCAAGGTGGTCTACACCCATTTACTGATGCTGATCGTTACAACTTTTCACCAACAAGTTACTTATACACGCCAATGGAGCGTTTAAATTTAACGGGTATTGCAACTTACGAAATTAGTGATGATACAAGTTTATTCGCTGAGTTCACTTACACCAAGCGTTGGTCAGAGCAGCAAATGGCACCACAACCTGTATGGTTTGGTTTTAAATATGATGAATCAATGGGTGACTCACTTCTTGGTCAATCATACACAAGTAAAGTAGACCGTAACGGTGATGGTTACGCAGATGTAGATGCTGATGGTAAATACATTACTGAATCTGCAAACTATGCGTACGGTGATGACCTTTTCTACGGTCGCCGTATGTCTGATACTGGTCCACGTATTTTTGAACAGTCAGTTGACACTGTTCGCGCCGTTGTTGGTGCTGAAGGTTTTGTAGGCGATTACTCTTGGGACGTTTCAGCGAACTTCGGCCGTAACGATTCGGTTGATAAGTTAAGTAACTTACACAACATGGGTGCGATCGGCGATAGTATTTTACGTACCGTAGATGGCGAAGTTGAGGGCACATTTAACCCGTTAGATCAGTCTGCTTGGACTTCAGAAGATTTCCGTAAAAATGTATACACAGAAGTAAATAATGGTGGCAGCCAGTTATTCATTATCGCGGCATCTGTTTCTGGCGAGTTATTTGAATTACCTGCAGGTTATGCAGCATTTGCTGCGGGTGTAGAGCGTCGTCAAGAAAAAGCGTGGTTCACACCAGATTCACTAACTGCGCAAGGCCTTGCAAATGACCCTATGGTTGAACCAACAGCAGGTGGCTTTGATGTAAACGAAGCCTATGTTGAATTTGCGCTTCCACTACTAACAGATGCACCATTTGCGCAAAATGTAGAGCTTAGTGCCGCTATTCGTGCATTCGACTACAGCACGTTTGGTTCTGATAATACATGGAAATTAGGTTTAACATGGAAAGCAAATGATGAATTAATGCTACGCAGCGTTGTTTCAACGGCTTTCCGTGCTCCAACGGTTTCAGAATTATACTCAGGTAACTCTCCATCATTTAATCAAGTTGAATTCCCTGGTGCACAAGAGCAGGCTGAAGTAACTGTTGGTGGTAATGATGCATTAACACCAGAAGAAGCTGATACATTTACTGCGGGTATCGTGTATGAACCGCAGTGGTTTGATGGTTTCTCAATGACACTTGATTACTACTCAATTGAAATTGAAAACGCAATTGCAACTGTAGACAATCAATACATTGTTGATCAGTGTTTAGCTGTAGACACTAATGCAGGTTCTGCACTATGTCAGTCAGCAAATGTAAATCTAGACTCTACGGGTCGTATTACTTTTAACAACCAATTACAAAACATTGGTTCTGAAAAGACATCGGGTGTTGATTTAAATCTTGCATACAGCTTTGAAGCAGTAGGTCTTAACTGGAAAGCGGGCTTAGATACAACTTACTTAGATGAATATGTTGTAGAAGTAACTGGTTCTCCTGTTGATTACGCAGGGTTAGTAACATCTGGTTCAGGTGGTTACGCAGATCTTAAGTCAAACCTAACCATTAATGTGTCTGGCGATAACTGGGATGCACAATACCAAATGCGTTACATCGCGGGTATGGATAGCTACGCATGTCTAAATAAAGACACGTGTTATGCACCTACAACACCATCAGTTATCTATAGTGACCTAAGTGGTAGCTACCTAGTAAATGATACTGTTTCTCTTACTGCAGGTGTAAACAACTTGTTCGATAAACAGCCTCCTTACTACACTGGTAACAATGATTCAAACACTGACCCGTACACATACGATGTACTAGGTCGTCGTTTCTTTGCAAACGTAAACGTTAAATTCTAATTTTAACTAATTAGAACCACTAAAAGGCCTAGTTTTTACTAGGCCTTTTTTGTTGAACAAAATTAAAGAGGCACGTAAACTCAGGTAAGTAAAATTAGGAGGCACCATTGTTAAAGCAAGACGAAAATTTATCGTTTGTTATTGAACCGCAATTATCACCGCGTGCAGAGCAGCGTCTCGATCTTTATTTTTCTATCCCAAATGAAATGGGAATTAATGCACAAACACTCAGCGAAGAGTCTTACTTTAATAACCAATTTAAATCTTTTGTAGCCTATAACGCGAATAACATTCACCTTCCATTAGTGCGAAGCCGCTTTGTGAGTAAAAACAAAGGTGAGCAGCAAGATTACCGACAAAATTTAAATTTATATTGTTATCAAGTACGTCTCGCCATTGATGCTGATATTAAAGATGCGTTAAAAATTCAAGAAAGCGATGAATTTTATCAACGGGCCATGGAGCTTTGCGAGCAAAGCCAAAGCTTACTCAGAAAACTCAGACGTTACACCCCAGATAACGAAAAGCTGATCCCGTTTTATACCAATGCTGATAATTACCTAAGTTGGCAAATTGAACAAACTTTTTTAAAGCTGCTTGATGAAGGGCCGCGCAGTAGCGATCACGCAAAAGAGCGAAATGACTTATTAAACTTTTGTAAGTCAGAAAGTGACTACCGAGCAGAGCAACAATATAATTCTGACTCAACACTTAAAGACGCCAACAGAATCACTAATAAAATGCGCCTATTGCAGCGTTTAATAGAGCATGGTGTGATTTTGCAGCGCCAAACCCGTTATCTTAATAGTTATTTAAAACGCTTGGTAAAAGGCTCTGTAACAGCCGTTATAATGGCTTTTGTGATGGTGGTTATTTTAAATGCACGTTCTACCTTTACTGAAATAACCGCTTCACTGATTTTGATTTTAGGGGTTATTTACGGGTTAAGAGAGATATTTAAAGAGGATATCACTCGTATTATTTGGCGTGCTATTGTGCGAGGACGGCCAAAATGGCGATTTATTTTTAAAAACAGTATTACAAAAGATAAAGTAGCGAGTCAGTTTATTTGGTTAGAATATACGCGGTTTAAAAAAATCCCTAAAGAAGTGAGGAAAATTTTCTCTAAGCGTCGTCAGCAAAATAAACAGGCGGCGCAATGGCTGCATTTTGCTAGTGAAACGCGGGTCAGTGCTAAAGAATTTTTGCCAGGCTACGATAGCTTACAACAAACATTGCAATTTAATCTTGCACCATTTGCACGTTATTTAAAAAAGGGGGAAGGGAAGCTCTACCATTTAGAAAATAATAAAATCTCTAAGCAAGGAGTTGAAAGACGCTACCAATTAAATATGGTACTCGTTCAGACTGAATCTGATAATGCGCTGTATCAGCGCTATAAAATCACTTTAAATCGCAGTAAAATTGTTAATATAGAGCTGATTTACACCAGCGACAGTAAAAAAGAGGAATAACACAGGTTATTCCTGTTTTACTTAAACTAAACTATTTATCCGTTAGTCCTTTTTTGCTGTATAGCGTTACTTTGTCTGATACTAAGGTAATTTCGATATTTTTAGCGTCATTACCCCAAGTACAGCTGGTATGCAGTGTTTTTTCTACACAATTATCAGCACTGCCTAAAAGAGCTTCAACTTCTGTTTTATCCATACCTATTTTAATCTTTTCGTAATTTTCTAAGCTTACTTTTGAGCAAGCTGCAAGACTGAGTGCTGCAAAAATAATAAAAAGTTTCTTCATTGCTACTTCCTTTGAAATGAGTATTGTTAATGATTAAATTTTCGAATTTGCACAATCATCCCCATACGAGGGTGATCAAAATAATGAATGTCTTCACTAAACACCCGTCTAAACTGTGAAAAGCGGGCTGACTCTAGATCGCCATTGTTACGTCTTTCATTTATATCAAAGTGTGCATTAATGAATAAGTAATGGCGCAAATGTATTTTGAATAGGCCATCTAATTCCCATTTCATTTCGGGAGATTGAACTTCGTCAAATAGTGGCTCAGGCGTATTTATTAAGCTAATAAAATCAGAATCTGCGTAGCTAATCGTGGTGTTCATATTGTTTTTTAATTGGCTGCCTGCAAACAAGTGAATGCTAGGCGAACGTAATTTGCTCGCACCTTCAAATCGCCACCCAGTATGTAATAAAGGAGTTAACCCTTTACGGTCTAGGGCTTGGCGTTGTGATTGAAACTGCAACTGCTCAGGGGCTAACAGGTAAGTTTGCTCCATCGTCTCTTGTGCAGGTGCTTGAGGGATCACTGGCAGTACATCGTAACTCTTGACATAATCAATGCTGTCGTTACACGCTGCTGACTGAGGGTTTGAGTTGACTAGAGTGTCAGCAAAGGTACGCTTTTGAAAACGCGGATCGCCGTTTATACATGCGTCCATTGCTTGGCTTTTATAAACAGGGCTTAGTAAATCTAAGGTGTTTTTATCTTCAATGGCGTCGTGCTTTAAGCTAAAGTCTTCTTGTAGGTATGGGGCAAAGGGTTGTTTAAATATCAACACTTCTACTTCAAACCAACGCTCTGCAAATGCAGTACTACTAAACAAGCAGCATAAAACAACCAGCGATTTTTTCAGCAACATTAATGGCTAACCTTTTTTTCGAAATCTGCAATCATAGCAGTGATCATTTTTAAGCGTTCACGGGCATTCGCCTCGCTAATGGCAAAGCGTAATTTATTTGCGCCATCCATCTTATAAATATGTGGCGCACTTTGTATCAAACCAATAATGAAGCTAGGATTAACCTTAGTGTTTTGACTAAACTCAAAGTAGCCCCCTTTCGGGTTAGCCTCTATTTTGGTTATGCCTAGATTACTCGCTTGCATCTTTAGTTGTTGTAAACTAAATAAGTTTTTCGCTGCATCGGGTAATAAACCAAAGCGGTCTATTAATTCTACCTGCAGCTCATCAATATCAGCAAGGTTAGCACAACTTGCTACTCGCTTGTACATACCTAAACGCGCGTTAACATCATGAATATAATCATCAGGTAACAAGGCAGGTAACTTTAAGTCTACTTCTGTTTGTTTTTGTAATAGATTTTCAAGGGTTGGCTCTTGACCATTTTTAAGTGCGTTAACGGCTTGCTCAAGCATTTCCATGTATAAATTAAAGCCAATGGTTTGCATTTGCCCTGATTGATCATCGCCTAATAGCTCACCCGCACCACGAATTTCTAAATCATGAGTTGCTAAGGCAAAGCCTGCACCTAAATCTTCCAATGATGCAATCGCATCTAAACGTTTTTTCGCATCTTTAGAGAGTGCCTTAGGGTTACCGGTAAGTAAGTAAGCATAGGCCTGGTGATGGCTTCTACCTACACGTCCGCGCAACTGGTGTAGCTGAGCAAGACCAAGTTTATCGGCTCTATCCATAATTATGGTGTTTGCTGTGGGTACATCAATACCGGTTTCAATAATCGTGGTACACACAAGGACATTGTATTTTTGATGATAAAAATCGGTCATTATTTGCTCTAGCTCTTGCTCTCGCATTTGACCATGTGCAGAGGTTACTGTTGCCTCAGGCACCCATTCGCTAATTTCTTGAGCGACACGTTCAATGGTTTCTACGTTGTTATGTAAAAAGTATACTTGGCCGCCACGTTTAATTTCACGTAGTACCGCTTCGCGAATAAGCTCTTCGTCGCGTTGGCGTACAAAGGTTTTAACCGCTAAACGTTTAGCCGGTGGAGTGGCAATAATTGATAAATCACGCATGCCACTCATCGCCATGTTTAATGTACGCGGAATAGGGGTTGCGGTCAGAGTGAGTATGTCTACATCAGCTCTCAGAGCTTTAATTTTTTCTTTTTGACGAACCCCAAATCGGTGTTCTTCATCAACAATTAACAGGCCTAAATCTTTAAAGTTGATATCTTGTTGAATCAATTTATGAGTGCCAATAACCACATCTAGCTTGCCATCATTCATTCTTTCAAGGGTTTCTTTTTGCTCTTTGGCCGAATTAAAACGCGATAGCACCCCCACTTCAATTGGAAAATCAGCAAAGCGGTCTTTAAAATTATCGTAGTGTTGTTGAGCAAGTAGGGTGGTAGGGACTAAAATAGCCACCTGCTTATTATCGTTAACCGCTACAAAGGCTGCCCGCATAGCTACTTCGGTTTTACCAAAACCAACATCACCACATACTAAACGATCCATGGCTTGTTTTGACTGCATGTCACCAAGTACCGCTTCAATGGCGTTACGTTGATCATCTGTTTCTTCAAACGGAAAGCTATCACTAAATTGGCGATAAGCTTGGCCATCAAGCGTAAACTTATTACCAGGCTTAGCCTGGCGTTGTGCGTAAATATCGAGTAACTCAGCAGCCACATCACGGACTTTTTCAGCGGCGCGTTTTTTTGCTTTATCCCAGGCATCAGAGCCGAGCTTATGCAGTGGCGCACTGGCCTCTTCACCCCCAGAGTAACGACTAAGCATATGAAGTGCCGATACCGGCACATACAGTTTTGCTTCACCTGCATAAGTAATGGTCACAAATTCAGTCACCACACCGGCGGCATCAATCGTTTGCAGCCCTTGATAACGGCCCACACCATGGTCAAGGTGCACAACCGGTTGTCCTTCTTTAAGCTCTGCTAAGTTACGAATTAACGCGTCTTGGCTTGCTTCATACTTGTGCTTACGGCGTCTGCGTTGTGATACTTTGATCCCAAGCAATTCTTGCTCGGTAATAATGCTCAAGCTTGGTTTAGTACTAAGCACCACACTTTGCTCAAGCGGACTGACAATTAAACCAACGTCATTACTGCTGTTGGTAAACTGCTCAAAGCTATCAAACTCTTTAAATTTTAAGCCGCTGGGTTTTAATATACTCAGTAATGATTCGCGTCGACCGTCCGACTCAACACTAATAACCACTCGGCCTTTTTTCTTTTTTTGCTCGGCTACATAATTAATAAATGCATCGTAAGGTTGATGTTGTTTATGATCGATGCGTACATTAGGCAATTCATTAACTGCGAGATTTTTATTGCCCGCTTTTGTGCCTAACTTTGCTTGCGATAGACGAATGCGGCCATAATTGCCTAAATTAGAAAACAGCTCATTAATTGGCTGATATAACTCATCGGGTGGTAATAGTGGGCGCAGAGGGTCTACTCGGCGGTTCTCATAGCGTACATTAACATCGTGCCAAAAGTTATCTGCTGCATGCTCTAAATCTCCTAATTGCATGACGGTTGTTGAGTCAGGCAAGTAGTCGAAAATGGTTGCTAAGCCTTCAAAAAATAGCGGCATGTAATATTCTATACCTGCTGGCCAATTACCTTTACTGACCTGCATGTAGACTGAGTCTTGCTCAGCACTTGCGCCAAATTTTTCACGATAGCTTATTCTGAAACGTTCAATATCTGATTCGTTAGTAGGAAACTCATGAGCAGGTAGTAGCTCAATTTTTTCTACTTTTTCGTCTGAGCGCTGAGTTTCCACATCAAATAAACTGATGGTATCAAGCTCATCATCAAAAAAGTCGAGCCTAAATGGATGCTTACTCCCCATGGGGTATAAATCAACAATTGAGCCGCGTATAGCGTACTCGCCATGCTCCATGACTTGTTGCACATGTAAGTAACCCGCTTGCTCTAAATTGTCCCGCAGGGCATGGGTATCTAATCTGTCGCCTACTTTAAAATTCAGCGTTGAGCCGTATATAAATGATGCAGGGGCAGTGCGCAGCATCAAGGTTGATACCGGCACAATGAGCACGCTTTGTTGCTCTTTTTTCAGTGTATTGAGTGTTGCTAAACGTGCTGAAATAATATCTTGGTGGGGCGAGAAGTGATCATAAGGCAATGTTTCCCAATCTGGAAAAACCATTACTGGGTTATCAGGCAGCAAGTACTCTAATTCTGTTTCAAGGCGCAGAGCACTTGGTGTATCAGGGGTAACAATTAACACTAAGTTGTCTTGCTGCTTAACACCTTGTGCAATAGCAATGCTTAAGCCACTGCCTAGAAGTTCGCCCCATTGAATTTTATCTTTTTGAGATTTTACCCAAGGCAAGGCTGCCCATTGCTCAAACGCCATTAATTACTCCATTAAATTAGGCTCTTAACGAGTAAGAGCCACATTATTATTTAGTCACGGTAAATTTTTGTTAAATCTTGATAATGATCAATTCTACGGTCGCGTAAATACGGCCAGATACGTCTTACGTTCTCGCTACGTTTTTGATCAAGTTTTACCATTAATATTTGTTCATTTTGGTTATCAGCCTCTGCCAACATTTCGCCTTGAGGACCTGCAATAAAAGAGTTGCCCCAAAATTGAATGCCGTCACTTTGACCGCTCGGATCGCTTTCATGACCAACTCGATTACAACTAATTACCGGAACGCCATTAGCAACCGCATGCGCTCGTTGTGAAATAACCCAAGCATCTTTTTGGCGGGTTTGCTCGTCTTTATCGTCGCGTGGATCCCAGCCAATAGCTGTCGGGTAGATTAAAAGTTCAGCACCGGCCATTGCCATTAAACGCGCGGCTTCAGGAAACCATTGATCCCAACACACCAGTACGCCAAGCTTACCGACTGAGGTTTGAATAGGCTCAAAGCCTAAGTCCCCGGGAGTAAAGTAAAATTTTTCATAAAACCCTGGGTCGTCTGGAATATGCATTTTACGGTATTTACCTGCAATGCTGCCGTCTTTTTCAAGCACCACGGCGGTATTGTGATAAAGACCCGTAGCACGTTTCTCAAATAATGAAGCTACAATAACAATACCGAGCTCTTTTGCGAGTTCGCCTAAAGTGTTGCTACTTGGGCCTGGTATTGTTTCGGCCAAATCAAATACATCAACGTCTTCGGTTTGGCAAAAATATAAACTGCGGTGTAACTCTTGTAATACAACAAGTTGCGCGCCTTTACTAGCTGCATCGCGAATGCCCGCAATTGACTTTTCAATATTATGTTCAGCGTTGTCACTGTTGCTTTGTTGCACTAAGGCAACTGATAAATGTGCAGGGCTTGTCATTGTGCTGCTCCAGCTAAAAATCCACGAGGTAATTGCATTGTAATGCAGTGAAGACTGCCAAATTGCTCAATAATAGGTAAACAATTTACACCAATAATTGTGTGCTCTGGGTATGCTTTTTGAACTTGTGTTAAAGCACGTTGGTCGTTTACATCGTCATAAATAGGCACTAATACCGCGTTATTTATAATTAAGTAATTTGCATAGGTGGCAGGTAGACGCGTCTTTTCATCGTCATACACGGCTTTTGGCCACGGTAACTCAATTAGCTTATATGGGGTGTTATCAGCAGTTTTAAAGCTTTGTAGTTGTTTTTCCATGGCATCTAGCGCGCTAAAATGCTCATCGCTTTTATCGTCACATTTTACATACACAAGGGTGTTGTTAGGTGCAAAGCGAACAAGCGTATCAATGTGGCTATCGGTGTCGTCACCGGCTAAATAACCATGATCAACCCATAAAAAATCAGTTGCCCCTAAGTGCGCTTTTAAAAGTACTTCTATGTCACTTGGGTTTAAATCAGGGTTACGGTTTTTATTCAGTAAACATTCGCTGGTTGTTAGCAATACACCGTGTTCATTAATTTCAATACCACCGCCTTCAAGCACCATATCGAGGGCTTGATACTGGTTACTTGTATTACTTAGCTGTTTAACTAATGTGTGGTTTATTTGATTATCAAGGGCGCTTTCAAACTTATTACCCCAGCCATTAAAGGTAAAGTCGAAGACTTTTAATTGATCTGGCTTTTCTATAGCGCTGCACGTAAGTGGGCCATGGTCACGCGCCCACGTGTCGTTAGTAGGAGTAACAACAAAATATACACGGGTTTGCTCAATACCAGCATCATTTAGTAATGAACTAATGTGGGTTTTTAATGCCTCATCATGAGCTACAATCACTAAGGCTTGTTGCGCGGTAATATGTTTTGCAAGTTCAATATAAACGGGTTCAACACGCGCTAAATTATCAGCCCAATCGGTATTTTTATGAGGCCATGTAAGCATAACAGCATCTTGCTCGGCCCATTCAGGTAGAAGTCTAAAGTTCATGGATTTTTAATACAAATAAAGATGGGGCTAGTTTAGCAGTTCAATTACAGCTAAGTCACTTTTAAATAAACGTTTGAACTACAATTTAAAGCGATTTAAACCAGTAAATAAACACTCGTGTTACTCGTTTGAACTCTCTTTCGCTTTTTCAAGTTGTTGGCGCTTTTTAAGTTGGCGTGTTTGCGCATGTAAACTGGCTCTAACAACCAACTCTTGATCACTGTCTCTTATTGATACGAATAGCAGGGTATACTGGTAATGCTCATTGTCTTGTTTTTCTATAGCAACAACTTCGCTATAACAATACACCGCAGAGGCTTCATGCTGTAAAAACAGTTTGGTACGAAATTTCTGACCTAATGTGTACAAATGTTCACTGGTAAACTTAATTCCGCCGCCGCCATAACTATCGCAATAAATTGAGTTATCTTCAGGTTGTTCTGAAGCTAAAATATGGCTCATGATCAAATCTATCTTACGCGACTGGGCTTGTAAAAACGTCGTCAGTTCTTGGGCAATATCTCCTAAATTACGCAAAGGACCCAAAGCACTTTGATCTAAACTACTGACTTCGTTAGCAAGTTTAAATAAAGGCGGAATATCTGCGTCTAGTTCAGCCAAACTTTTTGGTACCACTGCGTCATCTACGGCAAATAGATTGACGCGATTGCTCTCTTCGATTTGAAAGTAAAGCTCAAAATCAGCTAATTTTTGATTATTCATTTTTAACTCCTAGCCTCTATCCGTTAATAGTAGCGTTGCGGTTATTAAATTACTACACAGCAACCCAATAAAAATTAAGCTAAATAAGGGTTTGGCTTCACTATAAAAACGCTAGGGGTGCTACTTTTTATACAGCCATAATGATTAAGAACATAATAAATATTAATACATTTATACTGAGTGCGTATATTCGCAACTAATAAATAACCAATAATTAACAAAATGCCTTGTAATTAACCATAAAACTCGTAATCTTACCGTAATAATAATAACAAGGGACTACCCACGTGGCTCGAGGAATTAAATTAGCCAGTACATTCTCAGATATATCCACGCAACTGCGGCGCTTTGTGTCTAAAATTGTGTTACCTGACGATGTTGATGATATTGTTCAAGAAACCTTTGTTAAAAGTTATGAAGCAGAGCTAAAACAAGATATTCAATACACCCGCAGTTATATGTTGAAAACAGCTAAACATCTCGCCCTAAATCATATAGCTAAATGGGATAATAAATTTAGTACTCCTTTAAATCACGAAACTGAACTTCCTAAATTGCTAAAATCGATGCAATTAGAAGATGAATATACCTCCAAAGAACGTTTTTTACTATTTTGTCGTGCTACTGAGCAACTAAGCCCTGTAGTGAGAAAATGTTTTATATTAAAAAAAGTATATGGGATGAGCCAAAAAGAGATCGCACAGCAAATGCAGCTAAGTCAAAGTACGGTAGAAAAGCATATTGCTAAAGGATTATTAAACACCATGCTATATATGCGCGACGAAGCGCACGATGAGAATTGCCAACAAAGTGCGAGCATAGTGAGGGCTGTAAAATGAGTAACATCCATCAATTTACATCAAAAGAGTTAATCTTAGAAAAAGCATCGCAATGGATAAGCGCGATTGATCGTGGCTTAAGTACACAAGAGCAAGAGCAATTTAAACTGTGGATGCTACAAAGCACGGCTCATCAGAATGCGGTATATGAATTAGCACAACTGTGGGATGACTTAAGTGTGCTTAACGAGCTCAGCGTATTATTTCCTAATAAGCACTCAGCTGGCATTCAAACCAAGCCTGCTTATGTATACGGTATTGCGGCAAGTGTTGTTGCAGCCTTAATGATGTGTAGCTACTTTTTGCTAAACATGCAGAGCAACTTTAACCAAGATCTCGCTAAAGTAAATTACACAAAAATTTATAAAACAAAGGTTGGCGAGCAAGCAACCTATGTTTTACCAGATGGCACCATAGTTCAGCTTAATACCAATAGTTCACTAGAAGTCGCTTATAGCCAAGGACGCAGACAGTTATTACTAAGTCGTGGAGAAGGGCGTTTTAATGTAGCTAAAGATGCATCACGCCCGTTTAGTGTTATGGCGGGGGATAAAAGCTTTACCGCGCTTGGTACAGTATTCAACGTGCAGCGCAATACCTCATCTGATCTTGAATTGGTAGTTACTGAAGGTAAAGTAATGATCACCGACCCTAGTGTTGCTGTTAATGCTGACGATTTTAAAGCGTATCAACAAGCTGATAACAGCAACCAAGATATTCGCCAAATCAATGCCAACATTGTGATTTCTGGTGAAAAAGCCATTATTGAACAAAGCGTTACCAAACCAATCACACAGTTATCGGTTGATGATGTACAACGTGATTTAGCTTGGCAAAATGGCATGTTGATATTTAATGGCGAAAAGTTAGTTGATGCCTTAAACGAGGTTAGCCGTTATACCGCCACTCGGTTTGAATTATCATCTGATGAATTAGCGCGCATTAAAGTGGCAGGCGTTTTTAAAGCGGGTGATGTTGCAGGGCTTTTAGAGAGCCTACAAAATAACTTTTCAATTGAACATGAGCGTTTAGGCGAGCATGTTGTTAGTTTAAAATATCAAAAAAAATCATAGGTAATGGTAATGAAAATCACGCCATTGTTAATCAATGTTACTCATAAGGGTGTAAAAAGTAATTTAAAGATTAAAAAAATGATAAAAACCTATAGAGGATTTTTGTTTGCTAACTGTTTATATAAGTTGCGCAGTAACCATACGTGTTATTTAAGTCCGCTGGGACTCGTTGCACCGCTGTTTTTTAGTATCAGTGTGCATGCGAGTCAAACTGAGGGACAAATGATGCAGTTTGATATAAAAGCGCAACGAGCAGACAAAGCCTTAATAGAATTTGCTAAGCAAACTGAACAAACAGTGGTTTTTTCGTATGAGCTTGCTAAACAGTTCGAGGCAAATTCATTATATGGATTTTATTCTCAACTCGATGCGTTAAACGCATTGTTAGCTGAGACTGAGCTCGATGCGGTTGTTGATCAAAATGGTTTACTGAGTATTAAACTCAAACAAATCAATAGGAAGAATAACAACATGATGAAGCTTTCAGGAGTTAGTGCTGCCGTATTACCTGCTTTACTTGCAGTTAATTCACAAGGAATAAATGCCGCTGAACAAAGCGCAGAAAAAAACATCGAAAAAATTGCTATTGTAGGTAGTCGTGTCGCAGGACGTTCAGTTGAAGACTTACCTGTCCCCGTTGATATTTTAAGTGCAGAAGCACTCGAAAACACCGGCCAAACAGAAGTTGGCCGCATGCTTCAAGCTATCGCACCTTCTTTTAACTTTTCAAGTTCATCTATTAGTGATGGTACTGATGCATTAAGACCTGCAACGTTACGTGGCCTTGGCCCTGACCAAACATTGGTATTGATCAATGGTAAGCGTCGCCACCAAGCAAGTATTATTCATATTAATACCTCGGTTGGTCGTGGTACTGCGGGTACTGACATGAATGCGATTCCAGCCTCAGCAATTAAACGTATTGAAGTGCTTCGCGATGGCGCTGCAGCTCAATATGGTTCGGATGCAATTGCCGGTGTTATTAATATCGTGCTAAAAGATGGCAGCGAAGGTGGTAAAGCGGCCGTTAACTACGGTGAGTATTCAGAAGGTGATGGCGAAACCGTTAATATTGACTTTAATAAAGGCTTTGCTTTAGGTGATAACGGTTATTTAAATACAACTATTAACTACCGTGACCGAGCACCGACTAACCGTGCAGGCCTTCATGGTTCATGTCAGTTTTATGGCTGTACTGAACTTTCTGATGGCACCTTGCTTGCAGGTGATCCACGCGAATTAACCGCACCACGTGATACATTCAGAATTGGTGATGCTGATTCTCAACAATTTGGTTTAACAGTTAACACCGGCTACGAATTAGGAGCGGGTGAACTATACGGTTTTATTACCTATTCAACTCGTGATAACGAATCAGCGGCATTTTTCCGTCATAATGCCAATGCAGGTGGTAATCCGGTACTTCAAGATGGCGATGCAACTATCCCAGCTGGCTTCTTACCTAAAATAAATACCACGATTGATGATATTTCCTATAACTTTGGTTATAAAACTGAATTTGATAACGACTCAAGCTTAGATTTATCGTACACCTATGGTGAAAACAGTATTGACTACACGACCAGCGATACTATTAACGGCTCTTACGCGAATTTTTTACGTTATGACCAAGGCCTAAGTGCAGCAGATATTCGCGCCACGATTCCCCGTCAAGGTTACGCTTATGGCATGGAGCTATCACTGCAAACGATCAATCTTGATTTTACTCAAAATTTTGATGACTACTCGTTAGCAATGGGTGCTGAAATTCGTACCGATGAGTACCGAATTTTAGAGGGTAGTGAATATGCATATCGTGATTACGATACCAACAATGGTGTTAATATTTACGATGGACTAAGCGGTGGTATTGGCAGCGAAAACGCATCCGGTGGCACACAAGGCTTTGGTGGTTCATCGCCAGCATCTTCGGTTGATGAGTCGCGTGATGTGATCTCATTTTACTTAGATGCTGAAGCTTACGTTATTGAAGATGTGATTATCTCAGGGGCGTTACGTTACGACAATTACAAAGGGTTTGGCGATACAGTTAACTTTAAACTAGCCGGTAACTGGTCAGTAACTGAAGATATTTCACTTCGTGGTGCGCTAAGCTCAGGCTTTAGAGCACCTTCAATGCAACAGTTGTATTTTAACAACATCAGCACACAGTTTGTTGTAGGCCCTAATGGCAATTTAGTGGCTGAAGAAGTAGGGACCTTTAGAAACGATTCAACCCTTGCCCAAAGTTTAGGTATTCCTAAGCTCACAGAAGAGAAATCTCAAAACCGCAGTTTAGGTATCGTTTATAACGTAAGCGATAATATTAATGTAACCCTAGATTACTACTCAATCGATATTGACGACCGTATTGTAATCAGTAATCGCTTAGGTAAAGGCTTATCAAGCAGCCTTGATGCCGCGTTATTAAGCTCGGGTGCAGGTGCAGGGCAGTTTTTCTTAAATGGCGCTGACACTGAGACACAAGGTATCGACTTTGTTGCTACGTGGAATACAGAAGGCCTAGGCGGCACGCTTGATTTCACGCTAGCGGCTAACTTTACAGAAACCGATGTCGTGTCGTTATTTACACCAGCAGGTTCTGGTCTTGAAACCGTGCCAGTCGATGATGTGTTTTCTGATCAAGAAATTTCTATTATTGAAGAATGGCAACCAGAAGATCGAATTAACTTAAGTGCACTTTATCGTCGCGACGACTGGACCGTAAACCTATCGCTTAATCGCTTTGGTGAATATACAGTGGAAGATGGCGGCCGCCAGACTTATGGTGCTGAAATTTTAACTGACATCAAAGTAAATTACTTTGTGACCGACGATTTATCAGTAAATATTGGCGCAAATAACTTATTTGATGTTTACCCGGATGAAAACACCATAGGTAATTCACGTTCAGGCACAATTGTAGATGCTCAAGGTAACACCATTGTCAGCAGCGATGGTGTATTTAAGTACTCACGTCGTTCAGCGCCATTTGGTTTTAACGGTGCTTACTACTACGTAGGTGCAGAGTACCGCTTTTAATAACTCTCCTATTGTTATTTAACAACCAAAGGGCCGTAAGGCCCTTTTATCGTTTTTATGGTTACAGTGTTTATAGTGTCATAAAAACTTCACTGTTTTTAGTTTATGAAATCTTCAATAATAACTGGACTAGACCAGATTGAGTGAAATAAATTATGAACAATTATTTGCTATTAACGCCCGGCCCATTAACGACCTCTAATACTGTTAAGCAGGCGATGCTTAAAGACTGGTGTACTTGGGATGATGATTATAATCGCGACATAGTGCAAACAATACGTAATAAATTAGTATCGCTTGCGACATCACAACCTAATTATACTAGTGTATTAATGCAAGGCAGTGGCACTGCCAGTGTAGAGTCAGCGCTTGGCAGTCTTATTCCAAAAACGGGTAAGTTACTTGTTATTAATAATGGGGCATACGGGAAGCGTATTGCTGAAATTGCCGACTATTTAGTAATTGACTGTCATGTTTTAAATTATACAGAAACGGAACTGCCAAACCTTGATGAGATTGATACTATTTTAAAAAATAATTCAGGTATTACTCACATTGCAATGGTCCATTGTGAAACGACCACAGGTATACTCAATCCTATTGAAGAGGTTGGCTCACTAGCTAAAAAGTATCAAAAGGTATTTATTGTTGATGCTATGAGCAGTTTTGGCGGTATTGAGTTCGACCTAGCACAGTGGCATATAGATGTAATGATCAGCTCTGCAAATAAATGCATTCAAGGTGTCCCTGGCTTTGGCTTTGTGGTATGTAAGCAAAGTATTATTGAGCAAAGTGAAGGCATTGCGCGCTCCTTGTCATTGGATTTATATCAGCAATGGTTATGTATGGAGCAACACCATGGTAAATGGCGTTTTACCTCGCCAACTCATGTTGTGCGTGCATTTTATCAAGCCCTGCAAGAGTTAGATGAGGAAGGAGGAATAGCAGAGCGCTTTAAGCGTTACTCGCAAAACCAAAAGACTTTGGTAGCTGGTATGAAAGCGTTAGGGTTTGTACCTTTACTGAATGAGGAAGTTCATTCCCCCATCATTACCTCATTCTTGTCGCCTAGCGAAGAGCATTATGATTTTAAATCTTTTTATAGTGCGTTAAAGCAAGAAGGTTTTGTTATTTACCCTGGTAAAGTTTCTAACGCCGATTGCTTTCGCATAGGTAATATTGGTGAAGTAGATGAGGCCGATATACAGCGTTTGCTTGATGCTGTGGCAAAAAACCAATATTGGAAAGCTTAAAGCTAATTTCACCCGTGCAAGCGGTGCTTAATTTTCATTAAACACCGCTTTTTTATTGGCCATCAACCACCATTTCAATGGCATTATGCAACCAGTACTCAATGTTATAATCAACTAACAAACCATGCTCATCAAATCGCTTTCGAATAACGTGTAAGCAGGGTGTACCGCTATTTTTTTCAAGTAGATGACTCACTTCATCAGGTAATACCGTGACATTTATTATGCTTTGCTCTTTAACGATATTCGTTGCGTACTGTTTTGCCATAATATCGGTTATAGAGGTATCTAAGGGGTGTGAGTGAAAATCAGCAAAGCGTTTAGCATCACAATAAATATGCTCAAACATTACGGCGCGATTATCTAGACTACGTATACGTTGAAGATGATAAAGCGTTTGGGCATCTAACGCTCGGCAAATTTCAAGCTTTGCCTGCTGTTGTACACTCACGAGTGTCGTTTGTGCAACAAACCCTTGTTGTTTTGCCAATTCATAAAAATTGACTTTAGTAGCAGGGTGCCACTTTAATCTTTTTGGGGTGACAAACCAGCCTTTACGTTTTTGACTGAATATTAGGCCTTCAGCTTCCAACCTCAGAAGCGCTTCGCGTACAGTAATTCGGGTAGAACTAAACTTTTGTTGTAATTCTCGCTCTGAAGGCAACTTATGACCCGCTGCAATCACGTCGGTTTTTAGTAGCGCATGAATATAATTACGGATCTCTTGATATAAAAGCATCGTTTGATTATTTATCCTAAAAAATATAATAGCTTAGCTGAGTATAATATGACTTATATTGTTTATGGTGAGTATTATATTCAGCTAGTTTATGAATCGACTTTAGCAGCATTGCCACTTAATTTAGCCAAAAAATTATCAATACTGCGAACTGCTGCATTACTATCTTCTGCGGCCTCTTTACGTCTTATTGCATTACGTACTAAATATGCACCTGCTGTTCGGATGGGTTCAATAGGAAACTGATTTAGTGATTGATTAACTAAGCCACAGTTTTGCCACTTAGGATCATTATTGAGTACCATTGCACAGAGAATTTTTGCACCCAAATAAGATTGTACAATGCCATTGCCAGAGTAGCCACCTGCGTAAAATACATTTTTTTGATTGTTAAGCTGACCAAAGAATGGAAAGCCAGAAACGCTGCGATCGGAAGCGCCCGTCCACGTTCGTTCTATGGGTAAGTGATGCCTTTCAAAGAAATAATTGAGTGATGATTTTAAAATATCATCATAGCTGCTCGGCAAATCAAACTTTGGATGCACCTTATTACAATAACTAAAAAAGTTTCCTCCTTTACCTAACATTAACCGCCCGTCACTGGTGGTCCGGTAGTAATTAACAAACAGACGAGAGTCAATAATAGCACTGCCGTGATTTAAATTTAGTTGCTCTAAAACTTCTGGGATTGGCTTAGTGATGACCATGTCACTAGAAACCAGTACAACAGAGCGAGAAAATACTTTATGTAAACTAGGTAGCCACGCATTAACCGCAAAAATAACTGTATTGGATAATAGGTTCCCCTGACTTGTATGTACGGTTATTTGTTGATCGCCAAAGTGTTGCATATATTCACATTGCTCTATTATTGTCACTCCAAGCTGTTGCGCGACTCGCTTTAATCCTCTGACGAGCTTCGCTGGTTGTACACTGCCACCATGTGCAGAAAAATGAGCAGTGAGGTTTTGCTTTGAACCGGTTTGTTGTAATTGTTGAGTGTCACAAGAATGCCACGAATTAATTTTAAATTTATCTAAGTAATCAAGCGCGTTACTTAGTCGCCCAATTTGACTCGTGTTGGAGGCTGTATAAAAGCATCCATCAATTCGACAATCACAATCAATAGCATAAGTTAGCGTAAAACGCTTAATATCATGGACGGTTTGCTCAGATTGTTGTACTAAAAAAAGGGCGTTTTCTAATCCTACTAATTTAATCAGACTGGGTAATTTAGTCGACCATGTTAACATCGCACCGCCATTACGGCCCGATGCGCCCTGGCCACACAACCCTTGTTCAATAATAGTCACTTTTTTTTGGGGCTGCTGTTGCTTGATTTGAATGGCGGTCCAAAGTCCTGTAAACCCCCCACCGATAATACAAATATCGGTGTGATGATTTTCAGGAAGTTGAGGAAGAAGTCTATCGGCATCCTCCTCTTTTATGGCGTTATCAAACCAAAAAGGTTGATAACTCATTAAGGACGCTCTCCTCGAGCGAGTTTTGCTTCAATTTGCATTAAAACAGGTTCAATATCAGCTAAAGAGTCAATCACAAAGTGAGCACCTGCTTGATATAAATGCTGGTATGCTTGACGGGTTAAAACGGCTTGTTCATCGTTTGAGCACGCTGCCCATTCTTGTTCGGTTAAACCGACAGCATTACCACTTAGGGCAACACCAACAGTCCACATTCCTGCATTTAACCCTTCAGCGATGCCAGGTGCTGAATCGTCAACTTTTACACAGTTCGCAACACGTTGAATGCCTAGTGCATTCACGTTTTCAAGTGCCATCCATGGCCCTGGGCGAGAGCCAGCCGTTAGTTCATCACTACCAACGCTATGATCGGGTTGGTAACCATATTCAGCGGCAGCCACTTCAAGCACGTCCATCACTTGGCGAGGATAGCCTGAACAGCTGCCAATTTTAATACCTTGCTGTTTTAAACGCGCTATTACGGGTAATACGCCAGCAATAGGCATAGCACGATCTGCGACTTTAGCTTTTTGTAATGGCATAAAGGTATTGTAAATATGATCTATTTGCTCATGAGTCATTGAGCAGCCAAATTGTGCCTGCCAACGAGATTCAATTTCCGGTAATTTACCTAGAGTTGCAATATGGTCCCATTTTCCCATGCCCATCGGAATACGCGCTTGCGCCAGCGTAATATCAAAATCAAACGCGGCTTTAAATGCCTCCACAAAAATAGTGGTTGGCGCTACAGAGCCATGGTCTACAACTGTGCCGGCCCAGTCTAAAATGAGTGCTTCTAAATGTTTCATATTTCTTCTCTTATATATGTAGGTGTAGATACAGGGTGTAACCTGCGAACTTGTTTGAAAGGGGATAAGCGCATTACAAAGTAGCTTAGTGAGCACAATACCAAGAATGCAGCGATACAGCCGATCCAGTAACAGGCGTTTATAAAAAAGTTAAGCCAACTAATCTCAGGCATCACAAAGGTGCGATAGAGTAAGATACTCACCGAGCCCAAATAACCAGCTGAGTCTGCTAAGTAAATTAAAAACCCGGCATTAGCGGTTGAGCCAACAGCAGAAATCATACGGTCAAATAAGAAGCAATTGTAGGGGATGTAACTAATATAAAGGCCAGCCCCAAGGAGCACCATCCATGCCTTAGCGTTTAGTAATTGGCTTTCAAACGCAACAGTACTGCCTACGAACAAGCAGGCACCAAACAAAATGAATCCGTGGTTAACATAAAAAGCAGTTTTATTATTTTTTACTAACACCATTGCACCAAGTGCAATCAAGACTATGAATGCCATTCGTATACCTGCATAGGCGAATATAGCTGGCTCTTGGCCATATCCCAGTGCTTGCCAAATTTCTGCGGCAAAGTTATCGCGAAAGTCACGAAAGCCAGTAAATAATAAGAAACTCAGAATTAAACAACTAATACCAAACCAGTATTGTTTGAAAAATTGCCAGCGGGCTCTACCATTCATAGGTAAGCGTTGTTGACGCGCCTGCTGATCCTCTGGTGTTGGATTGGGTAACAAGGTTAAACACTTAACACTAAGTAACAACAAGGGTAAAAATAACGCTCCGGTTGCGGCAGGCATCCACAGTTCCGGAACATTGAGATTATCTATCAGCCATTTACCGACACTGCGCACTAAACCTGACGCCAAAATAAAGGTGACACTGAGAATGGCACCGAGTATCTCAGAAGTTCGTCTGCCTTCTAAGAAACTAAATACAATACCCCAAATCATTCCCAACGATAAACCATTAAAAAATAGCCATACTACGTTGACTCCAACAGGGGTCACGGCAAATAAAATTAGCGATAATTCAGCTGCTGTAATCATACCAATGATGGCAAGACCCCGTTGTTGGTGCCGCATTTCTGCAATGACCTTAACACCAATAAATTTGGCGCATAAGTAGCCAAATACTTGTGCCAGTATGAGTGCTATTTTAAAGCTAATTTGCCAACTTGGATCGTCAAACTCTGTATAGCTGTTAGCTGTAAAGGGTTTACGAAATGCATACATACAAAAGTAAGTCATAAATGCAGCGCTTGCTGCAAATAGAACAAACCCAACACCGTGTGCACGATGTAGCCACTTTGATTGCGTAAACATAGGGTTATCCTTCGCGAGGCTTTCGCCCCGCGTAATACAATAGATTAAAATTGATAATTAATACCGACCATGCCGCGAACACCATAATACTCAACTTGCAGTGGGCGATTTTCATCTCCCAAATAATATTTAAGCGGTTCGTTAGTTAGGTTATTTAATTCAAGATAAACTAATGCATTTTCGTTAAGCTGGTATGACGTAGTAAAATCAACACTAACATTTTCGCCATAATAGCTATCCGATTGCCGATCACTGCCATGCTCTTCGATGTACTCGCCTTTATAATTTAGGGCAACCCGCGCGGCAAAGAAGCTGTCATCGTAATATAAGGTAAAGTTATAGAGGTTATCGGCTTGACGCGGAATCGCTACTTTATCGCCACGATCTGGAATACTCATTTGTGAGTCCATAAAGGTCGCATTTACCATTACTCCAAAGCTATCTAGAGTCGGATTGATGAAGCCCAAATCGCGATTAAAGGCCATCTCAATACCTGCAAGCCATGCGCTGTCGCCATTTTCTGGGCGCACAATATTTACACCACTGTTATCATTAAACTGACCAATTGAGCTACTTAGAAAAATTGGGTCGCTAATGTCCTTGTAAAACAGGCCTGCAGAGACTAAACCAACACGTTCAAAGAAATGCTCAACCATCAAATCAACATTATTTGAGTAGGTGGGCTCGAGTTCGGGGTTACCGGTAACAAGTTCGTTATCTGCTTCTAAGTAGGTTGCGCCTGGTGTTAAAGAGCCAAAGTCAGGACGTGAGAACGAGCGGGTTAATGCTAAGCGGTAATTGGTTTGCTCGCCGCTGTGATAAGTAACATGTAATGCAGGTAACACCGATAGGTAATCATTTTTAGCATGACTTGGTGTAACTCTATCTTCATCAGCTAGGTATGTATAACCATTCACTTCAGTATCGGTTTGAGTTAGACGTAAACCACCTAGTATTTCCCAGTCGTTATTAATTGTATAGGTTGCCATACCATATAGTGAGGTATGCTGCTCGTTAACATCAAAGTTACGTCCTAACGCACCGCCATTTTCAATTAAGGCAGACTCACTTTTATCAAGTACAAATTTTTCTTTATTGGTATTCCAAAACTGCGCTAGATCACCGGTATCAACAACTTGCGAAAATTGCTGTTGGTAATCAATAGCTAATTCATTTAAAAAATCATTGCGGCCTGGCTGATCTGCCAAAGTAAAGTCACTTAAGCTTGGCGCAGCGCCATAGTTTGCTTCATCCCACGCGTAAAATTCATCGCTAAAGCGGGCGACACGTTCTTTATCACGGTATTTGGCACCTATTTTTACAGTTAAGTTTGCATCGACTTGCCATTCGAAATCGGCACTCGCGACAATTTTATCTTTCTCATTAACGAATATTTTATATAACTCTACCCATGAAAGATTAGTATTAGCAGGATCGAACGAAAAATCACTAGGTAAATGGTTACTGATTGCATTCCATGGATCGCTGCCACCATCAATCGTATTATAAGCGTAATTTTTGCCTGTGCCCCTGTCTTCTAGTCCTTGAAAGCCAACCTGTTTTTGGTCAAATCTGACAACAAAATAACTGTTGTCTTCGCTATTTGGGGTATTGCCATAACGAAATTCATTCTCGTAACTTGATAACTTCCAACTAAGAGTTTTGTCATAACCAAAATAATGCTCTGCCTCTAACTCAAGCCCAGTCATTTCGGTAATTAATTCATTGCGGATATGTTGTACTTCAGCGCGATTTTTATCAAAGCGCATACGGTGCTTATAATGTGTTTCGTCATCAATTAAAGTCCCATACATGGCTGTGGCGCTAATTGTGCCTTGTTCAAGTTGATACTCAACAGCACCATTAAGTCCATAAGTTTCGCGCGTGCCGGTATAATCTCGTAACTCTAAGCGATAAATGCCTAAACCATCATTGCCACGGCGCGGCTCATAGTTATCAGTGGCCCAGTCACGTTGCCACGCAGTCGCATTGATCAAAAAACCTAATTTGTCGTCTAGTAAGCGGTCGCCGTAAAGTAAGTTTGCTGAATAATTAGTGCCATCGGCAAGCTCATTTTGACCAATTGCAAAATTAGTATTAAACACAAAATCATCGGGCGCTTTTTTAGTGATAAAATTAACATTACCGCCAATGGCGTCACCTTCAAGGTCAGGGGTTAGCGCTTTCGACACTTCGACAAATTCAATTAATTCACTAGGGAAAAAGTCAAAAGCTGTTGCTCGACTGGTGGTTTCTTCTTCAGCCGTTGGTAAACGATCGCCGTTGATACTCGCAGAGCTCCACTGTGCCGGTAGACCGCGCACAGCAACAAAACGACCTTCACCTTGGTCACGTTCAATCGACACACCTGGTATACGCTGTACAGCTTCAGCTGCATTTCTATCAGGTAGTTTTCCAATACCGTCAGCAGAAATAATATTTTTAATACTTTTGGCATTTTTTTGGTTATTAGCTGCCGCCATTTCACCGCGCTGAATTTGGCCGACAGCAATTATTTCTTCAATGGCGTTATTATTATTTGCAGCAAAAAGAGTGATTGGTTTTAGCTTTTTTATTTCGCCTTCACCAACAGTAATATCAACAAAATAAGGCTGATAGCCTAAATAGGTCACTTTAAGTTGGTGTTTACCTGGATTTAACTGCGGTAACTCAAATTGTCCCTGATAGTTTGTTACGGTACTTTTACCAGTACCAACTACTGTGATTAATGCGCCAGAGAGCAGTGATCTACTATCTTCTACAGTGCCTACAAATGTAGCGTTACCGGCAACGGCATCTTGGGCAATAAATAACGGGCTAGTACACAGTAATATAGCAGTGGCTATTGCATGTCGTTTCATTATTAGTTTTACCTTAAGTTTATTTTGGTCTAGACCAGATGTTTTAGCTAATAATAGTGATGAATTTTTACAAACATGTGACGAAACTAATTTTTTTCACAGGAGGGGATTTTTTTAAGGTAACAAAAAGCCCAGCACTAAGGCTGGGCGGTTATTCTTTGTATTAAACTTAATGTTTTTGCATTTTACTCATTTCAGCATGGCAGCTCTGCATAGTAAGTAATACCTTTGATAACGCTGCTTCACAATCATGGGACTGAGGTTTTTTCAACGCTATTTTAATTTCTTCTAAGGTTTTATCTTCTACTTCCTCAAGCTCTTTAACGTAGGTTTGATCGTTATCGTTAGTAAATTTACTAATCAAAGTTGTGAATGCTCGGCGCGCTTCTACAACAAACGATGAGCCATCTTCGCGCTCACCCTGTTGATTAATTGCGTAAGGTTGTAAACTCTCCACACTGACTTTACGAGCGTCAATCATACGTTGAAATAGGGCACCTATTGCGGGGTCCTTTACTTTATCTTGTGCTGTTTGGTAAAAGTCGATGCCGCTATTCATTACTTGGATAATGTCGGTAATATGATTAATTTCTTGTCCTTGATGGGTGCTCATAATAATGACCTCTGTTAATTTAAAATACTGTCATTACTAAGCAAGCGCTATTCCAAGTAGGTTGTTTTTTAAGTGTTTGTATTTTATGGTTTTTAATTTTTTAGTAGGCTTGCTAACTGAGCGTTAGCAAGCAAATTTTACATAAAAGTTTGTAAGAAGGTTATTTTAGCTCATCCGCTACTTCAGCTACTTTTTGGCGTAACCAAATATGACTAGCGTCTCTGTGTAATAAAGGGCTCCATATCATATCAAGTTCAAATGGCGGGATAGGAAAGGGGGGCTCCAGTATTTTAAGCCCAGGATCGTCTAAATAAATATTAGCCGCTTTTGAGGGCAAAGTCGCAACTAAATTTTTCTCTTTGGCTAAGTGAACAGCCACATGGTAGTTACGAGTAAAAGTGGCAATATTACGGTGTTTACCAAAATGAGCCAGTGCCTCATCAACCCAGCCCAGCTTTTGCACATCTTTAGGGTCCATCCCCACACCAACACCAAAGCCTGTTTTACTTACCCAAATATGGCGAGCTTTTAAATAGCTGTCTAGGCTAAAGTTTTTAATAATGGGGTTATCTGATTTTACTAAACAACAAAAGCTGTCTTTCCAAATACGTTTATGATGAAACGATTGTGGTAAATTTTCAAAGCGGTTAATCGCCATATCAACTTTACCGTTTTCAACATCGTGAAAGGTAACATCACTAGGGGTTAAAATATCTAAGGTGGTGTCGGGCGCTTCTTCGTGTAGTTTCCCTAATAAACGCGGCGCCATGGTACTGGCCGCGTAATCACTGGCCATGATCCTAAACACTCGCTTACTTTGTTTAGCTTCAAACTCACGGTTAGGTGCCAGAGTTTCTTCAAGAGTCATCAAAATTCCACGAATTACTGGCTGCAACTCAATAGCACGCTCAGTCGGCACCATACCATCGCTGGTACGCACTAAAATAGGATCGTTAAAAAGGTTACGTAGGCGTTTAAGTCCGTTACTCATTGCCGGTTGAGTAATACTAAGCTGGTTTGCAGCACGAGTAACATTACATTCGCGCAGTAATGTATCGAGGTAAACCAGTAAATTTAAATCTATTTTACTTATATTCATTGTGTGTCCTTAACGTTTACCAATAATGGATAAAACGCTGTGCTGTAGGATAGGGATAAATGTGACTCACCTTTCCATTTTTTATATTTTGTTGTGCTTGTTTCCAAAAGTTAACATCAAGTAATTCAGGGTGCGTGCTAGTTAAAAATTGTTTATATGTTGGATTGGGCATAACAAAGGTACATAGCTGCTCTGGAAATACATCCTGAGGGGCAACCGAGTAACTTTGTTCATCCGTTAAATAATCGTCATAACTTTTTGCCTTAGGTAGTGCTCTAAAGTTCATGTCTGTTAAATATTGCACTTCGTCGTAATCGTAAAAAATAATCCGTTTGTGCTTACTTACCCCAAAGTTTTTTAACAACATGTCGCCGGGGAAAATATTCACAGCAATCATTTCTTTGAGCGCTTGGCCATACTCTTCTATGGCATCGGCGGCACTTTTTTCATCTGCATTTTCTAAAAACAGATTCAGTGGCGTCATTCGTCTTTCAATATATAAATGTTTTATTATTAACCAGTCACCTTCAATGACCATTGATGATCCAATGGTTTTATACAACTGCGCTAACAAGTTACTATCAAAACGCGCTAAAGGAAATACGACGTTTGAATACTCTATGGTGTCGGCCATTCGCCCTACACGGTCGTGGCTTTTAACCAGTTGATAGCGTTTTAATACCGTATCACGACCAAATGGTTTACTTTCGCCAAATTTATCTTTAATAACTTTAAATACATAACCAAACGAGGGGAGGGTAAATACCATCATCACCATACCGGGTGTACCAGGTGCAATGGTAAATTGGTCATTAGAATGAGTTAAATGATTCAAAAACTCACGGTAAAACTCAGTTTTTCCTTGTTTATGAAAACCAATGGCGTTGTAAAGCTCGGCTAAAGTTTTATTTGGCATGAGTTGGTTTAAAAACCGCACTAACGCTGAGGGGGCGTGAGTTTCTACCATAAAGTAAGCTCGTGCAAAGCCAAAAATAACCCGCATTTGCGATGACTTAGTCAGTAGGGCATCAAGATATAACCCTTTATCTTCATGATGAAGTACCGCAATGATAAAAGGTTGAACGCCGCTTTGCGATACGACACGTCCTACAATATACGCTGCTTTATTGCGGTAAAACGGCGTGTGTAATATATCAAAACGCATTTGCCAATGCTGGTGGTGAGTATCGGGAGCTTGCTTATAAAACGCTTTTACTAATAAACGAATATCACGCTCAAGGTTGACAAAATCGGCTTTAAAATCAAAGTGGTTAATAATACGTTTAATTGTTGGTTTTAAACCATCCACGACGGGGAAGTAACTTCTATATTCAGCCTCTACTGGCACTGAGGGCGCATCTTTGAGTGTCGCTTCAACAAAAATAAAGTCGTTATGAAAATAGCGGCGGTGGTACAAGCGGCAAAATACAGAATTATAAAATGTTTCGGCAAGCTCAGCCTGCGGGTGAAAACATAAAAAATGCTGGTAAATTTTCTTTACTTCAAGCCATAAACTTTCGTTTAGCTGGTCTGTTTGTTGGCGTTCACGTAAGGTTTTTGTGGTTTCGTTAACCCGATCATCGTAATAGCTAATACGTAGGCGGCTAATATCATTAATTGCTTGCCAATCTCTTTTAGCAAACGCATGAGGCGCTTTTGCTGTTGTTCTTTGAAACAGCAGGTAATGTTTTTTAAATCCGGTTAATATTAACTCAGCAATTTGGCGTGGTTGCATCAGTACTCCTTAATTGACGCCTTTGGGTGTTTAGTAAAGTGCCGGTGGATACCATTTAATTTGTAAAAGCGGGTCAAAGGAAATTGCACCACTAAACACGCATTAGAGTTTGTACTCTATAGTTGTTAAGGGTATGTTATTTTATGTTTAAAACCAAGCAAATTAAGATGATATTTATTTAAGTTAGTTAGAGTCTGTTTGGTAGGCATCAATCTTTTTTTGTAATTTCTTAATTCGTTTTTCAATTAATTTTTTATCTTTTTTATATTGCTTATCTAAACTTTTTTGCGTTTTTTTAATATCTTTTCTAATTCGTTTTTTATCATCGGCACTTAATATATGATTCAAGCGTTGTTGTTGTTTAAAATCAGCACGGTCTTTTTCTCGTGAAAGTATAGCGAGTTTATGCTGGTTACTGCGCAGCTCTGCCTCTAAGTTAGTAATTATGGTGTCGCGCTCAAGCTCGTTTAACTGCTTAGTGTAGTTTATTTCTTCACCTGTTTGTTTTGGCTCAGTGGCAGTTATTTTATACATGGTTGCATTGTTACTACAGGGCAATTGTGAAAAGGTAGTCCCTTTTGGGGTTACGCATTTGTAATAGGTAGTTTGGGCTAGTGCAACAGAGCTAAAGCATAAAAGGCAGGCAGTAATGATCAGATTAATAACGTTGAACATAATGATTCTCCTTTGCGCATCTGATCGAGTTAAAATGTTTTAATCCTAAAAACTATAACTTAGCTGAGGGGGATAGCAAGTGCAAAGGAGCAATAACAGAAACCAAGCGAGTCAGTTTTAATGGCTCGCTCATATTATGAGGTGCTATTGAGAAAACGTTTTAAGCTTTTTAATACTGTGTACTAAAAACGGAATATCAAGTCCTTGCTCAATAGAAAACCCTTCAGCCGCGGAAATGTTTCTAAAGTTTCCATCACGATCAATCAGCGTAATTCTATCTTTTTTATAAGCAATTACGACACCTTGTGAGTAATTAACGCCAATATTATTGCTTTTACTGTATAAGTTTTCGCCTAGCATAGTTTGCTTAGCAAGCGCATTACAGTTTAAGTATTGGCCAAGGCTAGTAGCAATAATATCACTAGGTTGAATTAAGCCATTCACTTTAGAAATAAACTTATCTGAGCTATATAGCGTTGACGTGGTCACTATTTCATTGCTGTTTTGAGACACACTAAATGCAAAAAACTCAGTAGCATCATCACGAACCGTTGCATTTTCAGTCGCTTTAATCACCCTGATTGCACTGTCTTTGTGTGCTTGCTCGTTAATAAAGCTCAGCTCATCAATACCAAATACTTTTACACTTCGACGTTGGCTTTGCCAAACGGGTAAGGTTTGTTGCTCAATAATGTCGGTTTTATAAAATGCAGGCAGGCCATACACCAAACCAAATAGCATGTCGCTCTGATCGGTGGGTTGTAAAAATTGTTGGTTTTTATAAATGCTTTTTTTGCTAGCAACAAATTTTGTTAACTGCTCGTCATTATCAAAAACTAAAATATCAACTTTAGCCGCGTTGTAATCTTCACATTTTGCTAATGGGGTAGGTATTTGGTAATTAATACCTTGGTTATTAATTTTAACATTATGTGCCTGTTCGTAGCTTTCAACATCCAATAAGTCGTTTTTAGCGAGTAAACTTTTGGCTGTAGTAGGGTACGAAAGTGGCAGTACGTTGTCTTGCTTGGTGATATCAAACTTTAAATTTGCATCAGCCCAAATATGAATGCTGTGGCTTAATGCAAAACAAATCACTAAAAAAGAACCTGCATAACGCGCAAATTTAAATTGCTTTAAGCGTGCTAGATGGTGCCAAGTAAAGTTACTAACTGTAAGCTGAAAGCCTAAAATAAGTAATACAATACTTCCTGCTAGCAAGGTAGTGAGCGCCGGTGAATTTGTTAAGCGGTGCCACAACAGCGAAATAATTTCAGGCAGTGCTGAGGCATTTAAGTGATAGCCTAAGTTAAAATACACATAAGCGTCTAAAGTCAGTATTGAAGCACCTATTGTTGCTATCACTGCCGCCATGCCGCGAATATGCTGCGGATAGGGGAACACTAAACTTAAAGGAAAGACCGTCAGCACAAACGCTAAAAAGGCAATAAAGCTGGTGTGGCTTAGCCACGTAACCACCATATAAGCGATACCTATAAAAGTGGTGGGTGGCGAGTCGGCAAATAAATAGCTTAAGCTAATTAAAAGCGCCAAACCAATATTGGCAAATGTAAACCAATGGCCCCAACTTAATAATTGACTTGCTTTCGATGAAAACTGGTTATGCTGCGATAAATTCATAGAGTTTATTTAACCGACTGAGCGAGTGCTTTTGCAAAGTTCTCAGTAACAGCTTGTCTTTTCCCTGTTGGTACATGCTCTTTTAAGATATGCGTGATAGAATTTCCTAAACACATAAGACTTAAATCAACCGGCGCATTGTGTTTTGATAAAACATCAATAAGCTGATCGACGATTTGTTCTACTTCTTCATTAGAGTATTTTGATAAGATTGGCATCAGTTGGTTCAATAAAAATAGTTATATTCCCGTATTTTAACACCAGAGGCGTGAAAAACAAAGATGGCAATAGATGTTAAAAAATTAGTCGTGCACTATGTAGACAAAAAAGATGACGACACCCAAATTCACCTTCGCAACGACGAAATGATGATCAACGACAAAGTTGCTGTATTCATTGAGCAATTACACCACGCCTACAACGGCAAGCCAGGCAAAGGTTTTTGTGCTTTTAGTGGAGAAAAAAACAGCATTGTTGCCTCTACTATGCAAAGCTATCGTAATAATGAGCTTGGCTTTTGGCATATGACCGAGCAGGCATCAACGGTATTAAAAGAAGAGTTAGATAAATACGCCTTTAATGAAACTGGCTACTTAGTATTTTGTCATTATCAGTACGTGGCTACTGATTATATGTTGATTGCCATGATCAACATTAAAGAGCACTACTCCATGACTTCAGAGCTTGATTTAGCCGCATCGCGCCATTTAGATATTTCGCGTATGCAATTGGCTGCTCGCATCGATTTAACAGCATGGGATACCCAAGCAGACGATAATCGATATATTTCGTTTATTAAAGGTCGTGCAGGGCGAAAAGTGGCTGACTTCTTTTTAGATTTCTTAGGTTGTGAAGAGGGCATTGATCCTAAGCAACAAAGCCAAGTAATGCTAAGCGCGGTAGAAGATTACTTATCAGAGCAAGAATTTGATAAGTCTGAAAAGGACGATTTACGTAAGCAAGTATTTGATTATTGTAATGACTGTGTCACCACAGGCGAAGAGGCTAATGTAAGTGAACTTTCAGCAACGCTGACCAAAGGCGACGACAACCCGTTTGAGAGCTTTTGTAAAGAGCAAAGCTATGACCTAGAAGAGTCATTCCCAGTCGATAAGAAAACAGTAACGAGTATGGTGAAGTTTTCAGGCTTAGGTGGCGGTGTGAGCATTAGCTTTGAGCGTAAACATTTAGGTGAACGTGTAACATACAACGAAGCAACAGATACACTGGTAATAAAAGGCATTCCGCCAAACCTAAAAGATCAGTTACAGCGCTTTATGGAGCAAGAGCAAGATTAAACTCACAGCGGGCTACGGGTTTTGGGATCAGGCTCGTAACCCTAACCCCGCAGCCCGCCCCGCTAACTTTCGATTATAATTTTACCCTCTAAAAGCGCAGCGTCTCTTAGCCCTCTTTGTGAACAATTTTCTTAAGATCTAATTGCACTAAGAGAAGAGAATGAGGATTAAATGAGAAGATAAAACAGGTATTAGCAGATAACTGGTAGACGTAGAGCTTGCTCACGTGTGAAGCGAAGCTTCAAATGTTTTAACCTTTAACCTTTAACCTTTAACCTTTAACCCACTCCTCGCAGTCCGAACCCCGTTGCCAGTTACATAAATTCCAAGCAATAAAAAACCGCGTTAAAATCAATTAACGCGGTTTTTTTAGCTTTGAGCTAAACTTAGTGCTTATTCAGCATTAAGTGTTTTAGTCATTGCAGAGCTTGCACGACCAGCAGGTTTTACCGAGCCAGGGCGAAGGCCACTGTCAGGGATTAACTCACGCTTGTCATGTGCCATTGCAACTGATGTATGCTTGATTTCGCTATCAGCTACAGGTGTTGGCTGTGCCATTGGCGCACTTGCATGTCCAGCTGTAATCACTGTTTTAGCGTTTACATTAGTAGGGCTCGCTTGCGACACTGTCACAGGCTGACTTTCAACTACAGGCGCTTCTTTAGCTTCTACAGGTGTTTCAGTAGCACTAACCGGTGCAGTTTCTGCTTCAACAGCGACTTCTTCAGTTTGTACTGGCTCTTCAGCTTTCACTGGTTCTTCAGATTGTACTGGTTCTTCAGCTTTTACTGGCTCTTCAGTTTGCACTGGCTCTTCAGCTTGTACTGGTTTTTCAGTTTGTATTGGTTCTTCAGTTTTAACTGGCTCTTCAGCTTTAACTGGTTCTTCAGCTTTCACTGGTTCTTCAGCTTTCACTGGTTCTTCAGTTTTAACTGGCTCTTCAGCTTTCACTGGTTCTTCAGCTTTCACTGGTTCTTCAGTTTTCACTGGCTCTTCAGTTTTTACTGGTTCTTCAGTTTTCGCTAACTCTTCTTCAACAATGTTTTGTTCAACTGCATCAGAGGCATCAACAGCCGTTTTGTGTGCTTTTGCTTTTAGCTCTGCTTCGTATTCAGCTGCAGCTTGATCAGCAACGGGTACAAACGCCGGCGCTTCATCAGACTTTTCTTGCGCGTTTTCACCTTCAGGGCGACGACGACGCTGACCTGATGCACGAAGATGACGTGGTGAACGACGTGAACGAGTGCGTGTTTGCTCTTGTTCTTCATCTTGTGATACTGCGTTATCGTTTGAATCTACAACAGCTTCTGCTTGTTCTTTAGCAGGTGCAGGTGCTTTTTCATCTGATACAGGCGTTTGCTTTTCAACAACAGGTGCTTGCTCTTTCACTTGTGGCTTTTCTTCTTTCACCACAGGTTGCTCAACAGGTTGTTCTATTGTTTGAACTTGCTCAGCACTTTCGTCTTGTACGCGAACTTTTTTGCGTAAATTACGACGTTGACGACGTACTTTAGGCTTTTGCTCTTTTGGCTCAGCATTCTTATCAGATTTAGGCGCAGTATCCGCTTTTTGAGTTGCCTCTGCTTTTACTTGCGTTTTATCTTCTGTTTTATGCTCAGGACGTTTACGCGTATTTGAATTACGACGGCGCTTATTGCGGTTTTCATTCTTTTCTTGCGTATCGCTTACAGGTGCTGACTCATTTTTAGTTTCAGACTCTGTATTACGTTCGTTGCGTGGTTTATTACGTGGGTTATTATTGCGACGACGTTGGTTGTTACGACGACGATTATCATTGCCACGGTTGTTATTGGTACGCTCTTGAGATTTCTTCTCAGAAGACTCTTGTGTTGTTTGTTCACTTTCGCTTGCAAATAACGACTTAATCCATTTGCCAAGTGCAGTAAATAAGCCAATTTCAGCTTTTGCTTCTACTACTGGCGCAGCTTTTGCTGCTGCTTGTGGAGCAGGGCTAGAAGGCATAACGACACCTTTAAGCTTCGGCTCTTCACGTACAGGTGCTGCTGGCGATTTAGACATTTCAAATGCTTCAGGCTCAGGCGCAACAACTTGCTCGTAGCTTACAGTTTCAAGCGTTTCATCTTTACGTAAGCGCATTACTTCGTAGTGTGGTGTTTCCATGTGTTGATTAGGAATAATCACTACGTCACATTTGTGATGCTTTTCAATGCGGTGAACGCTACGACGTTGCTCATTTAATAAATAAGCGGCAACAGCAACAGGCACTTGTGCGTTTACTTGTGCAGTGTTGTCTTTAATTGCTTCTTCTTCAATCAAGCGTAAAATTGATAGTGCAATTGACTCGTTTGAACGAATAGTACCTTGGCCGCTACAACGTGGACAAACACCTTGGCTTGCTTCACCTAGTGAAGGGCGTAAGCGCTGACGCGACATTTCAAGTAAACCAAAGCGCGAAATTTTGCCAATTTGTACACGGGCACGATCTGGGCGAGCAGCATCTTTTAAACGGTTTTCTACTTCACGTTGATGACGTGGAGGAGTCATATCAATAAAGTCGATAACAATTAAACCACCTAAGTCACGTAAACGAAGTTGACGAGCAATTTCATCCGCTGCTTCTAGGTTGGTGTTAAGTGCTGTTTCTTCAATATCACCGCCTTTTGTTGCTTTAGACGAGTTGATATCGATAGACGTAAGTGCTTCAGTAGGGTCAATAACAATTGAACCGCCTGACGGTAAACGCACTTCACGTTGGAACGCAGACTCAATTTGGCTTTCAATTTGGTAATGCGTAAATAACGGTGTGTCACCTTGATAAAGCTTAACGCGGCTCATAAAGTCAGGACGAAAACGCTCAATGTGCGCTTTAGCTTCTTCAAAAACACGTGGTTTATCAATTAAAATTTCGCCAATGTCACGACGTAAATAATCGCGAATAGCGCGGAAAATAACGTTACTTTCTTGGTGAATTAAGAATGGCGCTTTAGCACTGTCTGCCGCTTGTTGAATGGCTTCCCAGTGGACTAATAATGCTTTTAAATCGTAGTTTAGTTCTTCAAACGATTTACCAACACCCGCAGTACGTACAATTAAGCCCATACCTTTAGGTAGTTCTAAACGGCTTAGCGACTCTTTAAGTTCAGTACGCTCATCACCTTCGATACGGCGAGAAATACCGCCAGCGCGAGGGTTGTTTGGCATAAGCACTAAGTAGCTGCCGGCAACGCTGATAAAAGTAGTTAATGCTGCACCTTTTTGGCCGCGCTCTTCTTTATCAACTTGTACTATTACTTCTTGACCTTCTTTGATCACGTCGCGAATATTCGGACGACCATGGAAGGTGTAACCTTGTGGGAAGTAAGTACGAGCAATTTCTTTTAATGGAAGGAAACCATGACGATCAGCACCGTAGTCAACAAATGCTGCTTCTAAAGATGGTTCAATGCGTGTGATTTTGCCTTTATAAATATTGGCTTTTTTCTGTTCGTGACCTGGGCTTTCTATATCTAAATCATATAGGCGCTGGCCGTCAACCAGTGCTACGCGCATTTCTTCTTGCTGCGTTGCATTGATTAGCATACGTTTCATAATGTTACTCTACTAGTTTATGTCGCTGACATGACGATGTTTTTCTCGCCTGTTCAGGTGTTCCTATTTTTAGAATGTGCAGCCTCACGACTGGGTCTTTAACGGAACGGCTCTGTATTTTGGTACGCAGTATTTTAAATGCCGGCAAACAATAGGGTGTTATCACGCTATTAAATTCTAAAAGGATTCAAATGTGTCGGCTATTTAGCTCAATGCACATTTTATCCAGAAGTTGGCCTGTCATATCAATCTTGTTAAATGCATTCATATTAGGTGCGTAGGGCTCTTTAGGTTCAAACCATAGTTTCGTTTTTAAAACTACCGTTATCTATTTTATGAGCAAAAATCGCTACCGATGTTAATGAACGCTTATTTATTAGATTTTTTAGTTCTAAATAAGCTGCTGTACGGTACTACTACAATATTTGAGCGAATTCTGAACGGCGTGTTGTTACGCCGTCACTATCAGACAAATTATCTGTTCATTGCTTTTACTATCACATTAAAAATCAATTCATGTTCAAACTTAACCAGCAATATATTACGCGCATTGCCGTTAGTTGTGCGCACGTGTTAACTGGGTATGTATAAAAGCTTTGGAAAACTTAACTCGGATCTGTATGATCGGTTACCCAGAATGTGCATCACGAATGTTTTGTTGTGTTAAAAAGCACCGTTGTTATTTGCAAATACTAAATATTTGCGCTGCTGATTATCCCACTATTATAACCGTGTTAGCAACTAAATTATTTTACTTAAATCAGTGATTAGGCAATGTCAGAAAAAACCGGCTTACAAGTAACTTTTGTCACTATCAACGAAGACCACTTAGGTCAGCGTATTGATAACTTTCTTATTACCCATTTAAAAGGGGTGCCTAAAAGCGCAGTTTACAAAATTCTTCGTAAGGGTGAGGTGCGTGTAAATAAAAAACGTATTAAGCCTGTTTATAAATTGCAGCTAGACGACGTTATTCGTATACCGCCAATTAGAGTGTCAGAGCGTGAAGAGTTTGTACCGTCAAAACTCGATAAAGTAACGCGCCTCGAAGACGATATATTATTTGAAGATAAATACCTAATTGTTATTAATAAGCCCTCAGGCATGGCTGTGCATGGCGGTAGTGGCTTAAGCTACGGACTTATTGAAGCATTACGTGTTTTACGCCCAGAAGAGCGCAGCCTTGAGCTAGTGCATCGGTTAGACCGCGATACTTCAGGTTGTTTACTTATTGCTAAGCGTCGCTCAGTGCTGACCGCTTTGCATGAGCAATTACGCGAAAAAACCATGGAAAAAAATTACTGGGCATTGGTAGAAGGCCAATGGGACTCGAAAACGAAAAATGTAACGGAAGGTTTGCGTAAAAATACCCTTAAATCGGGTGAGCGCGTAGTACGTGTTGATAACACGGAAGGTAAACCGTCGCATACTCGTTTTAAAGTGCTTGAGCGTTATAACGATTGTTCATTAGTACAAGCATCCCCTGTAACTGGTCGTACTCACCAAATTCGTGTGCACACTCAGTGCCAAGGTCATGCCATTGCCTGTGATGACAAATACGGCGACCAAGGATTTGACGAGTCAATGCGTAAACGTGGTTTAAACCGCTTATTTTTACACGCCCATGATTTAAGCTTCTATCATCCGAAAAACGAAACCACTATGCGAGTAGAAGCACCGCTTGATAAAGCACTATCAAGCTGTTTAGTTAAACTTAGAGCAGCAAAAGCGTGAATGTAACGCCGATTAAAAAATATAAACTGGTGATTTTTGATTGGGATGGCACCATCATGGATTCAATTAGCAAAATCGTTAATTGCATTCGCAAAAGTGCCCAATCACTTAATATTGAGCCGCCAAGCGATACCGCCAGTAAAAATATTATTGGTTTATCGCTTGAAAACGCAATCGCAACCTTGTTTCCTGCTCACCGTGAGCATCACGAAGCGCTTATTGCAGGGTATAAACAGCAATATGCACTTAATACAACCCCAACACCGCTGTTTGATCACGTTGCACAAGTACTCACTGCGTTAAAAAATCAAGGCATAATATTGGCGGTTGCCACAGGTAAAAGCCGAGTAGGACTGGAACGTTTACTGGATGTAAGCCAATTGCGTCACTTTTTTAGTGCTACGCGAACCAGTGACGACGCTAAATCAAAGCCTGCTCCCGATATGCTTTATCAATTGCTTGAAGAGCTAGGGGTAAGTGTTGATGAAGCGCTAATGATAGGCGACACGCAAATAGATATGGCAATGGCAAAAGCCGCTGGCATGGATAGAATAGGGGTAACCATGGGCGTGCACAACGCTGCGCAATTAAACGAATTAACCCCGATTGCAACCGTTGACAACTATCAGCAGTTGCAAAATATATTACTCGGTTAATCAGTTAATTTGCGCTAGGCATTTGCGCTGCTAATACATCAACACCAAACTCAGCCAATAATTGGCTGAGTTTAATGAGTGGTAAACCAATTAAGCTGTTTGGATCATCACCACTGAGTCTTTCAAATAAACAAATACCCAAGCCTTCACTTTTAAAACTTCCTGCACAGTTATAAGGTTGCTCTGCATCGCAATAAGCACTTATTTGCGCCGTTGTTAACGTTTTAAAGGTTACATTGAATGGCTCAACAATGGTTTTGCATTGCTTAGTGTGAATATCGAACACACACAAGCCCGTTAAAAAAGTGACTGTTTGCCCGCTAAATAAGCTCAATTGCTTTATTGCGTTTTCTTTATTGTGCGGCTTACCTAATATTTGACCATCAAATACAGCAACCTGATCGGAGCCAATTGCGAGGCCTTGGTCAAAATGATCGACGGCTGCAGCGGCTTTTAATTCGCTGAGGCGCTTAACAAGCATGGTTGGTGTTTCGTTTTTATGCGGCGTTTCGTCAACATCGGGCGAAAACGTTTCAAACGGCAGATTAAATTTTTGTAATAAAGACTGCCTAAATGGCGAGCTTGAGGCTAATATAAGGAGGTGCTTCATGGCATGTTTTCCTAGCGTAAATCAGATTGAGTTAGGATAAATCAGATCCGTGAGTAAAACACGTGAAAAACAACGTAAAATTGGTTTTTTACTTTGACTAACTTACTAACTATCTATATGATGCAGCCCCTATGCAAAAGGTGAAAATTCCCATCACCCTTCATCCGGGCAAAGCAGCTCAGCATCGTTTAAAGTATGACGGCGTTGTACCGCTTGAGAAACTTCCTCGTTTACGAGGGGTTATCCAGGAAGAAGTAGGTGAAATAGCGGTAAAAATTCATTGCAAAAACGATGAGCAAGGTTTAGTTGTGATTAGTGGCAATTTGTCCACACACGTAACTGTAACTTGTCAACGTTGTAATGGTGATTTAGGGTTGGATTTGGATCAAGACTTTGTGTATTCGCCAGTCGGTTTGGATGCAGAGTCAGATGATCTTCCAGAAAGCTACGACGAAGTAGCACTTGATGAAAATGGTGAAATAGACGTATTTGAGCTAATCGAAGACGAACTTATTTTAGCAGTGCCATTAGTGCCTACCCACAACGAAGCTTCATGCAGTTATACAGCAGAGCCTGCCAGCTTTGGTGTTTTAAAGGCGGAAGATGATAAACCAAATCCATTTGATATTTTGAAACAACTTAAGAAAGATTCTTAGGAGAAGACTATGGCTGTACAAAAAAGCAAAAAGTCTCGTGCAAGACGCGGCATGCGCCGTTCACACGATGCGATCAGTGGTCCAACTTTAACTGTAGACCAAACATCTGGTGAGACTCATCGTCGTCACCATGTGACTGCAGATGGTTACTACAAAGGCGTTCAAGTAATTTCTAACTAAGAGATTGCTTATATGCTGACTAATCTAACCATAGCGTTAGATATGATGGGGGGCGATTATGGCCCCCGTTCATCTATCCCCGCAGCCGTTCGTGCGGTAAATGCTAATGCCAACTTAAAACTCATTTTATGTGGCAACGAGCAAGTAATAGCTAAACAACTAGAATCACTCGATTCACTTTCTCATCCCAGATTAATTATTCGCCATTGTAACGATGTTGTTACCAATGCCTGCGAACCCGCTGTTGCTGTTCGCTCAAAAAAAGATTCTTCCATGCGAGTTGCCCTTGATTTAGTTAAATCGGGTGAAGCGCAAGCCTGTGTTAGCTCTGGCAATACAGGAGCGCTATTTTTTATGGCGCATTACGTATTAAAAATGCTTCCAGGGGTGAAACGTCCCGCACTTATCTCTGCTGTACCTACTGAACGTAAAAATCCCGTTTACTTACTCGACTTAGGCGCTAATGTGCATTGTGATGCGCAAATGCTGTATCAGTTCGGCATTATGGGATCAGTGGTTGCAGGTCAAGCACTTGGCTGCGATAACCCTAAAGTGAGTTTATTAAATATTGGTGCTGAAGATATAAAAGGCCACGAAGAAATTAAGCAAGCCGCACAATTAATGCAACAAAGCGAGCTGATTAATTATATTGGTTACAGTGAAGGCAGTGATATTTTTTCTGGCAAGGCCGATGTTATTGTCTGTGAAGGCTTTGTTGGTAATGTTGCACTTAAAACCTGTGAAGGCATTGCTAAACTTATCATGAAAAAGTTTACCCGTGCCCTTGAAAAGCACGTCGTTTACAAGTGTATGGCGTTTATGTTGGCGCCAATCATAAAAAAACTCTATAAAAGAGTGAACCCCGACCAGTATAACGGCGCTTCTCTGGTAGGATTGCGCGGTATTGTTGTTAAAAGTCATGGAAATGCCTCAGCGAAAGCATTTCATGCTGCAATCGACGAAGCAGTGAAAGAAGTAGAACGTCAACTTCCAGATAAAATAGCTGCTATTTTCGAAAAAACACATTCTAAAGACACGGCGGTTGAATAACAGTTAACGTGCCGTGTTACACATTATTTATTTTGTTTAATTATAAGAGCAAATTATGGCACAAAAAATTGCACTTCTTTTTCCAGGTCAAGGCTCGCAAACTGTGGGTATGTTACAAGAGCTACTAGCGAGTTCTGACATAGTAAAAGCCACATTTGCAGAAGCTTCAACCGCACTTGGTTACGATCTAGCAGACCTTGTACTTAACGGTCCAGAAGAAAAACTAAATCAAACACACCGTACTCAGCCTGCATTATTAACTGCAAGCGTTGCTATTTATCGTCATTGGTTAGCTGCAAACCCAGATGCTGACGTCGTTATGGCAGGTCACAGCCTGGGTGAGTATTCAGCTTTAGTATGTAGCGATGTGATCAGTTTAAGCGAAGCCGTAAAACTGGTTGAAAATCGCGGTTTATACATGCAAGAAGCCGTACCTGCTGGTGTAGGTTCTATGGCCGCTATTATTGGTTTAGGCGACGATGAAATTAAAGCCGCTTGTGCAGCAGCGGCACAAGGTGAAGTGGTTTCTCCAGTAAACTATAACTCGCCTGGTCAGGTTGTTATTGCCGGTCATAAAGATGCAGTTGATAGAGCCTCTGTTGCTTGTAAAGAAGCCGGAGCAAAACGAGCACTGCCATTATCTGTAAGTGTGCCGTCGCATTGTGAACTAATGAAACCAGCCGCAGAAAAATTAGCCGCCGATTTAGCCGCTTTAACATTTAATACACCTAAGTGTGATGTAATCAATAATGTTGATGTAAAAGCAGAAGGTTCAGCAGATGCAATTAAAGAGGCATTAGTGCGCCAGCTATATAGCCCTGTACGCTGGACCGAAACGGTTCAAGCACTGGTTGCACAAGGTGTAACGCAAAGTTATGAATTTGGTCCTGGTAAAGTACTAACCGGGCTTGCAAAACGTATTGATAAAGCGATGGTGTGTGGTTCAGTTAACGACCTTGCATCAATCGATTCAGCTAAATAAGAGTATATAAAATGAGTAATTTATTTTCTTTAGAGGGCAAAGTTGTCCTGATAACTGGCGCTAGCCGTGGTATTGGTAAGGCCATTGCAAACACATTAGTAGCACAAGGTGCAAAAGTAGCGGGCACAGCAACAAGCGAGTCGGGTGCGGCTAATATTAGTGAGTACTTAGGTGATAACGGTAAGGGTTATGCGTTAAACGTAACTGATCCTGCATCGATTGAGGCGACATTAGCGGCAATTAAAGCCGATTTAGGTGATATTGATGTATTAGTAAATAATGCAGGTATTACGCGCGATAATTTATTAATGCGCATGAAAGAAAATGAGTGGGACGATATTATCGATACCAACTTAAGTTCTATCTTCCGTTTATCTAAGGCCGTACTTCGCCCAATGATGAAGAAAAAGAACGGCCGTATCATCAATATCGGCTCAGTAGTGGGAACTATGGGTAATGCGGGTCAAGCCAACTATGCAGCTGCTAAAGCGGGTGTTATCGGTTTTTCTAAGTCACTAGCGCGTGAAGTAGCTTCTCGTGGTATTACTGTAAACGTGGTAGCACCTGGTTTTATTCAAACAGACATGACCGATGATTTGACAGATGAGCAAAAAGCAGCAACGCTTGCAAACGTACCTGCGGGTCGTTTAGGTCAGCCAGATGAGATTGCAGCTGCAGTATGTTATTTAGCATCTGACGCCGCTGCGTATGTATCAGGTGAAACTTTGCATGTAAATGGTGCGATGTACATGGTTTAAGTTCGCAATGCGAATTAAATAAACTATAAATTGCATGCGGGTTTGCTAAAAAATATTGAATTTTTCGAAAACTTGCTTTAAACATACTTGAAATCGCTGTGAAAATAAGCGATAAAAGATAAAATAAACACTCAAGAGGTTTGACCAGCAAATTATTTATGGTCAAAAGATTGAATCAGAGAATTATCGGACGTAAACTACGCCGCAATCTGAAAATAACGCATTGGCGTTTTTAATAAAGGAAAGAAGAATGAGCGATATCCAAGAACGCGTAAAGAAAATTATCATCGAACAGCTAGGTGTTAAAGAAGAAGAAGTTAAAAACGAAGCTTCATTCGTTGATGACCTAGGTGCAGACTCTCTTGATACTGTTGAATTAGTAATGGCTCTTGAAGAAGAGTTCGACACTGAGATCCCAGATGAAGAAGCTGAAAAGATCACTACAGTACAATCTGCAATCGATTACGTTACAGCTCACGCTGAGTAATTAATCGCAAATTAAGGGCAGCATTCGCTGCCTTTAATCTTTATATCCAAACCACCTCAAAGTACATGATTCAATTCCAAACCCTCACTCATCATCAGCAATTAAATTGTTATTGCTCAGCGTTGGTTATTGGTTTGAGACTCGCACTTTGAGGTAGCTTGGGTATGATCATCCCCAATACTAATAACATAACTAGCAACAGCGTTAGCGCTGAAATAAACTGAGCTAAGTTAATTGGTATAATAATAATTCCTTATTGGAGGCAAACCGTGGCTAAACGTCGTGTCGTCGTAACTGGCTTAGGAATGTTGACGCCGCTAGGCAATGATGTTCAATCAACCTGGCAAGGCTTATTAGATGCTAAAAGTGGTATTCAAAATATTACCCACTTTGATACATCAAAATTTGGTACTCACTTCGCTGGTTTAATCAATGATTTTGATGCATCGGCTTACATGTCACCAAAAGATGCTAAAAAAATGGATTTATTTATCCAGTATGGCATTGCAGCGGGTGTTCAAGCTTTTCAAGATTCTGGCCTCGAAGTTACTGAACAAAACGCATCACGCATTGGTGTAGCGGTGGGTTCAGGCATTGGTGGCTTAACCCTTATTGAAGAAAACCACGTAAAATTATTAAACAGCGGCCCACGTAAGTTATCGCCGTTTTATGTACCGTCTACCATTATTAATATGATCTCGGGTCATTTATCGATAATGCACGGCCTGCGTGGTCCTAATATTTCAATTGTAACGGCATGTACTACAGGCCTGCACAACATTGGTCATGCCGCACGTATGATTGCCTACGGCGATGCCGATGCAATGGTTGCCGGTGGTGCAGAAAAAGCGTGTACGCCAATTGGAATGGGTGGCTTTAACGCCGCACGTGCGCTTTCAACGCGTAATGACGATCCACAAGCAGCGTCTCGCCCGTGGGATAAAGACCGTGATGGTTTTGTACTTTCTGATGGTGCCGGTGTGGTGGTTGTTGAAGAATACGAACACGCTAAAGCCCGTGGCGCTAAAATTTATGCAGAACTTGTTGGTTTTGGCATGAGTGGTGATGCCTACCACATGACCTCACCACCAGAAGATGGCGCAGGTGCAGCTCTGGCAATGGAAAACGCATTAAACGATGCGCAAGTAAATGCAGAGCAAGTTGGCTACATCAACGCACACGGTACGTCTACTCATGCGGGTGACAAAGCAGAAACGTCAGCGGTTAAAACTATTTTTGGTGATTCAGCTAAAGACGTAATGGTAAGTTCATCAAAATCTATGATGGGTCACTTACTTGGAGCTGCAGGTTCTGTTGAGTCGATAGTGTCTATTTTATCGTTGACCGAGCAAAAAGTGACGCCAACAATTAACTTAGATAACCCAGACGAAGGCTGTGATTTAGATTACATACCGCATACAGCACGTGATGCTAAACTTGATTACGCTTTGTGTAACTCATTTGGGTTTGGTGGTACTAATGGCTCGTTACTGTTTAAAAAGGTATAATCTTTTTTAACAACGAACGACAATAAGAACCCAGTTGTTTAACTGGGTTTTTTTATGTGTAAAAAATATGCAAACAATAATAGCAGCAAACGAAACCAGTAGCATAAGCACCCGTGATAGGGGCTTAAACTATGGCGATGGCTTTTTTACCACCGCAATTATTACTGATGGACAGGTTGAGCATTGGGCTTATCATAAAGCACGCTTGATTGAATGCGCGCAGCGTTTGGGCTTTCCTGCACTTGAGTTTACAGCTCTTGAGTCTCACATTACTCAGCAAGTAGCATCACATCCTCAAGCGGTCCTTAAAGTCGTGATAACACGCGGCGAGGGCGGGCGAGGCTATGCGCCACCAAGCGAATGTAATTTAAATATTATTGTGAGTGTTTTAGCTTATCCAGATCATTACAACAGTTTAACAGATGCAGGCATTAGTTTAGCTATTAGCCCGATTAAGCTGGCCGTTCAACCTCATTTAGCTGGACTTAAAACTTTAAATAGGCTTGAACAAGTACTGATCAAAAATGCCCTACAAACTCAGCACAGCGATGATGCGTTAGTCCTTGATTACAACAACAATGTAATTGAAACTTCAGCGGCTAATATTTTTGCAATAAAAAATAATAAAGTATTTAGCCCAAGGCTCGATGAATGCGGTATTAAAGGTGTTTTTCTGCAATCTTTATGTGATAAATTAACCGTTGAATTTAAAACTGTCAGCGTTGATGACCTTACCCAAGCAGACGCCGTATTTTTATGTAACAGCTTAATGAAAATTGTGCCCGTAAAAAGTATAGGCGAGCACTGTTTTGATATTGTGCACAGCCAATCATTACTAAACGAGTTACTAGCCAAGGAGGCTTAGTGTTAAAAGTTATATTATCAGTATTACTACTGGCTTTTTTTAGCTCTGTGATTGGCTACCAGCAATTACAAGCAACCATTCAAACGCCACTAAAGGTAGCTACTAATACCCAATTTAAAGTTGAAAAAGGCACCGGTTTTAATAAGTTATGTCGCCAATGGCAACAGCAGCAGTGGCTTGAAGATTGCTGGCGGTTTCAAATATTAGCTAAACTCGATCCAACTTTGACTGACCTAAAAGCAGGTTTGTACGAGCTAAGCGCAGATAGCGTAATAAACAACATAAAAAAAATAAACCAGGGTGAGCAAATTAGTTTTAGCTTTACCATTATTGAAGGTCAAGCACTTAGAGATGTATTAAATACGGTAAAAATTGCTCCACATTTACAAAACGATTTAAAACTCGAACAGCTTGGCGAGCAAATAATCGGCAAGCAAACTCACCTTGAAGGGTGGTTGTTTCCCGATACCTATCATTATCATAGTAACGACAGTGCGAGTAGTTTATTAAAGCGTGCAGCGCAAAAAATGCAGCAAACATTGGTAGATGCATGGCAGCAACGGGCAAGTGATTTACCTTACGATACCGCCTATGAAGCCCTGATAATGGCTTCTATTATCGAAAAAGAAACCGCGCTTGCCAGTGAGCGCCCGTTAATTGCTTCGGCGTTTATTAATCGCTTAAATACTAATATGCGCTTACAAACCGACCCAACCGTAATATATGGACTAGGCGAAGATTTTGACGGCGATATCAAACGTAAAGACCTAAGGAATTACACGCCGTATAATACCTATCGTATTAACGGATTACCGCCCACACCCATTGCCATGCCTTCCAAAGAAGCTATTTTAGCTGCGGTAAACCCGCCCAAAAGCGAGTATGTTTACTTTGTAGCAAAAGGCGATGGTAGCCATCAGTTTTCAACCACATTAAAACAACATAATGCGGCGGTTAACCAGTATATTTTAAATAAAAAGAATTAGTGTTTATGAAACCAAAATTTATAGTTATAGAAGGCCTAGAGGGCGCGGGTAAATCTACCGCCATTGCCCTGTGCCAAGACTTTTTAAATCATCATCATGTTGATTTTATCAATGTGCGCGAACCCGGTGGAACACCACTGGCTGAATCGTTACGTACTTTAGTAAAAGCAGAACACCAAGAAGAAATAGCTTTTGAAACTGAGCTGCTAATTATGTATGCCGCGCGTTCACAACTAATGCATAATGTGATCAACCCAGCGCTTGAACAAGGCCAGTGGGTATTGGCTGATCGTCACGATTTATCGTCACAGGCGTATCAAGGTGGCGGGCGAGGAATTAGTGCAAACACGTTAGCGTCGTTATCGTCTATGGTGTTAAAAGGTTTAAAACCCGATTTAACTATTTACTTAGATATAGACCCTGTTATAGGCCTTGAACGTGCAAAAGGCCGTGGTGAGCTAGATAGAATTGAGCAAGAAGCCATTGAGTTTTTTCAGCGCACCCGTATGCGTTACATTGAGCTTGCAAATGATGATGACAGCATAAAAACAGTTGATGCCAACCAAAGCATCGATAAAGTTCACCGTGATATTACCAATGTACTACGCACGTTTTTTTCAGGGTTAAAATAATATGGCATTGCCGTGGCTTAATGAGGTAGAGCAACGCTTAACTCAAAGCTATAAAGCCCAACGTTTTCATCATGCGCAACTGTTTTGTGGGCCCATTGGGGTTGGCAAATTTGAACTAAGTGAGCAACTCGCAAACAGTTTGCTATGCCAAAATACGCAAGTACAGTTAAGTAGCCCCACTAGCGTACTAAGACCTTGTGGGCAATGTAAAAGTTGTTCATTAAACTTAGCGGGTACACACCCAGACAAACGCATTACCCAAGTAGAAGGGCAAAGCATAGGTGTTGATGATATTCGCGGCATAAGCGATTTTATGCACCAGTCTGCTGCGCAAAATGGCAATAAAGTGGCGATTATCGAAAACTGCGAAAAAATGACCACCGCAGCCGCTAATGCGTTATTAAAAACCCTTGAAGAGCCAAGTAATAGTCGGTTTTTAATCCTAACAACCAGCCAAGTGGCGCAGTTACCAGCGACTATTTTAAGCCGTTGTGCTAAAACCGAGGTTAAAGTAACTAATAACCAATTAGCACAACAATGGTTAAGTAGTTTGGATGTGCCTAACTATACCTGGTTGTCGTTATTTTATAGCCAACCATTGCAAGTAAAGCAGTGGCAACAGCAAAATCAGCTAGAAAATATTGATACGCTTTATAAATTTGCAACTGAGTTTAAACAAAGCCATAATTTCAATGCGTTAGTCGATATAATAAATAAGCAGCCCGAGCTTGTTCGTATTTTTACTTTATTTTTAAGTGAGCAGCTCAAACAACAGCTTTTAAATGGCATGAGTTTTGACTCTTACCAAGTAGCTCAGCAAGCACTGAATGATTTTTTACAGAATAACATACAAATACTTGGGTTAAATTTACCGCTTGCGGTATCACGACTAGCGTATACATTACGTAACCAATAAAAAGGACTAGATATGCAAGAGCTATTAGTAGATATAGACGACCTTGATGAACTATATCGCTGTTACATGCCTTTTTTAAAAAAAGGTGGGTTATTTGTACGCACCAATATGCGTTATGAACCTGGGTATTCACTTGCCTTACGCGTTACCTTACCTGACGCGCTAGAAGATGACGTGGTAACCGGAAAGGTTACGTGGGTCACTCCACAAGGCGCTCAGAGCTCAAATCCACCGGGGATCGGCATTAGCTTTTTAGATGACAAAACCAATCTAAACGCGAAGATCGAAAAACTGCTGGGGACTATGTTAAACTCCGGCAATCCAACTTATACCATGTAGTAAAAACAGGCCTTATTTTGATTGTAGATTCTCATTGCCATTTAGACCGTCTTGATTTTGATAAACTCGATTTAAACCTAGACCAAGTACTTGATAACGCCCGCGCTAAAAAAGTAGAACATTTTTTATGTGTCAGCGTCACACTTGATCAGTTTCCCAATATGCTAGAGCAAATTAAGCATTACGATGACGTTTCTGCGTCATGTGGCGTGCATCCACTCGATCAAAAAGACGCACTCAACAAACAGCAATTAATTGACTTAGCCTCACACGACAAAGTAGTAGCCATTGGCGAAACTGGGCTTGATTATTACTACGCAAAAGACACCCATGCAGTGCAACAAGCGAGTTTTGTTGGCCATATTGAGGTAGCTAATGAATTACAAAAGCCACTTATTATTCATACTCGTGATGCCCGTGCCGACACTATTAATTTAATGCGTGAACATAAAGCAGAAAATTGCGGTGGGGTACTTCACTGTTTCACTGAAGATTGGGATATGGCCAAAAAAGCCATTGATATGGGATTTTATATTTCTATTTCAGGCATTGTGACCTTTAAAAATGCGGTAGAGCTTAAAGAGGTAGTAAAGCAAATTCCTCTCGATCGACTGCTTATTGAAACCGACTCGCCTTATTTAGCACCAGTCCCATATCGTGGTAAAACTAATCAGCCAGCGTATGTTGAAGACGTGGCTTATTACATTAGTGAACTCAGAGGCATTAGCTTTAACGAGTTGGCAAAAGCCACTACTGATAACTTTTACTCTTTATTTAAATTAGCAGCTAAAGGCTAACCTCATGACGATTCTCTCGGTGCAACACCCGCTGTTAATTATGGGGCCCATGGTGCGCCGAGCAGAAAAAGCTGCAGTTTGTATTCAGTTTGCTACTTCAAAGCCAGTAAATTGCCGTGTAGAGCTAATTGGCTTCGAGTGCTATAGCGAACAAGACACCATAAGGCTAGGTGAATATTTATTCTTACAGTTTGTGGTAATTAAACCTATAAACAGTCAGTTCCCGCGCGATACATTATTATCATACCAACTATTTTTTGATGACACCCCTGTTGATTTATCAGCATTTAGCTTTAACAATCAGCCATTACCTGAATTTGTGATCCCCAAAAAACTAACGCAAATATTACATGGCTCGTGCCGCAATGCGCATCATCCTGCAAAAGACAGCTTAGTAAGTTCAAGCCATTGGCAAGCCGTTCAGCGAAGTAATGAACAGCAGGGTGCACAGTTATTATTACTTTCGGGCGATCAAATTTATGCTGACGATGTAGCTGGCCCTATGCTATTAGCGATACATCAGTTAATTAAGCAATTAGGTATTTATAAAGAGCAACCACTTGATTTAGATTTACCCGCTGAAATTGCAGAACAGTTGTATGGTCGCCATTACTTGTTGCCAACTACCTCATGGAAAAACCGCTCAAAACTAGGTATTGGCTATTGGTTAAAAAAGGACGAACCGCATTTTTCTAGTGTAAAAGCGTATAATCATCTGATTCATTTTGAAGAGTTCGTAGCACTGTATTTACTCAATTTTAGTAGCCAAGTATGGCAATACATTGACCTAAATAACTTAAGTTACTCAGGTGGTAACGAAAAAAAACAAACGCTATTTAATGCAGAAAAAACCGCATTAATCGACTATGCACAAGGTTTAGCAGAGGTAGAGCGGTTGTTTGCCAATGTATCTACCTTAATGATGTTTGATGACCATGATGTAACCGACGATTGGAATCTCACCGCAGGGTGGGAGCAAGCCATTAATCAAAACCCCAGTAGCAAGCGTATTGTAAATAATGGCTTAGCAAGCTATTGGCTGTTTCAAGGAATGGGTAACGACGCACTGCAAAAAACCGGATCGTTACTGAGCCCTTTTAACGACTGTTTAGCCGGCTATATGCAATGGCAATTTAAAGCGTTTGATAAGCACCTTAACGATTTTAACCATTGGCATTACGAGTTAATGACCATTCCTAAAGTGGTGGTGCTCGATACCCGTACGCATCGTTGGCGTAATGAGCAAAACTTTAATGAACCCTCAGGCTTACTTGATTGGGAACGTCTCACAGAGCTTGAAGAAAGCCTATTAAGCCATGACCAAGTCATTATTGTATCGCCTGCTCCCGTGTTTGGGGTTAAATCGATAGAGGCAATTCAAGCGGTGTTTAATATGTGTGGGCAACCACTGATGGTTGATGTAGAAAACTGGATGGCCCACGAAGGCTCAGCTAAAAAGTTACTTAACACCTTTAGGCGCACCGACACCCCAAACGAAACACTGATTTTATCCGGCGATGTACACTATTCGTTTTGTTTTTCAGTGCAAAAGCGTTTTGGCGATCATCCCAACAGAATTTGGCAACTGACAGCCAGTGGCATTAAAAATGAGTTTCCACGCAGGCTAATAAATATACTCGACAAGCTCGACTCTATTTTATACGGCCCCAAAAGCCCACTTAACTTTTTTACCAAACGCTGGCATATGGAAGTAGACAAACACCAAACTAAAGGCAAAGGGCAAAAATACTTAGTAAGCGATTCAGCCATTAGTTTGGTTACGCTTGAAGCGGGTAATTTAGCCAGGTATCAGCTAATCCACGGCGACGGCCACACCACCGAATTTGATTTAGAAGAGCAGTGATTTAATACAAAAATTAGGTCGATATTATTGCCAACTTGTAGCAGCGGCTTCATGTCGCGTCATTTTATAATGTCGTTAGCGACGGGCGACGGGCGACGGGCGACGAGTCTCGAGTTACGGAGTAAATATCCAAAAGCGCAGCGTTTCTTAACTCTCTTTGTTAATAATTTCTTTTCGCGGCATAAAGCCCCGCCTACAATAAACCGCTATGTTACCCTTATTCGTAGGCGGGAGTTTACCTCGCGCATGTTTAAAGTATGAGGGTATTAGGCTCGTAACCTGCTCCCCGCAGCCCGTTAACTTCGTCTTTTTTTAATCCGTTTTGGTGCCGGTAACTTATTGGTTAATATAGCTAAACATAACACCACTATAAACAACATTGAGTTTGCGCCGGCTTGCAAGGAGTAATCAACCGACGAATGTAGCATCATGGCTACAATGGCCGTAGCACAACCAAACGCCACCCCCTGATAAAGCGCCGTCTTACGCGTTCGCATAGTATCAATACATAACCACAAACAATAAAGCACTAGCAGTCCTAATAACGCTGTGGCAGGAATACCTAGCTCAACTGCAAATTGTACATAATCGTTATGCGCGTTGTCGTAGTAGCCAGAGTAGGGCTCAGATTGATACGCAGGAAACGCAGTATAAAAAGTACCGCCACCAGAGCCCAATAATGGGTTATCTAAAATCAGTGGAATGGAGTCACGTACAACTTCATCTCGTGTTTCTGATTGCAAGCTGGTTTCGCTAATACGTTGTTTTACTTTCTCTACATCGAAAATAGCACCAATAATGATTAAATCGATAATGAAAAAGCTCACAATCAGCAATTTAAAGGCTTTAGGCTTTTGCTTATAAACAAAAAGCGCCAATAAGCTCACTACAATTAAGGCTATAAAAAAGGCCGAATTACCCATGCGGCTACGAGTTAAAATAAGCGCCACAATAATTATAATTAGGGATATACGTAAAATTATTTTAGAGCTCAATAATACTTCCGCCCAAGCACGTAATGTTTGCTTTAAAGTAGGCTTGTAGCCGTTGTTAGTGCGTTTTAGTTCGCTAATTAAAACTCCAATGCCTAAACATAAGCATAATGCTAAGTAATTAGCTAAAAAGTTAGAATAGGTAAAGGTACCAATTGCACGATCTGTATGTTTGTAACCAAATAAAGGACTGACAATATCGGGAGATAAGTTTAAATAACTAGCGTACAACGCCTGAAATACACCGGCACAAATAACAGCATAAATTAACTTTTTAATTCGCTCTGCACTATTGCAGTAGTTAAATATTAACCAGCTCAGCATGAGTAAAAAACAGGTTTTTAATAACATTTGTTTGGTTTGAAATGCATCAACACTCACGCCAAACAGCTGTATACCACAAACTAAAATAACTGCACTTAGAGTAAAAAATAGTGGCCAAGAATAGCGAGGCGGAAATAGCGCTTGGTTGTTATTTAACACACTGTGGGTAAGGTGAGTAATAAAGGTAAAGCTTGTTAAAATGCCAATAGCTAAAATTGCCCAAGGTCGGTAACTACCTAAAGGAAGAGGAAGTAGAAATAGGATCAAACAAATTAAAAAAAATATAAAACGATTCAAAATAAACTCAAACAAAGTAAAAACGCAGCCAATAGGCTGCGTTTAAATATACTTATGGTAAAAACTAGTTACCGACTTCAGATATACCGTTATCACCACCTGTACCACCAGAGCCTGGAGGTGTTGGTAATGTTGGTAAACTGCCTACTGGCGGAGCAGGTTGACCTACACCAGGGCCTGCAGCGGTCGCTTCAGAAGCGGTGGTTGCATCAACACCTGCAGTAATTGCAGCAAGTGTAATTGCATCAGAGTCTAAACCTGCAGCCGTAAGTGCAGCTAAAAAGTCAGAAATTAACGGGTTATCTGCACCAAATTGGGCAACAACAGCTGCAACCATCGCATCAATGTCTGCAGCGCTACACGCGGCATTTAGTAATTTCTCGTCTAATTCAACTTTTTCTTTGTTTTTACAAATACGTTTAATAGCTTCCACTAAGTCTTCGCGTAATTGCTCAGATGAAGTATCTGCGGTAACGTTATTAAGAATATCAATAATGTTATTTATGCTCACTTCTTGAACCACAGCATCGTTATCCGTTTGTGCATGGGTTGGAAGAGCAGTAAGAGCTGTTGCGCTAGCTACTAAGCCAGCTAAAAGTAATTTTTTCATTTCTCGTCCCTAGGTTGAGTTTTAATTGCAAAATTTTAGCGCATCGGCGCAAAAAGTAAACTCTTTATTTACGCCATTTTCATTAGATTTAATAATTTTTGATGGTGACAGTATTAAATTACCTTGTACCCCATCACATCCCAAGGATTCGAGTATCTCTAACGTTTCAGTTTTTTCAATTAAACAGGCTAAAACTTTAATACCAAAACCATGACAAATATTATTAACTGTTTGAATATAAAACTGGCTTTGTGGGTTAGTTACTAAATCTTGAATATAACTACCATCAATTTTTACATACTCAATATCAAGACCTTGTAAATACCTGAACGACGTTAAGCTAGTGCCAAAGTGTTCAATACATACATTAATACCCAGCTCTTTAATTGCATCTATATGTAACGAAGCTACGTGCACATTATAGAGCAAACCAATTTCATGCAGTTCGAATACAAGGTTTGTTTTAATAACGGGTTTAGTGTGCGAATAAAGGGTGAGCCATTGTATAAAGTCAGTTGAGTACAACGATGCCTTGCTAATATTAAGTGCAAATACATCATTAGGGTAATGTTCTTTTATATCTACAAAGCTTCGTATAATTTTTTTATCGAGCTCTTCGGTTAAATTTAACTTTTCAGCCATGGCGAATAAGTGGCCATTATTTACTTTTTCACCCTCATGAATAAAGTGGGCAAATACTTCAAAATAACATTGAGAGTCAGTTTTATTAGCTTGCTTTACGGGCTGCACCGAAAAGCTGACTTCACCAGCATTTATAATCGACTTAATTAAAGTACGCCATTGGTTAACACTAAATAATGACTCTTTATCGGCATTATCTAATGTAGCATCTTCGCCAATAGTGCAACTAGTATCAAGTAACGACAACACCTCACCCAAGGCAGCGCCTTGCTCAATGCCAACTATGGCTAAATTAGCGTAACCATTAATGTGTGAGCTATTTTCTTTTTGACTTAACTTATCACTTACATCTAAGCGAGCTTTACTTAAAAACAAAACATCATACGGGGCCAATAAAACGAACGTTCCGCCGTTGAGCCTAAATAAAGATGAATTTGGTAACTCATCAGCAAGCTGTTTAAGTATTTTTGCTGCATCAAGCACATGCTGATCGCCATCTTGATAGCTTACAACTTGGTTAATATTATTTAACGAGGGCAGGGTAAGCATCATTGCGGTAATGGGTGTATCGTCAGTAATATTATTAACAACTGAATTAAAGTGGTTTTCAAACGACTTGCGGTTACCTAATCCTGTTAACGAGTCTATGTATACCTCTTCGGTAAGTGCTTGAGTTTGTTTTGTTAGTGAATCAAACGTACTTTGTAGGTTTAAAACCATGTTATTAATGGCTTGCGTAACAGTGCGAAGTTCTCGAGCAACCGGTATTTCTTTATTTAAGGTAAAACGCTTTCGTGTTACTAACATCGCTTGGTTTTCAACTGCTTGTAGTGGCTTAAATACCGCACGTAATATTAAAAATGCAATTGCCAGCGAAGCTGCTAATAGTAAAAACGAGCTGTATAAGCTGCGCAAGGTGTGCTGCCACAAGGTTAAATACGATTGTCCAGTATGGCTGGTTACATCAAGAGTGCCGGCCATCATCCAGCCATTATTTATTTCAGAGTGCATAGTTGGTGCGCTTAGTTCAACAGCACCTATAAACCAGCTAGGAACAGACTCTACACGCTTAGGGTTTTGTAATTCAAAAACGATGTTGTTTTGCACGTCAGTAAATTTAATTTGGCTATAGTAACCAGAGTCAAAAATAGCGGTTGCCATCGTCTCGGCAATCATTAGGCTGTCGTCTTCTAAATAAGGAGAGATAGAAAGGCCTAAACTGGTAGCGGTGTCTTGCGCGTGGCTAGCCATTTGCGTTTGTAAGTAATTACGGGTTGTATCAACGTCGGTAATAACGCGTACACAAAACGAAATTATCGAAATTAAAATGATCAAGCCATATACTTGAGTCTTTAAACTCAATCCATATTTAAAGAGTCGAGACATAACTACTAGTTCCTTTATTGTTATTGTTGGCGGGCGCAAGCTCACCTTGTTCAATTCGCTCAAGCATGGTGTTCCAAGCAGAAACACCACGACTATTTTTAACCTTATTACCTAACCCTTTCGATTTGGCTAACCATAAACCTTGGCCATTAAAACTATATATAGGTTTTAAATCACCGCGATTACTAGCAGGTACCAATTTTGTATTGAAATTATCAAGCACTAGCGGTATTCGGTTAGGCTGTTCAAAGTATATAAGCACCATGTGTGGTTGATTAACCGTACGCTGGCGAACATACATAAAGCGTATTTTCTCTTCAGGGATTCCTAAGGCTATTAAAGTAAAATACTTTGCAATAACATAGTCTTCACAGTCACCCATACCCACCCCCAAGCTTTCTAGTGGCGTGGCCCAATAATCTTTTTTTTGCCAAAGCTCGTCATCGGTTTTGTACTTTATATGCTTATTAAAAAAGTCATTAACTAAATGAATTTTTTGCCATTCGCTTTTGTCGGCAGAGTCATCTATAAAACTCAGCCAGTTTTTTATTCTTTGGTGGCCAGCATCACCATAAAACTGTTTGGCACGGGTAATTATATCGCTATTACGCAAATGTAAAAGCATGTCTTGTGCACAAGCAAAAAAAGACACTAATATAATGATGCAAATTCCTACCCGCACAAAGCCCATCCCTAAAAAATTAACGCGGTAATTATATTCCCATTGAAACTAAAATGATAGGTTATAAAAAGTGCACTCATTACACCTGCAACATTTAGTTAACACAAAACAATCTAAAAGGCTGCTTTTTTGTATTGAGCGAATTTATCTGGTGTGTATAATACCCGCCCATACGGACAGTAGCACTTAAAACAGATGCTTAAATTTAGCAACAGCATCAATAAGTTTCTACGAAAAATAAAAAAACGATAAAAGGAATTAAAGTGAAAGTATTAAAAGCAGTCTTGCCTGTTGCAGGTTTAGGTACGCGCATGTTACCAGCCACCAAAGCAACGCCAAAGGAAATGCTTCCGCTAGTCGATAAACCTCTCATTCAATACGTTGTAAACGAAGCAGTAAAAGCCGGTATTAAAGAAATAGTACTGGTAACTCATGCATCTAAAAACGCAATAGAAAATCACTTTGATACCAGCTTTGAGCTAGAAGCGACCCTAGAGGCCCGTGTAAAACGCAGCTTGCTAGAAGAAGTTCGTTCAATAATCCCGCGAGATGTAAGCATTATTTCGGTTCGTCAATCAGCGCCGTTAGGCTTAGGCCACGCAATACTTGAAACTCGCCCAATCATTGGCAATAACCCTTTTGCTATTTTGTTGCCGGATGTCATTATCGATCAATATAAGTCGAACCTAAAGGTTGATAACTTAACGCAAATGATCGGCCGATTTGAGCGCACCCAGCATAACCAAATTATGGTTGAGCCCGTCCCACATGAAGAAGTGCATAACTATGGTGTAGTTGATTTAGCGGGTAAAAATATTGTCCCAGGCGAAAATGCAGCCATTACCAACATGGTTGAAAAACCAAACAATGACGAAGCGCCAAGTAATTTAGCCATAACAGGACGTTATGTTGTATCGCCTGCTATTTGGGATTTGCTCGAATTTACGCCACCAGGCGCAGGCGGCGAAATTCAATTAACAGATGCATTACTGCAGTTGCGTCACTTTGAAACAATTGAAGCGTATCATTTAAAAGGTAAGTCGCACGATTGCGGCTCAAAACTAGGCTATATGCTCGCAAACGTAGAGTATGCAATGCAATCAAGCCTAATGGGTGAAGAATTTACCAAGCGCGTTAAGCAATTAATGGCAAATGCATAAAGTTATGCACAACCGGTTAGTAAAAAATTAAAGGGAAATCATGGCTATTAAAGTATTAAGTATTTTTGGTACGAGACCTGAAGCAATAAAAATGGCACCGCTAGTTAAAGCACTCAATGCCGCAGAAGGTATTGACGCAAAAGTGTGTGTTACTGCTCAGCATCGCGAAATGCTTGACCAAGTTTTAGACCTTTTTGAAATTGTACCAGAGTACGATTTGAACATTATGAAGCCGGGTCAAAGTTTATACGATGTAACAACAAATATTTTGTTAGGGCTAAAACCTATTCTTGAAGAATTTAAACCAGATTTAGTGCTTGTTCATGGCGATACCAGTACTACTTTATCTGCAAGTTTAGCGGCGTTTTATCAGCAAATTCCGGTAGGGCATGTAGAAGCAGGGTTACGCACAGGCAACTTAAGTTCACCATGGCCTGAAGAGGGTAACCGCAAGCTTACTGGTGCTATTACAAAGCTGCATTTTGCACCAACGCAAACATCGCAGCAAAACTTACTCAATGAAGCAGTAACTGCTGACGATATCGTAATTACTGGTAACACGGTAATTGACGCATTATTACAAGTGGTTGATAAAGTAAAAACCGACACCGCTTTAATTTCAACTCTCAAAGCTAAATTCCCAGAACTCGATGAAACTAAAAAGCTTATTTTAGTTACAGGGCACCGCCGTGAGAGCTTTGGTGGCGGTTTTGAGCGAATTTGTGAGGCATTGGTCGAAATTGCAACTGCGCACCCAGATACACAAATTTTATACCCAATGCATTTAAATCCTAATGTACGCGAACCAGTAAATCGCATATTAAAAAATGTTGATAATGTGCATTTAATCGAGCCGCAAGACTACCTGCCATTTGTGTACTTAATGAATCAAGCTCACATAATCGTAACCGACTCAGGTGGTGTTCAAGAAGAAGCACCAAGCCTAGGTAAACCTGTACTTGTTATGCGTGACACTACAGAGCGTCCAGAAGCGGTAGAAGCAGGTACAGTTAAACTAGTAGGCACAGATAAAGCTCGGATAGTGAGTGAAGTTAATAACTTACTCACTAACGCTCAAGAATATCAGTCAATGAGCCGTGCACATAACCCTTATGGTGATGGTAAAGCGTGTGAACGCATTGTGGCTAAAATTAAGCAACACTTTAAAGATTAAAATAAAGTTTAAAACTTTTTCAAGGATTTAATAATGACAATTAAAACAGTTTCTGTTGTTGGTTTAGGCTACATAGGTTTACCCACTGCGGCGGTTATTGCATCGCGCGGCATGAAAGTAATTGGTTTAGACGTAAGCGAAAAAGCAGTTAATACCATTAATGCCGGTGAAATACACATAGTAGAGCCTGATCTGGACATAATAGTTCGCGGCGTAGTATCTACTGGTAACTTAAGAGCAACTACAACACCAGAAAAAGCCGATGCGTTTATGGTAGCTGTACCTACACCATTTATTCACAGCGAAAGTGGTAACCACAGTGCAGACTTAAGCTATATTGAATCGGCTGCAAAAATGATTGCCCCGGTGCTTGAAAAAGGTAATTTAGTTATTTTAGAAAGCACCTCACCTGTAGGTGCAACAGAGCAACTAGCCGCTTGGTTAAGTGAAGCGCGCCCTGATTTAACGTTCCCACAAGATAAAGGCGATGCCGCCGACATCAATGTTGCTCATTGTCCTGAGCGTGTATTACCAGGTTATGTATTACAAGAGCTGGTATCAAACGACCGTGTAATAGGCGGTATGAGCAAAGCATGTAGCGAGAAAGCAGTTAAGTTATACGAAACTTTTGTGCGCGGCGAGTGTATTATTACCAATGCCCGTACTGCTGAAATGGCTAAGTTAACCGAAAACTCATTTCGCGATGTAAACATTGCTTTTGCCAATGAATTGTCAGTCATTTGTGACAAGTTAAAAATTAATGTGTGGGAGCTTATTAAGCTTGCTAATCGTCACCCACGTGTAAATATTTTAAATCCAGGCCCTGGTGTTGGTGGCCACTGTATTGCGGTTGATCCTTGGTTTATTGTTGCAAGCTGCCCAGACGAAGCAAAAATAATTAAACAAGCACGCTTAACTAACGACGCAAAACCATTCTACGTAATTGAAAAAGTAGCAAAAGCCGCTGATGAATTTAAACGTCCAGTTATTGCGTGTTTAGGCCTTTCATTTAAAGCCGATATTGACGATCTTCGTGAGAGCCCGGCATTAAATATTGTTGAAGAATTAGCAGCAAAAAATATTGGTGAAATACTTGCTGTAGAGCCAAACATTTCAGAGCTACCAGCCAACCTAGCAGATAAAAATGTTAGCTTAGTGTCGTTAGAAAGCGCACTAGAGCAAGCAAATGTCGTTGTGGTATTAGTTGATCATAAACAATTTAAAGCAGCAGATAAAACAGAATTTGCATCAAAAGTTGTTATTGATACTCGCGGTATTCTTTAATTTTGTACTATTTATAAAGAGTTTTTAATGTGTATTAATAAGAATACCAATAATGCCTAAAAAACATATCGCTTTAATTATGCCCCTTTCTACCTATGACTGGGGCAGTAACAATTGCGGCGGCGTAGACAGTGTATGCCAAATGTTTGCAGAATATTTGGTTAACCATGATGACGCTAACTTTAGGTTTACCATTATCGGGCTTGACCCGCAAAGTAAAACACCTTTCACTGGTGATATTATTCGTCTATCAGGTAACGTTGATTTTATTTGGCTGCCTGCATCAAGCAAGCAATTAAAATTTAAAATCCCTGGCATTATTTGGCAAAACTGGCATGTTCGCAAGTTGCTAAAAACTTTGAATCCTGATTTAGTTCACACCCACCTTTGGAGTTTATTGATAGGTAGTTGCTATGAAGGTAAAACACTTGTCACCGTTCATAGCTATAAAAAAATAGCTCGTCGTAATGTGGGTTTAGTTAATAACTTTTTATATGAAAAAGCAATACCACGGATAATAAAAAAACGAAATGATAATGTTGTTGTTGTTGGTAAGCAGTTACAAAGTGCAATTATTACAGATGGGTTTAAATCTGAAGTAGTCCATAACCCTATAAATCAAGAATACTTTGAAGCTAATTACGCCAAACATAACCGAAAAGAAGTAAAACTGGTTACGTGTGCGTTATTAACGCCAAGGAAAAAGGTTGAAGATTCCGTTGCTTTATTAGCCAAGTTAGTTAGTGATGGCTTCGATTCTTCGTTAGCTATCATTGGGCCTGCTGCAGATAAAGAATATACGCAACGGATTAAAAAACAGGTTGTTTCTCTAGGGTTAGAGAATAATGTGACTTTTTTTGGTAAGTTAAATAAAGCTCAGATCATACAGCAGTATACTGATGCTGACTTAGGTGTATTTACTTCTGGTGAAGAGACATTCGGCTTAGTGCCTCTAGAAATGTTAGCTGTTGGATTGCCTCTAATAACAACTGAGGTTGGAATACTTGAAGATGAGAAATCTTTCTTTGAGAAAATGGGAGTGTTATATCTATCGGATTCGTTGACTCCTAAAAGTATTACTAATTTGATTACCAATCATAACGTTACTAAATCTAAAAGCATGCTTCAAACAAAATTTAATGTTGCAAGTATTTTAGAACAATATATTGACTTATATGTAAAAATTATAGATGAAGAAGAGTAATGTTTGAAGTATTACCAAAATATTTCAATTCACTAACGATATTATCAAAATTTAATTGTGTAAAATTAGCTTCAGTGGTTTTGACAGGGTTATTTGATACGAGAATAATCTTGTCAAAAACACCATGAGTACACACGTAAACATTAACCTAAAAGAGCTGTCGAATTAATGTTAAAAAGTATAGTTTCTACAGGTGGTTTTAATCTTGTCTCTCAGTTGCTCATATTTATGGTTGAGATTTTCATCGCAAGAATATTACTTCCTTCTGATTTTGGTGCATTTGCTTTAGCATTAATAGTGGTAGAATTTTTTAGCGTTATAGCTCTGAAAAGTTTTGCAATGAGTTTTGTACAAAGCAAATCGGCTTCAGAATTAGATTTAAGTAGTATTGCATTATTAACAACCATAATAAGTATTTGTTGTGCTGGTTTATCTTACTTATTAGTAAGAAAAATAGCTTTATATTGGGGGGGAGAGCTATTTATTAGTAGTTATTCAATATTGATTTGGATCTTACCCTTTTTAACACTTGAATATATTTATCGTTTGGCATTAATGAAGAGGCGGCGCTATTGGCAGGTCGCTGCTTCTGAGTTAATTTCAGTTTTAGTTTATGCAATTATTGCTATAGTGCTTTCGCTTAATGAATTAGGTTTTTATTCATTAATATATGCCTTCATGAGCCGTCAAATTGTTAAGCTCTCAATAGTTTTATTTCTTGCTAAATATGAATATAAATTACTTTCTGGTTTTCGTTGTTCGTCCATTGTTAAACACATCAGAATGTCGATTGCAATGACAATACAGAGTCTATTTCTTTTTTCTACCTCGAATACAGATCGATATTTCGTAACGCTTGCAGGGGGGGTAGCAGGTGTAGGTTTATATACAAGAGCATTAAAGCTGCTACAAATGCCACTAAATCAAATAGTTAGAAATGTTAGCTCAGTTTTATATGTTGAGTTTTCAAATAAACAGGATGACAAGACGTTTTTACTCAATACCTTTATCACTACAACATCTATTTTAGCGTCACTATTTATTCCTGCATCGACTCTAGTAGTTATTTATGCAGATCTGATTGTTAGCACCGTTTATGGCGAAAACTGGATAGAAATGGTACCAATTCTAAGAGTACTGATTGTGGGGGCTGTAATATCTTCTATGTCAATTATTGCAGGTGATTTGTTAAAATCTCAAGGGATAGTATATAGAGAGATAATATCCAACATATTTGCTTTGTTTATTCTAGTAGTCGTTTCTCTATTATTGTACGAATCATTTTCGGTTGTTGGAGTAGCGGTTGCATTTGTCTGCGGACAACTAGCTTTTTTATTATGCCAAATTTTATTTTTATTTAAAACATTAAAGGTGAGCCCTTTTATTTACTTAAAAGCGTATTTGCTTCCGGTATTTGTTTCTATAGTTATATATTGTTGTTGTTCACTTTTATTGGTGTACTTTTCTAGAGCAGGGAGCTTCTTTATAGTACTGTTATTCGCTGTTTTGGCGCTAACGAGTTTGGTTCTATTGTTCAAAAAAAATCCTGTTAACTTTAAGCAAAAAATTATGAAATTCATCTTATGAAGAAAATTGCAATATTTAGCGTGAATGCGCAATACAAAATTGGTGGGGCTGAAACTTGTATTAAACAGATAGTTGATATCCTTAGTTCTGATTATGACGTTACGGTCATATCTGGTCAAAGGAAAATATATGAAAAGCATAATAAGTATAACTATAAGAAACTAAGAATCATCCCTCTATTTCATGCTAAGTATCTTAATTATTTTGGGAACTTTGTTAATTATTTTCTTATATATAAATTTTTTAATAATAACAGGTATGATGTTGTAATTGGAAACTGTTCAACTTGCTTAGGCGCTATAAACGCGACAAATAAAGTTGGAGGAAAAGCTATTTATTATGTACATGAAGAGTTTAGTATTAATAAAAGGCCAGAGTATGGTTTAAAAAATACTATTAAAGGTAAGTTGATGCGATTTGCTAGACGTATTTCAGATTATCCATTTTTTTTATTTCACTGCAAAAAAAATACAGCAGCGATTAATGGCTGTTTTCGTGTAATAGCAAACTCCCAATATATCGCCTCAGCATTAGAAAAACAAAGTAACATTAATCCTTTAATTATGTATCCATTTACCGAGACTATTGGGAGAAGAAAAACAGATCTTAAGCAGGCGAAATATATTACGATGATTGGCAGCGGTGAGGTTAAGGGGATTAAAACTTTTTTAAACACTGCTAAATTAATGCCTAACTTACAGTTTAGGGTGATAGGTCGAAATTTAGAAAAAAAACAAATTGATAACGTTTTGTACCATCCATTTTTTAATAATACCGATGAGCTTTATGCGACTACCAAATTACTACTTGTCCCATCTATTTGGCAAGAGGCATTTGGCAAGGTATCACTAGAAGCCGCTTCACATTCGATTCCTGTTATTGTCTCGAATCGAGGTGGATTACCTGAGACTGTTTGCAGCGATGAGTTAATTATTGGTGATTACCTATGTGAAGTAGCTTGGAAAAAAAGAATCGAGGAAATAATGCAAAAATCAGAAATATGGGCTGAACAGTGCTATGCACATGCATTAAAATTCGATCAAAAGATGGATGAAACCAAACTAAAGAATATTTTAAAGGAAGCGATTGGTGAAAAATAAATATTTAGTATTTAGGGTCGATTTTTCAGGTGTGAGTGATAAGCTTTTTTCCGAATTATCAAAAAAAGGCTTACAAATTGAAGAGCACAATATTCCTAAAATTTGGCGACTATATCTATTTGCAATCTTTACCTCTTTTTCTTTGAACTACAAAAAATGGATTATAAATGCTGAAAGAAAATACAACTTATTACAAAAAACAGGGTGGGCATTTAAGCTTAAAAGTAAGTGGTGTGCAAAGATTTTAGACGCAGTTGATGTAGCAGATTACGCAGGGGTAATTCAGGTCTCGGGTACGTTCGATGCAATGGCTTATTCAAAAGCTAAGCTACCGTTTTTTATACTAACCGATTACACAATGGAGCTTGCAGCACAAAAACAACTGCAATCAATCAAACCATTATTACCTCCCAGCGAATTGGAGTTACTTCATTGGTATAAAAATGAAACTAAGCTATATCAAAGAGCAGATAAAATAATTGTTCCTAGTGAGTATATTACTAATTCGATCAAAACTTTTTATTCTGTTGACCCTGTAAAATTAGTAACAGTTGGATATGGCTCTAATTTATTACCTTTGAGCGCAGTAGAAAAACAAATAATAAATGGTGAGGATGTTAAACTTTTATTTGTTGGTAAAATGTTTAAGCAAAAAGGTGGTGAAGAAATTCTAGCTGCATTTGATTTGTTGAAAAGCCACTACCCTAAAATTACACTTACTATTGTTGGGCCACGAGTAAACCCCTGTCCTAGCCACGATGGTGTTATCTATCTAGGTAGGATTTATGATAAAGAAAAACTAGCAAGACTCTACCTCCAAGCAAGTTTATTCATTATCCATTCAGCATATGAGGCATTTGGGCTTGTACTCCTGGAAGCAATGGCATTTGGCACTCCTTGTATTGGTTCTAACATAGACGCTATGCCTGATATCCTAGTAAAGACAGGTGCTGGTAGGGTTGCTGACCTTGGTGATATACATGCCATAAAAAATGAAATATTACATCTCATTGAAAATCCCTTAGTATATAAAAAAGCCTCAATTGCAGGAATAAATGCAGTAAATAATTATTATAATTGGGAAATAGTGAGTGATAAGTTTTTTTGTGCAGTAACTAAACATGTATAACAGCGTATTTAAAAAATATATGCTCTGGTTTTTAGTACCTTTTGCAGTTGCTTACATAGTGTATTTTGCTTTAACACAAAATACAAAAATGCTACTTTTACCAATCGCTGTCCCCATCATAGTCGTATTGATAAATAAGCCTAAATTATGGGGCTATATTTTTTTGCTAGCCAGTGTTCAGTTTTTAGGTATCATAAATCCCGAAACATTCATTAGGCTACCAGGAATCCTAAAATTTAATGACCTTCTGTTTCTAATTTTAGCAGCGTTATATTTATTTGATTCTCTGAAAAATGGATTTTACTATCCAGTACATAACAAAGCGGCTAAGTGGGTTGCTTTTGTTGTACTAACTTTTGTTAGTATGGTTATTATTCAATTTGTAATTACCGCTTTTCGTTTTGATTTACCCCTAGTTTCAACTTTAAAAGTAGGACGAGGCTATTTATATTTATTAGTTTACTTTTACTTTGTTCGTTTTTATTCAGATAACAAGTCAATGCAACAATTATTATACTTTATTTCGATTGTGTGCATTGTTCAATTTAGCATGATGCTATTTCAGATAGCGGGTATTGACTTAACAGCTAATACAAGAATAATAGGGCTTACAACTGATGCTGGGAGTGTAACAAGAGTTTATTTACCGGCTTATTTTTTTGCTTTAATGTGTTTTTTTTGTTCAGTTACTTTATTGCTAAGTAACTCATTACCCTTACGTAGGTATTTTTTACTAGCTGTAATGGCTATCTCATTCCTATCAATTTTGCTTTCGTATACGCGGACGTATTGGTTAGCTCTTCTATTTGGAGTGCTAATAATATTTTTATTTTCTAATTCTGAGGTTAAGAAAAAGAGCTTTAAGTATTCAGTCATTACGTTTGTCTTTGTCATACCTATACTGTTATTAAAAGCTGGTACTTTTTTTGTGGAACGCTTTACCTCTATATTTACGGAGGTAGGCAGTAGTGATGAGGGAAACTTCATTTATCGCTTTTCAGAGAATCCAAAGCGTTTAGAAGCATTTTTTGATCATCCAATTTTTGGCCCTGGTTTTGTTCATCAGAATTATGCAGCTTCATTATTTAATTTTGTAGTGGATGAAACTGGTTTAAGTGAAGCACAAATTGAGCGTGCTTTACTTTTACAAACCAACGATAGTGGTTTAATTACTCTACTAGTTAGCTTTGGTTTATGTGGAGTGTTTTGGGTTCTGTTTAAAATGTACATTTTAGTTAGACTCTACAAAGAAAAAAGACTCGATTATTATACACAAAATACCAGGTATTTACTGAATATACAGCTTGGAATACTCACGTTCATTAGTTGTGTTTGGCTCACTTGCGTAACAACTTACGGTTTTACTTATCCAGATGGTATTGTTGCACTTGCTTTAAGTTTATCCGTTTTTAGTTTTTATCAAACACTAGATACTAAGGAGTATAATAAGGAGAAACTTAGAAAAAATAATGTAGGTTTACATGTTTGTATGTATGGGGCTTTCAAAGGATAAAATTATTAGCTTACTATTTAATTTTTATGAAACTGCTATTCAACTTATTGCTTTTAACACAGTAGATTAAATATTTAATATTAATAATTAAGTTGCTTAATGCAATCGATATCTAAATACACAAAAGAAATTACTGCTAACCACTGTAACTTCTATATTACGATTTATTTAGAAGCTCTTAACGAATAACACAGTCTTTTCATTTAGCTATAAAAATAATGCTAGAAATAGATTAGGTTTGATACTAATAGAGCATATAACTATATGATTTATTAAAACTAATGAGGTCTTTTATGGTTAACGCAATACTATTTTATAGAATCTCAAGGTGGCTTTATTTAAGAAAAGTACCCTTTTTACCAAAGTTTATACAGTTAATGATTTTCATAATTTATAATTCTAAATTACCAGCTAGTGCAGACATAGGAAAAGGTTCTTTTCTTGTAGTTAAAGGTATTGGGGTAGTAATTATTGATAACGCAAAAATAGGCAAGCGTTGTCGGATTGGTATTGGTTGCAAAGTTGTAGGAAAGGGACCTTACAAACGTGTACCTAGTATTGGGGATGATGTTTTCCTTGGTCCTGGTTCCGTAATCGTAGGGCCAGTGATAATTGGTGACAAAGTAATTGTCGCACCAAATTCTGTAGTTACAAAAAGTGTACCTAATGGATGTATAGTTGGTGGAATTCCTGCAAAAATTATCGGGAATATAGACGAATTGGATTATGACATATTAAAAAACGAAAGTTATTTAGATGATGTAGCTCCATATATGGTAAAAAAATAAAACAAGACTTTGTCCAGTAGACAGTCATATCAGCATGTTTAATTATCTTATGTAATTTAAGTTGTGTTTGCCAGCTAAAGCAATGAAACTGGATATTGAATTAAAGGAATAGTATTGATGTTTACTAGTAAGGCATATACAAAAAGCCCTATATTCGTTCAAAATATTTTATTAAGTAGTCGCGCATTTATACGTAAAAAGCTTAGGGAAAATACAAACTGCGAAAGGCTGACTCAAAAACTACAAACTCACGAGTTTAACTATGAGTTATTAAAACAGTATAGTGATGAAATGCTCAGTAATGTAGTTACAAATGCAAATGAGACTGTTGATTACTACATAGGGACTGGAACAGATATAGAAAAGTACCCATATATCGATAAATCTACAATTAATAGCCATAAATATGAGTTTGTGTCACCTCAAAAAAGAGGCGCTGTAATTAATGGCGCAACGAGTGGCACAACAGGTGCTCCACTAGTTATCCCGCAGAATATGCAATCAATAATTACTGAACAAGCTTTCGTTAGCAGAGGCTTAGCTTGGGCTGGCTTTAAAAAAGGCGATAAACGGGCATGGATCCGTGGTGACATGATTGTACCAATGGAGCAAAAGCAGTTGCCATTTTGGCGTTATTCTTATTTTGAAAATATGATTATGCTTTCATCCTTTCATATGGCACCTGCTAACTTGCAGTTGTATATAAATGCAATGGTTGATTTTGGTGTACAAGTTATTCAGGCCTATCCATCATCTATAGTTGCTTTAGCTAAGTATTTAGAAATAAATAATGAATATTACCCAGGTGAAATAAAGTCAATTGTTACATCATCAGAGTCATTATCAAAAGAAGATAAGCACCTAATTGAAACGCGATTTAAATGTACTGTGTTTGATTGGTATGGTTTATTTGAACGTGTAGCTGCTATTGCAAGCTGCGAGCACGGTCGTTATCACATATTGACAGACTATGCTCATGTTGAATTGTTGCCAGCTAGTAAAATAGGGGATGGTCGTGATAGGGCTGAAATTGTCGGGACTAATTTTAATAACTCCCTTTATCCTTTAATACGTTATAAAACGGGTGATCACGTTATATTGTCAGACGAAAAAAATTGCCCTTGTGGCCGAGTATTTCCACTTGTTGATTCTATAGAAGGAAGAACAGGAGACTACCTAGTTGCTGAGGATGGGCAGAAAGTGCATATATTAAATCATATACCAAAAGGTGTTGAAGGGTTGTTGGGTACACAGTTTGTACAGAAAAAAGATCTGAGTATTGATGTTTTGGTTGTAGTTGATGGAGCGTTATTTAATAAGACTCAAAAAGATAAATTAATTTCGAACACAAAAGAAAGATTGGGTGTGTCCATAAAAGTGAATGTAAAAAAAGTTGATGCAATTTCAAGGACTAAAAACGGTAAAGTAAAGCAGGCTATAAGAGAGTGTTAAAGTGAAAAAATCAATAAATATAACAATAGCCACAGATAGAAACGGTCAAGGTGGTATTGCAACAGTTTTAAATGTTTACGAAAGCGAAGATTTTTTTTATGACACAAATTCAGAGCTTTTAGTAAGCCATTCAACCAATACTGGGTTTGGCATGGCTGGCCAACTATTCAATTATTTACTTTGCATTATTAAGTTAGTTGCTAAATTAATAATTTATGATGTTGGGGTAGTGCATATTCATATGGCTTCTAGAGGGAGTTATGCAAGAAAGTCATTGCTAATAAAGCTGATTAAATATTTTAATACAAAAGTTATTCTGCATTTACATGGAGCTGAATTTAGAGAGTTTTATAATAATGAATGCTGTGAATCTAAAAAAGCACAAATAAGAACAACCTTTAACTCTGTAGATAAAGTTATTGTTTTATCTACTCAGTGGCTGGATTGGCTTGATACCATATTGGACGATCGTGAAAAAGGAGTTGTAGTTTATAACGCCGTTCCTAAATTAGAGATAGAAAAAGAGAAAACTAATAACTTTAATTTTGTATTTTTAGGGCGGTTGGGTGAACGTAAAGGTGTATCTGATTTAATAAATGCTTTCAAAGGTGTTGTTAAAGAGTATCCATACGCTAGATTGTTGCTTGGTGGTGACGGCGAGATTAAAAAATATCAGAAAATGGTTAATGAGCTAGGTATAGATGAATGCGTTGAGTTACTTGGTTGGGTTGCTGGCGATAAAAAAATTAATATTTTAAAGCAAGCAGATGCATATGTGTTACCAAGCTATAACGAAGGCTTCCCAATGGGAGTGTTAGAAGCAATGTCATGTAACATACCTGTTATTGCTTCTACTGCAGGTGGAATTCCAGATGCTATTACAAATAAGATTGATGGCTTACTTATTGAACCTGGCGATGTTGAATCCCTAAAAATGGCAATGAATAGCTTAATTGAGTTCCCTATAGAAACAGAAAAAATGAGAGATGCTGCAAAAGAAAAGTTTTTAAATAACTTTAGTCCTAGAGTAATCATTCCAAAGCTTAAATGTATTTATAAAGAGCTGGGAGCAATTTAGTAATGTTAGATAGCAACTATTGCAAAAAGCTATTACTCAATAAGGCAAAAAAAGGGAATTATGCTGGGCAAGACCCATTTGATGGGCTTAATAGTAAATTATTTGAGTTAATGCCCAGATTTAAACAAGGGATTGTAGGGCTTGCTTGGATTCAGCTGCATAAACGTTTAGCGATTAACTTGCGGCCATTATGTGGTGTGCCCAAAAAGCGTAACCCAAAGGGTATTGGTTTATTTATTTTAGGTTTATTGGAAGACTATAAAGCAACCAATGAGCAAACTTATTTAAATGAAGCGATAAAGCTAGCTAATTGGTTATTGACCCAGCAAAGTGATAAATCTATTTGGCAGCATAGCTGTTGGGGTTACCACTTTGACTGGAATGCTCGTGCTTTTTTTGTACCTAAAGGTAAGCCAAACGTAATTACTACTATTTATGTTGCTCAGGCTTTATATGCGTTAAGTGAAATCACCAAAGACAAAAAATACTCAGAACCAGCAATTGATAGTGCGCATTTTATTGTAAAAACATTATATAAAGAATGTGATGGTAGGCAGTTTTTTGGTTACATACCGGGTGAAACTGCATTTGTGCATAATGCTAGCCTTTGGGGCGCTGCATGGGTTGCAAAGGTTGCCGTACTTACCAATAATCAACACTACAAACAGCTTGCTTTAAATGCTGCAAGGCAGTCGGTAAACGAGCAAAGGGCTGATGGCTCATGGGTATATGGTGCTCGCCATCATCATCAGTTTATTGATGGCTTTCATACTGGTTATAACCTAGAAGCATTGCGCTTATTGAGTGATGAATTGCATACTGATGAGTTTGAATCGGCAATTGCAAAAGGCCTTACTTATTACAAAACGTATTTTTTTGAGCAAGATGGCACCGCAAAATATTACAATAATAATCGCTACCCACTCGATATGCACAGTGTATCGCAAGCTGTTTTTACATTATTAAAAGTAGGTAAAACGCCAGATGACTTTGCGATGGCAGAAAAAGTAATAAACCGCGCTATTCAAACTTTATATATGCCTAAAAAGCGACGTTTTATTTATCAAAAAAATAAGTATTTTACCAATAAGGTTGACTATGTGCGTTGGACACAAGCATGGGTATATTATTCGTTTGCTTATTTTAATCGACAAAAATTGAATCGCGCTAAAAATGCAGTTATTGAAAAACTCTAAAAAACGGACACAACAATGAAACGTATTGAATTTTTAAAAGCACCCATGGATATTGCCACTATGCAAGAGACGGTGTCTTTTATTGAAAGTAGAATTGAGCAAAAGCAGTTTTTACAGCATGTTGTGGTTAATGTAGCCAAAATAGTAAATATGCAAAAAGATCCTGTTTTAGCTGATTCGGTTAAAGCGTGTGAGGTAATTAATATTGATGGTATGGGTGTAGTATTTGGTGCGCGTTTTTTAGGGCACAATGTGCCAGAGCGTGTAGCGGGAGTTGACTTATTTCATGAATTATTAGCTATGAGTGCTAAACGAGACTTCCCTGTATTTCTTCTTGGCGCTACCGAAGACGTAGTAAGCAAAACAGTAGAAGTCGTTAAAGCACAAAACCCTAATTTAAATATTGCTGGTTGTCATGATGGTTATTTCTTTGGAAATAAAGAGGGGGATGATGAAGAAGCCGTGGTCACTAAAATACGCGAATCGGGCGCTAAGCTATTATTTGTTGCGATTACCTCGCCTAAAAAAGAAAATTTTATTAATAAATGGCAAGACAAGCTTGGTGTTGATTTTGTAATGGGGGTTGGTGGTACGTTTGATGTTGTAGCAGGCAAAGTGAAGCGTGCACCACAGTGGATGCAAAAAGCAGGATTCGAATGGCTTTACAGAGTAATGCAAGAACCAGGTAGAATGTGGAAGCGTTACTTAATTACAAACTCTAAGTTCGCATATCTTTTAATACAAGATAAGCTTTTTAAATGATGACACGTATAAATTACATTGATAATATGAAGGCAATAGGTATTACACTAGTTGTACTTGGTCATGCAGCTTGGTTAAATGAGAATATATACACTTTAATATACTCTTTTCATATGCCATTGTTCTTCTTTTTATCTGGGTATTTGGCATCATCGCAGCGTGCCACTAAACAATCATTAGTCAAACTTTTCAAGCGTTTAATATTACCTTTTATTTTCTTTTTTTTTGTTTCCTTTTTATTATGGCTACCATTACACTTTTTTGGTAATGGCCAAGCAAGTAATATGCAGTGGTTTGATCCTTTGAGTCGTTTAGTTACATCTAAGGCAGATAGTTTTCACATTAATGGTGTTCTTTGGTTTTTCCCCTGTTTAATCATTATTTCATTAGCTCAGATTATATTTTTTTCTGCATTAAAGCCAATATATAGTTTCGTGATCACTTCAGGAGTACTTGTACTAATGCTGTTGGGCAGTGAGCTAATTTCGGAAAGATGGTTTTGGTCGATAGATTCTGCTGTTGTTGGTATGTTTTTTTATCAATTAGGTGTTGTAGTTAAAAGGGTCAACTTTTTAAGCTATGCAATGTTTAACAATGAATTTAAAATTTACTTGATTTTGCTATTTACCATTCCAATTTTTTATTATTTAGCGCTATTAAATGGCCGTGTAGATATAAGAGAGTTAAAGTTTGGTGTTTTCCCTCTTTTGTTCCCTCTAATTGCTTGTTTAGGAATATTTATATTATTTTTGATTAGTAAGAAACTCAAACCTAGATCTACCTACCAATGGCTGGCAATTTCTTCAATAGTGATATTTCCGCTTCATTTAATTGTTTTTAGGTTTTTACATAAGATCGAGGTTAGGATCATCCCTAATACTTGGCATTTGTTTGATTTACTTCCTTATGTGAATACTTTTATAGCTATTTTCTTTTTAGTTTTTGTTTTTAGATTCATAAAATCTAAGGCACCAAAACTTATAGGTTTATCAAATTAATTTAGTGGGGAGTTTAACAGCAGTAGTTTTATTCCCACCTCTACCCTTTAAAAAGAGTGAAGTATTTTCTCTTGGCGCATTCATCCTACATGCAATCTTGTTAACTTTATATTTACATTTATTAGTTATTAAATATCAATGTTTGCTTTTTTATTGATTTTAATTTCTGTAAGTTATTGATTTTAACTTTTGTTCTTTCTTTGGAGTTGCATAATTGGTACTTTTGTAGGGTTTTTGTTCCTTTTGATTTTGTTTGTGTATATAATGCTCACCAAGAGCTTGATGAATTAACTTTCGTTAAACAAATGACTTTAATTTGGTGCCATTAATGCACTTTTTCATTTTGAGGGAAAAAATGACTAACTCACTACTAAAAACTAAAAAATTAAGTGCAGTGATCGCGCTTGCTTTAGCTAGCTCGGCAACACAAGCTGCAGATTTAGGCGTAGCCAACAACTTTTCAGCATTTGTTTTTGACGATTTTAAATCGAATGTTGGCCGTGCTGATGGCGCTATAGCTGCAGGTAAAATCGACATAAAAGCTTATAGCGTAGGCTTTTTACGCCCGTCTAATCCAAATGAATACTATTTAATCAGTGAGTCAAGTATCGATTATAAAATAGGGCGCCAGTTCGTTGGTAGCATGGTAGCCGGTGGTGGTACCGATGTTAGCTGGAGTGTTCAATGGGGCATGGAGCGAAACTCTAAAATAACGTCTAATCAAAACGAATCGGCCATGCCATTTAATTTTGATGAACAAGAGCAATACTACAAAGATTTAAGTGCTGAGTTAGGTAAGCTTGATGCTACTGGAACAGTACAAAGTAAATGGGGCGGCCTTTACTTAGAAGGCGACGGTCGCTCAGAAACGCAAGTATTTAATTTAGATGCACGCCAATTTGCAAAAGCTCATACTTTTAAAGTGTGGGGCATTCCTGCTGATGCAACTGTAATTTTTAATATTACAGGCGACGACAATGTTAACGTTAAAGGTAAAAGTTTTTGGCGTTTACGCAATCATGCAACCAAAACTGTATTTAACTTTACTAATGCAGAAAAACTAAACATTAAAGGTAATCGCTGGCAAGGTGTTGTATTAGCTCCTTACGCAGACATAAGAGGTGTTTATGGTACAGCCAAAATGCCTGTTATTGGCCAAAGTTTTTATGGCTCAATGGCGCTATTAGGTGGTGAATTTAATGGTGAGCTACCATCTAAAGCTGAACCTATAGCACCATTTGCAATGCAACAAAAGTGGAGTTGGAATTCTAGCGACTTTATGCCTGAATACAAGCAAGTTATGTCAACACCAGTTGTCGCACAGTTAAATGACGATAATGGCGATAATATTATTGATAACAACGATATTGCTGATGTGATAGTGGTGGCATTTAACAGAAGCGTAAATGTTCCAGGTTTAGTGCGTGCATTAAGTGGTGTCGATGGCACTGAACTATGGACATACGAAAACGGAGGGGTCTTTAGTGACTCACGTAATTCAATTGCAGCGGCTGATTTAGATGGTGATGGCATTGTTGAAATTGTTTTAAATGACTACTCATCAGAGGTTGTTCAAGTTGTTAATAATTTAGGTCAAGTGAAAAAGGAGCTGACCAAATCAGGTAAACCTTTAGGTGCTGTTACACTGACAGATATTAATAACGATGGAACAGCAGAAATTATTACTGGAAATAATGTTTTTAGCTATGAAACAGGATTACTGTACACTACTAATTGGTCTGCTGCCTCAATAACTTTTGACGCTGATAATAATAGCAGTCAAGAGGTTTTTGCTGGTGGTGGCTTGTATGATTCTTATGGTGCTCAATTATGGCAATATGGAGAGCCAGGAGCTGTATGGTTTAATTCAGTTGCCAATTTAGATGATGATTTAGATCCTGAAATAGTAACTAGTAACCCAAGCACTAACCTTGAAACCAGTGTTTTAGCTGTATTAGAGCATAATGGTAATGTTAAGTGGCAAATAACTAACCCTAATAACTTTGGCGGTGGGGTACAAGCTGTATCAACATTCCTCGGTGCCGACTCATTAGGAATTGTTTACGCAGGTTACACAGCAGTTGATATGTATAACACAAATGGTGATTTAGTTTGGACTGTTGCTAATGATGATGAATTTAGCGGTAAGCTAGGTGTTAGCGCATATGACTTTAATGGCGATGGTATTGATGAAGTTATTATACAAGACCACTATAAAGTAAGAGTTCTAGATGGCCTTAATGGTGAAGTGTTATCGACAGTTGCTAACTCAACTGCATCGCTTTGGGAATATCCAATTGTGGTTGACCTAGAGGGCGATGATAACGCCGAGCTTATTACAGTTTCTAACAATAACGATAGTCGTTACAGTATTAACAATGGTGTCACTGTGTATGGTGCTGCTGATAACAGCAAGCCTTGGAAAAATGCAACACGTATTTGGAACCAACATTCTTATCACCAAACTAATATTAACCAAAATGGTACAGTGCCAACTGTAGAGTTACCAAGTTGGTTAAATAATAATACTTATCGCTCTAGTACGCTTAAATAAAAAGTACTTTTAGCAAATAAAAAGCCAATTATTTATAATTGGCTTTTTATTATTGGGTGGTTGTTTAAAATAACTGAAATTTATTATTCACGCTTTATTTGAGGCTTTTTTGTCAAACCTACAGAATGATCCCGCTATTAGAAGCTTGCTAGAGCGAATGCCTAAAAGCATTCAAACGACCTTTACCGATGAACAGTTAGCGCATTTAAAAATAGCCATTGGAGCCAGGCAGTGGGGTAACCACGCTGTTGACTGCAGAGGTGTAGTTAAACTTTTTAAATACCGATATTACTATGTTTTTTTAGCAGGTCGAAACAGGCGTGAACTAAGTGTAAAAGAGCAAAAAATAGCAAGGTTTACTCAAGCTATTATCTTAAGTTTGGTAGCTACGTTTACTATTTTACTTACATTGTTGGTTTTATATTTGATTAAATCGGCATTGGGCATTGATATTTTTGAAGGGTATTCGTTTGGAGTTTGGAGTTGGTTTAAGGGGTTATTTAATTAACATATCTTATTTAATGAGTTAATTTTTTATTTATACCCAAAAACTCATTGTAATGTTAGTTACAAAATAGTTAGTACTTTTGTCGGTATAAGCAATTGAACAAAAACAGCTAATGCTATATCATTCGCGTGGATTTTGTGGGGGGTCCCCCACGCTAGATTAGCTATAAGGAATTAAGCAAAATGACATCTCCAAGGACTTTCAAACCTTCAGGTTCCTCTGATGCCAATTTTTACCGATTATTTGATATATTTGCGTTATTTTTAGCTTTTCAGTGTGCAGCCCTGCTTTACAATTTTAAACTCACTCCCATTTATGCCGCTTCTGCGCTTTCGGTTGCTCTTAGTTATTTATATAGTGCTGAGCTCTTTTCTACTTATCGCTCTTGGCGCGCAGGTAAATTTAGAAATATGGTACTCTGTGCATGGGGCAGTGTACTTATTGCATTTGCATTTTTACTGGTTATTTCCTTTTTATTTAAGTTTAGCGAATCGCTTTCTCGAGTAGGAGTTGCTATTTGGTTTACGTTAAGTGTTACGTTTTTATATATTTGGCGTTTGGGTGTGTATTTGTATAAGCGCAATCGCCGCAAATTAGGACTGTCGCAACGAAATGTAGCCATTATTGGTGCTACAGAATCTGCTGCATACTTACATACTGAAATTGTAAAACACGATGAGTTAGGCTTTAACTTTAAAGGTTTTTATGACGATAGAAATCCTGAACGCCTATTTGAACAACTTGAAGAGCAGGGTGTAGAAGGGCGTATCCAAAGTGCGGTTGATGCTGCACACAATGGTGAGATAGATATACTTTATATTGCCCTCCCTATGAAAGCACAAAAGCGCATAGCTGATATTTTATTGCAGTTAGGTAATACCACCGTTGATGTGCATATAGTGCCAGATTTCTTACTCTCAAACTTAATACATGCCCGTATTGAACATGTGGGTGACGTAGATACACTCAGTGTGTTTGAAGCACCATGCATTGGCGCCCACGAATTTATAAAGCGCACAGAAGATATAGTAGTTTCAGCTATTATTGTCACCTTAATTACCCCGGTTTTATTAGCGATTGCAGCCGCAATCAAGCTGACATCTAAAGGGCCCATAATTTTTAAGCAAGACCGCTACGGTTTAGATGGGCAAAAAATAAAAGTGTGGAAGTTTCGCTCTATGACAGTGACCGAAAATAGCGATGTGGTCACTCAGGCAACAAAAAACGATGCCCGAATTACCCCGTTAGGCGGCTTTTTGCGACGCACTAGCCTTGATGAACTACCACAGTTTATAAATGTTTTAAAAGGCGATATGTCTATTGTTGGCCCTCGCCCCCATGCGGTTGCCCATAACGAAGAGTACCGCCAAAAAGTAGAATTTTATATGTTTAGGCACAAAACCAAACCGGGTATTACCGGTTGGGCACAAATTAACGGCTGGCGCGGCGAAACCGATACACTTGATAAAATGGCTAAGCGAGTTGAATACGACTTACATTACATTAAACATTGGTCTTTATGGTTTGATGTAAAAATAATTTTTATGACAATTTTTAAGGGATTTAAAAGTGAAAATGCGTACTAATATAATTAGCACTTTACTTGTTGCGTTAGGGGTTTCTGCACCTGTATCGGCAGTAGAACTTCAGCCTGGCAGTGTAATGACAAAAGATGGCGCTGAAGTTACGCCAATGCTGCAGCTTGGTGTAAGCAGTAACGATAACTTTTTCAGCTCTCCAGAAAACACCGAGTCGCGTTTAATATGGAATATAGCGCCAAGTTTAAATGCCTTAATTGAAGATGGCCCCGACAGCTATAAACTTGATATAGCGTCAAGCACGTCATTTCATAATAAAGACACAACCGATAACTTTACTCAAGTTAATGTTGGTGCGGGTGTACACAAAGAATTTACTAGCCAACACCGCTTAGATGTAACTGGTAATGCTGACTGGTTATACGAGCCACGCGGTGCGGGTTTAACTGAAGGTCAAGGTAATGTTGTTGAAGAGCTCGTTCATTATCAACAACAAAACCTAACAGCTCGCTATGAATACGGTGCTGTTAGCTCTAAAGCAATGTTTGCTTTAACCGCAGGTTATTATAATAAAAATTACCAAAACTTTACGGCCATATCGCAATTTCGTGATTACGATAAGCCTATGCTAGGTATTACTGGTTATTATAATACTCAAGCAGGTACCCGTGCCTTTTTAGAGGTTAAGCAAGAAAACTATCAATACGATGTAATTGACTCAAACGGTATTTCCCGCGATTCAAATGACGTTAAAGTATTATTAGGTATGGAGTGGGAAGCAACAGCGGTTACTACTGGCTCATTTAAAGTGGGTTACCAAAATAAAGAATTTGAGTCGAACTTGCGTGATAACTTTAGTGGTTTAAGCTGGGAAGCGGCTGCAGTTTGGAAGCCGTTGACTTATTCAACCTTGCAACTAGTTACCAGCCGTGCAGCTAAAGACCCTTTAGTACAAGGCGATTACATTCGTGAAAGCGTTTATGGTGCAACATGGCAGCATGATTGGAGCGATTATTTAAGCTCGGTGGTAAGCGCTAATTATGTTGACCAACAGTACTCAGGTAACTTTAACCGTAAAGACAAAGTTAAAAATGCGCGCCTAGGCTTAAATTATTTAGCTAATAACTTTGGCATGGTAACTGGTTATGTCGATTTTATTGATCGTAATTCAACTCAAGCTGACATTGAGTTTGATCGCGTTATTGTTGGCCTTAACTTTACATTTGCATTAAAGGGAAATGAATGAAGGTTAAAATTTTAATTAGCCTAATATTATTACTCAGCTTTAGTAGTTTTGCGAGTGATTCGCAAAACTACATATTAGGCGCAGGTGACAAAATAGAAATAAAAGTATTCGGCCAACCAGACTTAGATGTAACCTCACTGCTTGGTAATAGCGGTGAAATTAACTACCCGTTTTTAGGCAAGGTTAAGCTTGTTGGCTTAAGTGTTTCACAGGTTGAGCAAACAATAATTAGCGGTTTACAGCCTGATTATTTAGTTAACCCAAACGTATATGCGCAAGTAGTAGAGTATCGCCCTTTTTATATACATGGTGAAGTTAAAAAGCCGGGTGGTTACCCTTACCAACCCGCTATGACGGTAAACCAAGCGATAGCACTTGCCGGTGGATTAACAGAACGTGCCTCGGTTGATAAAATATTTATTTTTAAAGAGCAGACCAAACAGCAGCAACAAAAAGGTAGTTTAAATAGCCAAATTGCAGCGGGTGACACCATAAAAATAGAGCAACGCTTGTTTTAAGCGGTTTAAGGCAGTAATTAAAAAATGAATACACACTCTGAAAAGCCTAGCAATAACGAGGAACTAATTGATTTAGGTGCTTATCTTAATGTTATTAAGCAAAGTAAATGGAAGATTTTAGGTTTTGCTATTGTGGTTACACTGTTAACCATTATGGTTGCTTTAACTTTAGTGCCTAAGTATGTAGCCACAGCTACTTTATTAATTGAGTCGGAGCAAACTAAGGCTGTAAGCTTTGATGAAATATATGGCTTAGACTCTACTAAAAAAGAGTATTATTTAACCCAGTTTGAAGTGATTAAGTCAAACAGTGTTGCTCGTGAGGTAATTACTAAACTTAATTTAAAAGATCACACTGACTTTATTGCTAAGCCGTCGCTCACTGGTGAGCTAAAAGGCATGGTTAAGCAGCTGTTACCTTTTTTAAATAAAAAAGAGGGCTCTGTTCTTAGCGAAGAAGAGCAAGCAGAACGCAAAATGTTAGGTTTACTTGCTGCATTCAAATCGCGTTTGAGTGTCTCTCCTATAATGAAAACGCAATTAGTGCGTATAAGTTTTGAGTCGAGCGATCCTAAATTAGCTGCTTTGGTGGCTAACACAGTAGGCGAAGTATACATTGAAAGCCAAATGCGCGCTAAAATGGGGATTACCCAGCAAGCGTCTAGCTGGTTAAACACGCGTTTATCTGAATTGCGTATACAACTAGATAGCTCTGAAGTGCGTTTACAAGCTTACCGAGAAGCGCAAAAGCTGGTTGATATAGAAGGTATTGCAGGGCTTGTTACTCAAGAGCTTGAGCAAACTTCAAAGCAGTTAGTTGATGCGCGTGCGGCTAAAAATAACCTTGAAAGTATTAATCGTGTTATTAACGAATATGGCAACGACAACATAGAACTACTGGGTAGCATGCCCGAAATTACCTCACACCGTGTTGTACAAGATGTTAAACGTGAAGTTGTATTGGTTGAGCGTAAAGTAAGTGAGCTTAGTGAGGTTTACGGCCCTAAACATCCGAAAATGATTTCAGCTAAATCTGAACTTGCTACAGTTAAAACTAACCTTAATAAGCAAATTAAAGGGTTAATTACCGGTATTGAAAAAGAGCTAAATAGAACAACGCGAACTGTAAAAGCGCTTGAGCGCGATTTAGCTAAAATTCGTGCTGAATATCAAGATATTACTCGCAAAGAAACTCAATATAACCAACTAAAGCGTGAAGTTGAGACAAACCGTAATATTTTTAATACCTTTTTGTCACGCTCTAAAGAAACCGAAGTAACCAGTGACTTTAGCTCAGCTGCAGCTCGTTTTACAGACCGTGCTTATGCTCCACGAAACCCAAGTAAACCTAACAAAAAGCTGATTGTTATTTTAGCCTTTGTTGCCAGTTTTGGTTTTGCGGTAGTAATGACTTTTGTTTTTGATGCCTTAAACGACACAGTTAAGAATAAAAATGATGTAGAAAATAAACTCGCTCAACGTATGTTAGGGTTATTACCGCATGTTGTGGTACCTAAAAAGAGCTATTTTCCGATCCATGCTTATTTAGAGGATACCTATCGTCGTTTTGCTGAGTCGGTACGCACCTTCCGCACTAGTTTGTTGTTAACTCATCTTGACCGAGCGCATCAAGTTATTGCGGTTACCTCTACCTCACCAGGAGAGGGTAAAACGACCACCTCTGCCAATTTAGCGATGTCGTTGGCACAAATGGGTAAGGTATTATTAATAGATGCAGATTTACGTAAACCAACGTTAGCTAAACGATTTGATATACCGGTATTTCACCCTGGTTTAAGTAATTTAATGATAGGCACTGAGCAATTAGCAGAATGTGTTCATGTTGATGCGCAATCGGGTGTTACAATTATGCCAAGCGGGCAAATACCGTCGAATCCACTTGAGCTGTTATCAAACCCACGCTTTGCTGAGTTACTTAGCGATTTAAAAGCGCAGTACGACCATATTATTGTTGATACACCGCCTACACAAGCCGTAAGCGATGCATTGGTAATTGCGCAAAGTGTTGACTCGGTAGTTTATGTTGTTAAATCTGATATTACTCGTATTAAACCAATTACAGCGGGCCTTGAGCGTTTATTTGAAGTAAAAGCCCACGTTGCTGGTGTGGTACTTAATAAGGTTGATATGAGTAAATCTAAAGATGAGCATAGCCATGGCTACTATGATTATTACGATTACTCACAGCAACCTGAAAAGCCACAAGCGTAACTAAGTTAGTTTATGATTGATATTCATACGCATATTTTGCCGAGTATTGATGATGGCGCTAAAGATTTAACAGAATCTTTAGCGCTTTTAAAATTGGCTGAAAACGATGGCATTACGCATATGGTAGCAACGCCGCATATACATGTAGGCCGCTTTAATAATTCGATTTCTGTTATTAATGATAATTTGGCAAACTTACAAAAAAATGCAAAAAATGAAGGGATTAATGTAAAATTAGCGGCTGCTGCAGAGGTACGTTTAGACGTAGAACTTATGGCAATGGTGATGGCTAATAAACTGCCTTTTATTGGTAAAATAGCAGGCAAAAACGTATTGCTATTAGAGTTACCGCATTCACATATGCCACAAGGTTACGATAAATTTATTCAGTGGCTCGCCAAACAAAATATACGCGTTATTATTCCGCATCCTGAGCGTAACCGCGATATTCAGTCAAATCTTTATTACATTGAACACTTAAAGCAGTTAGGCTGTGATTTTCAGCTAACGGCATCGAGTATTGAAGGTGAGTGGGGCGAAAGCGCTCAAGCAATTTCTTTGCAAATGTTAAAAGATGGTTTAGTGAGCTATGTTGCCTCTGATGCTCATTCAGTCAAACGTCGACCGCCGATTTTAAGCCAAGCTAAAAAAACAGTAGCGCAATTATTAGGTGAAGAGCAGGGCACAACGCTTTTTGTAACTAACCCGCTGCAACTAACCGAGTGTTTATTTAATGACTAAATTAAACATGTTCAAGGCAGTACCTGCTGTTATTTTAGCCATGATAGTACTTGTTATTGCTTATACAAGTATGCAAAGTATGCGCGCAAATGCGTGGTACTTTAATGCCCTAAATATTGTGCAAGAGTCAGGTGGCGCTTTGTCTGGCTCATCGCTTCAGGCAGCAGAAAATGCGATTACCTTGGCTACTAATATGGACCCTGAGCATCCTCATTATTGGCACCTTTTAGCCCATATAAAAATGCTAGGTTTAGCAGGTACTGATACAACATCAATTGAGCAAACCGAACATACTCAGCAAACATATCAACAAGCTGAGCAAGCGTTGTTAAAGTCGGTTGAGTTAAGGCAAACTTGGGCACTAACCTGGATAAGCTTGGCGCAAGTTGTCAGCTATCAAGAGGGGCCAACAGAACGGGTTTATAATTATATTCAGCAAGCTAAAAAAGTTGGCCCATATAAGTTAGATGTTCACTTAGGTATTATTCAAATTGCGTTAATGCACTGGAATAAGCTACCCCCCACCTACAAAGCCCTTTATGTGAATGAGCTTAAATTAGCCTCTAAATACGGCTATAAGTTTAATAACATTTTTAGTATGGCGAAAGAAATGAACCGACTATCTATAGTGTGTTTATCGCTTCAATTTGGAACTCATTATGAGGCTATTAGAAACAGTTGGATGTTTAATAAATACTGTGGTTAAAAAAAATAAAGGGGCTAGGGATTAGGTGGTAGGTTTTAGGCTTATCCTCGAAACCCGACTACCAAAACATGAAGTTTAACTTCTGTAATCACAGCACTTCTTAGTTTTCTTTGTACATAATTTCCTGAAAATCTTATTGCACAGAGAGAAGCGAATGAGGAGTAAATGAGAAAACATTAACGATTAAGACCCTTATTAATGAAAGCTTTCTGTTTTTGTCACTTCCTCTAAAGCGCAGCGTCTCTTAGCCCTCTTTGTGTATAATTTTCTTAAAGATCTTATTGAACTGAGAGAAGCGAATGAGAAGTAAATGAGAAAATAAAGCCACTAAGCTAAGTGACTAATTATTTTGTTACTACCTCTAAAAGCGCAGCGTCTCTTAGCCCTCTCTGTGCATAAATTATTTAATGATCTAATTGCACTGAAAGAATCGAATGAGAAGTAAATGAGTAAACACTAACGATTAAGCCCCTTATTAATGAAAGCTTTCTGTTTTTGTCACTTCCTCTAAAGCGTAGCGTCTCTTAGCCCTCTTTGGGTATAATTTTCTTAAAGATCTTATTGAACTGAGAGAAGCGAATGAGAAGTAAATGAGAAAATAAAGCCACTAAGCTAAGTGACTAATTATTTTGTTACTACCTCTAAAAGCGCAGCGTCTCTTAGCCCTCTCTGTGCATAAATTCTTTAATGATCTAATTGCACTGAGAGAAGCGAATGAGGAGTAAATGAGGAAACATTAACGATTAAGCCCCTTATTAATGAAAGCTTTCTGTTTTTGTCACTTCCTCTAAAGCGCAGTGTCTCTTAACCCTCTTTGTGTATCTTCACTTAAGAGAATATTAACTATCAAGTTGAGTTAAAAATCATAAATTAAAGCGCTTGATACCATCAACTAACTTTAGTGTATTAAAGTTAATTAATAAGCCCGTATTTATATTTGATAGCTTCATATATGTAATCAACTGCGCTGAGTGAATAGGTTGGAGTTTATCAACGGCCTTCAGTTCAATTATTAATTCATTTGATAATAAAATATCCAACTTATAGCCTGTTGCAATATATTGTTCCTTATAAATTATTGGCAGTTCAACTTGATTTTTAACATTTAACCCAGCCTGACATAACTCATACATTAAACAAGATTCATAGCTTGACTCTAATAGTCCTGGCCCTAAAGTTTTATGTACCTCAATAGCGCACCCAATAACTATTTTTGTTAATTCGTCAATGTCCATGATTATCCTCATTCAATAGCAACTTTAAGAATTAGTTGCTTTGTTTCAGGCTTAACTAACGTTATAACCTGATTATAGTTTATTAAATTAGAAACCAAAGCCACTAACCCAAGTGATTAATTGTTTTGTCACTTCCTTTAAAAGCGCAGCGTCTCTTAGCTCTCTGTGCATAAATTCTTTAATGATCTAATTGAACTGAGAGAAGAGAATGAGAAGTAAATGAGAAAATAAAGCCACTAAGCTAAGTGACTAATTATTTTGTTACTACCTCTAAAAGCGCAGCGTCTCTTAGCCCTCTCTGTGCATAAATTCTTTAATGATCTAATTGAACTGAGAGAAGAGAATGAGAAGTAAATGAGAAAATAAAGCCACTAAGCTAAGTGACTAATTATTTTGTTACTACCTCTAAAAGCGCAGCGTCTCTTAGCCCTCTCTGTGCATAAATTCTTTAATGATCTAATTGCACTGAGAGAAGCGAATGAGGAGTAAATGAGTAAACATTAACGATTAAGCCCCTTATTAATGAAAGCTTTTTGTTTTTATCACTTCCTCTAAAAGCGCAGCGTCTCTTAGCCCTCTCTGTGCATAAATTCTTTAATGATCTAATTGCACTGAGAGAAGCGAATGAGGAGTAAATGAGGAAACATTAACGATTAAGCCCCTTATTAATGAAAGCTTTCTGTTTTTATCACTTCCTCTAAAGCGCAGCGTCTCTTAGCCCTCTTTGTGTATAATTTTCTTAAAGATCTAATTGAACTGAGAGAAGCGAATGAGGAGTAAATGAGGAAACATTAACGATTAAGCCCCTTATTAATGAAAGCTTTCTGTTTTTATCACTTCCTCTAAAGCGCAGCGTCTCTTAGCCCTCTTTGTGTATAATTTTCTTAAAGATCTAATTGAACTGAGAGAAGGGAATGAGAAATAAATGAGAAAATAAAGCCACTAACCTAAGTGATTAATTGTTTTTTCACCACTTCCCAAAGCGTAGCGTCTCATTGCTAAAACCTAAAACCTAAAACCTAAAACCTAAAACCTAAAACCTAAAACCTAAAACCTAAAACCTAAAACCTAAAACCTAAAACCTAAAACCTGTTTTAAAGACAAAAAAAGACCCAGAGCTATAAGGAACTCTGGGTTATAGAGGGGCTCATATGTGAGCCCTGCGCTAACTAAAGACACTTTCAGATTCTTAGGGAGAAGAAGAAAGTTATTTAAGTATAGTCAAAAGCTTCAAAAATACACATTTTTGCTCATTTTTTATACTGCAATAATTACAGTGAGTTACAATTGTTATGCACACTTAAGTTAGAGTTTACTCCCAGTTTATTAACTGCGTGTTTTGCACCAAATCTCTAGGTAGTGAGTTTTTTACCTTATTTTTTTGCCATTTTCCTAAACCAATAGGGCAACCACATAAGGTTAGGATCACTTCGTCAGTTGCCTTAACAACTTCATCCAAACGAATGTCTTTGCCATTAAAGTAATCACTGGCCTGCTGATTGTTTAGTTCCAGTACATTGCTTTTACATTGCTTACCAAATACGGTGGCAAATTCATGGGCGAGGCGCACGCCATTTTTATGAATAACACCTATCTGAATACCTAACCGCGCATATTTTATTTTGTTTTGTATTGCTTCAAATTCATCTGGGAACAGCCAAAGCTCTTTGTCGCGTTGCATTAAAGTGCCTGGTAGACTCGTTAAACCAAATTGCTTTTTGAGAGAGCTCATAAACGCACTTTGCTGTTTACTATCAAAATCAGTAAAGGGGAATGCGCCTTTTTTAACTTTTAGATTTTGGTTTTCGCAGCTGCTGTGTTTTTTAAATTTAGCAATAAAAAAGCCTTCACTGTCGAAGGTTTGCGGCCAAACATGTAAGTAACCCTCGTCTGTAGTGGCTTTTTCGGCGCCAGGGAAAAGGTCATTTAAAGGCTCTGGCGCGATGTATTCGCCAAATTCTTCTAGCAATGCATCACACACTTGCTGGTTTTCGAGTGGGGTTAATGTACAGGTTGAATACACCAGCGTGCCGCCAGGTTTAAGTGCATAAAATGCACTTTTAATCAGCTCTTTTTGTACTTGGGCAATGGTAATGTTTGATTCGATAGACCAATTTTTTAGTGCATCGCTGTCTTTACGAACTGTGCCTTCACCCGAGCAGGGCGCATCAAGCAAAATACTATCAAAGCATTCAAACATATAATTACCAAATACCACGCCATCAAAATGCGATAACGCACAATTACCAACACCCATGCGCTTTAGCGTGGCACTAAGTACTTTTAAGCGCGATGACGACAGCTCATTTGCAACCAATACACCTTGATTGTTCATTAGTGCAGCTAGTTGTGATGTTTTAGAACCCGGCGCAGAGGCCATATCGAGTACTGTGTTACTAGTTTGCAGGCTGTGCTTTAGTGCCATTGGCGGCAACATTGAGCTTGCTTCTTGTACGTACATTGCGCCGCTTAAGTGTAAGTCGGTATTACCTAGCGCTAAATTTTGCTCTTCATCGTTTGGGCGCTCTAGCCAAAAACCTTCATCGCACCAGGGTATTGCAGTGAGTTGCCAATTTTTTTGAGCTGCGTGGCGTTTAAATTCTTCAACACTCATTTTTAATGTATTAACGCGAACAGACTTACGTAAAGGTCGACGACAGGCATTTAAAAAATCATCTAAGGTAAGGTGCTCAGGCAGATAAGTTTTTACGTCATCAATAAATTGCTCTGGAATATAAGTGTTAGCGTCCACGATTTGGCTCATACAATAAAATTTAAAGCCGGATAATAGCATTTTTGACGATTTTTTTCAGTGTTAAAGCCGAAATAGTAGCACTTTGAAAGTGTCGACACCTCATTATGAAAAACGCATTTAATACTAAAAATTATTATACTTTTAGCTAATGCTGTCGACAATTTGATGGTTTTTTACTCATTCTTAGTGCTTTTAGGGTTGACACTGTTAGCTAATAAGCACATAGTTAACCCATAAATTGTCGACAATATAAAAATACTTTATGATACAGCACTTTTTAAACGACACTGCAGTTACAACCGCTTCCGATAAAGTGTTTGTAGATATGCGCCGCGAAATTGTAGAAGGCAGCATTGCACAAGGCAGTAAAATATCAGAGCCAGAGCTTGCAAAGCGTTATGGTGTAAGCCGTGCAACCCTCAGAGAGGCATTAAACCGTTTAGAAAGTTGTTACTTAGTTGAGCGCAAAGCCAATATAGGTTGTCGTGTTGTGGCATTAACCGCAGAGCGTTTAATTGAGGTGTATCAAGTGCGCAGTGCCCTTGAAGGACTTGCATGTAGGTTAGCTGCCGACAATATGGAACCAGATGAAGTTCAAGGCTTGAAACAATTACTCAACCAGCATTTGCACACTCAGCGTGTTAAAGAAGGTGAGTCGTACTATCAAGAAGCAGGCGACTTAGACTTTCATTATCGCATAATCAAAGGCAGTAAAAACGCTCACTTAATTCATTTGTTATGCCACGACCTATACCAGTTAATAAGAATGTACCGTGTGCAAATGGGCATGGTTGGGCCACGCGTATCGAAAGCGTTTGACGAACATTTAGCGATTATAAACGCCATAGAAAATCATGATGGGGAGCTCGCCGAAATGCTAATGAAGCGCCATATCAGTGCTTCTCAAGCAAATATACAAACAAAATTTGATGGATATAAATCATTACAAGCCACTCAAAATGAAGTGGCTAGCTAGGGTCTGTTGATCTTTGCGGATTAAACCTTGAAAGGTCAATATATCCTAGTACAGATGTAACATTATTAAAAAATACTAAGCTGCCAAAGAGCAGCCCCGTTCAAAATTAGGAGAAGGTAATGTCAGCAGGATTAAAATTTAAACAGGCAATTGCAAATAACCACCCGTTACAAGTTGTGGGCACTATTAACGCGTATACCGCAATGATGGCTGAAAAAATGGGCCATAAAGCTATTTACCTATCTGGGGCAGGTGTGGCTAATGCCTCATTTGGTATGCCAGATTTAGGCATGACCAGCCTTGATAACGTACTTGAAGATATTCGCCGCATTACCGGTGCTAGCGATTTACCATTATTAGTTGATGCCGATACAGGCTGGGGCGGAGCCTTTAATATTGCCCGTACCGTTAAAGAAATGACTAAAGCAGGTGCAGCAGGCTTTCATATTGAAGATCAAGTAGCGCAAAAGCGTTGTGGTCATCGTCCTAATAAAGAAATAGTTACTCAAACTGAAATGGTTGACCGCATTAAAGCCGCAGTTGATGCTAAAACCGATAGCGATTTTTACATTATGGCGCGTACTGATGCATTTCAAAAAGAAGGCTTAAATGCAGCAATAGACCGTGCAGCTGCCTGTGTTGAAGCGGGTGCCGATGCCATTTTTGCAGAAGCCGTTCACGACCTTGCTGATTACCACGCATTTAGCAAAGCGATTAATGTGCCGATTTTAGCCAACATTACCGAGTTTGGCCAAACCCCAATTTATACCAAAGAGCAGTTAAGCGATGTGGGTGTAGAAATGGTGCTTTACCCACTAAGTGCATTTAGAGCTATGAACAAAGCGGCACTTAATGTGTACTCGGCTATTTTGAATGAAGGGTCGCAACAAAGCCAAATTGAAAACATGCAAACGCGTGCAGAGCTTTACGACTTTTTAGATTATCACTCGTACGAAAACACGCTCGATAACCTTTTTTCAGAAAAATCTGACAAATAATAAAAAATTCAACAGGAGACAAATCATGGTAGATAAAGCATTAGGTGGCGCAGGCTTACGTGGCCAAGTAGCAGGACAAACAGCATTATGTACAGTAGGGCAAACAGGCTCAGGTTTAACTTACTGTGGTTACGACATTAGCGAACTGGCTGAAAAAGCGCAGTTTGAAGAAGTGTCGTTCTTACTTTCACGCGGCGAGCTACCAACATCAAGCGAACTGGCAGAGTACAAAGCTAAACTTAAGAGCTTACGTGGTTTACCAGAGGCACTAAAAACAGTGCTTGAGAACATTCCTAAAGACGCACACCCAATGGATGTAATGCGTACCGGTTGTTCTATGCTAGGTAACCTTGAAATGGAAAATGACTTTAGCGAAGCAAACGATGCGATTGACCGCATGGTGGCAATTTTCCCAAGTATTATTTGTTACTGGTATCGTTTTACTCATGACGGTGTTCGTATTGAAACACAAACGGGTGATGACTCAGTAGGCGCACACTTTTTAACGCTATTACACGATAAAGCACCAAGTGAATTATTTGCACAAGTAATGAATGTTTCACTAATTTTGTACGCAGAGCATGAATTTAATGCCTCTACCTTTACCGGTCGCGTATGTGCATCAACGCTTTCTGATATCCATTCTTGTGTAACTGGTGCAATTGGTACCTTACGTGGCCCATTACATGGTGGCGCAAACGAAGCAGCAATGGATATGATTGAAGGCTTTAGCAGTGCTGATCAAGCTGAAGACGCGCTTATGGGCATGCTTGAGCGTAAAGATAAAATTATGGGCTTTGGCCACGCTATTTACCGTGAGTCGGATCCACGTAATGTTATTATTAAAAAATGGTCTGAAAAATTAGCCGCAGAAGTGGGTGACGATGTGCTTTACCCAGTATCAGTTCGCTGTGAAGAAGTAATGTGGCGTGAGAAGAAGTTATTCTGTAATGCTGACTTTTTCCATGCATCGGCTTACCACTTTATGGGTATTCCTACTAAGTTATTTACGCCTATCTTTGTAATGAGCCGAGTAACCGGTTGGACAGCACACGTAAAAGAGCAACGTGCAAATAACCGTATAATTCGCCCAAGTGCCGATTACACAGGGCCAGATGCGCGCAGCTACACGCCAATTGAATCAAGATAAACATATAGTCCATACAAAAGGTGAGTTACCAACTCACCTTTTACGGCTTTAGCAAATTATGCAAACAATATACCTTCAAATCTAAAGCCTGTCTTGATTAACCCCGTCACCAAATTAGCGAATTTATTATGACCATTATTAATAACACTCAATACCGTAAGCCATTACCAGGCTCAAATGTAGATTACTACGATACCCAGGCCGCAGTAGATGCCATTAAACTAGGTGCTTACGCCAAACTGCCTTACAGTTCGCGGGTATTTGCCGAAAACTTAGTACGCCGTTGTGAACCCGATATGCTAACCGATGCGCTTAGCCAAATTATTGAGCGCAAGCAAGACCTAGATTTCCCATGGTATCCGGCACGCGTTGTATGTCACGATATTTTAGGGCAAACCGCTTTAGTTGATTTAGCGGGTCTGCGCGACGCTATTGCTGCAAAAGGCGGCGATCCTGCAAAAGTAAATCCGGTTGTGCCAACACAATTAATTGTCGATCACTCGTTAGCGGTAGAGCATGCAGGCTTTGACCCTGAAGCATTTGAGAAAAACCGCGCGATTGAAGATAGACGTAACGATGATCGTTTTCATTTTATAAACTGGACAAAAACTGCGTTTAAAAATATTGATGTGATCCCACCGGGCAATGGCATCATGCATCAAATTAACCTTGAAAAAATGTCGCCGGTTATTCAAAACCGTGATGGTATTGCATTCCCAGACACGCTAGTAGGTACCGACAGCCATACACCGCATGTTGATGCGTTAGGTGTTATTGCTGTTGGCGTGGGCGGCCTTGAAGCCGAAAGTGTAATGCTAGGGCGCGCATCGTACATTCGTTTACCCGATATTGTGGGTGTAGAACTTACCGGTAAACGCCAACCGGGCATTACTGCAACCGATATTGTATTGGCTATTACCGAATTTTTACGCGAGCAACGTGTGGTATCGACTTACCTCGAGTTTTACGGTGAGGGTGCTGATGCACTAACCCTTGGTGATAGAGCGACTATTTCGAACATGACCCCAGAATTTGGCGCAACCGCGGCTATGTTCTACATTGACGATAAAACTATTGATTACTTACGTTTAACAGGTCGCGACGAAGAGCAAATTGCACTAGTAGAAAACTACGCTAAAACAGCAGGGCTATGGAGCGACAGCTTAAAAACAGCGCATTACGATCGTGTGCTTAAATTTGATTTATCAAGTGTAGGGCGCAACATTGCAGGGCCTTCAAATCCGCACCGTCGTGTATCTACTAGCGACTTAGCTAAAGAAGGTATTTCGGGCGTTGTTGAAAACGAAGAAGGCTTAATGCCAGATGGCGCGTGTATTATTGCCGCTATTACTAGTTGTACTAATACCAGTAACCCACGTAATGTAATTGCTGCAGGTTTATTGGCGCGTAACGCCAATGCAAAAGGTTTAATGCGTAAACCTTGGGTTAAAACCTCATTGGCACCGGGTTCTAAAGCAGTGCAATCGTACCTTGAAGATGCAAACTTATTACCAGAGCTAGAGCAACTTGGTTTTGGTATTGTTGGTTTTGCCTGTACCACCTGTAACGGGATGAGTGGTGCACTAGATCCTAAAATTCAACAAGAAGTAATTGATCGCGATTTATACGCAACAGCGGTGCTTTCGGGTAACCGTAACTTTGATGGTCGTATTCATCCGTATGCTAAGCAAGCATTTTTAGCGTCTCCACCGCTTGTGGTTGCTTATGCAATTGCCGGTACCATCCGTTTTGATATAGAAAAAGATATCCTCGGTAAAGACCAGCAAGGTAACGATGTAACCTTAAAAGATTTATGGCCATCTGATGAAGAAATAGATGCAGTGATCAAGCAAAGTGTTAAGCCTGAGCAGTTTAGAAAAGTATACGAGCCAATGTTTAACTTAACCGTTGATTACGGCGAAGATAACGACCCATTATACGATTGGCGCCCTGAAAGTACGTATATTCGTCGCCCTCCTTATTGGGAAGGTGCATTAGCAGGCGAGCGCAGTATGAGTGGTATGCGTGCATTAGCGGTACTTGGCGATAACATTACCACCGATCATTTATCACCTTCTAATGCAATTATGGCAAGCAGCGCTGCAGGTGAATACTTAACTAAAATGAACGTGCCAGAAGAAGATTTTAACTCGTACGCAACGCACCGAGGCGATCACTTAACCGCACAACGAGCCACGTTTGCAAACCCTAAACTATTGAATGAAATGGTATTGGATGAAAACGGTGAAGTGAAGCAAGGATCGTACGCGCGCATAGAGCCAGAAGGTGAAAACACGCGTATGTGGGAAGCCATCGAAACCTACATGCAACGTAAACAACCGCTTATTATTGTTGCCGGTGCCGATTATGGCCAAGGTTCGTCGCGCGATTGGGCGGCAAAAGGTGTTAGGCTTGCTGGTGTTCAGGTTATTGCAGCTGAAGGGTTTGAGCGTATTCACCGTACTAACTTAATTGGTATGGGTGTGCTACCACTGGAGTTTGCTGCAGGTACAACCCGCAAAACACTAAATTTAGATGGTAGTGAAAGCTATGATGTTAAGGGCGAACCAGCACCAGGGGCAACTTTAGAATTAGTGATTACCCGTAAAAATGGTGAAGTAGTCACTGTGCCAATGAAATGCCGATTAGATACGCAAGAAGAGCTCTCTATATATGCTGCGGGTGGTGTGTTACAACGCTTTGCGCAAGACTTTTTAGAAGCAACACAAGCATCATAAGGACATAAAACAGATGTTTAAACCACAAATTAAAGTGCCAGCGACTTACATGCGCGGCGGCACCAGTAAAGGCGTGTTTTTTAATTTAACTGACTTACCTGCACCTGCCCAAGTGGCAGGTGAGGCGCGCGATAGCTTATTATTGCGCGTTATTGGTAGCCCCGATCCTTATGGTAAACAAACTGATGGTATGGGTGGCGCAACCTCAAGCACCAGTAAAACCGTTATTTTAAGTAAAAGTGAGCAACCCGATCACGATGTTGATTACTTATTTGGTCAAGTCGCGATTGATAAAGCGTTTGTAGATTGGAGTGGCAACTGCGGTAATTTAACCTCTGCTGTAGGCGCATTTGCCATCAGTAATGGTTTAGTTGATAAAGGTAGAGTGCCTGATAATGGCATTGCTATTGTGCGTGTTTGGCAGGCTAACATTAAAAAAAGTATTTTAGTGCATGTGGCTATGACCAATGGTGAAGTGCAAGAAACTGGTGATTTTGAGTTAGATGGTGTTACCTTTCCTGCTGCTGAAGTAAAGCTGGAATTTATTGACCCTGCTGATGGTGATGGCGCGTTATTCCCGACAGGTAATGTGGTTGATGATTTAGAAGTTCCAGGCGTAGGCACGTTAAAAGCAACCATGATCAATGCTGGTATTCCGACTATTTTTATAAATGCAGCGGATATTGGTTACACTGGTACAGAGTTGCAAGGTGATATTAATAGCGATAATGCGGCGTTAACTATGTTAGAAAGCATTCGTGCCCATGGTGCAGTGAAAATGGGCTTAATTAATAATATTAATGAAGCACAAGCACGTCAACACACACCTAAAGTGGCATTTGTTGCTCCAGCAAAAGACTATACAGCCTCAAGTGGTAAGCACATAAATGCCAGCGACATAAGTATATTGGTTCGCGCGATGTCGATGGGCAAGTTACATCATGCAATGATGGGTACAGCAGCCGTTGCTATTGGCACAGCAGCCGCGATAAAAGGCACCTTAGTTAATGTAGCCGCTGGTGGCGGAGCTATTAATGAAGTTAACTTTGGGCATCCTTCAGGCACATTAAAAGTGGGAGCAGAGGCGGTGGTTACAAATGGCCAATGGCAGGTTAGCAAAGCCAGTATGAGCCGCAGCGCGCGTGTGTTAATGGAAGGCTGGGTAAGAGCGCCATTTGATTTTTAAACATTGTATAATAGCTGATGGCTTTGAGAGCATCAGCTTTATAGTTACCATGTAGTTTAAAATAAATCGTTAATTACCCTAGGTTATAGCACTGTTGTTTTTTATGAGCGATAAAACGTTCAAAAGTATTGTTTTTACGCATAATGGCAATTTCATCGTTGATGTCAGCTAAAATAGATTGCCAATTAGATGTATCTTTACTTACTGAAAAATGCAGATTTTTGTACTCAATACTTGGTGATAATGCAACGAGTGCATTTAGCATCACTTTTTTATCTCTATTTGATAAAGGTGACTTGTAAACGCTGGCTTTAAGTACTTCTAAATCGGCAACAATAAGCTCGACGCGACCGTTTAAAAGCAAGTGAATGAGTTGATACTCACTGTTTGCAACAATGGTTTTTACTTTGCCTTGGCTAATCAGTTCATCGAGTTCGTCACTATTTTTATATGAGCGAACTACGCCCATAACCCGATTTTTTACAGAGTTAATACTGCCATCGTAGTCAATGGTGTGATCTTTAAGTGCAACAAACGATAAATCGCCACCTGGAATAGGTTTTGATAGCGCTAATAACTGATTGCGTGTTTTGGTTAAAATATTTTCAGATATGACGTCGTCGGCAATATAGTACTCAGGGAATAATATATCGGCTTTGCCTAGCTCTGCTTCACGAACTGCACGCGCCCAAGGGTAAAACTCAATATGAACGCCATAACCACGCTTAACCAGCATGCTAACTGTAAGCTGGTAAAGCCAGCCTTTATTGCATAGGTTATCGTCTATATAAGGAGGCCAGTTGAGTGTAACTAAACGAAGTACGGTATCAGCATTTAGATTATAGCCATAACCACTTTTATATTTTTTACCTGGAAGAGTAATATTTTTATCGTCAACATTGTAGGTTACAGGCGCAGGATCTGCGTAAGTAAAGAAGGATAAAAGTAAGGCAACGACTAAAAATATTCTCATAAGGATAATGCATTTTTATATGTGCACTTAAGTTTAGTGGGTTATCTGGAATAAACAACTTAAATGTTCTCAGTATTCAAACAATATAAGTATAGCCTTAAAAAGCGATAGCTATTAATATACAAAAATAAGTAACTTAACTTAAATATGACACAATACCGATTTTTAAAAATGATCATTCTATCGTATTAAATGGCACACTTACTGCGTAAAGTTATTTATATAGAATAACTATATGTTATAGCTTTCGTCTTGTTATTACGTTATTTTCAGGCGCCATAATAGAACACTAATTTAATGCAATTGGTATGATAATTATAGGTGTTTTTACTAGAGGGAACTTTTATGGCTAATAAGCCAATAAGTGAAGATAATCCGTTTGCTAATTTATCTGATGTGCAGTGTGAGCATATCCAAAATTGGTATCAAAAACATATTTCTTTAACTTTAACCAACTTGCTTAAAGGTAGTAAGTCTGGCCAAGTAATAGACAGTAAATTAGAGCAGGCGTTAAACGAAGCATTAATAAACAGTAAACAAACCATAACCTATACAGGTGATGATAGTTCGCCTATAAAATTACAAAATGCCAGTGTATTGGCAGAGCTCAAAGATACACGTAATTTGTTTCATGGTGCGCAAGTCAAAATAAATAAATTAGAACAAAAAATAACAACAAGTGCTGACGAAATACAATTACTAGAGGCTCAAAAAAGCGAACTTCAACTAGAAGTACGCAGTTTAAAGCAACGATTAAACCATGTTTTATCGAGATTAGAGTCACAAGGCGTCTCGTTTCAAAAAAGCCATTATGTTGGTCGTATATTGGTGCATGCTTTACGAGCAAGCTTTGAAAATTGGCAACAAACGCCCTCTGGTGAGTCTTTCAAAAATCATGACTTTTACAAGCTGTTTCCTCGGGTTTTGTACTCAAGTTTACTAAAAGAGATAGAAAAACTGCTAGGTGGGCATGATTATAATGAAATAGAACGCTCGTTGAGTGATTTTGTATTTCAACAAAAGGGTTCTCCAGTTGAGAATTGGCCGGATGAAGACCCGATATACGAGACACGATTAATTAACCAAAAACAGTCAGAACTATTAATTAAGCTACAAAGCCAACATCAGCAGAGAAAGAACTTTACCGCCTATTTAGAAAAACGTCTTGCTAATACTGGGTTTACTCATAAGCACAGTGATTTACTGATGACATTAGTTGAGTTTGCGACAAATGATGAGAATAGTAAGTTTTCTAGTTACTGCCATTAATTAGCAGTATTTGTTTGGCTAGTCTGCAGTAAAGGTGTAATTAGAGGTGATTGTTGAAGCCCAAGTTGCTTTAGCCTAGCTGCAATATTGCCTTGCGTGAGTGCTTGCTTTACCCATTTATACAAGGTGCTTATATCTAGCGTGTGGTTTGGGCGAAGTAATAACTGATGATTATAGGTTTGTGCCACTCTCTCAGACACAAGTAGCAAACGCTTGCTTTTTGGATACTTGCTAAAGTATTGATTTAGGTAAGAACGAGTAACAATAGCGCTATCGCTGCGTTTTTTTAATACTAATTCAATACTTCTTTTATGGCTGCTTAATAAAGTCATTTTATATTCGTTTTCAAGAACTGAGGGGCTACTTTCGTAATTAGCTAACGGATAATGGTAGCCTAAAATACCCACCAAGGTTTTATCTGCTAAGTTATCAAACCAGGCTTGAGACTTGGCAAATTGCTTTAAAGCAATAAATACTTCTGTATCTATGGCTACAACAGGGGAGTTACTAATTACATTGTTTCCCTGTAGCCATCCCCAATCTGGGTTCTCAAAAAAAATCGAATCGAATAGGCCATTTTGGTAATCTTTAAAGCGACGAATGGGTGTGGTTAGTACTAATTCAAAATGATAAGAAGGCTGTATTTTATTTAGCTCGCTTATTAATTCAACGGTAAGACCAGAAGCACGCCCATCAACAATTTCTATATAAGGAGGGAACTCATAGCCACCTACTTTTACCACCGTTTTTGCATGAGCTTCTTCAACTGAAAAACCAAGTAAGGCTAGTAAAATGAGCGTAACAAACTTCATAGTTAAATCCTTCCTTAGCGTGCTTTTGATATATTAATTTATAAGATAGTCTATTTGTTAACATAGTATGAATTATCAAGCAATAAATTCTAACTTTGCAGGGTGATTAAATGGATGTTACTTGATATTTATTAAGCAAGTGTAGATCGATTGCGCTTTTTTGGAGTGTTTTTGATATTGGGGGTTACCCAATGTCGGGTGGCGTGGCTTTGCCACTTAACCGACCTACGTTCCCAACAATTAACGTAGGTAGGATAAGCCGGAGGCGTCATCCGACGATGTTTAGTCGTTTATTATAAGGAGATTTTTTGTGAGATATCGTCGAAATTATCAACCAGGAGGAACGTATTTTTTTACGGTTAATTTGCAGGATCGTAAAAAATCATTATTGGTTGAGCATATTGATTTATTGCGTGAGGCTGTGCGCTGGGTAAAAATGCATAAACCATTTTATATTGATGCGTGGGTAGTGTTGCCTGATCATATGCATGCAGTGTTAACTTTACCCAAAGGTGATAGCGATTATTCTGGCCGTTGGCGCGAAATTAAAAAACGTTTTTCTAAAGGCTTGCCTAAAAACGAACATTTACCACTTGCACGCGTTAATAAAAATGAACGAGGGATTTGGCAACGCCGTTTTTGGGAGCATACTATTGTTGATGAACGTGATTATTGGCAGCATGTAAATTATGTGCATGTTAACCCGCTTAAACATGGTTTGGTTGAACGGGTTATTGATTGGCCTCATTCAAGCTTTCATAAAGCGGTCGCATCAGGAATGTACAGCCGCAATTGGTGTGGGGAATAATTAATACCTTATATGTGGGTGTTTCCCATACGTCCCCAATAATTAACGTAGGTTGGATAAGCCAGAGGCGTCATCCGACAATGTTGGATAATTCGAAGGCGTCATCCGACGATGTTGGATATTAATCAATATCGGTGCAGGTTTTGCTTTATGTTGGGTGATGTTTGGGGTCGGGGGTCACCAATGTCGGGTGGCGTGGCTTCGCCACTTAACCGACCTACGTTCTTTTTTTGAATTTGTACGACTGAGTGGATTCGAACCGCCGACCTCTGGACCGGGTGATCAAGAGTAGGTAGTGCTTTTTCTTTTTTATAGATATGGAGATTGGTACGACTGAGTGGATTCGAACCACCGACCTCTGGACCGGGTGATCAAGAGTAGGTAGTGCTTTTTCTTTTTTATAGATATGGAGATTGGTACGACTGAGTGGATTCGAACCACCGACCCCTACCATGTCAAGGTAGTGCTCTAACCAACTGAGCTACAGTCGTACAATTTTAAATTCTTAAATTAAATATACTTTTAGGGGTGAAGTATATTTGGTACGACTGAGTAGATTCGAACCACCGACCTCTGGACCGGGTGATCAAGAGTGGGTAGTGCTCTTTCCTTCAACGTACTTTAAATACATTATTTACTAATTTTGGTACGACTGAGTGGATTCGAACCACCGACCTCTGGATCGGGTGATCAAGAGTAGGTAGTGCTCTTTCCTTCAACGTACTTTAAATACATTATTTACTAATTTTGGTACGACTGAGTGGATTCGAACCACATACCTCTGGACCGGGTGATCAAGAGTAGGTAGTGCTCTTTCCTTCAACGTACTTTAAATACATTATTTACTAATTTTGGTACGACTGAGTGGATTCGAACCACCGACCCCTACCATGTCAAGGTAGTGCTCTAACCAACTGAGCTACAGTCGTACTATAAGTCTACATACTATTTAATTCGTCCATGAAGCTTCATCCTGTCGGCGTCCTGCCTCCACCTCGTTCGGCTGCGAAGCTTCGCTTCGGTCCAATCTCGCCCAACTGAGCTACAGTCGTATTGCATGTATTTAAGAGTTGTTAATTGCTTAACAACGGTCGCTAATATATAGCGTGATGGGGAGTGAATCAAGCATGTTTATGCTATTTGAGTTTATTTGCCGTTTTTTTATTCATATTGGACTGATTTCACACGTTTTATAAAATTTTTGCCACCATATAACATGCTCTTTTGCTGACGATTTTAGCTGAGCGAGTAAGTTTTTAGCGTTTGGGTCAAGAAGAGCATTTATCTCTTCACTGCTTACTGCTTGATTAAACCACAGCTGCACATACAGCGGCTGCAATGTTTCTAAATAACCACTAAGCTGCGCTTGATAAGGCTGAATTTGTTTTAAATAATATTTATTGAATATATTACTGACAATTTTAGCTTGCTGCTTGTTTTTACCCTTTGGGCATATATCTTCGAGCGTTAAAGTATTTACAAACTGGGTGGCCGCATGATTTAAGCTAATTTGTTCACGCGCGGCTTGAATAAGTTGTTGGTTAAACTCGTATTTGTTAAGCGGCTCAAGCGCTGACAAAATATCATCACTGTTTATTGCCATACTATTTTGGTTTTCTATTAGCTGTTTTATGGTAGTTAGCTTTTTAAGCCCCTCAACTGTGTCGCTAAACCCAGCCGGTTGAGTGCTGAGCTCTTGGCCGGTTAATTGCCAACTGCTGTTGAGCTCGGGTTCACTAAATAACATATTGTTGAAAAACTGAGTGAGCTGAGCTTGTTTTTGAGTTTTTGCCGCAGCAATTTTGTTGTAAATCTTGCTTTGTTTATCCAAGCTATTTAAACAGTTTTGCGCGCTTTGAATAAAATCTATTTGGTACTTCAATTGACTAGCAGCGGTGGCTGTTTTACCTAACTGATTATTATGCTCGCTTATTAAAACGTTCAGTTTACATTGGCTAATACCAGCAAGTTCAGTTATGCCAATTTTAATTGCTGGTTGTAAAGCTTCAACAGGCTCAATTAAAGTAAGTTGTTGTAGTGAATTTGTATTTTTTTTAGGAACTTGCAAAGTATTACTTAAGCGAGACAAATAGGTTTTATTTGCCTCACTGGGCTGCTTTGAGCAGCCAAAAAGTAAGACACAACACACTGCCAGTAACCGCTTAAGTGGCAGTGTGGTAGTTATAGATTGATTAAGAGAGAATAAATGGTTCACGTTTAAATCGCCTATGCACTGTCAGCATCAGTAGTACAGCTGCAACTGATAATCCAACGATAATGCCTATCCAAAAACCATGCGGGCCCATTGCTGGCACTATTAAGTCTGTTCTTGCTAATACGTAGCCTAAACTAAAGCCGATTAACCAATAAGAGATAAAAGTAATATAAGAAATAGGGGCTGTGTGCTTTAAGCCTCTCAATATACCATTTGCAGCTACTTGTAATGCATCAGGAAGTTGATAAATACAGGCTAAAATCATAATTGATGAAGCAAGTGCGAGTACCGCAGGGCTATCGCTATAAAGCTGGCTAATCACATCGCGACCTATAAAAGTAATAAAAGCGATAAATAGGGCGATAATTGCCGCTAAAATATAACTTGTAGACACGGCTACTTTTAATTGGTCTAAATGATTTTGCCCAAATAAATTACCAATTCGTATGCTAATTGCAATTGAGAGGCTAAGAGGCATCATAAATAATAGTGCCGTAACACTGGCTGCAATTTGATGGCCAGATACGGCCACTGCACCTAAGTGCGCAATAAATAAAGGTATACAGGCAAACAAGGTTACTTCAAAAAAAGTGGCTAGTGATATAGGAATACCGAGTTTGGTAATAATACCTATGGTTTTAAAGTTAGGTTTTTCAAAGCCAGTTAATAAGCCTTTAGCGTCTACTTTTTTGCTGAGCTGGCAATAAGTCACCTGCGCAATGGCCATAACAGTAAATACGAGTGCGGTAGCAATACCACAACCGGCTCCGCCAAAAGCTGGTAGGCCAAATAAGCCATTGATAAAAATATAATTGAGTGGAATGTTTACCGCAAGCCCCAGTAGACTAATATAAAATGCAGGCTTGGTCATCCCCATGCCTTCAGTCATATTTCTGTAAACGGTAAAAATTAAAAAGCCAAATACACCCCACTTAACAAAATGAATGTAGTCAAAGGCAAGTCCAGCAATTGCTGGGGTGGTGTTTAGCTGTAAAATAACAGTATTGGCAAGCTGCGCCGCACTAAAACCAGCAATACTTAAAAGGAGTGTTAAATAAAGGGATTGCTGAAAATAATGGCTGATGCCGTTACGATCTTTAGCACCAGCGAATTGGGCAATAACGCCCGTTAATGCTAATAAAATCCCTTGTATTGCTAATAAAATTGGGTTCCATATCCCCGTTGCAATTGATAGTGCAGCTAAATCGGTAGGGCTCACTTGTCCGGCCATAATGGTGTCAACCACAGACATTAATACTAAAGTTACTTGTGCTAAAAAAACGGGAACGGCAAGAGAAAGTAAACGTTTGGCTTCCCAACTACAAAAAGTCATAAAAAACAGCTATTCAGAAAAACATAGTCGCATTGTAATCTATTGTGATCTGCCAAGCTATGCTGGTGGTCGGTGTTTGTATTTAATTCATCTTGGTGGTGAAAATAACCATGAATAAGTGCTATTAAGTGAATGATTTTGTCTTTTGATACGTTAAACTAGTACTTTGTAAGAAATAGAAGCGATTTTTATGTTTACCGGTATTATTCAAACTCAAGCAACGGTAGTTTCTAAAACCCATGCGCAGGGCGTATTGCGTCTAGTAGTTTCTGTCAATGAGCAATACGTGAAGCATTTAGACTTAGGTGCCAGCATCGCTATAAATGGTTGCTGTTTGACTGTGGTAAAAGTAGAGCTAAGTAATCACGATGTGGTTGCTCAAGTGCATTTTGATGTTATTCACGAAACTCTGCAGCTAACTAATCTTGGGCAACTGGAATTGGGTAGTTTAGTTAATTACGAGCGTTCAGTGTCATTTGGTACTGAGTTGGGTGGGCATATTGTATCTGGACATATTCATTGCACCGCAAAAATTGCGCAAATAGTGAAGTTAGAAAACAACTACAAAATACAGCTCAGCCTGCCACAAAAATGGCAAAAATATGTGTTATACAAAGGATTTGTATCTGTTAATGGTGCAAGTTTAACGGTGGGTAATATTGATGAGTTTGGCTTTTGGTTGCATCTAATACCAGAAACACTCGATATAACTAATTTAGGTGAAGCCGTTGTGGGTGATGAGTTCAATATTGAAGTCGACCAGCAAACCTACACAATTATAAACACCGTTGAAAACTACATGCGCCAACATAGCTAAAATATTTGTTCGTCATCGCTGTCCACATGTAACTCTAACTTGTTACGTGCATAGTCTATATGCATGTTCAAGTGTATAAGGTTACAACAGGCACTACATTCTTCATAGTAGTCTTGATCGCCCATACTGGCATCGAGATCTAAATGAATATGGTGTCCACAATGTGGACAGGCGATGCGTTGTGATAAAAAGTCTTTCATAATAACACCTCATAAAAACTAAGTTTTTTTACGTGGGTAGCACACAACGGGCTTACACTAAATATAGTGCTTATATCTTGTTTACTGCATTTATTTTAGTTTACGAGTTTAGTCTAGTAAGTTTATTAGTTTATCAACGTGCTCTTTAGCCTGATTTAGATAATGACCCGCAAAAATGTTAGCGTTGTTTAAAACAGGGTAAAGCTGATAAACAAGCTTACGTTGCTCATAACCCTGTGCTAAAGGGTAGTGGTGCTTGTAGGTATCATAAAAATCCTCTGGAAGGGGAGCATAGAGCTCGCTCATAGCAATATCGACTTCCCGATCACCGTAATAGCAGGCGGGGTCAAACAAGGTCGGAATGTTATTTACAAAGCCCAGGTTACCACGCCAAAAATCGCCATGTAATAATGAGGGTAAAACATGATGATTATGCAGTGTCTCTTTTACTAAATTTATTAGTTGTTCGGGGTCTGAAAGTACAATGTCTTTTTCAGCTAATAGTTGTAATTGCCAACCAATACGTTCTTCTGCAAAAAATACATCCCATTTTTTATGCCACTGATTAGGCTGAAGCGTTGAGCTTAAATAATTGTCGGTATCAAAACCAAACATCGCTTGCTGGTGTTTTTGATGTAACATGGCAAGATGCTCCCCCATAGTTGACCAATGAGTGTGGGGAAGCTCGTCAAATGTAAGCCACTCTAATACAATGAAGGCGTATTCTATATTGGCCCCAGTTATAATACAGTCTGGCACCATAAATACACTGTTTTGAGTAAGCTGTTTTAAGCCTTGAGCTTGAGCCTCAAAGCGCTCTAGCTCATGTTTTTGCCCAACTTTAACTAAGTAATTGTGCTTGCCATCGCTTAAATGAAACAACTTATCGGTGGATGTGTTTTGCAACTGACGTTTATGGGTGTGTTTAAAATCATAATGGATAGCCTGGCTGATCTCTTGATTGATTGTTTTCCACATAACAATAGTCACCTTTTAAACCTATAAATAAACTATGGCAAAAAGGGATTAAATAAACAAATTAATCGGTGTAAAATTAATACTATCAATTTCTGATACAAATCACTGAAATGGAATAAAAATGAATAAAAGTTTTATCACTAACTTATTAGCAGCGTGTTGTGTTGTTATTGGTTTTGTATTTGAACAAACCATTGTACTTTCTGTGGGCTTATTTGCACTCTCCGGTGCAGTTACAAACTTACTCGCTATTCATATGCTGTTTGAAAAAGTGCCGTTTTTATATGGTTCGGGTGTAATTGCACTTAAGTTTGAAAGTTTTAAAGTGGCTATAAGAAACTTAATACTTACGGAGTTCTTTTCTGAGCATAAAATAGACAAGCTTCTAAGCAAGGCTCAACCAACGATAGACTTTGAGTCAGTTATTTATAAGGTGGATTTAAATCCCGCATTCGATAATTTGTTAGTGGTTATTGAGCAATCACAATTTGGTAGCATGCTTGCAATGTTTGGCGGCACTGAAGCCGTTGAGCCAATGCGAGAAAAGTTTATTGAAAAAATGCAATCATCACTGGTGCAAATAAGCGACACCGACGATTTTAAAACACTATTAAGCGATATGTTAACCCAAGGTAATAACGCGGAAAGTTTGCATAATACGGTGCTTAAGTTAGTGGATGAACGCTTAGATGAACTCACCCCTAAAATGGTGAAAGAAATAATTCAAACCATGATCCGCGAACACTTAGGTTGGCTCGTTGTATGGGGTGGGGTGTTTGGAGGCTTATTTGGTTTGTTGGCAGCGCTTATTTAATAATAAATATACGTTAAGCAGGTACTAAGCCCTGCTTAACGTGTTTGACTCGAGTAAATTAAACGCATTTAAAACCTGTAATATTATTTAGACCCCGCCATAATAACCACAAGCGGTTTGTTTGCTTTTGCTAAATCTCTTATTGACGTACTAGTAGACGCTTCAATATTTAAAAAGCGTGCTGATTTATTTAAATCATACAGCGCTACAAAATCACCCATTGATAAATCATTACAGAGTAATTTTTTGCCAATTACATGTTTACTAATTCGCAGATCTTTCATGGCTCTGTGAAGTGTCAACCTTTTGTTAGATGCAACGGCCATGCAAGCTTGGGTACCGGGTGATGAATCAGCGGCAACAAAAGTGGCCGCCATTACAGGAGCTGTTAATGTTGCTGCGCCCAATAATACAGTTGAATATAGAGTTGCTTTGAAAGAAATCATAGTATTTGCCTCTTTGTTTATATGCAACTTAAGTATTGCTTAATGTAGCCGGAATGTTGTTAACTGAATGGGGTAAGCTGTAAGAAGATGTGTATATAAATCGTGCAATTTTGTAGGTGTATGAAAAGTTGTTCATAAATAATTTATTTTTGACACACTTTAGCGTTTTCCTACTGAAATATTTTTTCAGGCTGTTATTATCGCGCCCTAAATTTGTGGCATTTATATTTTTGGAGCGCAATTGTGAATAAAACGTTAGCAAGTTACTACCAGCAAGCTTATGCGTGTGAGCAACAGCATTTTAACCAATGTTTTTATTGCGGCTGTGAGGCAACAGAGCGCGATCATTGCCCGCCATTGCATATGCTACAAAGTATTATAGATCTAGGTGAAGAAGCTGACTTTGTTGCCATTGCAGCCTGTTACGAATGCCATGCATTACTTCACAATGAGCGATTAATGACCATTGATGAGCGATTTAGCAAACTTAAAAAGAAATTATCTAATAAGTATGCAAAACCTCTGCGTGTTTACAACATGTGGGAAGAAAACGAACTCGCTGATATGAGTGATGAATTTGCGCATAGTATTCAAGCAGGTATGAAGCTAGGTAAAGAAGCGGCTGAGCGACTCGCCTTTACGGGCTTTAGTTATGCCACTGAGGAAGCACGTGTCACAGTGCGTGAAAAAACTAAAGAGTTTGATGTTGAAGGCACTGTATTTACCGATTTCAAAGAAGCGCTTAACTATTGCATTACTGTATTAAAAGTACAAAAAAGTGACTTTTATAAAATTTTAGTGGAAGACTATCAAGGTGATTTTAATAAGGCATTGAGTCAATACAGACATCGTCATGATAAAGTTACAGCCGCAAAAGATGGTAATACATTGATTAAAGATTTTTCAAAATTACATAAGCAAAATTCGGATTTTGTAACACGAACGGTTAAACACTTTATAAGTAAAGATCCATCGCTCACCACCGAAGGAGCTCTGGATAAGCTTTATAACAATTATATAAAAAAATAATTACAGAAATTCACCTTAAATAACCGCCTTTTCACCTGTTTTTTTAGCTTTATGCGTTTGCTTTCGCTAAAGTAGTAAAAAAACAGGAGAACCTAAAAACATGCAAAAATTTGCTCCCTCATTGTTAGCTGTTGGTTTAGCAGCAGCACTTGTTGGTTGCCAAGAAAGCGGCCCACAAGATGACAAAGTAACCATTAATAAAAACCCATACCCAAGTACTTACCAACCGGTAGCGACATCAAGCACGTTAATCACCAATGCGACTGTATTAACAGGGACGGGTGAGCGTTTAGATGAAGCTGATGTATTAATTGTCGACGGTAAAGTGCAGCAAATTGGTAAAGATTTAACCGCTGATGCAGATACCACCATCGACGCACAAGGTAAATGGGTAACACCAGGCATTATTGACGTTCATTCACATTTAGGTGCTTATCCAAATCCATCGGTTGAGTCTCATCAAGATGGTAACGAAATGACCAGTCCAAATACTGCAGAAGTATGGGTTGAGCATTCAATTTGGCCACAAGATCCAGGTTTCAATCGCGCACGTGAAGGCGGTATTACGTCATTACAAATTTTACCGGGTTCGGCTAATTTATTCGGTGGACGTGGCGTTACCCTTAAAAATGTACCGGCTCACACCATGCAAGGGATGAAATTTCCTAATGCACCATACGGTTTAAAAATGGCATGTGGTGAAAACCCTAAACGTGTTTACGGTCGTAAAGGCGTATTACCGATGACACGTATGGGTAATATGGCAGGATATCGTACAGCTTGGATTGGCGCTCAAGAATATAAGCGTGAGTGGGATAAATACGATGCTGATTACGCTGCGGGTAAAAACCCAGAAGCTCCACATCGTGATATTAAATACGATACATTACGCGGTGTTTTAGAAGGTGACGTTCGTATTCATAATCACTGCTACAAAGCAGAAGAAATGGCGATGATGATCGACCTTTCTAAAGAGTTTAATTATCATGCGGGCACATTCCACCACGGAATTGAAGCCTATAAAATTGCTGATTTATTAGCTGAAAATGGCTCGTGTGCAGCACTTTGGCCAGACTGGTGGGGCTTTAAAATGGAAGCCTACGATATGGTGCAAGAGAACGTAGCTATTGTTGATGCAGTTAAAAACTCATGTGCCGTTGTGCACTCAGATTCTGACACGACGATTCAACGCTTAAACCAAGAAGCCGCTAAAGTAATGTACAGTGCAAACCAAAATGGGTTTGATATTTCTGAGCAGCATGCAATTAAGTGGATCACAGCTAACGCCGCTAAATCGTTAGGTATTGAAGATAAAACAGGCTCACTTGAAGCAGGCAAACAAGCTGATGTTGTTATTTGGAATCAAAGCCCGTTTAGTGTTTATGCAAAAGCAGAGCAAGTGTTTGTTGATGGTGCAAAAGTTTACGATAGAAACGATAGCGCATTCCAAGCACAAAGTGATTTTATGTTAGGTCAACAATAAGGAGCACCCAGAATGAAAAAATTATCACGTTCGTTTTCGCTTTCTCTGGTTGCTGCAGGGCTATTAGCATCGGGTACCGTGAGCGCAGAGTCACTGGCAATTATTAATGCAACTTTGCATACATCTTCAGATCAAGGTGTATTAGAAGGAGCTAGCATAGTTATGAATGATGGCAAAATCACTG